>CALXLX010000040.1 GCA_944389315.1 uncultured Opitutales bacterium
TCCGCCGTTCAGAACTATCGCGCCAAGCGTCGTCCCAGACAGGTTGTTCGGCGCCCCGTTCAAGAGCAATGTGCCGCCGTTTACGGTGGTTGTGCCCCTATAGCTGTTTACGCACGCCAACACCTGCCTGCCGGAATTTACAGTTAGGGACAGTATCGCATTTTCCAACTTGGACGGATCAGTCTGTGTGGCGCTAAAATCCATAATTCTGCCGTCGAAATAATAAGTCTGCCCCTCGTCGCCGTTGAGAACCAGGGAAACAGATCTTGAAGTCTGCAATCTGTCGTTCCATGTCCCCGTATTGCCGGTTATGCCCTTTGCAGTTATCGTATATCCGTCGGTAGTGGTGGAAAGCGTCACTATGCCGCCGCTTTTGATATTGATGGAGTCGTTTATCTGGACATTGCCGTTAAAGTTTATACCGCCCGCAATATCGGTAGAGCCTATCGTCAGCAGGTTGGCCTGAGACTGCAACGTCGCCGAGCCGGAGAAACCATTTGATACATTCAGCTCGCCTATGCTCGCCGCACCGTAGAACTCCAGCGAACCGTTGTTATTGACATTTAACACGTCTATGCTCGTCTGGTCGTCTGGCGTATAGAAAGCCATCCAGCCGGAGCTGTCCATATTGTAAGTGCCAATCTGCACTCCGCCTATATACCCCGAGCTGCCTCCAAAACGCATGGTACTTGAACCCGTCTTATTGACAGTCCCTATCTTTACTATGCTTGTGGAGGAAAGCTCCGCGGCGCCCGACGAATTGTGGGAACCGAAGTTCAGCGTGCCTATGTCATAACATGCATTGCCATTTAAGCGGGTCACGCCTATTGTGACATTCATCTCGCCGATTGTCACATACGAGGAAGGATCTTTCAAATAGATGTAGAAAGCTCTATCAAAGGAGTTTTCCCCTATCTGATTTAGCGTATCTATCGTAAGAGAGTTAAAAGCTCCAGCATTGCTCTGTCCAAAATTAAGCCCCGCCCCGGCATTCAAGTTTACCGTGCCGACCTTCAGGTCTGTAAGACCGTCCGTAGACTGTACAATCAGGGTATTTCTTATTTGATTTTCGATATAGCCATCCAGATTGATGGTATCTATGGTGGCAACCCCCGCCCCAGCCAAATTTATCCAGTTATTTGCCGAATTTTTTGTTGCGCCTTCGGAGTCAACATACGAAGTAACATTTACTTCGCCTATATGGGCGGACTCTGAAGATGAGAGAGCCAAAGTTCCGGTATTGGCGCCGCTGAAAGACACTTTGTTTACATTGGCCGTAACGACAGAGCTTCTGGCAAAATTCGCAGTAGCCTTTGCGTTTAAGGTATCGAAAGTCAGCGAATCCATATCAATCGAGATATTCTCAACATCGTTGATATATATGTTAGAGTCATTCGTCGACTGGGGAGAAAGGAGTATGTCGCCGTATGACTTAACATTTTGGGCATGTATGCTTACCAAGCCGCCGTTTACCACCGATTTTGAAGAAGAATCCTGCCCTATAGTCATCGACTCTGCAGCCAAAACATCTGCTCCGCCAAACTTCACAAACAAATTAGCATCCGCCTTATTCATGCTGCCTACGGTTATATTGTTGGCGTAGAATTCGGCAGTATTATAAAAGCTCAACGAACCTATGTTTATGCTCTCATACTTAGGATAGGATTCTCCAACCGAAGAATCCACATAGAGGTAACCCATGCGAAAGTTTGAGATGTTGTTCTTAACATCAAGATTGCCGATGTTAACATTTCCAAAGACAAACTCGTTAGATCCATTTGAACCGCGGGACATTTCGAACGCCGTGACCTCCGGCCCGTCTTGAATGCCGACTATAAAGTTGTCTATGTCCGCATTCTGGACTACGAAACGCGCGCGGTTATTGCCCACAGACTCCAACTTAAGAGTGCCCGTGGCCCCTTCAAACAAATCCGCCTTCACATTGAGATTTTCCACAAACCATGAGGCATCGGAGGACATTTTGTAATATATGTCGCCCGTATTTAACGTCTTTATGGAGTTTGTGGCGGAAAATTCATAAGTATTGTAATTGCCGGAACCTATAATCAAAACATTATCGCTGGATGCAACGGAATTTATAACGCTTATGCTCTTTATGTTAAACTCCTGGTTGTCCGCCCTGCCGGAAGTCGACACTGAAAGCCTGAAAGAGCCGTCGGTCACATATATATCTCCTATATTACCCCCGCCATAAGAATATATGGTATTCTTACCTCCCTCAGAGGTAATATTGCCCATTGAAACATACTGGTTGGGAGTTATCGGATTGTCGTTCGTAGGCACTATCTGCAGCATGCCTCCGTTATTTACTACATCGCTGTTTATCGTGAGCAAATCCGTAACGTAGAAATTCAGATAAGTCCCGGAAGCTATGCTAACTGCGCCGTTGACGGTAAGATTCGTAAGAGCCTGGCCGACGGGCGCAGCTCCAAAACGCATTATACCGGCTAAAACATCGACACTCCCCACCGTAACGTCAAAACCTGTATATCCGTTCCTTCCCCTTATATTCAGCGGGGTTAAGGAAGAATTCTGAACTATATTCCCCACAGTCAATGTGGAGTTTGATTCCCAGTTGAAAAGTTCAAAGTCTCTCGAGTAGCTCCCGCCGGTATTCGTAATGTCTCCTATCTCGGTAAAAGCGTCCAAGCCTATCTGCATTCCGTCATTCTCTGGTGCCACCGATGAAATATCTATATTATCCGTAGCTCCAGGAAGCGAAGTTGCCGGAATGGTGCCGTCTTTGTCCATAGCCCAGTTGTTTATGTCGCTAAAATTCTTGTTTAGCGTAGTTCCCGTCCAATAGAAGGTTTCGGCCTGGGCCAAGGCCGCACCCAAGACAAGGGTTGATATTACAATATGTTTAGCTCTCATCTGCAGATATGATTAGAGGTTAGAGTAGTAAATAAAACGTGTAATAATTACACTGATAAATTTTCCAGAATTAATTCTGTAAAACGATGTTCGACCAAATGCAAGTTTTTTTTTAATTATTAAAAATAACAAATCTATTTACTTGAGAGCATTTCAATCTTACGGTGAAATGCTCCCTTCAGAGCACCGTGTAAAAGCGCGGAGATAAAAGCTCCGGCAATAAAGCCTGATTCAGCCTGCAGAAGATATTTCCGCCTTGAGTTTCCCGATATATTTGCGCGGCGAGAGCCCAAAATGCGCCTTAAAAACTTTTGAGAAATAGAACTGATCTTCAAATCCGGCTTCTGCGGCAAGTTCTTTTACGCTCACCTTCCCTAACATCATAGAGTTCATCGCATAATTCATCTTCAAGTGCATAAGATAATTAAGCGGAGTCGAGTTCTCGTACTTCAAAAATATTCTGTTCAAATGAGACTGGCTAATGCCGCATTTTTTAGCTATGTCCGAGATGGAAGTCAGGGCATTGAAGTTTTTGCTTATAAAGTCCTTGCATTTTCTAAGCTTCAGAAAACTCGCCGAGGATACAACCTCCCCCACAGATTCCGAGCTGCCCACAATTTCAAACAATGCATGAACAAACTTGTCCGCTATCCGCGCCCCAGTGTCGGCCTTGAAATATTTGCAGTCTATGAGCATCTCAAAGAAATTGGCCATGAAATTTGGCCTGAGAATGCTTTTTGGAACGCACGGAGCCAGATTCGAGCTTTGGATTGCCTTAAGGGCTTCCGACCCCGCAAATACCATAAAATATTTCAAGGATTCCCCCTCGCCTATATTTACCAGCTTGAAATCGGAATCCGGAGTATACGCAAAGACGGATCCGGCACCCAGCTCGAACTTTCCGCTTTCGCTCTCCAATAGCAGCCTTCCCGACGAGACAAACTCCACCGCGCAATACGGGAATTTCCGCCTCTCTATAGTGTAGTTGCGAAGGCTGTTTATCCTTCCGGCCCCCACAAAGCTCAAAGCGGCGTCCGCCTCTCCCGGATTTTCCACGAAGAATAAATCGTTATGTCTCGACAAGAGGTTAAACGTATGCCTTCTGTCGTTCAGAGCCATATACTTAATACGCTCAGATTGGAACTCCGCCTTATCCGCATTCATAACCGAGATAATATTTCACATATTTTTACAATCGCAGAAACGGCCGCGACATGCCGCACCGCACATGGCTATACAAAGGAATATCGCTATGCCAATCAAGTTTTTTACCGCCCTGCGGGCATAAAAAGTAAATATTTCCCATGCTCGAGAAGATTAAAATTTCCATATTTTTACAATTTTATGCCATTCCTGGAATTCCCTCCCTATGGTAGTATTAAAACAGGCAAGCAAGGAGCGCCGCCCTAAGGGGGAGAAAGAAAACCGCATGAAATTCTCAGATTCGGAGTTATAGCCGCCGTATGCGTTTTCAAAGGCAAGGAAAATCCACCATGAGCCATATCAAGCAGGTTATAAATGTTTCGCTGATTGCGTTTTTCGGCGCCATATCCTTACATGCAGCCGCGCGCAATGTTTCGCTGAGCGGTTCGCACAAATCCATAGAGGGGTTTTCTCCAGATTCCGTCCTATGGTACAAACTTCCCGCGTCAAACTGGAACGAAGCGCTGCCCATAGGCAACGGCAGCATGGGAGCAATGATTTTCGGCGGCGTAGATTTTGAAAATCTGCAGCTCAACGAGCACACATTATGGAGCGGCGCGCCGGTAAAAGACGCCGACAGGAAGGAATCTTACAAGTTTCTCCCCCAGATGAGGGAGCTGCTTAAGGAGAAAAAATTTGCAGAGGCGGAGAAACTCGCGAAGGAGAAATTTACCTGCAATCCGGACGTAGCCTATAAGGACGGCTCTTACCAGACTCTCGGCAATCTATTCGTATGCCAAGACCTCCGCGGCGGAAGCATAAGGGGCTATGTAAGATATCTCGACATATCCTCGGCAATATCCGGAGTAAAATTCAAGACCGAAGACGGCGACTCCTTCTCGCGCGAATATTTCGCCTCGCATCCTGACAAAGTGATAGTATCCAAGTTCGCCTCCGACAAACCCGCATCGATATCCCTGGAGATATCCCTCTACCGTCCCCAGAGCTCTTCCGTGGAGCGCACGGGGGAAGATTCCCTCGCAATGACGGGAACGACAAAGGGGGATATGGTCGACTATGCCGCAGGGATAAAGATCTTGAAAAAGGGAGGGGAGATCTCCGCCTCGGACGGCGCAAAAATCACGGTAAAAAATGCGGACGAAGTCGTAATTCTGCTAAGCGCCGCAACGTCGTACGTTCTCGACGATGCGGCAAACTACAAAGGGAGCAATCCGCGAGAGATTGTCGCCAAACGCCTGGAAACCGCCGCCGCGAAAACATACGACGCATTGAAAAAGCGCCATATTGCCGACTACAAGAGCCTTTTTGAAAGGGTAAAATTCTCCCTCCCAAGGGGTTCCATCTCAAATCTCGACACTCCCGCAAGGCTCGCGCGCCTAAAAGAGGAGAAGGACGAGTCTTTCTCCGTATTATATTATCAATACGCGCGCTATTTGATGATATCCTCCAGCCGGGCGGACAACATATTGCCGAACAATCTGCAGGGGATATGGGGAGACGGCCTCAACATGCCATGGAACGGCGACTACCACACAAACATAAACATCCAGATGAATTACTGGCCGGCAGGCAGCGGCAATTTAAGCGAGCTTGAGGAGCCGCTTTTCAGGCTTATAAACAGCCTCCGAAAAAACGGCGCCGAGACAGCCAGGGAATATTTCAACGCGCGCGGCTGGAGCGTGCATACCTCCACAAACGCATGGGGCTGGACAAGCCCGGGATATACCCCGTCGTGGGGGATATTCTGGGGAGGAGCCGGCTGGCTTTGCACGCACATATGGGAGAATTACGCCTTCACCCAGAATAAAAAAGCGCTCGAAAAATACTATCCGGCGATGAAGGGAGCGTGCATGTTTTATCTGGACGCCCTGCATGAGGATTCCAAGGGATACCTGTCAATGATACCGTCGGCGTCTCCGGAAAACGCGTACAAATACGCCCCCGGCAAGAGGGCGTCAGTGTGCGAGGGCTCCACCATGGACGCTTCAATAATAAGGGATATATTTTTCGATACCGCTTTTGCCGCGCGGGTTCTTGGCATTGACGAAGACTTTGCAAAGCAGCTGGACTCAGTCCGCGCGAGGCTGCGCCCGCTGCAGACCGGAAAGCGCGGTCAGATAATGGAATGGAGCGAGGATTGGGACGACCCGAACGACAAGCACAGGCACATATCCCACCTCTACGGGCTGTATCCGGGCAGCGAGATAATCGCAAAAGACGGAAGCGTTCTGGCGGACGGGGCAAAACAGACTTTAAAAGAGAGGGGAGACGAAGGCGTAGGTTGGTCGCAGGCCTGGAAACTGAATTTCTTTGCGAGGCTTAAAGACGCGAAAAACGCATACAAACTTCTTACAAGACAATACACAGCGATTCCCGCGAATATGGACATGGTCAGCATGTTCGGGCCCGGAGGCTCGTATCCGAACCTGTTCGACGCCTGTCCGCCCTTTCAGATAGACGGTAATTTTGGAACCGCCGCAGGAATAGCCGAGATGCTTCTGCAAAGTCACGAAAGGTATTTTAACGGGGGAGAAAAAATCCCGAATTTTGCAATCGAATTGCTGCCCGCCCTGCCCGATGAATGGAAGCAAGGCTCAATAGAAGGCCTGAGGGCGCGCGGCGGATTTGAAGTGTCGATATCCTGGAGCGGCGGCAGGCTCAAGGAAGCCAGAATTCGGAATGTCTGCGGCGAGCGGAAAGAATGCAAGGTTCTGTATCTTGGCGGCTGCATGCGGCTGGCCCTGGATCCGGGGGAGGCAAAGACCCTTGCGGCCGATTCCTTCAAGGAGCAGCGCCGCCCGTAAAGAACCGCATACTTATTCACCCGACTATCTACGAACCAATACGGCAACAAAGAACCAGCGCTATTTACAGGCCGAATTTTATTATACTATCGTATCAATATTAACACCGGGGGGATTATATCGCATGAAAACAAAGGCACAAATAGCGACAATGCTGTCTACCTTCCTCGCGCTTGCAGCGACCGCGGAGGCCGGCAACATAATAAGCGGCCTTGGCACATACGCCGTCACCGAGCCTACGGTTGTCATTTACGGCAACAACACGCTCAACATAGGTTCAGCAGGTTCCGCCGCCGAGCAGCCGACCATATACGGCTACATCACAACCCAACAGAGCGCGATAGTTAAGGGCGACACATACTTGAACATAAGAGGCGGGCATATAACCCATGAGGCCAACACATATTCAAATGTATATGCCGGACCCAACTATGGCGGCATCGTCGAGGGGAGCGTATACGTCAACATATCCGGGGGCACCATAGACAGAAACGTGCACGGCGGCGGCGTTGCCGGAGCCACCGCGGTGAAGATAAACGGCTCCACGAACATAACCGTAAGCGGCGGAACCATTCTCGGCGGCCTCTACGGAGGATATTCCGGAGAGGGCGGCAGCGCAAACGGAACTAACATAACACTGGTCGGAGACGGCAGCAACATAAGGATAGACGGCGTCATATCAGGCGGCAACAGGGGAACGCAGGACAGCTCATTGCTCGGGACAAAGACTCTTTACATAGGCACGGATTCGGAAAGCTTTAACGCAGCCGACGGACAGTCGTTTGCGATAGAGGCCCTCGATGTCGTGAGAGTTTCAAAGGACAGCAATGTAGCTTTTTCAAACGACTTTTCCATAGGCAAGCTGGTTGTCGAGATCGGGGATGTTTCGTCCATAGCCGACGGCGCGGCCCAAGTTTCGATTACGGAGGGCGCCGTATTCGATACGCTGACGCTGATCTCCGCCGGCGACTTTTCCACGGAAGAGTCCAACTATATGGATTTGAACTCCGTCTTCGGCGACAACACAAGCGTGGTATTGGCATCTATGGAAGATCGCAACGCAAACCTCACGGTGGTGGATTCGGCCGACAGGGAATGGACCACGAAGGATCTCTCCTTCGGGGAGGACGGTTCCATATCCTTCAATCTGGGCGCTCAAGTGCCCGAGCCAAGCGTATATGCGCCGGTTTTCGGATTCCTCGCGCTCGGCTTTGCCCTGTCAAGAAGGCGCGTAAAGTAACATTCTTGCATATTGCCATAGTAAGCAGATAAAGAAAGCTCCCCCCGTCTGGGGGGGCTTTTTTTATCTATGGCGAGCTCTTGGTTTTTATATGCGAACATGCATGCGCGCAAAAAATTATTTTTATTGAACGGTGGATGCTGCGGAACTATTCTTACTTTTATGAAAAAGCGCCTATTTTTTCTGTTGTTTATTTATGTTTCAGTTTGCGTGTTTGCGGCAGAAGCCAGGCGAAATGTTGTGCTGATAGTAGCCGACGACCTCGGATACGGGGACATCAGCTGTTCGGGCGCAACCGCATTTAAAACCCCTAACATAGATTCCCTTGCCGAAACCGGCATAGTATTTTCCCAAGGCTACGCGACCGCCTCCACATGCACACCCTCCAGATACAGCATGTTCACGGGAGAGTACGCGTGGCGCCAGAAAGCGGCTAAGACGGGGATACTCGCGGGTGACGATCCGCTGTGCATATCTACGCGGGCGCTTACCCTGCCTAAAATTTTCAAGGCGGCCGGCTATGCCACATGCGCCGTAGGAAAATGGCATCTCGGTCTCGGAGACGGTTCGGCGCCCCTGAACTTCAACGGCGTAATACGTCCAAATCCGAACGACATAGGCTTTGATCGTTCGTATATAATTCCAGCCACCGTGGACAGAGTCCCGTGCGTATGGCTGAGGGACGGCAAGGTTGTGGGGCTTGAGGCCTCCGACCCCATAGAGGTCAGCTACAAAGACAACATAAGCGACACCCCAACCGGGCTCGAACGGCCGGATCTATTAAAGCAGGGTGCAGACAAGCAACATTCATGCAGCATAATAAACGGCATAAGCCGCATAGGATACATGCGCGGAGGCCATAAGGCGCGCTTCATAGACGAGGAGATTCCGCTAAACGTAGTCAGAGAGGCGTCAGATTTCATATCTGAGAACAAGGACAGGCCATTTTTTCTTTATGTCGGGCTTTTCGAACCGCATGTTCCGCGCACAGTCGATGCAAGATTTGCCGGCAGCTCCAAATGCGGCATACGCGGCGACGCCATAGTGCAGGCAGACTGGCAGGTCGGGCAGATAGTTAAGTCTTTAAAAAGCGCCGGGATATGGGAAAAGACAATAATAGTCTTCTCGAGCGACAACGGGCCCGTGGTTTTCGACGGCTATTACGACAATTCCGAGAGGGATCTCAACGGGCACAAGCCGGCCGGAGATTTTCGCGGGGGCAAATACAACATTTACGACGGGGGCATGAGGGTGCCGCTCATAGTGGTCAATCCCGACGCAAAGGACAGGGGCGTAAGCGGGGCCATAGTGGGCTTAAACGACCTTCCCGCGACCTTTGCGGAAATGCTGGGGGTAAAGATACCCGATGGAGAGGCCATAGACAGCATAAGCGCATTAAAGAATTTCCGTTCTGCCAGCGCGTTAGGCGACAGGAAGGAGATAGTCCTGCAGGG
>CALXLX010000041.1 GCA_944389315.1 uncultured Opitutales bacterium
TGCCACACAAAGAAACAGTCTCTTTAAGTCTTTCATAAATTATATGATCTTATTTTTAATAACATATCCGCAAAAGACAGATAAACCGTACAAATGCTGAATACTCCACTCTCCATGCCATGAAAAATCTTTATGACAAAAATATTTTTAGTAGCACACCGATACGGATTCAAGCATTTTCAACAAAAACCAATACGCATGGAGAATTTATTTTCCCGCGGCAATAACTGCACCTTGAACAAAAGCGGAGAAGAATGGCCTTTAGATTTTCATACCGCGCCAACTTACAATGGGAAAACCTGTACAAGCTGCGCTCTTCCAAGATGCAAAAAGCCCCGCACGGAAATCTCCGCGCGGGGCAAATATTTTTAAGCTTTATTTAAGGGAAAAGCAAAGAGCCTCCCAGGCCCAGATATGCTGTTTTAGCCCGGCCCGCTACCGCCTCGCGCGCCGCTTAGAGCGACGCATGGAAGGTGCGCGATATTACGTCCTCCTGCTGCGGCCTGGTAAGCTTTATAAAGTTTACCGCATAGCCGGAAACGCGTATTGTAAGCTGCGGATACTTCTCCGGATGCTCCATGGCGTCGAGCAAAGTCTCCCTAAGAAGCACGTTGACATTCAAATGCTGGCCGCGCTTTGCCATATATCCGTCTATGAGAGCCCTGAGATTTGCCACGCGCGACTCCTCGTTCTTTCCGAGGGAATCTGGCAGTATGGAAAACGTGTTTGATATGCCGTCCTTGGCATGCTCAAAGGGCAGCTTCGCAACAGAGCAAAGCGACGCAAGCGCCCCGTTGGTGTCGCGCCCATGGAAGGGGTTTGCCCCGGGTGCGAAGGGAACGCCCGCCTTTCTGCCGTCCGGGGTGTCGCCCGTCTTCTTGCCGTAAACTACGTTTGATGTTATGGTAAGTATGGACTGCGTTGGAACGGCATCTCTGTACATGTGCAGCTTGCGTATCTTGTCCATGAAACGCTTTACAATTTGCGTTGCGATGAAGTCTACACGGTCGTCGTTGTTGCCGTATTTGGGGAAATCGCCCTCTATAAGGAAGTTCACCGCAACGCCGTTTTCGTTGCGTATGGGCTTTACCTTCGCAAATTTTATGGCCGAAAGGGAATCCGTCACGACGGAGAACCCCGCTATGCCGCAGCCGAGCTTGCGCACGACGTCCCTGTCCATAAAGGCCATCTGGGCCTTTTCGTAGTAGTACTTGTCGTGCATGTAGTGGATTATGTTCAGCGCGCTGACATAGGTGGAGGCGAGCCAATCCATCATCTTGTCGAACTTCGCGACAACCTCGTCGTAATCGAGATACTCGCTTGTTATGGGCTCGAACCCCTGCGCCACCTTCGCGCCCGTGCGCTCGTCAACACCGCCGTTTATGGCGTAAAGAAGCGCCTTTGCAAGGTTGGCGCGCGCGCCGAAGAACTGCATCTCCTTGCCTATGACCATGGGCGAAACGCAGCAGGCTATGCCGTAGTCGTCGCCGAAGAGCGGGCGCATGAGATCGTCGTTCTCGTACTGTATGGCGGAGGTGTCTATGGAAGTCTTGGCGCAGAAATCCTTAAAGTTCTGCGGCAGCCTCTCCGACCAAAGCACCGTCAAATTGGGCTCGGGCGCAGGGCCGAGATTGTACAGCGTATGCAGCAGCCTGTAGGAGTTCTTCGTTACCATGTGCCTGCCGTCGGCGCATACTCCGGCGATGGACTCCGTCACCCAAACCGGGTCTCCGCTGAAAAGGTCGTTGTACTCTGGCGTGCGCAGGAAACGCACCATTCTGAGCTTTATGACAAAGTCGTCCATTATCTCCTGCGCGCCCTCCTCGGTGAGAACCCCGGCGGCTATGTCGCGCTCGGCGTAAATGTCCAGGAAGGTGCTTGTGCGCCCTATGCTCATCGCGGCGCCGTTCTGGTCCTTGACGGCCGCAAGGTACGCGAAATACGTCCACTGCACAGCCTGCCTGAAGTTCTTTGCAGGCAGAGATATGTCCTCCCCGTAGAAGGAGGCCATGCGCTTTATTGCCTCAAGCGCGTTTATCTGGTCCGAGAGCTCCTCGCGCTGGCGTATGACTTCCTCCGTCATCACGGCATTGTCCGTGGCGCGCTTTTCGTCCTTCTTCCACTCTATGAGAGCGTCGGCCCCGTAAAGGGCAAGCCTGCGGTAGTCGCCTATGATTCTGCCGCGGCCGTAGGCGTCGGGCAGGCCGGTTATTATGGCCGATTTCCTCGCAGCCAAGATGTCTGGCGTGTAGGCCTGGTAGACCGCCTCGTTGTGGGTCTTGCGGTACTTGGTGAAAATCTCCCTTATCCTTTCGTCCTCTGACAAATTGTACGCCTCGCAGGAGGAATGAACCATTCTGTAGCCGCCGAAAGGCATTATCGCGCGCTTGAGCGGCGCGTCTGTCTGCAGGCCCACTATGATTTCCAAATCCTTGTCTATGTAGCCCGCCTTGTGGGAATCCACCTGCGACGGAGTGGACACGTCAGCGTCCAGCAGGCCGCCCTTCTTGGTCTCGAGCTTCATCAGCTCCATGACCTTATTCCAAATTTTCTTCGTGCGCTCCGTTGCCGGAGACAGGAAATCCGCATTCCCGTAATAGGGCGTGTAATTGCGCTTGATGAAGTCCGAAACTTCAACTCTTTCAGTCCATGCGCCGGTTTTAAATCCCTCCCAAAGGGCTTTTCCTTCGTCTGATATCTTTATCATGATATGCCGCAATATTGATGTTTTTTTAATATCCGAAAAATCTATGACACGAAAATCTTTTGTAAACAATTTTCGGTTTCTTTAACAAAACTATTAAAATTTTAAAACAAATGAGCTTTTAAGGGCTCAATTTATCCAACAAATCCAACAATTACAAAACATATACAAAACAAATTTGCCCTTTATCCGCCGCCCTTTGAAATAAACACAAAAAAAACCCCACAAAGAAGCCTAAAGGGTGGCCACTTTCTCCACAGCCTGAAAAAAATGGCAATCAACCGCGCTTTACGGTAAGCAGGGTAAGGTCGTCGGCAAAAGAGCCCTTTACGATGGAATACCTCTCGAGAGCGCGCATTACGCCGTCGTTTATCCCGGCTGCGTCGGAGCGCTTTAGGCGGGTTATAACCCCCGCAAGACGCGCCGCGGAGAACTCCTCACCCGAGGAGTCCAAAGTCTCGGTGACGCCGTCCGTATACAAAGTAAAAATGTCGCCCTCGTCGAAATCCGTCTCTATCTCCTCGAGCATGGGGTCGAAAAGCTCCGACTCCATCATGCCGACCGCCGCGCCCGAGCTTTTCAACTCCTCAACCTTTCCGCGCCTTGCGGAATACAGCAGCGGCGCCTCGTGCCCAGCCCTGGCAAGCCTTATCTTGCTTAAGTCCGGCTCTATCACCGCGTAAACCATGGTTATAAACATGTCCTCGCGCATCATTCCCAATATCTCGGAATTTAAGATCTTGAGAGTCTTTGCGGGGCTTTTGTTGGCCCTTGCTATGTAGGAAAACTTAGTCTGGCATATCGCCGTTATTATCGCCGCGGAAACGCCCTTGCCGGACACGTCCGCAATGACCAGCCCGTACGAGCCGTCGGGAAGCTTGAAAAAGTCGTAAAAGTCTCCGCCTATCTTCTGGTGGGGCTTGTATTTTACGTCCGAAGACAGCCCGGGAGCCGCAGGCAGAGAATCCGGCAACAAATAGCTCTGAACGGAAGACGCCAGGCGCAAATCGAAATCCAGCTTGTTCTTCTCGACTATGTCGTTTAGCATCTCGCTGTTTCTAAGCGCCAAAGCCGCATAGCTTGCCAGGGAGCTTGCCACGGAGAAATCCGTCTCGGAAAAGAACCTCCCGCTTATCGGGTTTGCAACGGCGAGCACCCCGCGCAAATCGTCCCCGTAAACCATGGGAACTACTATCATGCTCGAAATCTTAAGGGCCTCGTCCTTGTGCTTGATTACGCGGGCGTCGCGGTGGGCGTCGGTTATAAGCACGCCCTTGCGGGAGGTTGCGACAGATCCGATAATGCCTTCGTTAGGCTCCAATTCCTGGGTCTCGAGAACCTCCTCTATAAATTCGCTCCTCAGCGCCCCCTTTTTCATGCGCTTGAAGTTCACCGACCGCTGCGGCGGAAACAGCCCCTCAACCGCCCGAACCCTCAACGCCCCAGACGGCGTCTTCTCGTAGATGCACGCGCTGACCGCGCCGCAGCTTAGGGCCGTAGCGCGGACTATGCGCTTGTAGAGCTTGTCGTTGTCGGGCCCTTCGCCTATGTCCTCGCTGAGCTTCTTGATGAAGTCTAAGACTATGTCCTTCTCCTCCTCGACGCCGTCGAGATCGTCCCTCAGCCTGAAGAGTTCCGAGCGCGTTCTGAAGAACACCCAGAGCCCCGCAAGTCCTGAGAGAAACAATCCCGTTAAAAACGCCAGAAGCTGCATCTATCCTTCCTTAAATATTTTCCCCCGCAGAATCCTTTGCCTCCCGGGACAGGTATTTTATCACATCCTCGAACTTCTCGAGATTTTTAGGATCGGCCTCTATCAGATCTTTGTGGGCGGACAATATCTGCCCTGTGGAAGCCGCGCCCACACCTACGCTGCGGGCGGCCTCGTCCATGGACTCCACCAAATTTTCCAAACGCACTATCCTGTCCAAGCCCAGATTTTGGACAAGCTCCAGGTTTCTGCCTGAGGCGTTTAGCAGGACGGTCTCGCCGCCCTGCCGCTTGCGCATCTTCAGCGCCGCGCCCGCAAGCATGCCCAAAAAAGTGCTGTCCATGCCCGTGCAGGAAGACAAGTCGACCTTCAGCCGCAGGAGCTTACCGGAGGACAGCGCCGAAGAGAAAAACTCCGAAACGCACTGGCAGTTCAAATAGCTCGCGCGCCCGACTACCGCCAATACGGCCTCGTCGGGCTTAACTTTCACAAGATATCTGGTCTGGTCTGTCACTTTGAACTCGAGTCCTTTGTTATTATCTTTTCCAAAACGTACGGCAGTATGCCAGACTTAGAATAATAAACCGCCTCTATGGGGGTGTCTATCCTAAGCTTCAGGGCCGCGCTGTCAACCGATCCGTCGGCGCGCTCTATCTTAAGAGTGCAATCGAGCGAAGGCTTCACGCCGCCCTCAAGACCGATAATCGAAAAACTTTCCGTCCCGTCAAGATTTAAAGATTCCGCGTCCGCCCCGCCGGCGAACTCGAAGGGCAAAACGCCCATTCCTATCAGGTTGCTGCGGTGTATCCTCTCGAAGGATTTAGCCACGACCGCGCGAACCCCAAGAAGCGCCGTGCCCTTTGCAGCCCAGTCGCGGGAAGACCCCATGCCGTAGTCGCGCCCGCCGAATACTATCAGGCCCGTGCCCTCCTCGGCATACTTGCAGCACGCGTCGAATATGAACATCTTTTCACCGCGCCCGCAGTACTTCGTGTATCCGCCCTCGACGGGGGAGACCATCTTGTTCTTGATTCTTACGTTGGCAAAGGTGCCGCGCGTCATGACCCTGTCGTTGCCCCTGCGAGAGCCGTAGGAGTTGAAATCCTTAAACGCCACGCCCTTTTCCGTAAGGTATCTTGCAGCCGGGCTGTCCTGCGGAATGCTCCCCGCGGGGGATATGTGGTCCGTAGTGACGGAATCGCCGAATATTGCCAGGGCCCGCAGGTTCTTCAAAGACCTGTCCGCGCCTTTTGACGAGTCGAAGAACGGCGGATTTTGTATGTATGTGCTGCTGTCGTTCCAGTGGTAGGTTGCGCCCTCCGGAGCGGAAATCTCGCGCCATTTCTCCGGGCCCTTTAAGTCGGCATACCTGGATACGAACATCTCCTTTGTGAGGTTCTTTGCCACGCACTCCGACACCTCCGCGCTAGAAGGCCATATATCCTTAAGGAACACCTCACGCCCGTCCGGGCAGACTCCTATCGGATCGCTCTCAAAGTCTATATCCATCCTTCCCGCGAGGGCAAACGCCACAACAAGAGGCGGGCTCATCAGGAAATTCGCCTTGATCAGCGGGTGTATGCGCGCCTCGAAATTTCTGTTGCCGGAAAGCGCGCTTGCGCAGACCAAATCAGCGCTCTTTACGGCCTCGGCGATGCTTTCGTCCAGCGGGCCGGAGTTGCCTATGCATGTGGCGCAGCCGTAGCCGGCCAGATTGAAGCCCACCTCGTCGAGGTACTTCTGCAGATCCGCCTGTTTAAGATAGTCGCTGACAACGCGCGATCCGGGAGCAAGCGTGGTCTTGACATACGCGGGCGGCTTGAGCCCGAACTTGCACGCATTGCGCGCCAGCAGCCCCGCCGCGACAAGCAGGGACGGATTCGACGTATTCGTGCAGCTTGTTATGGCCGCTATGAGTATGCTGCCGTTTTTGATCTCTCCCTTCGGAGTTTGCACGGCTTTTGCGCCGTCTCTCCCGAAGTCGGATACGACCTTCTCGAATGCCTTTTTCGAGTCGGACAGAAGAATTTTATCCTGCGGGCGCTTCGGGCCGGATATGCAGGGCTTCACGTCCTCGAGGTTCAGCACGAGAGTCTTTGTGTAGTCCTTCTGCCCCTCGAGAGGAATGCCGAATATGCCCTGCTCCTTGAAGTAATCCTCCACGAGGGCCAGGCTGTCCTCGCTCCTGCCTGTCAGGCGCATGTACTCTATGGTCTTTTCGTCGACAGGGAAGTACCCCATGGTTGCGCCGTACTCGGGCGCCATATTGGCCACCGTAGCCCTGTCGGCCACGGAAAGCTCTCTCGCCCCCTCGCCGAAGAACTCCACGAACTTGCCGACGACATTCTCCGCGCGCAGCATCTTTGTGACATGCAAAGCCAAGTCCGTGCTGGTAACTCCCTCGCCGAGCTTACCCTTTACGAGTACGCCTATGACCTCTGGAACCTTGAAATACACGGGCTGGCCGAGCATGCCTGCCTCCGCCTCTATGCCGCCGACACCCCAGCCTACGACGCCCAAGCCGTTGATCATCGTCGTATGCGAGTCCGTCCCCACGAGGGTGTCCGGGTAAAATATCTCGCCCTTGTCACACTTGGCCGCAAACACGAGGCGCGCCAAGTACTCGAGGTTTATCTGGTGTATGATTCCCGTCGAGGGCGGAATCACCGAGAAAGTCTTAAACGCCTGCTGACCCCATTTTAGGAACTCGTATCTCTCGGCGTTGCGCTTAAACTCCATCTCGAGGTTTTTCTCGTAGGCGTCGGGGACGCGCGCGTAGTCCATCTGCACGGAGTGGTCCACGACCAAGTCCACCGGGACAAGCGGCTCTATCTTTGCCGGATCCGCCCCGCGCTCCGCCGCGGCCGAGCGCATCGCGGCCAAATCCACCAAAAGCGGCACGCCCGTAAGGTCCTGCAAAACTATGCGGGAGACCACAAACGGAACCTCAAAATTTCCCGGATTTGCCGCGTTGTATGAGGCCAGGTTCGCCACGTCTGCCTCGGAGGCCAAAACCCCGTCGGCATTGCGGAGGACGCTTTCCAAAACTATCCTTACGCTTACCGGCATTCTGGACATATTCGCAAACCCTCCGTTCCTCTCGAGGGCCGCAAGGCTGTATATGTATCCGCTCCTGCCGCTCTTGGCGGAGCTGAACGGCTTTAATGTGTCAAACAGGTTGTTCATATTCTATTGTGGGATATTTTCTGTTTCTTCTGTGTCGTTTTTTGTTTCCGGATCCTCAAGGCGGGCGGTCATATCTATTATGCGCTTGCTGCCAACCTTGTCCACCGTTACGCGGAGACGCTGCTCCTTGAAAAATATGCGTTCACCCTCCTTGGGGAAACGCCCCAAAGACAAGGTGACAAGCCCCCCGAAGGTCGATGGGGCGTCCGTACCAAAATCCACGTCCAAAAAGTCCTCCACCCTGTGCAGCGGAGCAAGGCCCGATATCTTGTAAAGCCCGCCTCCCAGGGAAACTATCTGAGCGCCGTCGTCGTCCTTGGGGCCGAAATCCTCGCTTATGTGCCCGACAAGCTCGCTCAAGACGTCGTTTAGGGTTATCACGCCTATTATTCCGCCAAAATCGTCCTCCACAAGGGCCATGTGCAGGTCGTACTTAAGCAGTTTCGGCAGCACTTTTATAAGCGGCTCGTTCTCCTTGAGGCGCACTATCTCGCGCTTGAGCTTGAGCAAATCTGGGTTGGGCCCCGCGACAAATATGTCCCAAAGATTGACTACCCCCAAACAGTCGTCCAAAGAGCCCCTGCAAAGAGGATAGCGTGAATACCCGCTCTGGCGCGCCACGAGGATATTCTCGTCAAGGGAGTTGTCCGCGTCCATAAAACGCACCTGGGAACGGGGCAGCATGACGTCGCACGCGCTTATCTCGGGCAGGGCCATGGCGTTTTTTATTATGCGGCAGGCGTATTCGGGAAGGGCCGCGGCCTCGTTGGCCTCCGCACGCAGCTTCACGTCGACATCGGCAAAGTCGTAGGAAAGCGCCTTGGAGATTTTCTCCTCCCCAAATGCCTTCGCAGAAATTTTCCCGAATAGAAGCTTAAGCGGGAGCACCGCCGCATACACCGCCGCGAAGAACGGCGAGAACGCCTGCAGAACGCCCTCGGGGTTGGAATCCGCAAAAGAGGCGGCAGGCAACTCCAAAAACGCGTAGCGCAGAGCCGCCGCAACCGCGCATACAAGCGCGAACACCAGCGCAACCTCCCACCACGGGGCCGCTTCAAGCAGCGCAAACGCCCCCGCGCAAAGAACGGAGGCCTCGCACGAAAACAGCGCCGCGCGCGCTATGAAATTTACCGACGCCGCGCGCTTGGAGTTGCGCAGAAAATAGTTGGCCCAGCGCGAGAGCCTCGGCTTGGGATCCCCCGCGGACTTAAACCTCGCCGCCGAGAGCGCAAAGCCCTCGCACGCGCAGATAAAATCGACCGCTATCGCCAACGCCAACAGCAGGATTAAAACCGCAGTCTTTGTAGCAAGATCCATCTATATGCTACAGAAGTTTGCCGAGCTCCTCTATGCAACGCTCGTTCTGGTCCGTCTTTCCTATCGTTATCCTAAGCCACTCCGGAAGTCCATAGCCGACATTCGGGCGCACTATTACTCCGCGCTTCTGAAGCTCCGTAAAGATCTCCAAAGCCTTCGGGCCCACTTTTGCCATGACGAAGTTTCCGCCCTCCACTATGTGCTCGAGCCCCCATTTCTCAAAGGCGTTTTTAAACTGCACCCTGCCCTTCTTGTTCTCCTCCCGGGCGTATTCCACAAAGGCGTCGTCGTCGAGGGCGGCCATAGCGCCAACCTGGGCGAGCGAGTTTACATTGAAAGGCTCGCGCACGCGGTTTAAGCAGTCGGCAAATTCTGGAGAGCACACCGCATATCCGCAGCGCAGCCCGGCAAGGCCGTATATCTTGGAGAAGGTGCGCGTGGTAAGAACGTTTCGACCCTCCTCTATAAGGGGAAGCACGTCCACCTGATCGGACGGATCCTGAAATTCGCGGTAGGCCTCGTCGTAGCAGAATACGACATGCTCGGGCAAGGAACGCACAAAGGAGTAAACCTCGTCCTGCGTGTTTGTGGTACCCGTGGGGTTGTTGGGATTTGCCATGAAGACTATCTTCGTCTTGGGGGTGATTGCATCGAGCATGCGGCCGAAATCGTACCTCAGAGACGGCATTTCAACCTCAACGCACTTTGCTCCCATAAGAAGCGCCGCAAGCTTGTAGACTACAAACGAGTGCCTGCCCGTGACAACTTCGTCCCCGGCGTCGCACAGCACGTGAGCGACAAGCTCCAATATCTCGTTGGAGCCGTTTCCGAACACGAGCTTGTCGCCCGATACCCCCATTTTTTTGGAGAGCTTTTCGCGCAGGTAGAAGCACGCCCCGTCCGGATAGTAGTTCAGCCCTCCGAGAGCCTTGGACACCGCCTCCACCGCCTTGGGCGACGGCCCAAAGGGATTCTCATTCGAGGCCATCTTCAGGATATTGTCCGGATCGAGCCCGAACTCCCTGGCGACATACTCTATGGGTTTGCCCGCCTCGTACTTGGGCTGTTTTAAAACGCACTTTCTTGCAATATCGCTAAAATTCATAGGAAGGCATTATCGCATTGCATTTAAGATTTGCAAGATAAGATAACGTCATTCATATTTAAAAATTATGTTAATTTTATGCACGGGAGCATCGGGAATAGTCGGGTACAACTTTGTCAAGGCCGCGCTTAAGAATGGCCACAAAGTCATAGCCCTGACGCACGAGCACGACCTGCCCGACATGGGGCCGGCGCTGGTTCGCCATAAGGTTAATCTGGAGAACGAATACGCCCTGCAGAGGGTTGTTCTCGACAGTTTTCCGGACGCGATAGTCCACTGCGCGGCCCTATCGAGCCCGGATTTTGTCGACACCCACAAGGAGCTTGCCGAAAGGATAAACGTAGGCCTTACGCGCTCGGTCGCAAACTGTGCAAACCATGTCTCCGCGAGGCTGATACACATTTCCACGGACATGGTCTTCGACGGCACCGCCGCCCCGTACAAGAATACCGACATACCCAAGCCCTTCAATTTCTACGGGCAGACAAAGCTCGAGGCCGAAAAGGAGGTCTTGCGCATAATGGCCGCGCAGAGCGTGGTTTTAAGGATAACTCACGTAAGCGGAAACAGCCTGACGCAGGCGCGATCCCTGCACGAGAAATTCATGCTCAGGTGGGCCGCCGGGGAGCGCATAGCGCTTGCCGAGAATGACACCCGCGCCCCGTGCTCGGCCGAGAGGCTCGCCGACGTAATCTGCGAGATACTCGAACGGCCCAACATAAGCGGCATACACCATTTCTGCGGCTTGGAAAGCCTGTCCCGCTATGACATGGGCGTTAAGATCTGCGAGAGGTTCGGGCTGGATAAAGACAAGTTTGTCGAGAGGATATCGCTCGACAACCCCATAAACCTGACTCTCGACATGGGGGCCCTGGCGTCGAAGCTGAAGACCATGAGCCTGTCCTTCGACTCCTGCCTAAGCGAGATGGAAGTGCCCGACTCCATTAAAGACTGGTACGAGGCGCAAAGCGGCCGCAAGGTCATAAAGCGCTTCAAACTCTGAGGGCTCAGACGAGGTATGCGCAAGGGCGCACACATATCAAAGTTTTTCCGTTTTGCGGCTGTGTTTGCCGCCGCCGCATTGTTTGCGGGGCATCTTTGCGCGCAGGGCATTGAGCCTCAGAGCGCACAATGCTCCTCGGCTCAAACGGGGCAAGGCGGAAAAAATATGGAAAATGCCCCAAAGGAGAAAATCGAAAAAGCCTGTGCAAAAGATAAAATATCAGCCCCCGCCGCAAAAGGGCAGAAACATTCCTCGGGGGCATTCAATCTGCGGGCAAAACTTTTTGCCGCAAATCTCTGCCGCGCCGCGGACAAAGCATTCGGAAAGGATAAAGGCATAAAAATATCCTTCTGCGCAGTATCCGCCGACGGCTCGGAATTTATAGGCTTTTGGCCGGCGGCAGAGAAAGAAGCCTCCGCCGCAATACCTGTGGGCGCGCTGTCTGAGCCAATAGTCTCCCTCATGGCTCTTGCCATGGAAAGCGGGGGGAAGATAAAGTTATCTCGCCGCGCCGCCGAGACGGACTCCATATTCCGCAATCCGCCAAACGTCCCCTCGGCGCCCACGATAGAAAGTCTGCTTTCAATGAAAGCCGGCATAGCCCCGCGGCTCGACGAGCTTTTTCCCAAAGACGCCTCCGCGGTTGAAGTTTTCGACTTCATCGCCCAGACTGGAGCCTCCCCGTCGCCTTCCGCGCAGCACTCAAAGCTGAGCCTTTGCGCGGCGGCATATCTGTGCGCCCTTGCGGAAGACAGGAGAGCGCGCAACAATCTCGAGGAGTCCTTCAGGCGCACTATAAAGAAAAATCTCTTCGAGCCGCTTAAGATGGATTCCGCCGGATTTTTAGACGAAAGGCCTGAAGGAAAAAATCTCTCCCAAAACGGCGAAGCCGCCAAACCCGCAAAAAATAGCGGCGGGCAAGATTCCTTCATGCCGGCCCTGCTTCCCGCCGAGGGCATAAAGCTAACTGCCGCAGACGCTGCAAAATGGCTGAAAGCCGAGCTTGGCGCGGAGGAAATCGGAACTCTTGACGATGGTTTGATCTCCGCTCGCAGAACGCCTTACGGCGGCTCTATGGGTTTTGACACGGCGCGCATACAAGGGGAGATTTGCGAGTTTAAAACCTCGGACAGATTCGGATACGTATGCATTGCTGCGATAATTCCGAAGATGAAAGTGGCTATGTTTCTTGCGGTAAATTCCAAGGAAGGCGGCGACGCGAAAGTTTTTGCCGCGTCGGTTTTGGCCGACTTTGTCCAGATGGCAAAATCTCTCGAATTTGCCTGGAAAAAGAAAAATTAGCTTTGCCTTTGCAAAGAAACACAAAGCCTTCCCCGATAAAATTTTCCGCGCAGGGGCTATGGACAAAAATATTTGCAACTCCGCTTTTAATTTGGCATACGGTCCTATGCAAGAGCCTATAAATGCATTTGCACGCAAAACCCATAAGCGCACTCCATGAAAAATCTCACATCGCTGTTATTGCTGTTAAGCTGCGCCGCGGCATTCGGCCAGATAAAGGTTTCAACGGACTACGAAGGCGCAAACGCCATCTTGAGGAAGATAGACGGAACCGACATCTGGATAAAGCCCGACCTGCGCGATACCGAGGGCTGGTGGTTCTATTGGAACATGGAAGTATACGGCGCAGCCGGCAAAAAGATACGCGTATTTTTTGAGAACGACGACGCCATAGGCAACCAGGGCCCCGCCTATTCCCTCGACGGCGGCAAGACGTGGGCGTGGCTGGGAGCAGACTCCTATGCAAGGCCTGACAAGAGCAGAAAAAGCGCGTATTTTAC
This sequence comes from uncultured Opitutales bacterium, assembly GCA_944389315.1. Classification (GTDB taxonomy): domain Bacteria; phylum Verrucomicrobiota; class Verrucomicrobiia; order Opitutales; family Intestinicryptomonadaceae; genus CALXQW01. The sequence continues at coordinate 12,829 of CALXLX010000041.1, forward strand.
GCATGATGTTCCGCAAGGCGTCTCCTCCGTGCGCTATTGCTTTTCCATTCCCTACACGCTCAAAAATTTTAAGGATTTCTACGGAAAGCTGGAGGACAACCCAGGCTTTAAGATGGGCAAGCTCGCGACCACCCTGCGCGGGAACGACAATTTCTACGTATCGATAGGAAACAGGGACGCTCCCGTAAAGATTGTCATGCTCGCCCGCCAGCATTGCTGCGAGGCGTCGGCCTCATACCTGCTTGAGGGCATACTTGCGGAAGTTATGTCCGAGACTCCCGACGGCAAATTTTTGAGGGAGAACGCCGAGATATTCGCCGTGCCGTTTATGGATTTGGACGGAGTTCGCGCGGGCGACCAGGGCAAGAGCCGCCGCCCCCACGATCACAACAGAGACTATTCCCCCAACCCCATATACCCCAGCGTGAGAGCCGTCATGGAGCGCTGCGCAAAATATGGCGTGGAAGACAAAATAATTGCCATAGACTTTCACTGTCCCGGGTGGCGCGAGCGCAAATCGTACTTCTATTACCCTGCAAACCCGAGGCTTTCCAAAAATGTAGCCCGCCTGGCGAACATGCTTGAGGGCAAGGCAAAAGCCGCAAAAGGCGCCCTTCCCTACAACACTAAAAACGATATTCCCTACGGCTCAAAGAGCTACAACAGCTCAAACAAATCGTCATTTAGGGACTACATAAATTCCCTCGGCAACGCCGAGATTGCCACCACCTTCGAGTTCGCCTATTCCGACACTTTGGGCGAGGTCTTCACCCCGCAAAAAGGGCGCAATTTCGGCAGGGTCTTCGCGCAAGCCATAGTCGAGTACATACGCTCGATGGAAGAAAAATAACGACCTCTTTCCCCCGCTATAAAGAATTTCGCCCAAGAGAAATTTTATGCAGGAGAATTTCTCAGGCCATATTGGGCGCGGCACATGCCCTGTATTATAGCGATAAATGCTTAATTTTACGCCGCGAAAAAAACAAAAAATTTTCCCAGCTCCCCGGCAGGCATGAAAAATATCAGCGGCGGTATTTGTCCGACATAACCCTTCTTGCGTAGCGTTTGTCGTCTTCCTCGCGCATGGTCTGGCGCTTGTCGTAAAGCTTCTTTCCCTTGCAAACCGCTATGAGAAGTTTCGCGAGATTCTTCTTAAAATAAATTTTTAGGGGGATTATGGACTGCCCCTCGACAAGTGTCGCCTGCCTGAGCTTTAAAATCTCCTTCTTGTGAAGCAGCAGCTTGCGGGCGCGCGCGGGCGCGTGGTTGTTTATGTTGCCGAAATCGTATTCTGTTATATTGGCGTTGTAGAGAACGGGAATGTTGCCGTCAACACGCACAAAGGCGTCGTTAATCTGCGCCTTTCCCTGCCTGATACTTTTTATCTCCGTTCCGGTAAGGGCTATACCGGCCTCGTAGGTCTCCCCTATAAAATAGTCGCGCGAGGCCTTGCGGTTGCGTATCTCCACAACCCTTGCCCCCGCATCTTTGCCGCTCTTTGCCATCTGAAAAATTGAGCCTTGCGTCCGCTCCGGACCAAGGCTCCGCAATCTCCGCCTGTGGGCGAATAAACTATCCCTCCCTCTTGGGGAAGGAGTAAAGCTCGTACGAAATTTTGCCCTTTATGATTTCAAGAAGGGCTATGTCCTCCAAAGAAAGCTTCTCCAAAGACTCCACCAGCGGGCGCGCCCCGTTCTTGAGGTTCTTCACCCTGCGCGACACAACATTTATAAGAATGTTGGGATCGGATATTACTTTATGTGCCTGTTTTAGATATTCGTCTCTCAAGGTTTTGCTCCTTTTAAAATTCAATAAATGGGCGAGAATATCGGCAATTCGCGTCAATTTGCAAGGCAAAAAAACGCCTCACGCCCGCCCGAGCCCGAAAAATGCCGTTATCCGAGCTTTGCTATGGTGTTTTTAAGCGCCCTGGCGCTGGCGGAAAGCTCCTGGTTTTCCTTGGGCCACAACTCAAGCTCTATATGGCCCAAAACGCCCTCACGCCCGACAATAGTCGGCACGCTCAGGCACACATCCCTTATTCCGTACTCGCCGTTTAGCATCGACGATACTGGCAGAACTTTGCGCTCATCGAGGGCTATGCACTTTACAACCTCGGCGATTGTCGCCCCAACAGCCCAGCCCGCGCCGCCCTTGCGGCTTATGACCTCCGCGCCGCTCTTGCGCGTCCTTTCAAATATGCGGTTCTGGAAATTGAGGTCGAAACCCTTGAGCCCCTTGAGGGGCATGCCGTCCATAGAAGCGCTGCTCCAAAGCGGGAACATGCTGTCTCCGTGCTCGCCGAGCACCGTGGCGGAAACCTGCTCCGCGGCAACCCCAAGCTCTCCGGCTATAAGAGACCTGAAACGCGCCGTATCGATCATGGTTCCAAGCCCCAAGACCCTGCTTTCAGGCAACCCAAGCTCCTTGCACGCCAGATACGTCAGCACGTCAACCGGATTCGACACCACGCAGACTATCGCGCTTTGCTTGAAGCCGGCCTTTTTGATGTCGGAGAGTATCTGCCGGAATAGCGACACATTCCTGTTGACCAAATCCAGGCGGCTCTCGTCCGGCTTGCGCCTGAGGCCCGCCGTTATGACGTATACGTCCGTATCGGCCGCGGCCTCGTACGAGCCCGCATAAACCTTGCCGCCGTAAACGCTCGCGGCGTGGTCGAGGTCCAAGGCCTCGCCTTCTGCCGCCTGGGCGTTGGCGTCTATAATTTGTATCTCGTGGGCGACGGATAGCGTCTGTAGCGCAAAAGCCGCGCACGAACCTACCCTGCCGCCTCCTCCTATGACTGAAACTTTCACGGCCTATTTGCCTTTCAACTGGCTCATCACCATCTTGGTTATCTGCTCGACAAGCTTTTCCGCATCGGCGTTGAGCTCTCCGCCCGAAGCCTGCGAAGGCGCGTTCACCGTGCGGCATACCGTGCCTATCTCGGCGGTGGGGGCGTCGCAAAGCTTGCACTCCTTCAGCTCCTTGCTGAAATCGAGCATGCCCATGTTCTTTCTTATGGCAAGAAGCTCCTGAGCCTGGGAATTGCTGAAATGCTTGGGCCCCGAACCTATCTGGGAGGCTATCAAAGAAGTGTAGCAGTGCGCCTCCACATTCTCCATCTTCCAGAATGCCGTCTCTATGTCCTTAGCCCAAGTCATAACGCCGTGGTTTACCATGAATACGCAGTCGTGGTCTTTGCCCACCCTGCCCACTTCGTCGGCCATCTTCTGCGTTCCGGGAGTGCCGTAGTCGGCCAAGCCGACGCGCCCTATAAATATCTCCGTCTCGGGATTTACGCAGGTTGGCGGCGTTGCCCCCGCAAGGGCAAATCCCGTAGCATGCGGCGGATGGGCGTGGCAGCAGGCCTTGGCCAAAGGCTGCCTCTTCATTATGGCAAGGTGCGCCAAAACTTCCGAAGTGCGGCGCCTGCGGCCCAGCAGCTGGCGGCCCTCCATGTCCACAAGGCACATGTCGTCGACGCTCATCGACCCTTTTGAAATCATCGTTGGCGTGCAGAGAACCACATTGTCCCCGACTCTTACGCTGAAGTTGCCGCCGTTGCCATCGTTGAAATTCTTGCGGTAGGAGCGCCTGCCCAAATCTACTATCAGCTTGCGCAGCTCCATTATCTTCGGGGAGTTGAAAAACTTTACAAGCTCCTCGGGGGTTTTAGGATCGGCTCCCGGCACCCAATGGTACTCGTGGTCGGGAATGTCGTACTTGCCGCTTACCCAGCTTAAATCCGCGCCCGACGCCCTGCCCGAAACGCCGGCCGACGAAGCTGCCCCCTTGCCGACCAAATCCTTGGCCGCAGGCGTAAGTATTCCGTCCGTGGGCACCTGCCCACCGGAAGCGAGAATCTCCTGTATGTCTTTTGCGGTGTATATCTTTTTCATGATTATTAAATAATGTTTTTTATAAAGGCTTGTAATTTACTCTGTCTATAATCGCCACACTGTACGCGTCCACCGGAGTGGGGCGCTTGAAGGCGACCGCCGCCTCCGCCCCCTCGACGTAGCCTATCAAATCTCCCGCCCTGCAGCCGAGAGAATCGTACACTACCAAATTTGGCCTGCCTGATATGCAATACTTCTGGACCGCAAGATTATTCTTCTCTACGGGGGATGCCAAAAGCCATCTGTCCCCTTCAAAAGCGGGGTCCTTCTTGTTGAGGACAACTTTTCCCACTACGAAGGCAAGCTTCATAATGCACCCTCCTTATCCTTGCCGCCTGCCGCCAGACCGACTTCGTCCACAACCGCCGTTATAGACATTCTCAGCGGGCTTTTCGGGTCTCCGACATAGCCTCTCGTAGCGGCGCCGTCCGCGCTGAGCACAACCGTTGAGCCCAGCCCGCCCCCAAAGGGGCTGACAGCCGCCACAATGTCTCCGCAGTCGCGGCCGAGCTCGTCTATGGGCTGGCAAAGAAACAGCGCGTGCCCCTCCGCGCTCTTGTGCGCGCAGGAGCTTACAACATTGCCCACTATCCTTGCCAGCTGCATAAATGCCCTCTAAAGCAAACTCAGGTTGCCGACCATCACGCAACGGCGCCTGCGAGTGAAAGTTTTGGGATTGGATATGCCCTCGCCCGTGGTCGTGGCTATCGAGTAGGACAAATACCCCTCTCCGCCGAGGCCCAAACCGCACATGCACGGCCCGTTCTTTATGAATACCGTAGTGTCCATAACCCTGGCCATTCTCGTCATGTGGTCCACATTCAGGGAGTGTATGAGGGCGCTGTGCCTGTACCCGTGCTCGGCCTTCTGGGCGAAGGCCAAAGCCTCGTCGAAATCCGCCGCCTTGACTATGGGCAGCATGGGCATCATCTGCTCCTCAACCACAAACGGATGGTTTGCGTCCGTCTGGGCAAAGAGCAGCTGCGTGCCCTGAGGTATAGACACCCCCGCGGCCTCCGCCAAAACAGACGGGTCCTTGCCCACGAGCGCGCGCTTTAGCCTGTAATGGCCGTCCTTAAGCTCGAACGCGGCGTCCGTAAGCCTGCGAAGCGGCTCGCCTGAAATCTCAAAGCCGCCGTTAGCCTTCATTGCGGCTATGAAGCGGTCATATATGTCGGCCGTCACAAAGACCTCCTTCTCGCTGACGCAAAGAAGGTTGTTGTCGTACGCGCTTCCGGCTATTATGTCTTTTGCGGCCTTGTTCGGGTCCACAGTGCCGTCGACAATAACAGGCGGATTTCCCGGGCCCGCGCAGATGCACTTCTTGCCAGACTTCATCGCCGCCGCCACAACTCCGGGACCTCCCGTAATGCACATTATGGCCACCAGCGGGTTCTTCGCCAGGGCCGCAAAAGTGTCGAGCGTGGGCTTTTCTATACAGCAGAAAAGATTCTTTATTCCCAGCTTCTTTTCTATCGCCTTGTTGAAGGCGCTTATCGCCAAAACCGCGCTCTTTGCGCCGTTGGGGTGCGGATTGAACACCACCGCATTTCCCGCCGCCGCCATGCTCACGCAGTTGCCCGCTATGGTTGGTATGGAGTGCGTAACGGGCGTTATTGCCCCTATTACCCCGTAGGGGGTGAACTCCTCGAGCATTATGCCGTCGTCCCCGCTGTAGGCGTCTGGCTTGAGCCACTCCGTTCCGGGCACGCCGGCTATAATCTGGAGCTTTTCTACCTTGTGGTCTAAGCGGCCTATCTTAGTCTCCTCGTACTCGAACCTGCCCCAAGCCTCGGCGTTGGCTATAGTGGTGTCCTTGACTATCTTTATGACCTCGTCCCTGCCCTTAAGGCCGAGGGTCGAGAACTTCAAAAAAGCCTCGCGCGCGGCCGCCACGGCCTCGTCTGCGTCGGAGAAAATCCCCGCGTTGCTCGCGGAGGCCGAATTCGACGGATACACTGCCGTCGCCCCGAAACCTCCCTTGGGCTGGGCGTTGTTCTTCAGCCTGCACGGGCAGTCCGCCGGAGGCTCCACGCTGCCGTCGGCCCTTATCTGGGACAAAACCCCGCGCACTATCTCGCGCACGGATTCCTCGCTTAAATTAAAACTCATTTCTTGTCGCCCTTATATACCGATTTCTTGTCAACGTCGACGCTGTCGACTATGCCGACAACCGCCGCGTCCACGGGAACTTCCTTCAAGCCGTCGCCCTGGCGCGCGCTCGAGCCCTGGCAGAAAAGCACCACCGCGCCCTCGCCCGCTCCGAGCGTATCTATGGCCACAACGGTGTTTTTCGCCTGCTCAAGCCCGCCGTCCGCGCCCAGCTGGAGCGGGCGCAGCAGCGCGAGCTTTCTGCCCTTGAGCTTGCCGTCCTTCTGCGTAGCGACGACCTGCCCTATGACTTTCGCCAAAAGCATCGCCTCAAGCTCCGCTAACTATTACTTCTTGGCCGCAGCCTTAGGTTCGCCGCAGAGAGCCGCGCATACGTCGGCGCTCGGGCGGGCTATGACGTGCGCGCTCAATACCGTGCCTATCTCGCCGGCGGCATTCGCGCCCGCGTCTATGGCGGCCTTTACGCTGGCCACGTCTCCGGCTATCTGAACGCTCATGTAGGCGCCGCCGCTGTCCTTAAGCGGGCCGGCCAACGACACATTTGCCGCCTTGAGCATGGCGTCCGTACCCTTTACGAGCGCCACCAAACCCTTGGTTTCAAGAACTCCTATTGCATTTGCCATAATATTTTTCCTTTTCTTCTATTTTTATCTGTTAAATTTACCTTCCACCCGACTCTATCAGCCTGGCGGCCTCCGAGGCCAAAACTATCTCCTCGTCCGCAGAGACCACAACGGCCTTTACGGCCGAATCCTCCGCGGAAATCTCCCCCTCTTTCTTTCCCTTCATATCCGCGTTTTTCCGCGCGTCCAGCTTAAGCCCGAGAAACTCCAACCCGTCGAGAATGCGCTCCCTTACGGCGGTGTCGTTCTCGCCAATTCCGCCGCTGAAGCTTATGCAGTCAACCCCGCCAAGCTGCGCGGCGAAACCGCCTATGTACATCTTCGCCGAATGGATCAGCACATCTATCGCCAAAGCCGCGTCCTCATTGCCGGCCTGCGCCGCCGAATGTATGTCGCGCACGTCGTTTGAAACCCCGCTTATGCCGAGCAACCCCGACTCCTTTGAAAGCTGCCTTGCCGCCTCGCCAAGACTTATCTTCAAAGTCTCAACAACAAAGGGAAGCGCCATCGAGTCCAAATCTCCCGTGCGGTTGTTCTGCGGCAGGCCGCTTTGCGGGGTGAAGCCCATGCTCGAGCCTATCGCCGCGCCGTTTAAAATTCCGCACACGCTGCTCGAACCGCCAAGGTGGCAGTTTATCAGCCTAAACGGCTTCTGAAGCTTCTGCGGCCCGCCGTTTACATAGAGCATCTTTGCGCTCTCCGCGGCGTCCAGCCTGCCGCAGAGCTCCGCGGCGCGCTGGGCGGCATACTTGTGGCTGGCCCCGTGGAAACCGTTGCGCCTCACGCCGGCCTCGTCCCAAGACTTGGGAACCGCGTACCTGCGCCATGCTCGGGGAGTCCACTGGAAGAACGACGTCTCAAAAAGCGCTATCCTCCTCGCCGAGGGCAGCGCCTTCTCGAAGGCGCGTATCGCCGCGATGTAGGGCGGATTGTGCGCGGGGGCTACAAAGGCCATGTCGCTTAAGGCCTTTATGACTTCGTCGTCAACCTCGCGCAAGCCCGACAGATTCTTCCCCAGCACCGTCTTAAACGCAACCGCGTCTATATCTGCCGGCTCGACTCCCGCGTTTGCGCGCAAGTCCTCCAGGGAATTTCCTATAGCCGCAAGATAATCCTCCACGCGCTCGGCCGCACCCTTTGCAATGCGCGAGCAGCTTGCGCCCGCTATCTCAAAGAGGGTGTACTTATAGCTCGTGGAGCCTACATTTGCGACGAGAATCTTCATGCAGCAAAATCCGCCTATGCCTTATGCGCTTATTTTACCGGGAAAACTACGCGAGGAAATCGCCCATCTTGGAGAGCTCCTCGTGCGGGCGGGCAATCACGTCAACAGCGGTTATCTCGCCGACCTTCGCGCCAGCCTCCGCGGCGGCGTCTGCAGCCGCCTTCACGCTGGCCACGTCTCCTGCGAAGAACACCGCAACCAGGCCGCTGCCGACCTTTCTCCAGCCTATCATATTTACGCTGGCGGCCTTGAGAGCCGTATCGGCCGCGCACATGGCGGCTATCAGCCCCTTGGTTTCTATCATTCCGAGTGCCTGTTTTTCCATCTTACTATTCTCCGATTTTAAATTTTACTTTTTGATGAAAGCGCCCAGCAGCTGAGCATGAGGACGCGCCAAAACCGCGGAGCCCACGAGCTCGCCAACGGCCGAAGCCGCCGTCGCGCCGGCGTCCACAGCAGCCTTCACGCTGCCGACGTCTCCCTGGACCACCACGGTTATATAGCCGCCGCCTATTTGCATCTTGCCGACAATCTCGACGCTTGCGGCCTTTACCATGGCGTCAGAAGCCTCTATGCAGCCCGTCAGCCCCCTTGTTTCAATCATTCCGAGTGAATCGCTCATAATGTTTCCTTGTTGTTTTTGTTTTTAGATTAAATGTTTTTCCTACTTTAAAAGTTCGCAGAAAGTGCCCTCGCCCAAACCGCACGCGTTGCCCTCGTCGGTGTCTATGTGGACCTCCAGCCTCAGGGCGGGATCCACCCTGCAAAGAAGATCGTCGAAAACTATCGGGTTTTCGCCGCGCACCGCAAGGCGCATGAAGTCCTTATCCTTTACGCCGTAAAACTCCGCGTCTGCCGGGCTCATATGCACATGCCTGTGCGCGCGTATCACGCCGCTATCCATCTCGAAAAACCCGTTGGGGCCCATGAGCATGCAACCGGGAGTTCCCTTTACGTCTCCACTGTTCCTAAGAGGAACGTCGAACCCCAGAAGGCGCGCGTCAGTCAGGGCAAGCTCAACCTGGTTTTCCTTGCGGCAGGGCCCGAGTATGCGCAGGTTTGAAATCATCCTGCTGCGCGGCCCTATCAAAGTCACAGTCTCCTTGGCGGCAAACTGCCCGTCCTGGTACAGCCATTTGTGCACGCTAAGTTCGTACCCTTTGCCAAAGAGCGCCTCCACCGCCTCCTTCGTCAGGTGGCAGTGCCTCGCGCTGACGTTTACAACGAGAGGATTGGGCGCGCACACCACACGCGGAACATTCAGCCCAAGCTGCTTGTAAACCGCATGCCTTACAAGATTCTCCACCGCCGCTCGCAACGGCATTTTCTGTTCGGTCTGAGCCATTTTATTTGTTCTGATATCAAAAGTCTTTCAAATTTATGTCCGCTTTCTCCAAAAAAACAAACCTTTTTTATCATTTTCTCAAGCCTAAATCTCACAAAAACCAACAATAATCAAGCATAAAATCCAAATTTTTCCATATTATTTCAAAAAACAACTTATAATGCCTTATTTTTGTTGACCGATAGAGCATTATAGAGATACAAAGAAACGCATGTTAGCAAGACAACGCCACAGAATGATATTGAACATGCTCGAGTCCCAACCGAGCCTCAGAACAATAGAGCTGGCCAAGCTTTTCGACGTCACCGACGAGACCATCAGGCGCGATTTGGAGCTTCTCGACGCGGAGAACAAGCTGATACGCACCCACGGCGGGGCCTTGCGCATAGAAAAGCGCGTCAGCGATCTGCCTTTGCACAAGAGGCTCAAGGAGCACCGCGAGGCCAAGCTTGAGATAGCCAACAAGGCTCTTTCCCTCATAAAGGAAAACGAAACCATACTTTTGGACGCAAGCTCCACGGCGCTTGCCCTTGCCGAGGCCTTGCCCGATATCAAGCTTACCGTAATAACCAACGCGCACGACGTTGTCATGGCCCTCATGCCCAAGAGCGACATTTCTATAATACTCACCGGCGGCAAACTCGACAGGGAGAGCCATTCTTTCGGGGGCATGACCTCCTGGACCACCGTCAAGCGCTTCTCGGTTGACAAGATATTCTTCTCGGGCAACGGGCTTGATTTGGAACGCGGGGCAAGCGAAGCCGTGGAAACCCATGCGGAGTTTAAGGAAAACGTGCTGCCGCTATGCCACGAAAAAATATTCCTATGCGACTCCTCCAAGCTCGGCGTGCGTTCCGCGCGCTTCTTTGCGGATTTTGACATGATAGACAAAATAATAACCGATTCCGCCGCCGATCCTTCTTTCAAAGAGAAGCTTGAATCCGTCGGCGCGCACGTTTTGTAATTTTGCAGCAGGGGTAGCTAAATATTGCCTCCTCTTTAAAAGAAATCCGCCGGGGAAACCTTCCCGTGCGGATTTTTTTGGTAGGCAAATTGTCCCTATATGAAATGGCCCTGTATTGGCAAAAAACTCGCGGTGGCAATTTTCATTCCGCCAATTTAGGGAATAGTCCTCCGGGCAGAATTGCGCAGTTGGGGAAAACTAACGCGCATTTTGCGCAATATTTGCGCCGCACATAAGAAATTCCGCCATAGGACAGCCGAAGGCGGCGGAAATTTGCCTTCATATTTTTTGCCCTAGCTGAGGAAACTTTGAACGCATAGAGGCGGCAAACCTAAATACATATTGCCATAAAAAATTCCCAAGCGCATAAAAAAAACGCCCCCGGGAAATATCCGGAGGCGTTTTTTTGGAAAAAACCGCTTAGCGGTTTTCGTAACGCTGGCGGAGCATATTATTGAACGCCGCAACCTTCTTCTTCCTGCGCTTGATCTCGGAGGGTTTTTCAAAGTAACGTTTCTGGCGCACGTCGCGGATTACGCCCTCGCGGTCGAGCTTCTTCTTGAGCCTGCGCAGAGCCTTTTCCATAGCTTCGCCTTTTCTTATCTTTACATCAACTGCCACTTTTGTTCACCTCCTTTATATTGTACGGGAAAACGCCTCGCGGCGCTCTCTCCTGTAAATAGAAGCGCACTTTGTGGATTAAAGACGGGCGCAAGTCAAGATATATTTTTATCTTCGGCAAAAGGAGGAGATTCCTTCATGCTGCGCGGAAACAAGAAAAATCCCCGCCAAAGGCGCGGGCCGCTTTTAGTTCCCTGGCTTCTTGAACTCCACCTCTCCCTTGTTGACGAGAATCTTCAATTTGGAATCCGGGTTTACGAGCTTTGCGGAGAGTATGTCCTCCTCCGTAATTTTCGCGCAGTAAACCTCCTGCTTAGTGGTTCTGGCATAGTCGTAGCAGACAAAGATGGAGCCGTCGTCGGACTGTGAGGCGTCGGGATAGGAAACGCCGCTCCTGTCTTCTATCTCAAGCCCGCCGAGCCACGTCTTGCCGTCGTCCTTTGAAATATACGCCGCAAGCTTGTTGCGGTAGGCCTTCATGAGAGGCTTTTCCGCGGCCTTCCCCTCCAGCCATGAAAGATTCTCCGTCGGGTTTGTCACAAACAGCAGATTGCCGCTCTTAAGGCGGGTTATGCAAAAGCGCGTGCTCGGCGCGGATATGGGGGAAATTTCAGGCTTCGACCATGTTCGCCCGCCGTCCTTTGAATACGACTGGCATATGCCCGCGTCGGCCCCGTGCAGAATTTTAAGCTCCCCGCGCTCGAGCTTTGTTATCGCAAACCTCGAGTTGCGGCGGGCAAGAGCCCATATGCGCCCGTCTTTTAGCTCTATGAATTTATGCTCCGGATACTCGTTGTTGTAGGGCAGGAAACCGCCGCGCCATACAAGCGTCTTGCCGCCGTCGGAAGACGCGTAGCAGTGGGCGCCAGGCATGAGCTCTGGAGTGGAGCTAATGGAGCGGTTGTCGTAAAATATGCCTATGGGATAAAGCCATGTACCGTCTTTGAGGACCGTGGGAGAATTCATCATCACGCCGTGGGCAAGGCGCCGCGGGGTGCTCCACTTAAAGGGATCATTCTTAGGGTCTTCGCAGACGGATGTCCATACCCCGCCTTCACCGTCGAACTGCACTCTGCCGCTCTGCGCCCAAAACAGATGTATGCGCCCATCCGGGTCGCGCCACAAGGCCGGGTCGAAACATCTTACCTTGCCGCAATGCGGGCTACGGACCACAACATCGACCCCGCCGAAAGTCTTGCCGCCGTCCAGGCTTACGGACATCATAAGATAGTTGTTGGCATTCTCCCCCCAGGACCCCCCGTACCAGACGACAAATACGCGCCCGCCGTCGGCGCTTACGGCAATGGAGGCTATACCCTGGTGGGGCTTTGTGCCCTTCGCAAGATCCCCCGAAGGCTTTATTATGATTTCCGGCGGAATCTTAGCCAGCTCCCTCGGAGAAAGTTCGCCACCGTTTACAAGACAGGCAGCAGATATAATACAGCCAAGCAGCGCTATTATTTTTCGTATGGCCATGTAATAAAAATCCTCCTATTCGTAAAAAACACCTACACCACCCACCCGCAGCCATCTGCGAGCAGAAAAAATTTTTATTTCCTAAAGGACAGAGTCAAACAAAAAGCGAAAAATCAGGATAAAAGACAAAAAGTTTTTAAAAAGTGTTGCAAAGGGCTTGGGTTTAGAGCTTAAAAATAGTCCCCGAATATGAAATATATATTTATTACAGGGGGCGTTGTATCGTCGTTGGGCAAGGGTCTGGTATCGGGCGCTTTGGGGGCGCTTCTCGAAACGAGAAACCTGAAAGTCAGAATACAGAAGTTCGACCCGTATCTGAATGTAGATCCCGGGACCATGAGCCCCTTCCAGCACGGAGAGGTGTACGTCCTCGACGACGGCGCCGAGACGGATTTGGACTTGGGCCATTACGAGCGCTTCACAAACGCAAAGCTATCCCGCTTCAACAATCTGACCTCGGGCCAGATTTACGAGAATGTCATAATGAAGGAGAGGCGCGGGGACTATCTGGGCAAGACCGTGCAGGTTATCCCGCATGTTACCAACGAGATAAAGTCGCGCATATACGAGGCGGGCAAGGACGTGGACGTGCTGATAACCGAGATAGGCGGCACCATAGGAGACATAGAGGGCCTGCCCTTCCTGGAGGCCATGAGGCAGTTTGCCCTGGAAGTTGGCAAGGAGAACGTGCTTTTCATACACGTCACGCTCATTCCCTACTTGCGCGCGGCGGGCGAGCTTAAGACGAAGCCCTCACAGCAGAGCGTCGCAAAGCTCAGGGAGATAGGCATACAGCCTGACATTCTCGTGTGCCGTTCGGAGAAGCCCATATCTTTGGACATGCGCCAGAAGCTGTCTTTGTTCTGCAATGTGGAGCTTAGGGCGGTGGTCGAGGAGCTCGACGTGAGGCACTCCATATACGAACTTCCCCTGATGCTCGCAAACGAGGGCATGGACAAGCTCGTATGCGAGAAGCTCGGACTCTCCTGCGTCGAGGGAGACATCTCCAAGTGGGAGGAGATCTTAAACAAGATAATGTTCCCCAAGAAGAAGGTAAAGATTGCTGTTGTTGGCAAATACATAGACCTTCAGGACGCGTACAAATCCATATACGAGGCGCTCGCGCACGCGGGCATAGGCAACGACTGCAAGGTGGAGATAAAGCGCGTGGATTCCGAGCTTGTCCAGACGAACGGCGCGAAGGAGGAGATAGGCGACGTCGACGGCATACTCATCCCCGGAGGCTTCGGCGACAGGGGCATAGAGGGCAAGATACTTGCGGCGAAATACGCGAGGGAAAACAAGATACCGTATTTTGGGATATGCCTCGGCATGCAGATAGCCGTAATAGAGTTTGCGCGCGACGTTTTGGGCCTGGCCGACGCCAACAGTCTGGAGTTTAACGACAAGACCCAAAACCCCGTCATCACTTTGATGGAGGAGCAAAAGCACATAACAGACAAGGGCGCAACCATGAGGCTAGGCGCCTACAACTGCGAGCTTGCCGACGGCTCCCTGTCTAAGGCCGCCTACAAGGCAGATTCCGTCAGCGAGCGCCACCGCCACCGTTTCGAGTTCAACAACGACTACCGCGACGAGATGGTAAAGCACGGCCTGCGCATAGGCGGCATCAACAAGAAGCGCGACTTAGTCGAGATAGTGGAGGTTGCCGACCACCCGTGGATGGTGGGCGTGCAGTTCCACCCGGAGTTCCACTCCAAGCCGCACGCTCCGCACCCGCTTTTCTGCGCGTTTGTAAAGAGCGCGATAGACTATTTTGAAAACCGCTCAAAGAGATGATATTCGACAAAACCTCAGGCAAGCTTTTGGTGATAGCCGGCCCCTGCTCGCTGGAAAGCCATGAATTGGCCTTCGGCGTGGCGCAGGAGGTTGCGCGCCTAAGGGACAAATACGCAGAAGACGCCATTTTTGTATTCAAGGGCAGCTTCGACAAGGCCAACCGCACGAGCCTCAGCAGCCCGCGCGGTGGCGGGCTTGAGGAGGGAATGGAGATATTCTCAAAGATAAAGGAAAATTTCGGCATGCCGGTCATTACCGACGTGCACGAGTCCTGGCAGTGCGCCAAGGTTGCGGATGTTGTCGACGTATTGCAAATTCCGGCCTTTCTTTGCCGCCAGACGGATCTGCTCGTAGCGGCGGCAAAAACCGGGAGGGCGGTGAATGTCAAGAAGGGGCAGTTTCTCTCTCCGCAAGAGATGAAGTTTGTCGTCGGCAAGCTCCGCGGGGCGGGAGCGGCTGAGATATGGCAGACGGAAAGGGGCTCGAGCTTCGGCTATCAAAATTTGGTTGTGGACATGCGCTCCTTTACGGTCATGAAGGAGAATCTTGCGCCGGTGATTATGGACGCAACCCATGCCACCCAGATGCCGGGGGCCGGCGGAGGGGTAAGTTCCGGAGACAGGCGTTTTGTGCCTCAGCTTGCGCGCGCGGCGGTCGCAGCGGGGGCGGACGGATTGTTTATCGAGACGCACCCCGAGCCCGAGAAGGCCCTCTCGGACGCGGCCACGCAACTTCCGCTTAGGGATCTTGACGCGCTTGTTGCAAGCTGCATAAGGATACGCAAGGCCATAGCGTAGTGCGGCCCGGCCCGCCTGGGAAAAATAAGCTTTGCAGGGAACAATACAAGAAGCGGCAGGAAAAACTTTGCCGGGCGGATTGTGCTACATAAAAATTTAAGGTCGAGGTACAGATGAAAGAGATTACAAAATCCGAAGCGGCAAGACTGTTGGAGTTTGCCGTGGACACCGCCAAGAAAGCCGGAATGAGGCTACGTGGCGTGCGCACGAGAAGCGTAAATTCCGACGCCGGGAACGACGTCAAGCTCCAGGAGGACATAGACAGCGAAAAATTCATCAGGGAAAAGCTTGCCGCCTCAAACCTGCCCGTCATAGGCGAGGAAAACGGCGGAGACATATCTTTGCTGGACTCCGACAAGCTCTACTGGGTGGTGGACCCCATAGACGGCACGTTCAACTTTCTCAGGGGAATGCCCAACGTGTGCGTAAGCATAGGCCTCATGCGCGGCAGGAAGCCGGTGGTCGGCGCAATCTACGATTTTACAAGGGACGAGATGTTCTCGGGCGGAGCCGGGCTTCCGCTTTGCATAAATTCGAGGACCGTAAAGCCAAACTGGGCTTCCGACATATCGCAGGCCGTGATGATGAC
This sequence comes from uncultured Opitutales bacterium, assembly GCA_944389315.1. Lineage (GTDB taxonomy): Bacteria > Verrucomicrobiota > Verrucomicrobiia > Opitutales > Intestinicryptomonadaceae > CALXQW01. The sequence goes on from CALXLX010000041.1 coordinate 28,283, forward strand.
GGGGTTCCCGAGCATTACTGACTATTCCACGGAGGCTTTGCAGGAATTCATAAGAGCCGTGCAGAAATTCAAGAAGGTGCGCATGTGCGGCAGCGCCGCTTTGGCGATGGCCTATGTGGCCTGCGGCAGGGCAGATTTGTACAGGGAGATAAGGGTAAACCTTTGGGATATCGCAGCGGGGCTTTCGCTAATGGAAAGCGCGGGGGCCGTCTGGGAGGTCCACAGCGCCAACATTCTCGAAAAACCGCTTTGCCTTATAATAAAAGCCGCGGCAAAAAAGGAATTTATATTTTAACACCCCGCTTGCGGAAAGCGCGCAGCGAAACATATAATTGCAGGAAACATGAAGAACGAAAGCCTAAGGGAAATTTTGGAACGCCGCCTCAAGTGGGAGGACATAGACACCGCCTATGTCGAGGACATGATACTCTTTGCCCGCGCCGAAGACCTCGAGGGGCTCGGGCTCAAAGATTTGCCCAAACGCGGCGGGGACGTCTCTACCATGACGTTAAACGCCTCGTTGAAAGGCCGCGCGCTTCTACGCGCGAGGAAAGACATGAGGGTCTGCGGAGTTCACCTCGCGGAGCTTGTCCTTAAGGTTTACGCCGAACAGGGCGGGGACGAGCCGTGCTCTTTTAGGCCCATGTGCAAGGACGGAGATTTTCTAAAAGCGGGGGAGAGCATTGCCGAGATATCCGGGCCTGCGCGCGTGATGCTGCAGGCCGAAAGGATAATGTTAAACTTTCTC
>CALXLX010000042.1 GCA_944389315.1 uncultured Opitutales bacterium
GGGAGTGCGCTACAGCTATCTGACGGAGAAGTCTGCGGACATGAGGTACAACTACAATGTGGGCGGGCACGACCAGCATTTGTGGTTTGGCGCGAAGGTGGACTTTGGTTTCTAAACGAAGAAAAGAAGAAAAGAGTATTTGCAATAAAAAATCCCCGTTACGGATAGTTCGGGGATTTTTTTGTCTCCAATATAAATAAATAGTCAATTGATGTGTTTATTAGCGGTATGATAATGAGGTTATTGTACGTGTTTGCATTGGCATTGTTTTCGGTTGCGGGTATATTCGCGCAGGAGTAGCCCGAAAATTTGAGGGATTTCATAAACGAGAAGTTATCCGAGGGCGTAAAGGTAATAAGGATTCCCGCGGGAACATACAGGCTTAAGTCGGAGAACAGGCAGCATTTGGTGTTCAGGAATCTCAAAGGAGTGCACATAGACGCGCGCGGAGTGAAGCTGATATGCCTGGACACGACGAGGGCCGTGACGATAGACAAGTGCGAGGATTTCACTTTGGAGGGGCTTTGGATAGACTACGAGCCGCTGCCGTTTACTCAGGGGAAGATAGTAAAGATTTCCGACGACAAGACCGTCACGGAAGTCGAGATATTCGACGGGTATCCGGACTCCAAGGAAGTGGAGATAACGCCTGTAAAGTATGAGATATTCAATCCCCAGACGAGGGACAGGCGCGCTTGGGACACCTATCCGAACAAGATAAACGTATTGTCCGACAAGCGTTTTGAAGTGATAAGGCCCTATGCCGAATACATCGTGCGCCTGGCGTCTGAACAGGTTTGGGACCATGTTGTCATTGAAGTAAAAAACATAAAAAACCCCGTTCCGCACGCGATAATGCTAAGCGGCTGCAAGAATGTAAAGCTCAAGGGCATAAATCTCTATGCGGCAATTGGATTCGGATATTTTGAGGAGAACTGCACCGCCACCGTTTACGAGAATTGCCTGTTGGACCGCTGCCCGTCAGAAGCGGATGTGGTAAAGCGCGAGTTCCCGCGTTTGCGCAGCGGCAATGCCGACGGATTCCACAGCAAGTATTCCCAAAACGGCCCGATATTGTTAAACTGCAAGGCATTGTACGGCGGGGACGACTGCGTTGCAATAAGCGGCAGGTATTTCCATTGCGTCTCTGCAAAAGGGAATATATTGCGGGTCGCCACATTTTTGGACAAGATGAATTTCGACGTTGGCGACGAGGTTGAGATATTCTCCCCCAGGACGGGTGCATTGGAATACTCCAAAATAAAGAGCATTGCCGATGCCGAGCCCCTTACGCAGGAGGAATTTGAATATATAAAGTCGTCCATATTCCCGCGCACGGCTTACAAAAATTTAAATATAGAAAGGCAGAGCATAAAGGTTTACTCGGTAGAATTGGATGCGGCTCCGCAGAAGCTGGATCCCGAGAGCATGATTTGCTCGGTAAACAAGATAGGAAACGGCTTTAAGATTATAGGCGGCGTCTACGGGAAAAACATGTCCAGAGGCCTGCTTTTAAGAACTTCAAACGGGCTTGTTAAGGGTGTGAAAATAGACAGGGCGCGCATGTCGGGCATACTTTGCGCCCCGGAGATATACTGGTACGGGGCGGGGCATTCGCGCTCTATAAGAATAGAAAACTGCGAAATCTTAGCGGGCATGCATCCGGCGATATGCATATACTCCATGTCTTTGGGCAACAAGTTTTCCCCCGCGGGCGCGCACCGCAATATAAGCATAGTGGGCAACCGCATACGCGGGTATTACGAGCCGCTGCTGTTCCTTTCGTCCATAAAGGATCTCTCTTTCTTCGGCAACAAGATTACAAGGGACGAAGAACCCTATTACGAAAATATATTTTTGCCATGGCCCACGTCTCCTTACAAATTCGGCTGGGAAGGCGGAGATATCTTTAAAACCGAGTACGACTAACGCTTCTTACCTTTGTACGCAGCATGGTGCTTCGCACTTTGAAGATGGGCCGCCCTGTGTTGTACACGGGGCGGCTTCATAATTTTGCGGGGCAAAGCCCGCTGTCGCAAGGGTATGGGCAGGCTCGCTTTGCGCCTATTATAGAGGGGCTTTCGAGTGGTGGAAAATTTGCGGGGCAGTAATTCAAACTTGCAATTTGGCTGGGGAATGAAAATATGGGGGGAGTCAATTTGTAAAAGAACGCACAAAAATTTTCTCTTTATGAAAAAATCCTTAGCACTTTTAGCGCTTTGCTGCGCGCCCATATTTGGATTGGCCCAGGACGGATCGTTTCCTACGGCCAGCATAGTAAACCCGTCGATATCCCTGTTCAGGGTTTCGGCTGCGGTTGGGTACGAGTCTGAGTATATATTTCGAGCGGAGCAGAAGGCGGACCACTCTATACAGCCGAAGGTGGAGTTTTCGTATCCGGTGTTGGGCTTTGACGTGTACGCCGGTTCGTGGATGAACTTTCCTGTAAAGCGCGGCGGGGTAGGGAGTTTCCAGCAGCTTTCCGAGATAGATTTGTACGGCGGGGCGAACTATTCGTTCAAGTCGTTCAATTTGGATATGGGGTACATATACTACTGGTATACGGACACGCCGTATTACATGTCGAACAATTCCGAGGTGTATGTAGGTCTTTCGATGGACACGGCGAGCTATCTTGGAGGCATAAACATAAATCCTTCGGTGTATTACTATTACAATTTTGAGCTGGAGCAGCATGTCATAGAGGCGTCGATAGGGTACGAGGTTCCGATAGGTGAGATGACGCTTGGTATGAGGAGGCTGACGTTGCCGATAAGGATATACGGCGGGTGGCTGACTGCGGACAGGCGCAACGGCAACCAGTCCGGCGGGGAAGACTGGTCTAATAGCTATTTTTATGTAGGAGGCACTGCGGATTTGGCGTATGCGCTTACCGATTTCTGCACGATAAGCGGGGGAGTGCGCTACAGCTATCTGACGGAGAAGTCTGCGGACATGAGGTACAACTACAATGTGGGCGGGCACGACCAGCATTTGTGGTTTGGCGCGAAGGTGGACTTTGGTTTCTAAACGAAGAAAAGA
>CALXLX010000043.1 GCA_944389315.1 uncultured Opitutales bacterium
GGCGCGCAGCAAAGCGCTAAAAGTGCTAAGGATTTTTTCATAAAGAGAAAATTTTTGTGCGTTCTTTTACAAATTGACTCCCCACATATTTTCATTCCCCAGCAAAATTGCAAGTTTGAATTACTGCCCCGCAAATTTTTTACATATGCCTAAAAATCAATCCAAAACATTCATGGCGGTTTCCTTCTGGAAACTTCAAAAATTTAGGTTCCCTGCCCCAACAAGGGAAGGTAAAAAGGCAAATCTGCCTGCCAAAGCGCAAAATATCCGCAAGAACACTCCACAAAAGACAGTACATTCCCCCGCTTGCGCCAACAGCCGGCGCTTGTAATTTGCCTTTTTATCCGCGCAGACAAACGCGCGAAAAATAAAGACCCTACAGCCTGGCTGAGACAAAGCTTAGGAAATCCTCCGAAGACATCTCCGAGAGCACCGAGCGGGCAAAACCCTCCACCTGGAGCGCCCTGGCTGCCTTATCGCACAAGCCGCGGCAGGCCATATAGAAAAGCTCGTCCTTATTTGGGCCCGAAACGGCGCACCCGTGCGAACATTCTACATCGTTGGCCTCTATTTCGAGTATGGGAGAGGCGTCCACCCGCGCAGTTTTTGCCAGCTGCAAGGTTCTGCAGCTTTGGTAGGCCTTCGTCTTCTGAGCCTCCTTGCCGACTAAAATCTCCCCGATGAAAGACGCCCTCGCCGAGCCGTCTACTATATTTTTTACGTCTATGCGGCTTGTAGCCCCTTCGGATTTATGGCGCTGCCATGTGCGCAAATCGTGCCAGTCGCCGGAGGCGGCATTCTGCAGGAAGGACATATGCGCGTCCGCCCCCGCCCCGAGCAGATCCATGGCAAACTCCCTCCTTATGGCGGGGCATTTTGAACAAACCGCCGCCCCGCGGAAAGTAGAATTTGCGCCCATTTTTACAAATAACATGTCAAAGAGCCTCGCATCTGCCGCCGACTGCGCAAACGACGAAAAATCTACATGCGCCCCGTCTTGAATATCCATCAAAGTCTCCTTCAGGAAAAGACCCCCACGGGGGGAGAAATCCGCAGTGCAGACCTCGAGGCGTGAATTTATCCCCGCCTTTATATAAAGGCCCAATGCCGGATATTTCGACGAATCCCAAATTACAAGGACCTTCCCCCTCGCGCCTTCGGGAGCTTCTATCGATATGTTTCCCGAATCCGAAGCCAAAGCCAAAAATATATCTCCGTAGGCTCCGCGCTCCCGCGCAAGAGCCTTAAAGCGCTCTATTTCGCCCTCAGAAAGTTCCGTTTTAAAATCCCCGATTTTCAGCGCCCTCTGGCCCGAGACGAGCATCTCGGAATCTGCGCACAACACGCACCCGAACCCGTCAAATGCCCCCTTCGAGGCTGACAAAAGCTCCTCAGCTCCGGCCGATACGGCGGAGTCGCTCCCGTCGAAAGCTCCCGTTAAAAGCTTTTCCGCGCTCTGGGCACTCCAGCCTTTGAGGTCCGAAAAACGCCAGTCCTGATTCTTGCGGTCGGGAAAGCGCCCCCCCGAGAAAAATTCCCTGTCCAAAAGACCGTCCATCAGCCCACCGAACCTTCCATCTGCATTTCTATAAGCCGCCTAAGCTCCACGGAATACTCCATCGGGAACTGCTTGACCAAATCGTTCACAAAACCGTTGACCGCAAGGCTGACGGCCTCTTTCTCCGAAAGCCCGCGGGAGCGCATGTAGAAAATCTGCTCCTCGGAAAGTTTCGAGACGCTCGCCTCGTGCTGGACAAAGTTGTTTTCCCCCGAACATGTCACTGCAGGATAGGTGTCTGTACGGGAATTTGTATTTATAAGAAGGGCGTCGCAAACGGTGTTGTTCCTGCAGCCCGATACGGAGGGAGGCATATAGACCTGCCCCCTGTAAGAGGCCCTGCCGTCGGCTATGCTTATGGATTTGGATATGATGTTGGAGCTCGTGCAGTCTGCCATGTGCAGCATCTTCGCGCCCGTATCCTGATGCTGGGACTTGTTCGCAAGAGCTATGGAGACAACCTCGCCCTTGGCCCCCCTGCCCTTCAGAACCACCGCCGGATACTTCATGGTAAGGCCAGAGCCTATGTTGCAGTCTATCCACCTTACCTCGGCATCCTCGTGCGCGACGGCGCGCTTGGTGACGAGATTAAATACGTTGTCCGACCAGTTCTGCACCGTCACATACTGGATTTTCGCACCCTTGAGGGCCACGAGCTCAACCACCGCCGAATGCAGTGTGCTCGTCTCAAACCGCGGCGCCGTGCAGCCTTCCATATACATAAGCTCCGCGCCCTCGTCGGCTATTATCAGAGTTCTTTCAAACTGCCCGAAACTCTCGGCGTTTATCCTAAAATACGCCTGGAGCGGCTGCGGGACCTTCACGCCCTTGGGCACGTATATGAAACTTCCGCCGCTGAACACCGCGCTGTTGAGCGCGCTGTACTTGTTGTCCCCTATGGGTATCACCTTGCCGAAATATTTGCGGAATATTTCCGGATACTTCATCAGGCCCTCGGTGGAATCCACAAAAATTACGCCCATCTTCTCCAGATGCGCCTTCATGTTAGAATATGCGCTCTCGGAGTCGAACTGCGCCTCTACCCCTGCGAGGAAGGCCCTCTCCTGCTCAGGCACGCCGAGCCTCTCAAAAGTCTTCTTCACGTCCTCGGGAACCTCGTCCCAAGAGCGGGTCTTCCGCGCGCCCTTGGCCAGATAATAGCGGATCTTTGAAAAGTCCAGCTCGTCGAGGCGCTTAGTAGCCCAATGGGTCGGATTCTTCATCCTCGTAAACGCGTCGAGCGCCTTGAGGCGGAAATCCAATATCCATTTGTCCTCGCCCTTGACCTTGGAGATGTACTCCACGACCTCCGGCGTAAGGCCAACGCCCGCGTCGTAGGCGTAATCCTCCGCATAGCTGAAATTCCCGGCCTGGCGGTCGAGATTCAAAGATGTGACTGTCTCTTTTGCGTCGGCCATTATTGCAATATGTGGTCGTAGCCCTTCTCCTCAAGCTCCAAAGCCAGGGAGGCGGGCCCGCTTTTGACTATGCGCCCGTCCATCATGACATGCACAACGTCGGGCTTTATGTGCTCCAGCAGCCTGTTGTAATGGGTTATAAGAAGTATGCCCATCTCGGAGCGGACCATGTTCACGCCGTCCGAAACTATCCTCAAGGCGTCTATGTCCAGCCCGCTGTCAACCTCGTCGAGAATCGCAAACGAGGGCTTTAGCATCAGCATCTGAAGTATGTCGCAGCGCTTTTTCTCGCCGCCGCTGAATCCCTCGTTGACGCTCCTGGAGGTGAAGCTCCTGTCCATCTTGAGGGCGTCCATCTTTGCGTACAGCTCCTTGTAGAACTTGGGCGCTACAATCTCCTCGTCCTCGGGCAGACGCGCATTCAGGCACGCCCTTATGAAATTGGCTATGCTCACCCCCGGAATCTCCACCGGATACTGGAATGCTAAGAAAAGGCCCATGCGGGCTATTTCGTCCGTCGTAAGCCCAACAATGCTGCGCCCGTCAAGCTCCGCCCTCCCGCCGCTTATCCTGTATTCGGGATTCCCCATCAGCGCCTTGGACAGCGAGCTCTTGCCCGTACCGTTGGGCCCCATGATTGCGTGAACCTCGCCCTTGGGCACGCGCAGATTGAGCCCGTCTATTATCTTTCTGTCGCCTATATGCACCTGCAGGTTCTCTATTAAAAGTCCGTCCGTCATAATAAAAGCTCCTTACTTCTGGGGAAGGTACGGGTCCAAAAACACCGTCTTGAAACTGTACCTGGAGTTGAAGTCCTCCTTTTTGTCATCCTCCGTCCCGCGGAGTTCCCCGCCGTCTATCATATTGAAGACTATCTCGCCGAAATCGTCCGTGCTCTTTACGCCCCATTCCTCGAGCACCGTGTATGCTATGGGCCCAAAACTCTCCAGTGCAAAATCCTTCAGCCCCTCGAGAAACTCCTCCGTGCTGATGTTCCCCCCAACGCGGCTCTCGTCCGCGGAGCGGAGTTTCTTTACCGTGTAGTCGAGCGCCATGCGCACAAATATGTATGCGCCCGCCGCGTAGCGGGAGTCGCGCGCGGTGACGGTATCGAGAAACTGTTGAAAACTTTTGTTTGCCATCTTTGCCAAGCGAAAAATTTACTAATCGGACAAATCTTGCGCAAATAAATAATATATTTGCCGGCGCCCCGCCGCAAGGCTTGGGCGCCGCGCGGCCGTCAGCCCACCGGATGAGCGCTTTTCATGCGCTCCTGCAGGGGCAGCACCTCCAAAGAACGGGTTTTCAGGGCCTTTATGCCCTCTATGGCCGCGTACGCGCCCATTATGGTGGTAATCATGCAGACCCTCCGCAGGAGGGCCTCCTCCCTTATGCGGTTCTCGTCGAGGCGCGGAGTCATGCCGGAGGGGGTGTTGATGATAATCTGCATCTGCCCGTTCTTTATCATGTCAACAACATTGGGGCGCGCCCCCTCGGAGAGCTTGTAAGTCTTTGTGACCTCTATGCCCTTCTCGCGCAGCAGGTTCGCAGTCCCCGCGGTGGAGAATATCTTGAAGCCGAGCTCCGAGAAGGCCCTGGCCATCTCGACGGCGGCCTCCTTGTCGTGGTCCTTGACGGATATAAACACGTTGCCAGAAGTCGGAAGCCCCGGCTGCGCGGCCATCTGGCTCTTGGCGAAAGCCATGCCCAGATCCTTGTCAAGCCCCATGACCTCGCCCGTTGAGCGCATCTCGGGAGACAGCATGACGCTCGCCCCCTTGAAACGCACAAACGGAAATACGCTCTCCTTGACGGCCTTGTAGTCCGTGGCTATCTCCTTTGTAAAGCCCAAATCCTTCAGCTTTTCGCCCGCCATTACGCGCGCGGCAAGCTTGGCCAAAGAGACTCCGATTACCTTCGAAACAAACGGAACCGTCCTCGACGCCCTCGGATTGACCTCCAAAATGTAAAGCTCCCCCTTCTTTATCGCGTACTGGATATTCATCAGCCCCACAACCTTAAGCTCCCTGGCAAGGGCGTATGTTGCGCTTCTGACCTCGTCGAGTATATTCTTCGAGAGCGTGCGGGGCGGCATAACCATGGCGGCGTCGCCCGAATGGACGCCCGCGTACTCTATATGCTCAAGCATGCCGCCTATGACGGTGGTCTCGCCGTCCGAGATGGCGTCTACGTCGAGCTCTATGGCGTCCTCGAGGAACTTGTCGAGCAGGACCGGCTTCCCCGGAGCCGCGTCGAAAGCCTCGCGTATTACCTTCTTCATGTCGTCCATAGTGTAGACTATGAACATTCCCCTTCCGCCCAGAACGAAACTGGGCCTGAGCAAAATCGGGAAACCTATGTGACCGGCAAGCTCGTAGGCCTGCTCGGGGTTTGTAGCTGTGGCGTTTATCGGCTGCTTTAGCTTGAGCTTTTCGAGTATCTCCTTAAACAGCTCCCTGTCCTCGGCTATGTCTATGCTCTCGGGGGATGTGCCGATTATGTTCACGCCGTTGGCCTCAAGCTCGGAAGCCAAATTTAGCGGAGTCTGCCCGCCGAACTGCACTATCGCGCCGTCGCACTTCTCCTGCTTATAGACCTCCAGCACGTCCTCGAGCGTAAGCGGCTCGAAAAACAGCATGTCGGAAGTGTCGTAGTCCGTGGAAACCGTCTCGGGGTTGGAATTTATCATCAGCGTCTCGTAGCCCGCCTCGCGCAGGGCGAAAGACGCGTGCACGCAGCAGTAGTCGAACTCTATCCCCTGGCCTATCCTGTTCGGCCCGCCGCCTATTATCATTATCTTCTTCTTAGAGGAAGGCTTTATCTCGTTTTCGGCCCCGTATGACGAGTAATAATATGGCGTGTACGCCTCAAACTCCGCGGCGCATGTATCCACAAGCCTGTAAACTGTGTTTATGCCGTACTTTTCCCTAAGCTGCTTTATGTTGCGTATCTTTGTGGAGCAGATGTTGGATATCTGCAAATCAGTAAAGCCGGCCTCCTTGGCCTTTTTCAAGAGGGATTCGTCGAGCCCCGAAAGCCCCGCCTTGGCCATTGCAAGCTCTATTTCAACTATGCCGCGTATCTGGCGCAGGAACCACGGGTCTATCTTAGTAAACTCGAATATCTCGTCGTCTCCCATTCCCGCCAGAATTGCGTACCTAATATAAAATATCCTCTCGGCCACCGGACGCACCAGCCCCTTGCGTATCTCCACCAAATCTGTAATCTCCCTGGCGCCGAACTTTCCGCCGCCGCCCAAGCCGCGCGTGCCTATCTCCAAAGAGCGCAAAGCCTTCTGCAAAGACTCCTTGAAGGTTCTGCCTATGGACATGACCTCGCCTACGCTCTTCATGGAGCTGGTAAGAGTGTTGTCCGAACCGGCGAACTTCTCGAAAGTAAACCTTGGTATTTTCGTTACGATGTAGTCTATCGTAGGCTCGAAGCTCGCGGGAGTCTCGCGGGTGATGTCGTTTCTCAGCTCGTCGAGCGAGTATCCCACGGCGAGCTTTGCGGCTATCTTGGCTATGGGGAAGCCCGTCGCCTTAGAGGCCAGCGCCGACGAGCGCGAGACCCTCGGGTTCATCTCTATTACTATCATGCGGCCGTTCTTTGGGTTTACGGCAAACTGTATGTTTGAGCCGCCCGTCTCCACGCCTATCTCGCGGATTACCGCAAAGGAGGCGTCGCGCATGAGCTGGTACTCCTTGTCTGAAAGGGTTATGGCGGGAGCCACGGTTATGGAGTCTCCAGTATGGACCCCCATGGGGTCGAAATTTTCTATGGAGCAGATTACCACGCACTGGTCCTTGTGGTCGCGCATGACCTCCATTTCAAACTCCTTCCAGCCGAGCAGGCACTCCTCGACGAGGACCTCGTTTACGGGGGATACGCTCAGCCCGTAGGCGACCATTTTCTCGTACTCCTCGCGGTTGTAGGCTATGCCTCCCCCGGTACCGCCGAGGGTGAAGCTCGGCCTTATTATGACGGGAAACTTATTCTCCTTGTCCGCCCATTCGCAGGCCTGGTTGAGATCGTGGACAACCTTGCTGACGGGTATGTCCAAGCCTATTTTCAGCATGGCCTCGCGGAATTTCTCGCGGTCCTCGCCCTTCTCTATGGCCTCCTGCTTCGCGCCGATTAGCTCGACCGAATATTTTTTTAGTATTCCCGCCTTGGACAATTCCAAAGACAAATTAAGCGCAGTCTGGCCGCCGAGAGTCGGCAGCAGGGCGTCGGGCCGCTCCCTGGCTATGATTTTCTCGAGAACCTCAACCGTAAGGGGCTCTATGTATGTGACGTCAGCAAAATCCGGATCCGTCATTATCGTAGCCGGATTGGAGTTCACTAAAACAACCTTATAGCCTTCCTCCTTCAGCGCCTTGCACGCCTGAGTTCCGGAATAGTCGAACTCGCAAGCCTGCCCTATGACTATCGGGCCAGAACCTATTATCAAAATAGTCTTTATGTCTGTACGCTTTGGCATAATAATAAAAAAATCCCGAATTGGATACCTTTGAGTCGGGCTTTTGTCAAAACATTATTGATTTTCCGCCGCGGGGCGGAATTTTTTTTGGGCAGCGGCGGCCGGAAGGGAAAAAATATGCCAAACTGTAATTTCTTTACTCCATATTCCCCGTTTTAACGGGAACTGCCGGCATTTGCGGGGAGAAAAACCATTTTTTAACGCCTAAGACGCCCTTTGAGGAATATTGGGGTGAAGATGCGTTTTTTTCTTTCAAAATCCGCAAAAGGGTTTAAAAAAGTCCGAGTTTTTTTAATTCTTGTTATTGGCGCAGCGGCGGCAACAGACAAGACTGAAGCGGAAAAGAATCTCAAAATGTAGAAACCATGTCCGAACAGAGCACCCTCGACGCCCCGACAGAAAAGGGATACGACCTTCACGATCTGGTCGTCTTCCTCGACGAAGACAGGCTCTCGGAGATAGATTTCGGCAAGCTCAAGGACACCAGCCCGCACACCATAGCCGTATTTTTAGACAGGCTGGATGTGGACAACCAGCGCGCGATACTGCGCCGTTTCGACGCGGAGAGTGCCTCGGAAATCATCGCGGAGATGGAGTCCGAAGACGCGGCGGAGCTGGTGTCGGAAATGCGCGAGCAGCGCGCCATCAACGTCTTGCACGAGATGGACCCCGACGACGCGGCCGACATCGTCGGAGAGTTGGAGCAGGAGGACAGGGACAGGCTCATGGAGGGGTTGCAGAAATCGCAGCCCGAAACCGCCGAGACCGTCAGGGAGCTGCTCGAATACCCGCCCGATTCCGCCGGCGGCATAATGAACCCAAATGTGGCCGCCCTGGACGAGAACATAACGGTTGACGAGGCCATAGAGTACATAAGGAAGACGGAGGACGACTACGAGAACGTCCATTACATCTATGTTGTGGACGCCGACAATGTACTGCGCGGGGTGCTTTCCATGAGGGATCTGGTCCTTGCCAGGAAGAACGTTCCCGTAAGGGAGATAATGCATACGGATCTGATAGGCCTGGCCGGCCCCATGATGGACAGAAGCGTGGTCGCTCAGATTATGGCCGACACAAACTTCCACGCAATTCCCGTTGTGGACGGGGACGGTCGGCTCCTGGGAGTTGTCACGCACGACGACATAATGGACGTCATAAGGGAGGAGTCCACCGAGGACATGCAAAGGCTCGCGGGCGCGGGCGGAGACGAGGCCATAATGGACAACATCTTCGAGAGCCTGCGGCAGCGTTCACCCTGGCTTGTGGTGAATCTTGCGACGGCGTTTGTGGCATCGTCGGTTGTCGGGGTCTTTCAGGACCAGATATCCCACCTTGCCCTTCTGGCGGTTTTCATGCCGATAATTGCTGGCATAGGCGGAAACACGGGCACGCAGACGCTGGCCGTCACGGTCAGAAGCTTGGGCATGGGAGAAATAGGGCTTTTCGACGCCCCGAAAGTGTGTCTCAGGGAATCTTTAAAGGGATTTATAAACGGCATAGTCATAGGGGCGTTGGCCGCGCTCATAGCGCTTATATTTACGCGCCGCTTCGACTTTGCCGCCGTTGTATGGCTGGCGATGCTTTTGAACATGACGCTCGGCGGATTGGTCGGAAGCCTGATTCCCTTCACACTGGCAAGGTTCAAGCTTGATCCGGCAAGCGGGTCGTCAATATTCACGACCGGGTTTACAGACACGGGCGGCTTCCTGATATTCCTGGGGTTGGGCTCCTGTTTTCTGCTGTAGGCATGGCTCTGAGAACCGGCATATTGGGGGGAACTTTCGACCCCGTGCATGCGGCGCACATCGCGCTGGCTAAAGCAGCCATAAAGGAGCTCGGCCTCGACGAAATCTTCTTCGTGCCCGCCTACGAGGCGGCTATGAAAGCCTCCCGGGCCGCCGCCTGCGCGGCAGACAGGCTCAAGATGCTCGATATTGCCGTGAAAAATTCGGGCATGCCGGCGCGCATAATAACTTTCGAGCTCGAACAAAAGAGGCTTTGCTATTCCGTCGAGACGGCCAGGTATCTGAGGGAAAATTTCCCGGAAAGGGAGTTTTTCTGGATAATAGGCTCGGACCACATAGCCAAGCTCCCGTCGTGGAGGGACATTGGCGAGCTTTCCAAAATTGTCAGGTTCGCCTGCGCCTTCAGGCCGGAGAGCGGCTCGGAAAACGACGCAAAATCCCTGGCGGGATCCTGCTCAAATACCCCTTGTCAGCCGCCGAAAATTCTGAAGATTCCATTCGAGCCCATGCCGGTCAGCTCCACCACCCTGCGCAGCGCGTTAAAAAGCGGAAAAATTTCCGATATAGAATTTGCACTCGACAAGGATGTTCTAAATTTTATTCTTTCAAAAAAACTCTACCAATAATTCATGAAGCATCAGGAAGACGAAAAAACCCTGCAAATAATAAAGAAATGCGCGGAGGCTCTCGCGGACAAAAAGGCGGAACAGCTCAGAATACTGGACGTCAGGGGAAAATCTCCCATAACTAATTTCTTCGTGCTGGCCACGGCAAACTCCGAGCCCCACATGAAGGCTCTATGCAACGAGGCGGACAAGGTTCTTAAGGAAAACTCCATAACCTCCGTGGGCAGGGATTTCACCGCAGGCAGCGGCTGGATGGTGATAGACGCCTTCGATTTCATGATACACGTTTTCACCGCCCAGCAGAGGGACGCATACAGGCTCGACGCGCTCTGGAAGGACGCCGAGGAGATTAAATTCTAAACGCCGGCTCAACTTTCCGGAAGAGGCCCGGCGCAAGTTCCCGGCCCGGCAAAAAGGGGGAAAAATTGCAAGTCCCGCCTCGGGGCTAAGAATGTTTACTGTCTGCGCAATTGCGGCTTCTATGCATTTTCCCTGAAGCCGCTGAGAAACTATATTCCACCCTATCGTAAATTTCCCGCATAGGAACTGCCGAATTTAAGTTCAAGCTCACCCAATGTTTCTTGTTCATGTGGTAGGCGTTGAAATAACCCTCATTATCGACGGTACCACTGAGGATATTCGGGTCTATCCTTAGATTGATTATCTCCATATCCCTATCGGAATCTAATCCGAGCTTATCGGAGGGAATAACCATCAATACCCCGTACCACTTGCCGCTGTCACGCCTCCTAAAGACCGCCACTTTGGGGGATTTCTCCCATAGAAACTGCGGGGAGTCTCCATAGGTTTTCTCTATGTGCAAAATCAATCTGCGCGCGCTTGCGCTTTTAAAAACAGACTTCTTAAAGCACCGCGAAGCGATTTTCTCAAGCAGGGCGCGATAGGCTTTGCGAACTCTGTTCACAAGCTCTCCCCTCGCCTCCTCGACAAGATGCAGGGAATATTCCTCGCCGAATTGGGTCTCTATCAGTTTCGCCTCCACATTTCCCCTTTTAGAAATCCGCACGAGCAGTTTAAATTGCCCGTCCAAAATATCCTCCGCATAACTGTAGAAATCTGCGGAACAAGAAAATCCGAATGCCCGCAATGATGAAAAATCGCATTGCGTATCCTTGAATATTTCTTCCGTGATATAATTTTTCATGCAAATTTCAAAGGCCAAAGCAAAACTTCAACAGATGCCTTGTAGGCCGGTTATCCGCAGCAGTAAAGCCAAAAGATTTGGGGAATCCGCCCCGGCTCGCGGCAAAAAAAGCGGCCTGGAAGATCGGACATTCTCCCAAGCCGCTTTTAATCTGCATAGGCGCTTAAGGCCTATCAAAAATGCGCTCTATGAATTTTTAGTCGAAGCGGCGCGTCACGACAAACTTCGTGTAGGGTGCAAGGGCCTTCCAGAAGCCTCCGCCTATCGGCGCGAACCTCAGCCCCGGAGATACGGGCCGACCCTTCTCAAGATAGAGCACAAACTCCCCGCCCTCGCGCAGTTTTATAGTGCAACCGGATTTCTTCGCGTCCAAGAATATCACCGAAGCGGGGGAAAGATACTTGCCGCTTAGGCCTATCACCGCCCAGTCGTTGACAATAGGGGCTATCAGAACCAATCTGCCGTCGAGAGGCTTAGGCAGGTCGAAGTCAACCTCCCCGGAGAGCTTTCCGCCCTTGCCGGCAAACCAGTCGTACCAGACCAGCCCCTGCTGGGGGATCTCCCACTTTTCGGGCTTTGGCCTTATCATCATGCCGGCGAGCTTGTAGTCCTCCGGGGAAACCCACGCCTTCTGTGAGGGGTCCTTTATCGGGTTTTGCTCCGCCACGGTGGTAAGGCTCATGCCGTTGGGGAATTTCGGGTTCTTATCCGGATTTTGCAATATGTTGTGGAGCATCACCGCCGCGCAGCCGTTGGCAAGCGGAGCTATGACCCTGTAGGGTGCGTTCTTGTCCGAGAGAGAATTTGCAAACATGCTGTCCGGCAGGGGAACCGCGGGAGCCAGCGGGCGAAGTATCTCGCCGTCCTTATAGCATAGGCGCATTATGAGCTCTTTGTCGAAATCTTTGGGATCGTCGGAAAGATAAACGGGAGCCCCCGAGAGAGCCTTGGATATGGACATGTCCTTTGCGGCGTCCTTGTCGCTGGAATGGAACATGTCGTGGTCGGGCCAATAGAGATTGCCCAGCCACACAGAATTGTGGTACGACTGGCGCAAGTGCGACATCGCGGTATTGGGCTTCATCTTAAAGTAGTCCACCGAGCACCTTATCACGGAGCTGTTCTTCGAGTTGAAGAAAGTAGCCCCGCTGTGGGCCATGCAGCTGATGAGGCCGTCGAGCTTCTCGGAGCAGGCGTCCTCGAGAGCCTGAGAGCACCAGTTGTTGCTCGCCACGGCGTTTGGCAGCTTGCCCTTGGCCTTGTTGAGGTAGCCGGTCTGCACGTCTATCTTTACAAAATCAAAGCCGTAATCGTCCACGGAACCTATGAAGGAGTCGTAGAACCTCTTGGCGCCTTCGCGCGTCTTTCCGGGGATAAGAGTATTGTCCGAAATCTTCGCCAGGTCCCCGTTCAGGGCGCCCAGATCGTTGTTTGCGTCAATGCCGTTCCAAAGGCCGTAATAGCAGTGCCAAAGGCCGAACCACTTTACCTTGTCCGGATTGCGCTTTGCAATCAGCCTCTCCCAACCGCCGGGAAAACGCTTTGCATCCGGCGCAAAGCTCTTGAGCCTGAGCTTCTCCTCCTGCTGGAAACCGTCGTCCACGAGAATCCAACGCACGGGAACCCCGCTCTTTTCGATGTTGTCCACCGTGCGGCAGAGAAGGTCGAGATTTATATTTTTGTGGTACTGCTCCCAGCTGCACCAACCCAAATATTTGAACTGCTCGGGCAGAGCCTTTTCGGATATGAATTTGAAGGAGTCCTCCATGCCGTCAAGCTTCGAGGCCTCAAGCCAGGCCAGACGCACGGCCTCGTACGGGTTGTCCGCAGTTGCCCATACCACAAGCGGGATATCCCCGCGGAGAGCGTCCGTGCCGAAGTTGCTGGCCTTTAACGTAAGGGAGGAATCCTCGCCAGCATACAACCAAGACATCGCCTTCCCCGAAGTTATCGGGAGTATCGCCGTATATTCTTTATCTGAAATTTTTAAAAGCGCATATACTCCGCCTTCCCTGCCGGCGCTTACATACACCGCGTCCTGAGCCGGGCTCTTGCCGAACTGGGCGCCGAAGTTCTCGTCAACTATCCACGGATTCAGGCGGTTGGCAACATACGGAAATACCTTTGAATACTGGCCGTCAGCCGAGGCAAACCACAGCTTCTGAAACTTCGGCAGCAGTATCCTGCGGGACAAATCAACCCCGTTTATCTTACCCGTCCCCTTAAAATTCTCTTCAACGACAACGCCGTTCTTTGCTGTGCGCATGTCGAGGAGGTTGTCGCCCACAAATACATCGTCGGAATTTGCCACGTTGCTTGAGCATGACGCGCAAATCAGCGCCGCCGACGCCGCAACAAATAGCAGGCTGTTTAATTTAAAAACTATATTACTCATGCTAATAAACATATATTGAAAAAATCGTAATGTTACTCCATTTATCCCTTTCTGCGAGAAAAAAAACAACGTGCCGAGAAAAAAACCGCCCCGGAAAGGGCGGTTAAAAAATAAGGCACAAGTTGCCAGGCGTCGGCTATTTCCTTCTTCCAAGGAATGCGGCCCCCAGGGCAAAAAGGCCGAATAAAACCGCATACTCTGCAGGTTCGGGAATCACCGCAGGGGAGACTTTAACAATGTCCAACAATTGGTGGGTCGACGACAGCCAAACCGTGTCTACAAGCTCCAAAGTGGTGGTGTCGTACTCGGAAATAGTATAGTCGTCATACAGGACAAACAGGGAATATGCGTCGCCACCCCAAACAGAGATTATCTCCTTCCCGTCCTTCGAAACGTCCATAGAAACCTCCCTGTTTATTACGCCGGTTTTGTTGTCCTTAACCTGATAGAAATGCACAAGGCCTTCAGTATCGAGCAGGGCAAGCTGCTCGGTGACTTCCGAGTCGTACGGGGTAGAGAAATATCCCGTGGCAAAATCTTTATACTCAATGTTGGCTACGTCCCAACGCGGAGCCTGGATTTCGTTGTCCACGCGCCAAACCTGGAATGCCGCAGCCGCCGTCGCCGGAATTTGATAGCGGTAAATGAAGGATGTCAGATATTCCCCGCCAAAGGCCTCCTTGTTGTACCTGTTCACAAGAGCAGTCAGAATGCCGTCCGTGGATATCGAATTTATCGCAACAACCCTGTCTATGTAATCTGTTTTGCTATTGGACGCCACAAATACCGAGGCGTAGGCTGCCGGCTGCGACCTCTGGAGTTCCGCCCCGTCGGAGACGCCCGCCGTAAGCGGATCCGCATAAGCGTTGACCGTAAAGTAATTGCTGTCCTCGTTGGGAGTGTCCCTCTGCAGAAGCATGCCAGGAAGCCCGTTTGAGTTTGGTATTATGCCAGCGCCATAGGCTATGCTGTTTGCGCCTTCATAGGCGGAAGTCTGAAGCGTTACATAGCCAAGCTGGTTAAACGACGAGTCGAAATACATCAGTACCCTTTGGCTCGAACCGCCCGAGAGCGAACCCAGCCCTATATACGCGGCATTTTCATATTGCGCAAACATGGTCAATGCCGCGGAAATGCAAATAAGTATTGTAGATAGTTTTTTCATGTACGGGATAGATTTGTCCTTAGAACAAATAACAATGGTTCAACATTGTCAACTGATTATTGTCTAAATATTTCTACCTGCTGGCGCGGAGCATTGAAAGCCGGCAAAATGCAGGAATCTAAAATGGGGCTCCCGACCAAGAAAAGCAGCGCCCCCTTTCCCACAACATTAAAGGAGCAAAAAAAAGCCGCCCCTGAATGGAGCGGCCCACGCAAAGCATGTAGATTTGCAACTATCTTCTTGCGCGCCTAAGCAGGGCAACCCCCAACGCCAAAGCGCCGAAAAGCGCAGCATATGCGGCAGGCTCCGGCACCACTACGGGAGATACCTTAACCATGTCTATGATTCCATAATCCGTAGAGAGAAACGAAGAGGAACGAAACTCCTTGCTTATAGTATCGTACTCCATCACGGAATAGTCGCTGTACAATACGAAGAGGGAATAGTTGTCTCCTCCCCAGATGGACAACACATCTTTGCCGTCCATAGCCACAGACATGGTCCCCTTGTCTATGATATTTGTCTTGGGGTCTTTCACCTGGAAGAAATGCACAGTCCCGTCGGCGGTGATGCAGGCAATCTGGTCGGTGACTTCGGAGTCGTACGGGGAAAAGAATATGCCCGTTGTAAAGTCTTTGTACTCCACTCCGGTGTCGACGTCCCATCTTGGAGCCTGAGTCTCCGTATCCACCCTGTAAACGGGAACTCCGTATACCCCGCTCTCGGGAACTTGATAGCGATATATAAAGGATGATATGAAGGAATTGTCCGATATATTATAGCGGTTTACGAGGGCCAGCAAAATGCCGTCCGTGTTTGCGGAACCTAACGATACTACATTGTCCACATAAGGTGTAAGATGCGACGACGCCATCTGCAAGTTTATATACGTGCAGCTTTGGTCGCGCGGAAGCTGCCCGCCGCTGGATATAGCCGACGCCAAAGGGTCCTTATAGCAGTTCACTTCCCTTGAAGAAGTCGTAGTGTACGACGATACCCTTTGCAAAACCAAAGCGGGGGCATTCCCTCCATTGGGAATTATCCCGTTTCCGTAGGCTATGCTGTTGGCCCCCTCGTAGGCGGATGTCTCCAAAGTAAGGTACCCGAGCTGGTTAAACGAGGAGTCGAAATACATCAGCACTCTTTGGCTCGAGGCGCCCGAAAGCGATCCGAGCGCCAGATATTCGGCGTTCTCCCACTGGGCAAACAAAGATGATACGGCAAGAAGCGGGCATGCAAAACACAAATAAAAAAACCGTTTTTTCATAGCACTATTATAAATATATGGAGGTTTCAGAGTTCGTCTGTTGATTTTTACTTACATTCAATATGTGTCAAATATATATTCTTATATAAAAAAAGAATTTACATTTATAATACGCATTTACAACAAAACCAAAAATAATGCCAATATTTTGCTAATAAAAATTTTCAGCCACTATAGTTTTGCAGAGAACTTGAATCTTGAAAAAATAAATCTTAGGCAAAATATACAGGCACATGAACCATGCCGATCTGACAAGATTTGTTCCGACCTCGCGCGAGGAAATGCGCGCGCGCGGCTGGGACGGCGTGGACATTCTCATTATAAGCGGAGACGCCTATGTAGACCACCCGACCTTCGGGCCGCCCCTGATTGCAAGAATACTGCTCGATGCCGGATACAAAGTTGGCTTTATACCACAGCCCGACTGGAAGAATCCGGACAGCCTAAAGATTTTTGGACGCCCACGGCTGGGATGCGGGGTATCCAGCGGCAATATGGACTCCATGGTAAAGCTGTACACCGCCGGGCGCCGACTGCGCAAGGAGGACATGTTCTCCGAAGACGGCAGGACGGGAATGTGCCCGCCGCATGCCTCCGTAGTCTACAGCCAGCTTGCGAAGAGGGCCTTTCCGGGGACGCTCGTTGTATTGGGAGGGGTCGAGGCAAGTCTGAGAAGATTCGCGCATTACGACTATTGGCAGGACAAGATGCGCCCGTCGGTTCTTGTGGATTCAAAGGCCGACATACTCTGCTACGGCATGGGGGAGATAACCATGCCAGAGATATTCTCCCGCATAAAGAGAGGGCAGCCGCTCGACGGCATACGCGGCACATGCAGGTATCTTGGGGGGAAGGAGTCTGCCGCCTACAAGATAGACGGCTGCTGCGTTGAGCTACCATCCTACGAGGAATTCGTCTCCGACAAGGCCGCCATAATGAGGCAGACAAAGATTGTAGAGAGGGAATCCAACCCGTGGAACGCCAAAAGGCTCGTGCAGTGGACAAACAAGCGCCTTCTTGTGGCCGAGCCTCCGCGCGAGCCCATGACGACAGAACAGTTCGACAGGGTTTCCGAGCTTCCCTTCGCAATGAGGCCCCACCCCATGTACAAGGGCCGGATAGGCGCGTGGGAGATGATAAAGGATTCCGTCACGGTTGTGAGGGGCTGTCCCGGCGGGTGCGCCTTCTGCGGGCTGGTCTGCCACCAGGGGCGCCAGATTGTATCCAGAAGCCCCGGGAGCGTGTTGCGCAGCGTAGGCAAGCTTACGAAAGAGCCGTTTTTCAAAGGCACAATTAGCGACTTGGGCGGGGCTGCGGGCAACATGTACCGCCACAGGCCAAAAGACGCCAACATCTGCCGCAAATGCCATAGATACTCGTGCATATTCCCCTCCCTATGCCCCAACTACAATGCCGACGAAAAGCCCCTGATGGATCTGCTCGACAAGGTCGCCGCCTTGCCTAAGGTCAAGCATGTTTACATAAACTCTGGGATAAGGCTAGACCTTGCCCTGCTGCAAAGGCGGCAGACAGAGAAGATAATAATGGAAAACACCGGGGGGCAGATAAGCGTCGCGCCCGAGCATATGGACGCCGATGTGCTGCGCCTTATGCGCAAGGGAAAAGCCGGCGAATTCGACAAATTCAAAGAGATATTTGAAGACGCAAACAGGCGGGCCGGCAAGAGGCAGTTCATGGTTCCGTATTTCATATCCAACTTTCCCGGTTGCACGGAGGAACAGGCGAATAAAGTTTACGATTATCTTGAGAAGAACCATCTTAAGGTTCAGCAGATGCAGGACTACATCCCCCTGCCCATGACCATGGGCTGCGCAATGTACTGCTCGGAAACCGCCCCCGACGGAACCCCGATAAGGGTGAACAAGGGGCTCGCCCAAAGGCGCGCGCAGCGCAACATGCTGCGCGGCCGCTGACAGATTTTCCGCACTCAAAGCTCTTTGCCGTAAATATTCCGCAGCCTGGTCCGACTATATATGCGCAGGAATATTTTGATGCGCCCAAGCTAAGCAGGCGCAAATGTAATTTTAAAATCCGCGCAATGCTCTTTTGTTTTTTCAAAAACAGAGTTGCAAAAATCCGCCTTATGGGCAAAGCCTTAAGATAATAAAGAACACCCGCATAAAGCGCACAAGACCAGCCATGCCGGCATTTAAAATTTGTCTTTGGGCCGGCCTCCCCTTATGAGCCAGGCTATCCAGCCTATCAGAAAGCCGCTGACAAATATCGTGCAGGTGCCGAACACCGGAATTAGGAACATGCTGAACGGAGATTTCGGCACGAAGGGAAGGACCTCCGAGATTTTCTCCGAAAACGACATCCACGCAATGAGGATAATTCCGAGAACAACGCTTATTGCGGCAGATATGTTCCCGCTTCTCTTCCCCATTATTCCCAGGAGGAACAATCCCAGCATGCCCCCGCCGAATATGCCAGCCAAAACCCAGAACCTGTCCAGAGCGCTCTGGGCCTTTGTAAATCCGAGGGCCATGGACGTGCCCAGAAGGCCCCATATTATCGTGGATATTCTAAGGAAGGCCATCTCGGCCCTCTTGGAGGCGTTGGGAGCGAAGTAGCGCTTGTAATAGTCGGTCAGCAGTATGGTCGCCGACGAATTCAGCGAGCAGGACACCGTGCTCATCGCCGCGGCAAATACGGAGGCCACCAGCAGCCCCTTAAACCCCACGGGAAGGCTTGTTATCATGTAATAGGGAAACACGTAGTCCGGTTTCTGGGCGTACTCCGGCGAGAGCAATCCGGGGTTGAGCTTGTAGTAGCAAAACAGCGCCGTTCCTATGTAAAAGAACACCGCCGACAGCGGCAGATACACAAGGCCTCCTATCCACAAGCCCTTTCTTGCCTCTGCGTCGGACTTTGCTGTTATGTAACGCTGGACGTAGTTCTGGTCTATGCCAAAGTTCTGCAGATGAATAAAAAGGCCGTATATCAGAATGACAAACGCAGTGCTTTCCGAGAGCGACGCAAACGACATCTCCCAGCTGCCCAAAGAGAACTTGCCGTACTGCGCCGACACCTCCAGCAGGGCCCCGAAGCCTCCCGGGATATCGATAGTTATCAGCACCGCGCACAGGAAGGCGCCGAGTATAAGCACCGCCGTTTGGATTGCCTCCGTCCAGACAACCGCCACTATTCCGCCAACAAAAGTATAGAGCGTAACGGCGATTCCCGTTATGAGAATTACCGTATATATGTCCCACCCCAGCAGCACGCTCATGGGAAGCGCCATAAGATATGTCACCGCGCCCATTCTGGCCAGCTGGGTGAGCAGATAGCAGACCCCCGGATACACCCTCGCCCAGGGGCCGAAGCGCTTTTCAAGATGCTCGTACGCCGATACAGCGCCCGCCCTTCTGTAAAGCGGCAGAAAGAAATACACCGATATGACCGTGGCAATCGGGAGGGCTATGCTGAGCATAAACGGATTCCAATTGCTCGCATAGGCCTTTCCCGGCAGCGCGAGGAAACTTATGGAGCTGACGAAGGAGCCCAGTATGGAAAGGCCCGTAAGCCAACCCGGCAAAGACCTGTCAGCCGCCACAAAGCCTTCTACCGAGCGGCCTCCCCTGCGCATGCACAGAAAGCCTATGGCCATTGTGGCGACAAAGTACAGCACAATAACCGACGTATCTATCCACGAAAAACCCGACGAGCCAGAAATCATATAAAATTCCCTCAAACCGTTACAGGATTCAATATGGTTTTTCAAGCCCCCATTCCTTCAGCAGTGCCCCGAGGCGTCTTATGACATCTGCGCCGGTTTCCTCCGTTTTTTTGGAGACGGGCATCTTCTGTTCCCCCGCCTCGACGCCGCGGGCGCGCATGCCGTATACGAGGTTTGCGGGGAAAGTCACGGAGTCTATTATTTCTCCGGCGAGCTTCACCCTCTTGGATATCTCCTGCAAGTCGCCATTTTCCCCGTTTTTTATTATGGAATATTGCAAAGCCATGTATTCCGGAATTATATTTGCAAAGCCGCCTACGCAGCCTGCGCAGCCGTAGCCGAGAAGCTCCGGGATGCGGGTATCGGCGCCGGAGAACACCACAAAACCAAGGTCTCTCCCCATTTTCACAAGCTCCTTGTTGTACTCAAATTCCGCGCCGCTTTGCTTCATACCGAACATCTTGGCCCCGCGGGCGAAACCCTCCACCACTCCGACGCCTATCCTGTTGCCCGTACGCTCAGGGAAATTGTACAGCATAGTTGGCAATTCGTATTTCTCCGCGCAGCGCAGAAAAAACTCCAGCATATCCTCCTGGGTCTGGGGATAGAAAAACTGCGGCATTATAGCCACTCCGCCGTAGCCGTTTGCCTGGGCGCACCTGGCAAGCTCCGCGACTCCAGATACGGTATTTGCCGTGCAGTTGGCCACCAGGGGGAAGTCTCCCCCGTTTGCCTCGGCCACAAATTCGAGCGTGCGCGCCTGCACTTTTGGTGAAAGTTTTAGAAACTCCCCGGAACTTCCCAGCACCATAAGCCCGGAAATGTTCGTGCCTTTTAGCCATTCCAAGTTTCTTCTTAAAGCGTCTTCAAGGAGTCTTCCCTCTACATCGGTGGGTGTCTGAAGGGCGTCTATGACGCCACCGAGTGGTTCTCCGTGCGGACCTTTAATGGAGTTTATTCGTTTTTTCATCGGCAATTTAAACGTTTAAGCAAAGTAAATACAATTTATTCCCGCATTGCAACAAAAAAGGCTTCACATGGGGCGAAAAAATATCGCATGTCGGCTTTTAGCATACTGATACGTGTAAAATCTGTTAGGGATACCTATGGAAGACAAATTCCGCTCGTGTCTTCCTAATTTTTATCTTGAGGAAGCGGCCTAATTCTTTTTTTGGAGAAAATTCCTATAAGAGTTTTCCGCATGGGGAAAGTTCTCGGACATGGCTTTCCGCCGGGAAAGAAAAATTATGCGCGCTAAGCAAGTTCCGTCCCCCCCCTTTAAAAACCGGCATGCTGCGCATGCGCTTTGGAGTATTGTGCATTGAAAAATAAGGGCCAAAAGCGTAAAAAACGGCTTGATTTTAGCGAAAAATTAAAATGACATATACGTCTACCGCACATGGGCAAAACCTCCCACATAGGGATATGATTTGATTTCCGTGCAAGGGCTAATGCAAAAAAATTATTTCCTGCACGGAAGATTTTAATCGTTTTTGCAAAGCGACACAACACCGAGAACAATACACAGCCGTTATGGACGAAGAATCCAACAGGAAGCAAAAGACGAGGGTCACCATACGCGATATAGCCGAATACTGCAATCTGTCCATAGGCGCAGTCTCTGGAGTTCTGCAAAACAGGTACAAGGAGAGGCGTTTTGCAGATTCCACCGTATGGAAAATACGCGACGCGGTCAGGATACTCGGATACATTCCCGACCTCAGCGCAAGGCGGTTGAGAAAGCTCAGCACGGAGAAATTCCCGCTGGTCCTCGCCATACTCAGCTCCTACGAAGCAGCCCCCGCCACCGTCATGGCGTATCTGTACACACTAAGGCACCTTGTTGACACCATTCCGCAGATAAAGGAGAAGTTTGACGTCTCGATAGTCCTTGAGATGTTTTCCGCGGGAAAGCTCTCGGAGAAAAAGTCCCTACTCTCCGGCGACAGTTTCAATGCGGCGATAATTGCAAACACCACGGAGGAGGATGACGAGTTTTTAAAAGGCGTGTACCTGCCCTACCCAAATGTGGTTGCCGGGAGGCATATAAACTCATACTACGGGGTCATAGACGCCGGCGGGCACGGCAGGAAAGTTGTAAGTATATTGGTAAAATCCGGAAGAAGGCGCCTCGGAATACTCATGGGTTCGCCCCTGACGGTGCTTACAGCCACCCGGCGCGACGATTTTCTCCGTGCGGCCGACGGAGCCGTCCAGATATGCGCAGCCGGGCTCTCTGAAGCCGACGGCTATCTGGCGGTAAAGAAATTCATCAAGGGAGGCGGATGCATCGACGGTCTTTTTGTTGTCACGGACGTTCTTGCCGCGGGCGCGTATAAGGCTTTGAAAGAGGCGGGGTTGTCCATACCCAAAGACGTGTCGGTGATAGGGGTTGGAGACTACTCCTACTCGGAGTTTCTGGATCCTCCGCTGACTACAGTCGGCACTCTCAGGAACGAAAATGCAAAAAAAGCATGCAGCATGCTCATAGCGCAAATCCTTAGGGATATTCCCCCGCCCTATGTTGCGGAGGTTCCTCTAAAAACCACTCTGCGCGGCTCGCACTGAGCTTTGATAAAACCCCTCCGCGCGCGGAGAAGAAGCATATGGCGGTTTTTTCTCTCTCGAGTTTTTAGATATTGTCCCGATGCAAAAAGCTTTTGTACGCAAATTGGCGGCGTTTTCCCCCCGGAGCAAAAAACAGCAAGGCTTTTAGCGCGCAAGGCCGCCGCAAATACATTTTTAGCCCTTTAAAATTTAGGTTAAAGCATTTTTAAAAAACTATCGTTTCTGCTTGACACATATTGGGAACGGCACAAAAATGTGAGCTAATTAAAACGTTTCACTTAACACTAAAAAAGATGCCCTACGCCCCCATGCACAACCACAAAGGCTCTCTGCTGCAGACGGTTTTGCGCGCGCTGGCCGTCGTCTTTGGCCTTTGCGTTTTCTCGCAGGCGGTAGCGGACGATACGGAAAAGCTGAGGCGGATTTTTGAAGAGGCAAAAGACGGCTATGTGAACATCCCCGCAGGCATCTACCGCATAGGAGGCGGAGGAGCGATACGCATATCGTCGGGCACTACGGTCATAGCCGAAGGGGCGGTTTTCGTGTTTCCAGAAAAGTTACCGGAGAAAGCCCGGGTTGTTATGTTCGAGGGTACGGACATAAAAAACTTCAAGTGGACGGGAGGAACGTTTCGGGGAAATGTCTTTGATCCGGAATCCGCAGAGAATCCATGGGAGCCGAATGTTCACACGCGCGGCATACTTATAACAACGTCCGAAAAAGGGCACACGGAAAACATATCCTTCTCCGGGATTTCCTCGGACGGCGTCGCCGGAGCGGCGGTAAGCGTATTCGGTTACAAGTCGGAGGACGGCAAGATTTTGAATTTCGCGGAAAATATCAGCATATCCGGCTGCAATTTTCGGAATACGGGAAAGTTCATGTGGGACTACGGATATCTTTGGGAAATAGCCGTATGGCCGGAGGATTTCAGTGCTAGAGAGCGCCTTATGGCTAAAAAATATTTCCCCTGGGAAACGACGAGGATGGGATTGTCGGCCAGAAGCGGGGACGACAAAATTTTCTTCGACAATTCCGATGGGGCGATAAAAGTTTCAAAGCTGCCCTCCGACAGCGTTGAAGGCGACGGGCACGACAGGGGGCGCAGAGACACGCTTTGTTTCTACGGGCAAAAACTGCCCAAGAACATAGCCAAGGGCAAGGAGTATTTCGTGGTTGAAAGCACGGCGAAGTACATAAAAGTATCGGAAACCCTCGGGGGCAAGCCCGTGGTATTCGACGGCGACGGCGAGGATATGGGGCTTATATCCGATTTATGGAGGGTGCACTACGCCTTGTACGCCCCAGAAGGCTCCGACAAGGGCAAGGGGGCGTTTGACTTCATGTTCTGTAAGGATTTAAGCGTAAGCGCGTGCAAGGCGAGCGCCTCTGGGGACGCGATGCACATATATCAAAGCCGCAACATAAGCGTCACGGGGTGCCAGATAACGGGAGCGCGCATGGGGGCATTCTTCCTTGCGCAATTCTGTGAAAACGCCGTGATAACGGGAAATACGGTGGAAGGAAAGAATGGATCAAGGGTTTTGAGCGTGGAAAAGTCTTGCAAGGACGTTGTAATAACCTGCAACACCTTTAGAAACGGCGGCCGGGGAACGTGGATAAACCAACCCCGCAATCTAATTTTGAGCGACAACATATTTGTGCGAAACACTGGAAAATGCGCGAAGATTCCGGGGAGGGGGCGCCGTGGCTGGAAAGACGCGGACTACGAATCATATCCGGAAATATACTTCTCCCGCTACGAGAAAGACGGCAGATACGGCAGCATAATAATGCGCGGAAACATATTTGAAAGCGATGATTACGCGTCATGTGCCGTGAAGTTCTCCCCCGGGGGAGACGAGATTCTCGTAGAGTCAAACATATTTAAAGGAAAGGCAAAAAACATCATATTTGAAGGTTGCTCAAACCTGAGAATAAGGGACAACATAGGCGCGAGCGTGAAGAACGAATAGTCCCCTGAGAAGGGAAAATCTTTCACGGGAAGGTTGCTCCGGATATTTGATAAAACGTATAAATAAAAAGAACGAGAGGAGTACATAATGAAAACTATAATCCGAGATCTGATATCCGTTGGGGTACTTTGTGCAACTCCTGCGATATGTCCGGCAGTGGACATATATTTGACAAATGTCGGCGGACAGGACTGGTCGTCTGGGACGGTCCAGTGGAATCATTCGAATTTGTGGGCGGCAAGCCCGGAAGCAACCTCTAAGTTCGGAACCTACCCGAAGACCGAAAACGACAACGTCTCCATCAACCAATCCTATATAAAGACCGCCCTGAAAACATCCGTAAACGACTACAACTTCATCACCCTTCCAAGCTCGTATACGATAGGAAACCTCAGCTTTGAAAATGCCGACAATGCAAACGGGAGCTGCAGCATGATATCACTGTCGGCCACAGCCACGAGCAGCACGTTTACGGTTGCCGGGGACCTGAGCATAAACCGCTCAAATACCTCGTCCGACCAGCGCTACAGGACCTACGTAGAAGCCGGAGGCGGAGCCGCTTTCAACCTGTCCGTGGGAGGAAGCGTCAACATTACAAAATCCGACGGAGCAGCCAGCATGGCGGCGTCATTCGGAAATGGCTACGCAACCCGAAGGATAGACGAAATGAATATTGGCCTGAATTTAAACGTGGCCGCCGACACATGGGCTACGTTTAACGTCGAGAAGCTGAACATCGCCGGAGTGGCCTATATAGACGGCAACGTATACCTCAGCGAACGTGCGAACAGTTCAACCCAGGCATCTACTGCCGCGATGGACAATACCGTCACGGTTGGAGCTCTGATAGGCAAAGGAGGATTCATTGGTGGCTCATACACGGACATAAACTCCTATGAGATTACCGAGGCTACAACCACCCACACTACGATAAACATTCTGACTGTCGGTTCGGCCAGCTTCAGCGGCAGGATCACCGACACTATGAAGGGGGGCTCCTCCATAATAAAGATAGTAAAGAGCGAAGAGGGAGTACAGGATCTTATAATGGTTGGAGAGTCGGGGATAAGAGGCGGAATAGAGGTAATTGGAGGCACGTTGAGATTGTACACAGAAAGCTCCGCCTGGCAGCAGAACTCCATAACGCTGAAAGGAGGAACCCTGTGCGTATCGGCAAATCCGGACTCCGCCGACAGCTACGCGCATATATATGCCAAAGACCTCGCCTGGAGCGGCGGAAGCGATGCGAAGATAAACATAGGCAAACTCGAGAAAAGATACACCGGCAGCAACGCTCTTGCGGCCATACAGCTTGCGGGCAACTTGACCAAGGCGAGCGACGAAAAACTGTATTATTTCAGCTTCACCGATCCAACCGAGGCCGTCTCTGGAACCCCGTACATGCTGATTTCCTTCAGCGATATAGATCCCGGGCTGACCTCCGACAGCTTTAGGGACAACTCCGCAGATTTCAACATGAAGTCCATCTACACAATAACAGACAACGCCGTATTTGTGACATTTGCGCCAATACCCGAGCCCTCCGCCGCCGCGGCTATCATAGGGGCGCTTGTTCTCGGATTCGCAATGCTGCACGGCAGGCGCGGCGGGAAAAAAGCCTGATGGAAACTCCGCCCTGCCGGATTTGCCGGCAAGGCGGACCTTGCAAAGATTCAACGCCAATATCAACACGAAAGCCGACATGAAACTACCGCGAGCAATTTTTTTATTCATAATTCCCCTATCGCTATGCGCGCAGGAGAGCGGGCAAGGCGGTTTTGACTTTTCAAATGTTCCGGGGGTAGTGGTATCGCACATACCCGCCTCCGAGAGGGTTTACACTTGCTCGCCTAGTCTTCTGCTGATGCCGGACGGCTCCTACATTGCCGCACATTCAAGGGTGTCCAACGGGAAAAGGTTTCTCGACGCTTTCCCGGCGAGCATATTTAAGTCTGTAGACAAGGGAAAGAGCTGGACGCATCTTTCCGATGTCCAGATGAATACTCCGGAACTGTTCCTACACAAAGGCGAACTGTACTATATAGGCACCATTAAACGCGCAGGAGACCTCGTAATCAGAAAGTCCATCGACGGCGGGAAAACTTGGACTGTGCCTGCCGACGAAAAGACAGGAATTCTAAAAAGAACCGGAAAAAACAAGAAGGGAGAGACTATATGGGTACCAACAACCCCGTCTCCCGTCATAAAACACGACGGCAAGATATGGTTTACGGCTCAGGCAAGACTTATGTGGGCTTCCGAGGATTCGGACTTGCTGGACGCGAAGTCGTGGACGTTTTCCGGGCAAGTCATACTGCCTGAATCGATGCGTTCCGCAGCGATAGACTCCATAATGGAGTACAACGTAGTCTACGACAGAAAAAAGGACAAAATGTGCCTCATGGGGCGCCTAAACGGAATAATAGACGACATAGGCCTGCTCGTGTATTTCGACGAAAATTGGAATCCGGAACCCGCATCAAAATGGTTCATACGCTTTCCAGGCGCGGGAAAGAAATTCACCATACGCTACGATGAAAAGGAACAGAAGTACTATTCTCTCACAAATTGGGTCCCGGAAACCTACCGCTTTGTAAGATATCCCAAAAGCGCCTTCTACAATGTAAACTCGCTCATTAGGAACACTCTTGTACTGATAGAATCAAAAAACTTGCGCGACTGGAAGATAAAATCCGTGATCCTACAGGGAACGGACGTTGAGCACCAGGCCTTCCAATACGTTCATTTCGACATAGAGGGAGACGATATTGTATTTCTCTCAAGAACCGCGTGGTTCGACGGCGTAAGCGAGGCGAAAAACATGCACGACTCGAATTTCATTACCTTCCACCGCATTGAGAATTTTAGGTCGCGCACGCTCGAATCCCCGCCGCTAAACGGCGACGGAAAAATAAACTGGTGATACCGCAATAGCTCAGAGCGCAATAGTTTGAGAAGGAAAGTATCCTGCCTAAAAAGATACCACCCTTCCCCCTCACTTCTCCCGCGCCTAAAAATGTTGTTTTATAACCCTATCTTAGCGACGGATATTTGCCCCTCAAAACATCCGAAAGCCGCTACCTTTTGCGAGCCTATTGAAAAATAAATTTCGGGAGCGCTGAAGGGATAACTCCTACGTCTTCTCAAAAGCAAAAAAGTCTAAGCTATCTGACAAATAGAGCGGAAGATACATATCCAGTGCAAAGTGCTCCCATAAAAATTTACAAAATAAAAAAAGCGGCTCAACAAGCCGCTTTTTTGCATATCATACGTTTTATTTTTGGGTAAGAAAAACTATCTCTTAGCTCCCATTCCCTTGAGTATATTCTCCGAACCGCCGCGTATGGCCTGGGCTATGTTCATAGTGCGCTGCGTACCGTCATATATGGTCAACATGCCCTGCCCGCTGTTCTCGTCCTTGAGGGAGTCGTACCACATTATGTGGCCGTCGACATAGGCTATGTGGCCGCCGTCCGAACCGAACACACCCTCAGTCTGATCCCAATATCCGTTGCCCTTGAGGCCGCGGGTCCAAAGCAGAGGCGTATTGCTCGGCGCATTGTACATCGTCGCGTTTGCAACCTCCCAGCTGACCGGGAATTTTACAAAATCCCTGTTTATCGCCCAGTTGTTGCCGCGCTTCTCGGCTATGGTGATGGGCATGCCGGTCTCCTCGGACGCCACGCGCTCTATTACAAACGGGTCGAAATCGAGCAGCCAGAACGTAGGATCATTGAGGTCCTCCTTCTCGGCCAGAACAGCCGCCCACTCGTATATGTTGGGCTTGACTATCATTCTGGGCTTTGACCCCATCTTGGAGTACGACAGCCATGCCTTCGCAATACCGGAAGCCTGGTTTGACGATTTCATCTTGTCCACCTGTCTGAACGCTCCGCCCAAAGCGGGGAATATCAAACTCGATAGAACGCCTATGATTGCTATGACGATTAGCAATTCAACCAGTGTAAACGCCTTTTTATTGGTTTTAATTTTCATAAATACTTTAGAGTAAATAGTTGTTAAGAATAAGTTTCCCTTGATGTGTCTTAAATTCTGACTACCCCATTGTTTTTTGCAAGAATATTTTATGTTTTTTTAAGCTCACAAAGCAAAAACATCCCCCCAAAAAAAGGCGGCCTCCTCATGGATATGGGCAGGCCGCCAAAATATACCCGTTAAAGACCGAGTATTACATCGTATAAGGAAGGGGGAATTTTGCGCACAAGTCCGTGGCTATCTTCTTTGCCGCGGAGATTTTCTCCTCGTCGTTCGGCGCGCCGAGAACCATGTCTATGGCCTTTGCTATGAGCTTCATTTCTTCTTCGCCCATTCCGCGCGACGTCACCGCCGCCGTGCCGAGCCTCAGGCCGCTGGCCTTGAACGGAGAACGAGTCTCCCCCGGAACGGTGTTCTTGTTCGTGGTGATATTCGCCTTGTCGAGCGCATTCTGGGCGTCCTTGCCGGTAAGGTCCGGATGGCTCTTGCGCAAGTCAAGAAGCATAAGATGGTTGTCCGTGCCGCCAGACACAAGCCCGTAGCCCATGGCGGACAGCTCCTTCGCCAAAGCCGCGCAGTTTGCCACAATCTGGCGCTGATACTCCTTGTAGGAGTCGGAAAGCACATCCTTGAAACACACAGCCTTCGCCGCTATGACGTGCATTAGAGGCCCGCCCTGGTTGCCGGGGAAAACCGCGGAGTCTACCGCCTTGGCGAACTGCTCGCGGCACATTATCATGCCGCCGCGCGGCCCGCGCAGAGTCTTGTGGGTAGTGGTCGTGACAAAGTCGCAATAGGGAACCGGAGACGGATGTATGCCCGCGGCGACCAAACCAGCTATATGCGCTATGTCGGCCATCATAAGCGCGCCGCACTTCTTGGCTATCTGGCCGAAACGCTCAAAGTCTATAGTCCTCGGATACGCCGACGCTCCCGCCAATATCAATGCGGGCTTTTCGAGCATGGCGGTCTCCTCGAGCTTGTCGTAGTCTATAAGACCGGTGTTCTCGTCCACGCCATAGGGAATTATATTGTAGAACATGCCGGATATATTCTTCGGGTGGCCGTGGGAAAGGTGCCCGCCGTGCTCCAAGGACATCGAAAGAATCTTGTCCCCGGGCTTAAGCACCGCAGTGTAAACTGCTATGTTGGCCTGCGTGCCCGAATGGGGCTGCACATTGACGTGCTCCGCTCCAAAGATTTTCTTCGCGCGCTCTATTGCAAGGTTCTCCACTATGTCCACACATTCGCAACCGCCGTAATAGCGCTTTGCCGGATAGCCCTCGGCGTATTTGTTGGTCATGGTCGAGCCCATGGCCTGCATTACCGCGGGAAGAGTGAAGTTCTCGGAGGCGATAAGCTCCAGATGGTTTTGCTGGCGATCGGTCTCGAGCTTTATCGCGTTAAAAACCTCCGGATCGAAGTCTTTGAGAGATGAATTTTGTATGGGTGTGTTCATGGTTTTATAGATGATTGAAAATGTTTTACTTCAAGTTGTCAACCCCCGCCGAACAACCTTCCAACGCGGAGATTTCCCCAACCCTGCGGGCATGCCTTCCGCCCTCGAAATCGGTGGACAGGAATATTCTTGCTATCTTCGAGGCCAGATCCGCGGATATGTATTTCGCGCCCAGGCACATGACATTGGCGTTGTTGTGGAGTCTTGAGAACTTCGCGCCGTCCTCGTTGAAAAGATACGCGGCGCGCACGCCCCTGACCTTGTTGGCCGCTATGCACATCCCTATTCCGCTGGTGCATATGAGCACGCCGAAATCCGCCTTTCCGGAGGCCACCGCGCGGCCCACCTTCTCAGCATAGTTAGGATAGTCGACGGACTCCTCCGAAAAGCAGCCCTCGTCCGCAACATCGAAGCCCGCCGACATCAAATCCGCCTTCAAGGCCTCCTTGAGTTTGTATCCGCCGTGGTCGGAAGCTATTGCAAGTTTCATTTTTCAAGCTCCTTCTTAAGATATTCCAAAAGCGCGGGGATTCCGGAGATTATGTCGTCCCTGACATTCTCGTAGGTTTTCAAGCCCGCCCCGTACGGGTCGAAAATGTTCTTGTCGCGAGCGTTCTTTACGAGGGAAAGCAGCGTGAATGCCCGCGGAGGCACGGAATCCGGATAGCGCGCCCTTACGCTGTCCAAATGGCTTTCGTCCATTGCCACAAGCGCGTAGCACTCGTCCAAAAGCCTCTTGTCTATGGGCGTTGAAAGATGCCCGGAAAGCTTTATGCCCACCTTTTCCAGAGCCTTCACGGAATTCTCGCTCGCAGGATCCCCCCCGAAAGTTCCCGTGCCCGCGGAACATATCTTGAGAGACTTTCTCGCGTCGCCCTCGGGCAGGGCGTCGACGGCAGACTTAAATATGGCCTCCGCCATGGGCGAACGGCATATGTTTCCCGTGCACAGAAATATGACTTTGTCCCTCTTAGGCATGGCTTGATGAATCAGAGTTTCTCTTTAACTGCCTATAGCCTATGTCCTTCCTGTAGAACGCCCCATCGAACGACGTCTTTGCGCACAGCGCATAGGCCTTCTCCAACGCAGACTCAAGCGTATCCCCAACCGCAGTCATGTCCAAGACCCTTCCGCCGTTGGTCACCAGTTTTCCGTCAACAATCTTTGTCCCGGCGTGTATTATAAAGCTGTCCGGCTCCACAGCAGCGGGGAGGGAAATTTCGTCTCCCTTCTTGTAGTCCTGCGGATACCCGCCCGCACACATCACAACCGTGGCGGCATAGCCTCTCCTTATTCTGACAAGCGAGGAATCCAAACGCCCAAGGGCTATGTCGTTTAAGGCCTCCAAAACGTCGCTTTCTATAAGAGGCATCAGAACCTGGCACTCCGGATCCCCGAAACGCACATTGAACTCTATCACCTTCGCGCCGCTCTTGGTTACCATTATGCCTATGTACAAGGTGCCCCTGTAATCTATGCCCTCCTTGCAAAGCCCGTCCAAAACCGGGCGCACAATGTTTTCCCTGACGTCCTTCAAAACCTCCTCGGTCGCGACAGCCGCGGGAGCGTAGGCCCCCATGCCGCCGGTGTTCGGGCCCTTGTCGCCGTCGAAGACGCGCTTGTGGTCCTGGCTGGGCGGAAGCATCACGTAATTGCGGCCGCAGACCATCAGCATTATGCTCGCCTCCTCGCCCTCGAGCTTCTCCTCGACGACTATCTGCCTGCCGCTGTCCCCGAAACTGTCCCCGCAGAGCATCTCCCGCGCTGCCTCCACAGCCTCAGCCTTGCTCGACGGCACTATCACGCCCTTGCCAGCCGCAAGCCCGCTCGCCTTGACCACAACGTCGAACGGCGCTTTTTCTATGAAGGACTTTGCGCTCTCAAAATCGCTAAAATTCTCGTAAGCGGCCGTGGGCACGCCGTACTTATGCATGAAATCTTTTGAAAACGCCTTGCTCGCCTCGAGTATGGCTCCGTTTTTGTTGGGGCCGTAAACTGCCACCCCGCGCGAGCGGAGCTCGTCGGCCAGGCCGTTTGCAAGCGGAACCTCGGGCCCGCATACGACCAGGTCTATCTTCCTTTCCAAACAGTAGGAAACTATGCCCTGAGAGTCCATGACCGACAGCGCTACGGTTTCGCAGTCGCGAGATATTCCGCCGTTTCCGGGCGCGCACGCGAGAAACCCGAGCATGGGAGACTTCAACAAAGCCTTGACAAGCGCGTGTTCGCGCCCGCCCGAGCCTATCACAAGAACGTTCAATTTATTGCTCATGACAAATTCCTTATATAACCTTTCTGTACAAACTCAAAGCAAAGACGAACATTATCGCCGCGGGCGCAAAAGCCGCTATAAACGGAGGCATGTACCCCGCCCCGCCAAGAGCGGAAAATATATTGTCTATTATGTAGTACGTAAAAAACATCGCCACCGTCTTTGACACGCCGACCATGGGGTTTGTCCTGACTCCCGCCACCGAGAATGGTATGGCTATGGCAACCACTATCACGCATATCAGGGGGCTCAGCCATATATTGTAAAGGCGCACCTCGTACTTTAACACCGACGATTTCGCCGCCGAGGATAGGAGCCCCTCCTTTGCCGACGCCTCGAGAAGCTCGTTTATCTCGAACAAAGACAAATCCTTTACGCGCTTCATCGACAGATGCATTATCGCGGGCTCCTCCTTGAAATCCCTATAATATTTCTTGTCGAATGTCACGCTGCGCACCGCGCGGGAAGTTTCCGGATTGTACGAGAGCTCCTGGCCGTCGGAGAAGAACCAGCAGGCGTCGACATCGTCGTAAACGGCCTCCCTGGCCATTATCCTTGTGGTTTCGGCGCCGTTTTCGTCGAAACAGGAGACGAATATCCCGTTGGCCTTGTTGGTGGCCATGCTGAAGGAGTTCATTATCCACAGCCTTCTGTCCTTGCGGTTTGCAAAGCACATCAGGCTGACTTTTCCTATGTTGGACAAGTCTCCGTCGGATTTGTCCATCTCGCTTTGCATGTGCAAAGTGTCCATCATCAGCCTGGATTTCTCCACCGAATACGGAACCACATGCGCCGTAAGCCAGAACAGCCCCAAAGACAGCAGCACGCCCGCCACCCACAGGCTCCTTGTTATGCTAAAGACATTAAGCCCCGCCGCGCGCATGGCGGTAATCTCGTTGTTGCGGTGGAGAGCCCCCAGCACGAATATCAGAGACAGCAGCAGGCTTATAGGCAGTATCACCGGGATGAAACTCGGCGTAAGAAGGGCGTAGTAATATGCTATCTCGTACGCGGTGGCCCCGTAGTTTATCAGATCCCCAAGGTCGCTGTACATGTCGTGCATTATCAGAATGCCCAGCGTCACAAACACGGCTATGGAAAAAACCTTGAGCCACTCGAAGAATATATACCTGTCTAATATCCTTATCACTGCGTCGGGAAAAATGCGTTGCAAAAGAGCCGGAGCCAGTCCGGCGAAAAAAACAGATGGTATACTAACCAAAAAAGCCCCTCTGTAAATTAAATTCGCCCGAAAAATTTTTAGACAAAGCCATTAAAATGTTTGCAAAGGGGCTGTTTGGGTATTTGACTTTATCCAAATGAAAAACCTTGGCGAAAAACTGCACGAGGCTCGCGTGGCAAGAGGAGTCACTTTGCGCGACGCCGCCGACATGACTAAAATACGCATAGACTTCCTCCAGAACATGGAGGACGGCAATTTCGATTTCGACCTGCCGGAAGTTTACAAGCGCGGATTCATACGCTTGTACGCGCAGTTTCTCAGGCTGGATCCCAAGGCCATACACGACGAGTACGTCAAGCTTTCGGCGGCGCAGTTTAGGAAGAGCGGGGCCGGGCCTTCTAAGTTCCCGCATTTCAGCAAGCTTGTGACAGAGCTTCACACGGATTCCGCCGCCGAGGAGGAGCCCATCAGCACCGAGAACAGGTACGACACCGCAGACGGCTCCCTGCCCGACGGGACGGACATTCCGCTGGACACAAAGTCCGTGGAGCTGGACAACAAGCCTCCGTACTTCAAGATAGGCGCGATAGTCGCGGCGTTTGTGGTGGTGGTGATATTGATAGTAATAATACTCAAGGACAAGACCTCTCCTTCTGGGGAGAATACGGATTTAGGGCCCGTTCAACCCGTTGCGGAAGCCCCCGCCGCCCAGCAGCAAAAACCCGCGGAGCAGCAGCAAAATTCCGCGGATACTTTCGACCCGTACGAGCTTACCATAGCGGCCCTCGGAGACACGTACGCGGTCATATACTACGAATCCGAGCCTGACAAGCCGCTTTTCAGCGGAATGCTTCAGGGCGGGGAGCGCAAGAGCTTTACGGTAAACAAGCTTGTGCGCATAAATTTGACGGACGCGAACCTCGTCAAGATAGACCGCGACGGCAAGCCGCTGACAGGCAAGGACGGCAAGCCGCTCGATTTAAGCTCCCGCAAGGGCCAGCTTATACTCAGGCTCGGCGCCTTGAAGAAATAAACTATTTGAATAAGGAGGCATACTGCACATGCTGACCCATGTAGTCATTTTCAGAACGCGCCGCAAAGATATGACAGACATGCTCTACGAGGGCGCAAAGAAGCTTGGCTCTATAGACTTTGCGAGGGGCTTTTCCTGCGGGAGGCCTGTGCCCAGCGCGCGCCCCGTGGTGGACGACTTTTTCGACGTGGCAATATGCGTGCATCTGGACGATAAGGACGCCCTTGCACGCTACGCGTCGCATCCCATACATGTAAATTTTGTCGAGAACTGCATAAAGCCTGCGGAGGCCAAGCTTACGGTTTTCGATTTCGAGGGCTGATTGCAGGCACACCGCCGCATAGCGAGGAAAAGCGCATTCAGGCCGGGGGCGGAGCGTTGAAAGCCGCCAGCCTGCGGAGTTTTTTTGCCAGCACCCCGGAGGGATTTTTAAGAATAAATTTTCCGTGCGCATTTGTCTTGCACCTGCGATAGGAAGCAAAGAAAAATGCTTATTTTATCTATATAGAAAAGAAATGCTACCCGACACAAAAGAAGCGCGCGCCGCGCGCCGCATAGCCGCCGACGTCAAAGCAGCCGGAGGCAGGGCATACTGCGTCGGCGGAGCCGTAAGAGACATGCTTTTGGGGCTTCCTCCGAAGGACATAGATTTGGAGATATATTCGCTCCCACCCGAGAGGATAGAGGAGATTCTCGAGGGAAGGTTCAGGATAGAGAAGGTTGGCAAGAGTTTCGGGGTATGGATATTAAAGGGGCTGGACATAGACGTCTCTGTGCCGCGCAGGGAGCGCAAGACCGGTCTTTCCCACAAGGATTTTGCCATAGACGCAGATCCGTTTTTGTCCGTGGAGGAGGCCTGCGCGCGCCGTGACTTCACCGTAAACGCAATTCTCTACGACATAGAAAAAGATGAATTTATAGACCCCTTTGGCGGAATGGAGGATTTGAAGAGGGGCCTGTTGCGCCACACATCGGACAGGTTTGCGGAAGATCCGCTTAGGGTATTGCGTGCCATGCAGTTTGCGGCCCGTTTCAACATGGAAGTCTGCCCCGAGACTGTCGGGCTCTGCTCGAGGATAAAGATGGAGGCCCTGCCTGCAGAGAGGGTTTTCGAGGAGTGGAAGAAGCTTATTTTGAAGGGCAAAAAAATCTCCATAGGGCTGAAATTTTTGAGGGACTGCGGCTGGATAAAATATTTCCCCGAGCTCGCCGCAACAGTCGGGTGCGAGCAGGATCCATCGTGGCACCCCGAGGGCGACGTGTTCACGCACACCATGCACTGCATGGATTCCTTCGCAGCAGACAGGATAGGAGACGACAAGGAGGACTTGATCGTGGGTTTGGCGGTTCTGTGCCACGATTTCGGCAAGCCCCTTTGCACAAGGCGCGGGGACGACGGAAAGATACACTCCTACGCGCACGACGTGCTCGGAGCGGGGCCCGCCCGCACTTTTCTGGAGCGCCTGACGCGCGAGAGGGCCTTGATAGACGCGGTAATCCCCCTTGTCGAGAGGCACATGGCCATACTGGACATGTGGCGTTCAAACGCGGGCGACGCGGCAATAAGGAGGCTGGCGAACAAGGTCGGGCGCATAGACAGGCTTGTGAGGATAGACAAGGCCGACAGGCAGGGGCGCCCGCCCGTGGAGGCCGGCCCCTCCCCGCAGGGCGAATGGATAATCGCAAAAGCCGAAGCGCTCGCCGTAAAGGACTCGGCCCCAAAGCCAATCATAATGGGCCGCGACCTAATAGCAATGGGCCTAAAGCCCTCCGTAAAATTTTCAGAAATCCTAAAGGCTGTCTACGAAGCGCAGCTCGACGGCGCCTTTTCAGACAAGGCCTCCGCGCTAAGCTATCTTAAAAACTTTCTGGACTCCCCCAAGGCGCAGCAGTAGGCAAAAATTCTCTCCTGCCACCCGCGAAAATATCCTAACCTATGCCGCAGGCAAAAGGTTTTTGCAGGGCAAAAACGGGGGCAAAATATCCCCGCGCCCGCATAAAAAAACGCGGAGGCGGAATGAAAAATATCTCCGCGCGCTCCGCGCTTTTTTACGAGTAAAAATATAGGCTAAACGTCTATCTTCTCGGACAGATAGGAAACGAGCTCGTCGACCGACACGCGCTCCTGCTTTGTGGTGTCGCGGTCGCGCAGGGTTACGGAACCGTCCTTCTCGACGGTGTCGAAGTCTATCGTTATTCCGAAGGGCGTGCCTATTTCGTCCTGCCTGCGGTAGCGGCGGCCTATCGCGCCTGAGGCGTCGTAGAATACGTTCCACCTGCGCTGCAACTTCTCGTAAACGGCCCTGGCCTTCTCCACTATCTCGGGCTTGTTCTTGACAAGCGGGAATACCGCAGCCTTGTACGGAGCCACGCGCGGGCTGAACTTAAGCAGCGTGCGCTTTTCGGGAGTGCCCTTCTCGCTGGGAACCTCGTCCTCGCAATAGGCGGCGGTGAGCACCGCGAGGAAAGTCCTGTCAACGCCCAAAGAAGGCTCTATTACATGCGGCAGATACTTCTCCTTGCGCTCCTCGTCGAAGTATTCGAGATTCTTGCCCGAGGCGTTCTGGTGCTGGGTAAGGTCGAAGTTTCCGCGCACGGCTATGCCCTGCAGCTCCTGCAGGCCATGCGGGAACTTAAAGGTGATGTCCGTGCAGGCCTTCGCGTAATGGGCGAGCTTCTCCTGCGGGTGGACGTCCTCCGAAAGGCTATCCGCGGGCAGGCCTATGGATACAAACCATTTTTTGCAGTCGTCTATCCATTTTCTGTGAAGACTCTTCCAGTCCTCGTAGGGCGAGATGAAATACTCTATCTCCATCTGCTCAAACTCGCGCGAGCGGAATATGAAATTGCGCGGGGTTATCTCATTCCTGAACGCCTTGCCTATCTGCGCTATGCCGAAGGGCAGCTTCACGCGGGAAGTGTCCAAAATGTTCTTGTAGTCGGCAAATATGCCCTGCGCGGTCTCGGGGCGCAAATACGCGACGGCTGTTTCGTCGCGCAAGGCGCCAACGTAGGTCTGGAACATCAAGTTGAAGTCGCGCGGGGGAGTCAGCGAACCGGGCTTGCCTGTGGCCGGAGAAGGAATTAGGGCGTACTCGTCCGGGCGCGCGTGCGTGTAGTCGAAAAGCTCTATTTTGTCCAGCTGGCCCTGCTTGGCAAGGTGCCTCTTAAGATCCAAGGCTTTCTTCTCTGCCTGGGCCTGCATGTCGGCGTC
The DNA here is from genome assembly GCA_944389315.1 of uncultured Opitutales bacterium. Taxonomy (GTDB): domain Bacteria; phylum Verrucomicrobiota; class Verrucomicrobiia; order Opitutales; family Intestinicryptomonadaceae; genus CALXQW01. Next base: position 37,227 of record CALXLX010000043.1, read on the forward strand.
CTCCAAAACGGATACGTAGCCGATCACCTCGCCCTCGACGGAAACCTTCGCAAAATACAGCTGGTCTGCCCTGAAGCGCATTTTGGACTCCTTGCAGTCTACCATAGGATCTGAAAAGCCCGCCACATGCCCCGAAGCCTTCCATATGTCGGGATGCATTATTATGGACGCGTCCAGGCCCACGATGTCCTCCCTGCGGTGCACAAAATCCTTCCACCAGGCGGACTTTATGTTGTTCTTAAGCTCGACTCCCAACGGGCCGAAATCGAAAAAACCGTTGAACCCGCCGTATATCTCCGACGAGCGGAAAACAAACCCCCTGCGCTTGCAGAGACCCTCTATGACAGACATGTCGAACATAAACTATCCTTGATTTGAAAAAATTTAATCCAACGAAGTTAAGGAGCCTAAAATTTTTGTCAACAACGCATCTGCCCCGCAAGCCCCTTTGAAGGGGCTCGGCGGAAAGCGCAAAGGGCGCACAATACGCGCATTCAAGGCAGCCGCGGGCGCGCTGCGTTCCCGTAGCCTGCCCCACGGAGGCGGCGGGGCGAAAAAATGAAATGTAAAAAAAGTTTTACAACGAGAGTAAAAGGTCTTTGAATGTGGGAAATTAAACCTTAATATACACATACAACAATGCTGACCGTCATAGGACTCGTCTGCTCGGTGCTTTTGTTGCTGGGCTATTTTTTTTACTCTCCGATAGTCGAGAAGTGGATGGGCGCACGCGCCGATATTCCCACTCCCGCAGTCGCTAAAAACGACGGCATAGACTTTAGCCCCACAGACCGTTTCACTATATTCGGGCACCATTTCAGCGCCATAGCCGGCTCTGGGCCCATAATAGGGCCGGTGATAGCCGCCTCTTTCTTCGGGTGGGGGCCTGCCCTTTTGTGGATAGTGCTTGGAGCCATATTCATAGGCGGCGTGCACGACTACACCGTGACGATGGCCTCATTGAGGCACGGGGGCAACTCCGTAGCGGCGATATGCCGCAACTACATGGGCAAATACACCTACAAGCTGTTTTTGATATTTGTATGGGCCACCCTCTGCTACGTCATACTCGTCTTTACGGACCTTACCGTGGCAAGCTTCGCACCCGATGTAAACAGGGTTGCAAGCACGGAGGACATACAGAGCAAAAACGGCGGCGTGGCGGCAACATCCACCCTGTTTATAATGATATACAGCATGATATACGGCTGGATAAAGCGCAGGGGCTTTGTAAAGCAGTCAGTGCTAGTAGCCATATCGGTGTTTCTGGTGTTCTTTTCAATATATGTGGGCAGGCTCATGCCCCTCGACCAGAACATACTGCCGGAGTTTTTCTTCGACATGCCTTCGCGCTACTGGATGTATCTGGGAATAATAATATACTGCCTCTTTGCGTCGGTGCTTCCGGTATCGTGGCTGCTGCAGCCGAGGGATTTTCTCACGTCGTTTCTGCTGTACGCATGCCTGATAGGCGGCCTGCTCGGCTTGGTGTTCGCCTTCGGCACTCCCACTGCGGAGGTGAATTTCCCCTTCTTCAAGGGCTTTGAAACGGAGATAGGGTTTCTGTTCCCGGTGTTGTTTGTGACCATAGCCTGCGGCGCGGTCAGCGGCTTCCACTCCACGGTGGCCTCGGGGACTACTTCAAAACAGCTTTCAAACGAGATGCACGCAAGGCCTGTGGCGTATCTGTCCATGATAATAGAGGGCATACTGGCGGTTCTGGCGGTCTCGAGCGTAATAATAATAGCCGACAAAGCCCAGGGCGCAAGCCCTGTGGAGATATTCTCGCAGGGGTTCGGCAAGATGGTTTCCACACTCGGGTTCTCGGACGCCTTTGCTGCGGAATTCGCCCTGATAAGCCTGTCTTGCTTCCTGATGACGACACTCGACGCCTGCACGAGGCTTGCCCGCTATACCTTGCAGGAGCTTTTCGGGCTGGAGAAGTCGCAGTTTAGGCTCCTGACAACTATAGTCTGCCTGGCGCTGCCGAGCATACTTATATTCACGCCCATACACGACGCACAGGGCAACATAATTCCCGCATGGAAGGCCATATGGCCGCTCTTTGGAGCCATGAACCAGCTTCTTGCAGCGATAAGCCTTCTTGTGGTTTTCCTCTGGCAGCGTTCAAAGGGCAGGCGCGCGCTGTACATAGCAATACCGATGGTTCTGGTTGCAGTATCGGCCATAACGGAGCTTTGTACGCGCGCTTATGCGGAATTTTTCGTCCACAAGAGCACGAACTATCTTATAGGGGTGACTGCGGTTTTCCTCGCGGTGTTTGCCCTGCTGATAGCCGCCGACGGAGTGGTCCGCATGTTCAAGCCTGTCAGGAATGATTATATTGAAGAAACAGAAGTTCCTTCGGAGTCTAGAGCTTGAGGCCGACAAGCTTTTCGGCTCTGCCGAAAAGCTGTCGAAGAAGCGCCCGAGGGAGATTACCTCAAAGCTGAGGGAGTACCTCTCCTTCGCGCACGATTTGATTCTCTCGGCGCACAAGGATGGAGCCGGTGGGCGGACCGTCTGCGGGCTGAACAGTTTTACCGTAGACGAGATGGTCAGAAGGCTGTACGCGGCGTTTCTGCTCAGGCGGCCGGCGGCGGTTCGCAAACTTTTCAGCTCGAGGTTCTCAATAGTTGCCACGGGCGGATACGGCAGGCGCGAGCTCTGCCCCAAGAGCGACGTTGACATAGGCTTTCTCTATGACGAGAACCGCTCGCCCATCTCCGGGGAGCTGAAGAGCCTTGTCATAGACGAGATAATGTATCCGCTCTGGGACACGGGGCTAAAGCTCGGGCATTCAAGCCGCAACATTGCCGAAGTACTCGAGGAGGCAAAGACAAACATACTCACGCGCACGTCTATGCTCGATTTGCGGCACATATGCGGCTGCGCGAGGCTCACCGAGCGCTGCGGCAGAGAATTTAAGGCGCAGAATGCGCCCATGGCTGCCGAGCATATAGACGAGCTTTTCAGGCTCAAGCGCGACAGGCACGCCAAGTACGGCTGGAGCCCATACGTGCAGGAGCCAAACATAAAAAACGGCATAGGCGGCCTGAGGGACTACCAGACCATATCGTGGATGGCGCAGCTTAAATACGGCGGCAAGTTCAGGAGGCTCGCGGAGATGAAGATAGTATCCACCGCTGAGTTCCGCGCCATGGAAAAGGCGTACGACTTCCTCCTGCGCGTCAGGAACGACATGCACTACACCGCGAGGCGCCCGGCGGACCTTCTCGACATAAACTCGCAGGCGCGCATAGCCCGCCATCTGGGGTTCAAGCAGCGAGACATAATTTTGCGCAGCGAGAAGTTCATGCGCAAGGTCTATTTCTGTTTCCGCGACATAGACAACATTTCCAAGGCCGCGCGCAAGCGCATGAAGATAGTTCTGCCAGACGACGTTTTAAAGTCCATACTCCCCGCGGACATAAATCTTGGAGAGGGGGAGCGCATATCCGTCGACGGCTTTTGGATTTGCAACGGCTCGATAACGCCGCACAATTCGTCCGTGTTTAGGAAGGACCCCACCCGCCTGATAAAGGTGTTTTTATACTGCCAGAAATACGGGGTAATTCCCAGCGACAAGCTCGAGATACTCATAAAGGATTCCATCGGGTTGATAGACGATTCCGTGCGCGCCAACGAGAGCGCAAACATGGCTTTCAGGAGCATAATGAAAAAGCCCGGCTTCGTTGCGCCCATACTTGAGAGAATGCACTTCTGGGGGGTGCTTGGGGCTTTCATAAAGGAGTTCGGCGAGCTGACCTGCCTTGTTCAGCACGAGTTCTACCACCGCTACACGGCCGACGTTCACACGCTAAACACCATAGCCGAGCTCGACAAGGTCTTCAGGGCGCGCGTTGAGGAGACCCTCTACGGGGATTATCACGCCGCGATAACAAGCACGCAGTCGCCCGGGCTTTTATACTTTATAATGCTGCTGCACGACATAGGCAAGTCGGACGGCATAAAGGGGCACGCGCACGCCTCTGCGGAGGTTTCAAAAAAGATACTCTCGCGCTTCGAGCTTCCGCAGAGCATGACGGAGAACGCCTTGTTTGTCATAGAGAATCATCTGATGATGGCGCGCTTCTGGCAGACGCACGACGTCGAGGACGAATCTGCCGTGGAGTCTTTCGCGGACATGGTTATGGACGAGGAAAAGTTAAAATACCTCTACGTCATGACATTCTGCGACGCCAAGGGAACCGCGGACGGTTTTTGGAATTCGTACAAGCAGAGCCTTCACACGTCCCTTTACAGGGGCGCCCTAAGAAAGCTGCGCAACGACGAGACCCAGATACGCGAATTTTACGAGAACCGCAAGGCCAAGGTGCTTGCCGAGATACTTCAGATGGAGGAGTTCTCCGGTTCCGAGCGCGAGGTGTTGGAGCATTTCAGCAACCTTCCGCGGAATTATTTTCTCTTCCACGGCAGGGACGATTTGGCGTTGCATCTGCGCATGATACACACACTCAGGGCAAAGAGGGCCGAAGACCCCGACAATGCCGAGGTTGACGCAATATTCGAGTGGCAGGACGACCCCAACCACTCCCTTAGCAAGCTTTGCATAGTATCCGAGGAGCGCAAGGGTTTGTTCTTCAAGATATGCGGGGCCATAACCATAGCTGGCTTAAACATACTAAGTTCAAAGGTGCTTTCCAGGAGCGACGGCATAACCATAGACACTTTTGCCCTTACGGCCATAGGCGGCGGTCCCGTGGCAAACGAGAGAATGAGAACCCGCTTCAAAGACGCCTTCACAAAAGTGATGCGCCAGCCCGACGATACGATAAACACCATAGAAAAGATATGGAAGGACACCATAATCCCCTTTAAGACGGAGGCGCGGGTTAAGCTCTCCAAGGCCTCCGGGGCGCCGAATTCCGTTCTTATAGAGGTGGACGCCTACGACAGCGCTGGGCTGCTTTTCAAGGTTGCAAAGGACATATCCGACAACGGCTTCGACATACGTTTTGCGAGGATAAACACCGAGCGCAACTGGGCGTCGGACTCCTTCATAGCTGCGGATCTTTCAGGAGAGCCTTCGCAGGAGCGTTATTCCAAAATTGCCAAGGATCTGGCAAAAATGCTCTCCACGGACAACGGAAATTCGAGCGCGGCGGCAAGTTTGGCCTCGGGCAAAAAATAAGGACCACCATGATAATGCCTACCGGATTAAAGAGAATGCTTTTCACGGCGGCCTGCATGCTTTTGCTCTGCTGCGGGGCATGGGCGCAGGAGCAAATAAGGGTATTGGCCGTGGCGGACATACAGTACGCCCCCAAGCCAACAAGGGGGAACAGATACTATGCCGATTCCCTAAAAAAGCTCGAGAGCTTGGAGAGGGCCGAGGGTAAAAATAACTTTTCGTTTATGGTAAACCTCGGCGACAGCGTGGACTCGCATGCAGAAAACCTCGCACCCGTCCTTGAGGCGCTGGAAAAATTCTCCTGCCCGAAACGCCACGTCATGGGAAACCACGACCTTGCCGATTCGGCGGAGAATGTCGACAAGCTGCAAAAGGCTCTCGGGATAGGCAACCCGCCCTACTCCTATTTCGACATGGGAACATGGAGGTTTATTTTTCTCGACTCAAACTCGCTCTGCGAGATGGACCCCCGCAAGAAGTTTCCGGAGCAGGTAAAGGCCCTGAGGGAAAAGGTGGAGAAATCGGGCAGAAAATATAAAATTTACAACGGCGGGTTGGACAAAAAACAGCTCGAATGGCTGGACGCCACGCTTGCCGACGCCGACGCCAAAGGCCTGAAGGCGGCCATGTTTGCCCACTCACCCATAGACTCCAAGTACGACACCCTCAACAACGCCTCCGAGGTATTGGAATTGCTAAAACGGCACGCCAGCGCAAAGATATGGATAAACGGCCACAGGCACAAGGGCGGATACGAAAAGCCCTTCAACACCCACCTGCTGACTGTAAACGGCCTTATAGAGGACGCGCCCGACACGGTTTCCTACGCTATTTTGACGTTTTCTGACGGCAAGGTATTCGTAGAGGGCAAGGGGAAGATGAAGTCTTACGAGCTGCCCATAGACGCTTCAAAATAAGCCCGCCAAGCGGCATTTTGATCCGTGAAGGCAAGAGGTGGATTCCCCGGCGCATACATAGTCTTAACCCGCAAGGAGTGTTTTTCCGCCTCTATGAGAAGGCATAAAATGTGCGCGCGCCCTCCCCTGGACTCCCCTTAAAAGCACGCCGCCGCGCCGCCTGAAACATGCCTATTGCGCGAATTTAGACGCGGCTTGCCCTTTGCATAACGGGCAAGCAATTTTTCGGCGGACGCGCTCTTTTACGCCGCTACTTCAAAATTTCCTGAACGGCGGAGATTATCTCCCCCACGCACGCCAAACGCCCTTTTTGCACCGAGCCGCACGCAAGCTCCCCGCTGTCGGGCCCCACAAACTTAACCCCGCGCGCGGCGAGCTTTTCTATGTTTTCCGACACCGCCGCGCTCTCGTACATCACGCCGTTCATGGCCGGCGCAATCAGAACCTTCGCCTTCGTTGCCATATAGACAGAAGATAGCATATCCGGGGCAAGGCCGCAGGCGAAATTTCCTATCATATTGGCAGTGGCGGGAGCCACAAGCAGAAGCTCCGCGCTCTCGGCAAGGGAGATATGCTCGGGCTTCCAAGAGTCTATCTCGCACCACATGTCGCAATATACCTTGTTGCGGGAGAGCGTCTGAAATATGCGCTCGGATATCAATTTTCTGGCGTTGGCCGTCATTATCACGGTGACGTCCGCGCCGAGCTTCCTCAAGGCGGAAACTATGTCCGCGGCCTTGTACACCGCGATGGAGCTGCACACGCCCATAACTATGCGCCTGCCCTTCAAAGGGGTTTCGCGCCGAACGGAGGAATCGCTTTTCATGAAAAATATTTTTGCAAAGCGCGCCAAAAGCGCAAGAGTATATTTGAAAACATTAAGCCATGTCGGGATTCAGAGCATATTTCGAGCCGAAGTCCGCGCCCCTATGCGGAGAGACTATAGAGCTGTCCGAGGCCGAAAGCAGGCATCTTTGCGGCTCGCTCAGAGCCGCGGAGGGAGACTGCGTCACGCTGTTTAATTTAGAGGGCGCAATAGCGGTATGCAAGATAAGCAAGGCCTCGCGCTCAAGGGCGGAGGTGGAAGTCATATCGCCCTGCGGGAGAAAAGCGCCGCAAACGCATATAAGCCTTGCCATCTGCCTGCCGGCGAGCTCCGTATTCGACGAGATTCTGCGCCAGTCCGTGGAGATAGGAGCGGCGGAAATAATACCTCTGCTATCGGAAAACTCGCAGGTGAGGCTCTCTGAAAAGGACGCGGAGAGAAAAATGTCGAAATGGCGGGTAAAGCTGATAGAGGCAATAAAGCAGTCTGCCAACTTCACCCCCACCGGCATACGCCCCGTATCGCGCATAGAGGACTTCCTCGAAGACTGCATGGGAACTCCCCGTTTTGACGCCATGTTTTGCGCGAGCCTCCAGGCGGATTCAAAACCCATTTTGCAGAGCGCTCTAGGCGTGGTAAAAAGCCGGCAGGACAAAATATGCGTGCTGATAGGCCCCGAGGGAGACCTGTCTGAAAGGGAGTACGCCCTCGCCGCAAAAGCCGGCTTTCTCCCCGTAAGCCTCGGAGAAAACGTAATGAAGTGCGATACCGCCTGCGCGTGCGCGCTATGCGTCTTAAAGGCGGCGGCCGAGTCTAAAGATTGACTCCGCCGGCAATCGAAAATCAGCCAACGGCAAGACCCCCATGCCGCGCCGCAGTTTTCCAAAGGGCAAATGCGCCGCTTGAATGCTTTTAAAGAGGCGGGGCGGGCAGCGTGTAAAAATAGCTACTTTTTGAGTTTTTTTAGGCTGCGGTACGGCACTTTTCGACAAAATATCTGTCAAATTAGGCGTGGAATTTTTGAGGAAATCGCTGGTAATCGCGTTTGGGGCGCTGAGTTTGTTCTTCGCCGTGGTTGCGGTATTAAGGCATTTTGAACAATCGGGCTCAACTTCCTCAGACGTATCTACATATGCGGTAGAATGGACCGCAGATTTCAGAAACACAGCCGAGAAGGCCGGCAAACCCGTATTTTTGTTCATGTGCGCGGACATGCGCGCGCTGAAAAATCCAGAGGCGCTAAAAATACTGCGCAAATACTATACTGTGGCCAGGATGAACGTTTCCGCAAACCCGGCGGACTACGCCGTGTTAAAATCCGTCTACAAGCTTGGCGGCGCGCGCGGGGAACCAAAGGCGGCAATACTCACGCCGGAACTTGTCCCGATAGTAATAGCCTCAAAATTCCCCGAGTCGGACACCGCCGGCATGCCCGCCCTCCCGACGACTCTCGCAGCCTGCGCAAAACTATGCAAGACCTCTGCGGAACAATTTAGGAAAACCGGAAAGCGCATAGAAGCAAAGCTTTCGGACGACGCGTCTAACGCCCCCGACCTTCCCAAGATCCTCTCGGACGGAACGCTCGCGATGCATTCCGTATGGAGCGTCTCAGAGATAGTTTGGCTGATGAGAAATTCTAAAAGTTCAGAGATTCCAAACGCTCTCCTTTGCGAGAACGCCAGATTGTCTTTTGCGATGTTCGCGCGCAGTCCGCGCGTGACAAACAGGGCAATAGCCTTCAAGGCCGCATATGAAATAGTCAGAAGGCTGCAGACGGACAAGAGGGAAAATCCCTTGTTTCTGAGGGCTCTCGCCTCGGCGGCGATGGTCTTGGGCGACAGGAAACTCACGGCGACGGCCGTCGCCATAGCCGATGAAATCCTCAAGAAAAAAGGCAAAGACGGCCTATTCTTCGAGCGGATGCACTATCCCGTATCAGAAAACGCCCTTATGGCGAGCGCTCTTTGCTATGTGTACAAGGCATCCGGGCAGGATAGATTCCTGGAGGCCGCAAAAGCCTGCATGGACACTTTGACAAAATCTATGTCGGAAAGTCCCAAAGCGCTGGCTTTTGAAAACTCCCAGGCGTCTTTGGAGGAGGTAGCCTTCTGCGCGCGCGCCTGCGCGGACATATACATACTGAACAGAGAGGACCGCTTCAGGCTAAACACAACGGCATTTTTAAACATGGCCTACGAGAATTTCTACCACGACGGGGCGTTCAGGCTAAATTCAAATTCAAGCCCGCTCGCGCGTCTGGCAAGGCCCCCGGCAAATAAGGACTCAAACATGCCTTCGGCCGAAGGCGTAATAGCCCAGCTTGAAAGCGACAGGCGCAACCTGAAACTCCTCGACGAACCGCTCTTCACATTCAACGTATCCGAAAAAATATCGGAGCTGTCGGCAAGAAACCTGTCTATATCACCATTCGAAAATCTGGGGAAGGCGTCTTTGCGCCTGGCGCTTATGCCGAACATCCTCATGAAATAGCTTTTTTGCCTCCATAAAGGGCAATGCTAACTTAAATCCCCCTATACGCCTTGTCCTGGGCAGAAAATTTCACCTTATTAAGGGGAAAAACACCCATAGAAAATCCCTCCCGGGTTCCAATCGGAAATGAGAGCGGCCTGCGGGGCTTTGTGCCCTTTCGGCCGCGGCGCCTCAGGCGGGCAAAAATGCACCATTCTCAAAAATATGCCATTTTTCAGGGACAAAAAAAGCGGCGGGAGAAAATCCCGCCGCATATTTTTCCCTGCAACTCCGAACGGAACTGCAAAGGCGTTTTTATAAAACGTTATTTCTTCTCGGGGACGGCAGCCATCTTCTTGTACTCCTCCCAGCGGGCATTGACGAACTCCTGCGCCTCCGCGTCGAGGAGAGCCGCCCTTTCGGGATTTGCGCGCTGAAGCTGCTTGAACCTGTTCTCCGCGGACATGTACTCCATGACCGGGAGCTTCGGATCGCGGGAATCGAGCTTGAACGGATTCTCCCCCGCAGCAATCTTGCGCGGGTCGAACCTGAACAAGGGCCAGTAGCCGCTGTCCACAGCCTTCTGCTGCTGCGCCGGGCCGTTTACGAGGTTGTAGCCGTGGTTGATGCAGTGCGCGTAGGCTATGACGAGGGACGGGCCCTTGTAGCTGTTCGCCTCCGCGAGCGCCTGCGCGACTTGCGTATCCTTTGCGCCCATGGAAACCTGCGCGACATACACGTTGCGGTATCCCATGGCGAGCAGGCCGAGATTCTTCTTGGGCGTGCTCTTGCCGGCCGACGCAAACTTTGCGACCGCGCCCAAAGGCGTGGACTTGCTCATCTGGCCGCCCGTGTTGGAATATACCTCCGTGTCGAGAACCAAAACGTTTACGTTCTTGCCGCTTGCCAAGACATGGTCCAAACCGCCGTAGCCGATGTCGTAGGCCCAGCCGTCGCCGCCTATTATCCAGACGGACTTCTCGACCAAATCGTCGGCCAAAGGCTTAAGCTGCTGCGCCTCGAGCGAATTGTCGGAGGCGAGCTTCTCCTTTAGGGCCGCAACCCTCTCGCGCTGGGCGGCTATGTCCGCCTCGGTCTCCTGGGAAGCGTTGGCTATGGACGATACGAAATCGTCGCCAAGCTTGGGAGCGAGCCTCAAGAGCAGCTCCAAAGCTATCTTGCGCTTTGAATCCAAACTCATGCGGAAGCCGAAACCAAACTCGGCATTGTCCTCAAAGAGAGAATTCGACCAGGCAGGGCCCCTGCCGTTCTTGTCAACGCAGTAAGGCGTGGTCGGCAAGTTGCCGCCGTATATTGAAGAGCAACCCGTGGCGTTGGCAATCAGCAGCCTGTCGCCGAAGAGCTGGGTGAGCATCTTGATGTACGGAGTCTCGCCGCAGCCGCCGCACGCACCCGAAAATTCCATGAGGGGCTGGCGGAACTGTATGTCCTTGATGGTGTAGCCAAGCTTGTTCCTGTCCGGATTGGGCAGCGAAAGGAAGAATTCAAAGTTCTTCTTCTCCTTCTCGCGCACAGGCTCCTGGGCGACAAGCTTAAGCGCCTTTACAGAAGGATCCGCCTTGCTCTTGGCCGGGCAAACCGCCACGCAGACGCCGCAACCCGTGCAGTCCTCCGGGGCAACCTGTATCGTGTAGGAGCAGTCCGGATTGTCCTTGGAGCGGAACGCCACGCGCTTGAACCCCTCCGGAGCCTTCTCAAGCTCGCTGTTGGGATAGAACTTCGCGCGGATGGCCGCATGCGGGCATATCGTGGCGCACTTCGTGCACTGTATGCAAAGCTCCGGGTTCCACTCGGGTATCTCTATTGCTATATTGCGCTTCTCCCACTTGGTTGTGGCGGAAGGCCATGTGCCGTCGACAGGCATTGCGGATACGGGCAGCTTGTCGCCCTCGTTCCTCATCATGACGGCCGTCACACGCTTGATAAAGTCGGGCGCCTCGTCCGAAACGGCGGGCGGGAAGCCCTGCTTTGCCGTGACCTGCGCGGGAACCTTGACCTCGTGCAAATTGGCTACCGAAGCGTCTACCGCAGCAAAGTTCTTCTCCACAACCTGCGGGCCCTTCTTGCCGTAGGTCTTCTCGATGGAAGCCTTGATCTTGGCGATGGCCTCGTCCCTCGGAAGAACGCCCGATATGGCAAAGTAGCAGGTCTGCATTATCGTGTTTATCCTGCCGCCCATGCCCATCTCCTTGGCAACCTTGTAGGCGTCAACCGTGTAGAACTTAAGATGCTTGTCTATAATCTGGCGCTGAACGTCCGCATTGAGGTGGTTCCATACGTCGTCAGCCGAGTATATGGAATTTAGCAGGAATGTGCCGCCCTCCGCCGCGCACGCGAGAACGTCGTACTTCTCCATGAAAGAGAACTGGTGGCAGGCTACAAACTGCGCGTTTTCCACAAGGTACGGCGCGCGTATTGGATCCGGCCCGAAACGCAGGTGCGAAACCGTTATGCCGCCGCTCTTCTTGGAGTCGTAAACAAAGTACGCCTGCGCGTAGTTGGGAGTCTCGTGCCCGATAATCTTAATGGTGTTCTTGTTCGCGCCGACTGTGCCGTCAGAGCCCAAGCCGAAGAACACACCGCTGAGTATCTGCGGATTGTCCAGCTTGAAGGAGGCGTCGTACGAAATGGAAAGATGCGTGACATCGTCGACAATGCCAACGGAGAAGTGGTTGAGGGGCTTTTCTGCCTTCATATTGTCGAACACGCCCTTGGCCATGGCGGGGGTGAACTCCTTGGAGCCGAGCCCGTACCTGCCGCAAAGTATCTGCGGGTCGAAACTCTTGTCGACCAACCCGCCGTTGCGGGCTTCCGAGACTGCGGAGGCCACGTCCAGATAAAGGGGCTCGCCCAAAGAGCCGGGCTCCTTAGTTCTGTCGAGCACCGTTATGGTCTTTACGGTCTTCGGCAATACCGCGACAAAATGCTTGAGGCTGAACGGACGGTACAGATGGACCTTGAGAACGCCGTACTTCGTCCCCTCCTTTGCGTTGAGGTACTTGATGGTCTCCTCGACCGTCTCCGCGCCAGAACCCATTATCACAACAACCTGCTCGGCGTTGGCTGCGCCCTCGTAATCGAAGGGCTTGTAGTTCCTGCCCGTAAGCTTGCCGAACTTCTCCATCTGGTCGGCCACTATGTCTGCCGCTGCGTCGTAGAACCTGTTGCGGGCCTCCAGAGCCTGGAAGAACACGTCCGGATTCTGCGCCGTGCCCCTGATGAACGGAGCGTCCGGCGAAAGCGCGCGCTTGCGGTGCTCTACGACCTTCTCATAGGGGATCATCGCGCTTATCTGCTCGTCTGAGAGCATCGTGTAGGTGTTGACCTCGTGCGAGGTTCTGAACCCGTCGAAGAAATGCAGGAAGGGCACGCGCGAAATCAGCGTGGAAGCGTGCGCGATAAGCGCCATGTCGTGCGCCTCCTGCGCGCTGTTGGAGCAAAGCATGGCAAAGCCGGTCTGGCGGCAGGCCATAACGTCGCCCTGGTCGCCGAATATCGAAAGGCCGTGGCTGGCCAATGCGCGCGCGGAAACGTGCATGCAAAAAGAGTTGAGCTCGCCGGCTATCTTGTACATGTTGGGGATCATCAGAAGAAGCCCCTGGGACGCCGTAAACGTAGTCACCAAAGAACCGGTCTGCAAGGCGCCGTGCACCGCTCCGGCGACGCCGCCCTCGCTCTGAAGCTGGGAAATTTCAGGAGTGGAACCCCAGATGTTCTTCTTGCCCTTCATGGCCCACTCCTCGCAGGATTCGGCCATGGGCGACGAAGGCGTAATGGGGTATATCGCCACGGTCTCACTGACTCTGAACGCGACGGACGCCACCGCTTCATTGGCGTCTGTTATTGCACTGTTTTTATCTTTCATATTTGATTTGTTTATTTGAAATTTGAACCGCCTTTTCAGACGACAAACGCATCTATTCTCCGCTCAAAACCGGACAAATGCGGTTGTCGCCTAAAAAAGCACTCAATCTTACATGCTTTACAATTATCCCCGCTCGTCAAATAAAATCGGCACAAAAAACTGCGCTGCAAGGCCGCATTTCAAGGATTTTCAGAAATTTTCACAGATTTTCCAAACTAAATGCGGCAAAAAACGTATTTTCTTCTTAATCGATTGAGAAACCCAAATTTCTCCATTCTGCCATCATTCGCAAATCTTGCACTCTCTATCGGGCGAATTGGCATGCATAATATGCTTTTGCCTATACATTGCATGCGCGAAAAACCGTTTTCATGCTTCTATGCAATAAGGCAGGGCTTTAAAACTAAAAGACAAACGGATCGGCGAGTTCCTCATCAGGGAAAATCGCAATATTCTCAGTATTCTTTATCCCGGTAATTTTATAATACAACTGCCCTTCCGCGTCGGAAGGTATTTTGCAAATGGGATCCGAATATAGGAGCGTATAACGCAGTTTTCTCGTCTCTCCAGACTCCAAGACCGAAGGGAAATCGAGCTTAACCACAGTGCGCCCCCACGGATATTTTCTCTGGTCATTCTCATAGGAAAATAAAACATATACGCGAATCAGATCCCATAAGGAATTGTTTGTAATCTCTAACTCTATATAAGGATCAATCCCCCAAAAATAATATTTACTCACCTGCACAGATATCTGCTTAGCTATGTCTTTTTGCTCTTCCATTATATACCTTTTCACAATTCTTTCTTCCAGAATCCTGGCATTTTCTATTATGGATTTTGCAGATCTGGCTGTGTTTGAATCATTGCTATTTAACCTGCTATTCACCGCTCCTATCAAACTCTTATGGGCAGATATTAAATTCCTCGGAGTCTTTCCGTTGAAAGAATCGAAAAAGTTCTTCCCGCGAAGCTCATAATTGTAGGCCGTGAAAAGAGACACTATCCAAATATACTCGTCAACGTTTTTGGGTTCCTTGATTTTGTCCAAAGTCTCTTTTATCTGCGGATATAAATCAGACGCTTTCTTGGCCGAGTAAGTTTGTGCGTTGGAACAAGAAATGCCTAACACAAGTATAAGAAGAACAACAATTCTCTTAATATTAATTATAACATGCACACAATATATAATTCCTCATGCCCATCAGAACGTCAAGGAATGAAAAATCCCCCATATCAAGGAAGTTGCAACGTATAAGAAAATTACGTTCGCAAATATATGCAGCCGGCCCGCCCGGATGTCTACAAGATCCAATGAAAAATTGGACGCCGGAAAATGTCCTTTGCTCTGATATTCAGATATAAACATCAGAGCCTATATCATTACGTGATAAAATCGCGGGAATATCAATACAGGGGGAACTCGAACGCCAAAATCAGCCTCTGCTCCGTCGTGACAGCGTCTGAGGAATTGATTGTGTCGTATTCGTTCGTGTAGCGCAAGGCTATGTCCATAATGTCGGTTGCATGAACCACCAGCCCCAGCATGAAATCGAGCGTATGCTGGCTGAAATTAGTGACGTTCTGGCCGAAGTAAAGAGACTGCTCCAGGCGCATTATGCGGTTGAAATCCCACGAGAAATTCTCCGACACAACGCCCATCATAACCCAGTGGGAATCGTACCCCGACGCGCAAACATACCTGATCGCGGGACCGGGGCCCATGCTGAACTTCATGCCCGAATCGGGGAACTCGAAACTCGCGCCGAAAGTCATGCCCTCGTCAACCTCGTGGTGTATGCCTTTTACCATGTCCTTCTTGTAATCCAGAAGGTTCTCCAAATAGATCTTATACGTGCCTTCCTTACCGAAGGGGCTTTCGATAGCCTGGGTAAGATCGCGCCGATATGTGGTATCCAAGCCGTATTTATCCGTAGTATTGCTCGTCACCCCGGCGACCTTCTCCTGGGTGTAGTCGTAATAAAGATTGAAATCAAAATGGTTCATATCCCCGCCCCAATCCTTGTTGCCGGAGAACGAAAACGAGTAAGACATAAGCTCGGAATTTGTCTTCTTGTACTCTATGCCGCCCCTGATCTTGAACTTCCACCCCTCAGGGATATTGTCCTGCAGAAAATATTTGTACTCCCTCATCCAGGAGGGCAGATCCGCATAGGGATCGGGCGGAACATCGTCCAAAACGTCAGTTCCTGAAGGCTGCGCCCCGGCGGCCCCGGAGACGGCTCCGGCATCGGCAATCTCCGCGGAAGAAGGAACCGCCGGAGCCTGCGCTGCGGCGGCAACGTCGCCGTCAACTATCCTGACGACGGAATCCGCCGGAATATTCAAGATGCCCATAGCCGTCTTGAAAGCGTAGGTTCCAGAATCTTTCCCGATGACCTCTCCCGTAATTCTATCCCCGTTCTTAAGGTACAAAAGCGACGCCCCCGCGTCCGAAACTGCTACCGCAAGTAAAAATGCAAGAACAAATCTGTAAAAGCTCATGATTGTAGCGCTGTTTTATGCATAAATAATAAAGCCGTGCAGTTTAGAACGGGCGCGGGAAATGACAAGCATTTAATATATTTGCGCCCCGCAAATTCGGCGGAAGGAGGGAGGGAGGGAAAACGGCGCGCGCCGCCGAGGAACGCTGAAGGAGATTCCCGCAGACAATGGCCCCGGGCCAAAATGCCGGACACCCCGCCTATCGGGTGATTCCCTCCGGGGAAAAATTAAGTGTTGAAAATAAATCAGGGAGGGTATTTATAGACGTTTTTCAATATAAGAAAAACGCAAGGAAAGATTTTTAGAAATGGCAGTTCCGCTTTCTCAAGTCATAACAGTCGCAAAATACGCTATATCAAAGAGCCTTAAAGGTCAGAAACGCTATCCTTTGGTTCTGATGTTAGAGCCGCTTTTCCAGTGCAATTTAAAATGCTCTGGCTGCGGCAAGATACAGTACGGAGCCGACGTTCTGGCAATGAGAATGCCCAAGGAAAAAGCCTGGGCCGCAGCCGAGGAATGCGGGGCGCCCATAGTCAGCATCGCGGGGGGAGAGCCGCTTATCCACGAGGAGATGCCCCAGATGGTCGAGGGCCTGATAAAGCGCGGAAAATTTGTATATTTGTGCACAAACGCGCAGATACTCTCGCGCAAGATAGACCTTTTCAAGCCGAGCAAGAACCTGTCCTTCAGCGTGCATCTGGACGGAAACGAGCAGATGCACGACGGCAACGTCAATAAGAAGGGCGCCTACAAGATAGCAGTAGAGGCAATAAAGGAGGCTCTCAAGCGCGGGTTCAGGGTGACTACGAACACCACAATCTTCAACAACGCCGATCCCGACGCCGTCAGAAAGTTCTTCGACGACATGACGGAGCTCGGCGTCGAGGGCATGATGATATCCCCCGGATTCCCCTACGACAAGGCGCCCAACCAGGACATATTCCTCGAGCGCAAGAAGACGGTGGAGCTTTTCAAGAAGATACTGGGGAATCCGAACAAGAAATGGGTGTTCAACCATTCTCCGAGTTTTCTGGCCTTCCTCAAGGGAGAGCAGGATTACGACTGCACTCCGTGGGGGAACCCGACATACAGCATATTCGGCTGGCAGAAGCCCTGCTATCTTATAAACGACGGCTACTGCAAGACTTTCAAGGAGCTTATGGACAGCATAGACTCCTACGATCTTGGCGCGAAGGGGACTCGCCCCGAGTGCAAGGACTGCATGCTCCACAGCGGGTACGAGCCTTCCGCCGTCTGCGACACTTTCGGCAGTTTTGCGGGGCTCATGCGCGCGGCAAAGCATTTTAGGAATTTTTCTAAAAAATCCTAATACATCGAAACGGCGCGGCTGCCCTACGGCGGGCGGCCGGCTATAGAGCGGGTTTTTATCTATGCGTCCGTGCGGACGAATTAAAAAAATTTCCCGACCTGCGCAGGCGTGATATCAGTTGGTTTTCCAGACCCCTTCAATCTTCCCGAAATTTGCGACGGCATATTTCGCGAGGGCGGCAGCTTGCAGGCTCTTTTCGGGCTGGAGCACAGGACAGCCCAGCACGACATGGCCTACGCGTGCGCGCAGGCGTTCAGTTCGGACTCAAACTTGATATTCGAGGCTGGAACGGGGGTTGGAAAGAGCCTGGCGTATCTGGTCGGGGGGATAATCGCTGCGGTGGAGTTCGGCAGGCCTTTTGTGGTTTCCACGCATACAATAGCGTTGCAGCAGCAGATAATACGCCGCGAGCTGCCGCGCATACGCGAGCTTTTTTCAAAGACGCCGTCCCTGCAAAAATACGCCGGTTTCAAGTGCGAGCTTCTTTTGGGCAGGAACAACTACCTATGCACAAACAGGCTCAAGCGCGCCATAGCCGAGAAGACGGATCTTTTCGGCTCAAAGCAGAGCCTTGAGATAGAGCGCATAGCCCGCTGGGCGGTGACGACGAAGACGGGGCTTGCCGAGGAGATGAATCCGCCGCCCGACTGGGAGGTATGGAGCTGGGTGAACGCTGATTCCTCGTCGTGCTCGTCGAAGAAATGTTTTGACGGGACCTGTTTTTACCAGAACGCGCGGCGGCGTGCGGCTGCGGCAGACGTTGTCATCGTAAACCACAGCCTGCTTTTTTCCATGATAGCCTCTGGCGCGGGAACAGACGCCGACACCAAGGGTGTTCTGCTGCCGGGCGACATGTGCGTATTGGACGAGGCGCACCGCATACCCGAGGTGGCTGGGGATAATTTTGGGCTGTCGCTCGGGCGTTCGGCGGTTATGCGCGAGCTCAAGCGCATCTACGATCCCAAAACGCGCAAGGGGCTTGTTTCCAGGTGGAAGATAGCCGGGGAGTTCGACAGGCTAGCCGTGGCGCGCGCCATAGAGGCCACGGAGGACTTTTTCGGCGGGATCAGGCGTGAATTTCTATCCTCGCGGGACACCGTTGCATTGAGCGCCGAAGCATGGACGGAACCCTTGCTGAACGCCCCCTTTGAGGAGCTCGCCCAGACGCTCGACAAGCTTGCCATGCGCGCAAAAACCGAAGACCAGAGCGACGAGCTAAAAGACTTCAAGCGCCGCATTGTAGGCATAAAAAACGCCGTTGAGGAGGCGGTATTCATAGCCAACGAGAAGCAGGTTTACTGGCTTGAGAAGCCCACTTCAGATCCTTTTGGGGCCACGATAAGGAGCGCTCCGCTCGACGTTGCGCCCATACTTTCGGAGGTCTTATTTTCAAAGGGGACAAGCGTGATACTCAGTTCCGCGACCCTTGCGGCGGGAGACGGCAACCTTGAAAGCTTCAGGGACAGCGTAGGGGCGTACAGCGCCGAGTGCATGGTATGCCCCTCCCCTTTCGACTACCGCAACAACATGCGGGTTTTGCTTTTTGACGATTCCCCCGAGCCGGACAGGGAGTCCAAAAAGCTCGAGTGCGACTGGCTCGCGAAAAACATAGCCGCATTGTGTTCGGCCGTTAAGGGCGGAACTCTCGTGCTATTTACGGGATATTACGAGCTCAACAAATGCGCGGGGCTATTGCGTGGTTTTGAGTCATTGCAGGGCAGAAGCATATTTGTCCAGAAGGACATGCCGCGCGACAAGCTTGTCCAGGCCTTCGAGGAGTGCGGCAACGGCATACTCATGGGCACGGACTCCTTCTGGACAGGGATAGACGTTCCCGGAGACGCGCTGAGGCAGGTTATCATAACAAGGCTGCCCTTCGACAATCCCGGGCACCCGCTGACGGCGGCGCGGGTTGACAAATGCGCCGCGGAGGGGGGGAATCCGTTCAGGCAGATAACACTGCCTGCGGCCGTGATAAACTTCAGGCAGGGGATAGGCCGCCTGATAAGGAAAAAGAGCGACAAAGGGCTGGTTTGCGTGCTCGACTCGCGCATACTAAACAAGCCGTACGGAAAGAACTTCATAGACGCCCTGCCGAATGCCGACTACATCCGGGTTGATTCCGACTCCGCATTCGACGCTGCGCTTGAGGCCGACGAAAGCCTGTCTGTTTAGTCTTTAACGCCGAAAGAATATGGAACGGCCGATAAACTTTTCTTGACGGAAAAACGCGTTTTTTTTATTATATTTTAAATTCTACTATTTATTCATAAACAGATGAGATCTTCCTTTCTTATATTTCTATTGGTGTGCATAGGCGCGGGCTACTTTTACTACGAAACCCAGATGCGCAAGCCAAAGCCCGTACAGACCTCGGACGACGCGGAGATAGCCGCCCAGGTGATGGACGCCCAAGTGGAGGACTACACCGCCCCGGAGGCCTCCGACAAGCTGACGCAGAGGCTCATGATAGAGGCTCGCAAGCAGTTTCCCGAGGCCTCGCAGGAGGCCCACGAGTCTTGGGTAAACGCGCAGAAGGCCGCAAAGCAGAAGATAGACGAGCTGAAGGTGCCCTCGTTCATACCCGAGAGCGAATACAAAAACTTGAGGGCCCACATAAACGATGCCAATCCGTTTCAATACCAAAATCAATACATAGCGCTGAAGAAGGCCTTTGGCGCCATAGCGGACATGGAGAGGATATCCAAGGCCAACGGGGTAGACACGGCCGACTTCAAGGAAAAGCGCCTGGAGATAGAGAAGAAGTTCAGGTTTGACTACGGCAAGCAGAGCGAGTTTATGGGCGAGTACGCCATGGCAAAGCGCAAGATGGACTCTTATAAGAATTCTCTTTCGGAGGCTGAATTCAAGCTTCGGACAGAAAACGCCATGAAGAAATACCCCTTTTCCCCCGCCGATGCAGTGAAGGAATTTGCCGACCAGTGCGCTGCGGCAGACCGCATAGAAAGCGAATTTTCCGATCCAAAATATGCCGCGAGGCTCCGCATTGCGGAGAACGAGTTTCCCTTCGACTATGTGAAGCGCTACGAGAGTATGAAGGCCTCGTCCGACATAACCCAAACCAAAGGGGCAGTCGCCCTCATGGATTTGAAGAACGCCCGTGGGGAGCCAATATCTACGGAGCCGATTTTCCTCATGAGGACCATTACCGGGGCCAAGCCTGCGACGCTTACGAGCCTTAGGGGGCGCAAGGTTCTGCTCATGCCGTTCTTCGTGCCGGAGGAGGGCAACAAATACACATTTGAGAACGGCAAGGAGACGATAGTCTGTTCAAAATTCATATGCTCCAAGGACTATCCCATAACATGTTTCTTCCCCGATTCTGAACCCCAGACGACCCCGGCGGTATTCATGACTACTTCCGCTTTGGCGGAGATAAGCGGGCTGCCTGAGATAGCCATAGGGCCGAACAATGTGGGAGTGCTGAGCATGGACGCGGTGGTTCCGTCGGTAACGGGAGACGCGCACATAAGGCTTGAGAGCCCGCTGAAGTCATTTCCTGCGGGCTGCGTGATGATAGACAAGGCAACAGGGGTTTATATTTCGCTCTCGGTAGATTATCCCCGCGCGCCCTATCTGCCGGAGAGGGCCTCCCTACCCTCTGCGGACACCCTCGTGGGGTCCGACACTCCCGACGCGCGCGTGTACAGAAATCTTATATTGCGCCTGAGCACCTTTGACAGGGTCTTCCGCGAGAAGCAGGAGCTTGGCATGAACAGGTTTGTAAAGCCCTCGGAGCTCGAGAATTGGGACGACTTAAAGAAGTCGGACATAGACGCCCAATACGCCGTTTTGGAAAACATATACAAGCGCTCCCGGGCCCTGGTAAAGTTCTTCATGACAAACAACCTCGATTCCATCGCCGAAGTCGAGGAGCTGAAGAAATTACACGAAAAGGCCGCCGACATAAGGAAAAAGTCATCAAAGGCTACGAGGGGCCAGTTGAGGGAGTACAGCACAACCCTGCTGTATTTTGTCAAAAACGACGTGGAAAAGATATCGCCTGAAAAATTCAATGCCGCCCTCAGGGAGGAGGCCGCCCACCAGCTCGAAATCCGCAAAATGATTATCGACTACATAAATTCGGCGATAAAAGACGGCAACTTGGAGGCGCTCTATCCGCAATGATAGGCGTTTTCGGATGAGCGGGGAGAAATCGCGCATCCGGCGGCAAATATGCGCGCCCGCCGGACGGCGGACGCTAAAGGCGCTATATGCTTATGTGTATTTCCCGCATATAGGCATGCCTCGACCGACGGCATAACACAAACCGTCAAGACGATATAAGACCAAACGCCGCCTGACTAAAGCGCCAACGGGGAGAAATCCGGGCTTATCTTATGCGGGGCATGTCCGCAAAAACCATCAGTCGAATTTTCCATTTTGATAGTTTGCAAGAAGGGTTTCCGCCTCTTTCATCTGCTCGGCGGACAAGCGCTTGGAAAGCGAATCTGCATTTTTCGCGGCCGGAAGGTATCCGTTCTTTTCCGAAAGTTTATACCATGCGTATGCCCTGGCGGAATCGCGCTTTGCGAAGCTGTCTGAATCAAGCAGCTCGCCGAGCCTAAATTGGGCGAGGCTATCGCCCTGCCTGGCGGACTTTCCAAACCATTTTAGAGCCTCGTCAAGATCGCGCTTAACGCCTACTGCGTTTACATAGCAGGCCCCGAGCGCGCATTGGGCCGGAGCATTGTTCTGGGCTGCGGCCTTCTGGTACCATTTTACGGCTTCGCTATGGTTTAACTCCACCCCGAGGCCTTTTTCGTACAGAGCCCCCAAATTGTACTGCGCGTTGGGAGATTTTCTCTCCGCCGCCTTGGCAAACCACTTTGCAGCCTCGGCGTAGTTCTGCTCAATGCCCGTGCCGTCCTTATAGCAGTTGGCAAGCGCAAACTGGGCGCGTATTAACCCTCCCTGGGCAAGCTCCTTATAGAGCTTTACCGCCTCGGGGAAGTTCTGTTCAACGCCTTTGCCGTTAAAATAACAGTCAGCGAGATTGGACTTCGCTATATTATATCCCTGACTGGCGGCTTTCTTGTACCATTTGACAGCTTCCGCGTGGTCCTGCTTTACTCCCTCGCCCATCGCATAACAAACTCCAAGATTATTCTGCGCTCTGGCGTATCCTTTATCGGCGGCCTGCCTGTATAGCTGGGCGGCTTTTACTAAATCTTTTTCCACTCCCGAACCACTCTCGTACATGTATCCGAGATTGCATATGGCCCTCTCATACCCCTGGTCAGCGGCCTTCTGGTACAGCTGGACGGCTTTTACCAAATCTTTTTCCACTCCCAACCCATTCTTATACATATATCCGAGATTGCATATGGCTCTCGCATACCCCTGGTCAGCGGCCTTCTGGTACAGCTGGACGGCCTTTGCCAAATCCTTTTCCACTCCCGAACCACTCTCGTACATGTATCCAAGAGAGCATATGGCCACATCATACTCCTGATCAGCGGCCCTCTTATACCATTTGACAGCCTCGGCGTAGTCCTGCTCGACTCCCTTGCCATGATTATAGCAAACTCCAAGATTATTCTGCGCCATGTAGTATCCTTTATCTGCGGCCTGTCTGTATAGCTGGGCGGCCTTTGCCAAATCCTTTTCCACTCCCACCCCATTCTCGTACATGTATCCGAGACTAACCATGGCAATAGTATCACCCTGGTTGATCGCCATCTGGTAGCATTTGATCGCCTCAACATAATCTTTCTTTAACTTATAGCAAACAGCAAGGCCTCTCAGCCCTTCACAATGGCCTTTATCCGCTGACTGCCTATATAGCTCTATGGCCTTGTTCAAATCTTGTTCAACGCCGAGTCCTTCCCTGTAAAGAAAAGCAATATTGCGTATGGAATAATCATTTCCCTGGGCGGCGGCTTTCCTGTACCATTTGAGGGCCTCAACATAATCTTGTTTCACGCCTTTGCCGGATTCATAACAGGATCCCAACGCATTCTGCGCTCTGGAATTTCCCTTTTCCGCAGACTGCCTATATAACTCCACAGCCTTAACCAAATCCTTTTCTACCCCAAAACCATTCTCATACATAAATCCAAGATTATTTATGGCCATATCATAACCCTGCGCGGCAGACATCTCGAACAGTCTGAGAGCCTCGGCATAATTCTGTTTTACCCCTTTGCCGGATTTATAACAAACCCCAAGATTATTCTGCGCGTGGGAATCTCCTTTCTCCGCGGCCTGCCTAAATAATTCTACGGCTTTCTCCAAATCTTTTTTAACGCCCAACCCGTCGCGGTACATAATGCCAAGATTGCCGATGGCAACATCATATCCCTGAGCAACGGCTTTCTCGTACCATTTGATAGCCTCGGCGTAATCCTGCTTTACGCCTTTACCAAACTTATAATAAATAGCTATGTTATTCTGCCCTAAGGCATTGCCATTCTTTGCGGCCTGCATAAACAACTCTGCCGCTTTGACAAAATCTTTTTCTACGCCCAATCCGTCATTGTACATAAACCCAAGAGAACAGATGGCAACATCGTATCCCTGGTCGGCGGCTTTCTTATACCATTTGATAGCCTCCGCATAATCCTGCTTTACACCTTCGCCGTATTTATAGCAATCCCCAAGGCGATCCTGCGCATATGCGTATCCCTGGTCGGCGGCTTTCTTGTACCATTTGACAGCCTCCGCGTAATCCTGCTTTACACCTTCGCCGTATTTATAGCAATCTCCAAGGCGATCCTGCGCATATACGTATCCCCGGTCGGCGGCTTTCTTGTACCATTTGACAGCCTCCGCATAATCCCGCTTTACACCTTCGCCTTTTCTATAAATATCGCCAAGAGTCAGGGCCGCGTCTATGTATCCGTTTTCCAAAGCTTTCTTGTACCATTTGATAGCCTCGGCGTAATCCTGCTTTACTCCTTCGCCGAACTGATAACATGATCCGAGATTATACTGCGCCCTGGGGTATCCCTTCTCCGCGGCCTGCCTATATAACTCCACAGCCTTGCTCAAATCTTCATCAACGAAAATATATTGGGAGAATTCCCCAAGATTATTTATAGCGTATGCGTCTCCTTGCTTTGCGGCTTCGCTATACCATTTATAGGCCTCCTTGTAGTCCTGCCTGACTCCGGCTCCAATTTGGTAAAGAAATGCCAGATTATTCTGCGCGTAAACATTTCCTTTCTCCGCTGCCTGCTTGTATAGCTGAAAGGCCTTGGAGAGATTTTTTTCAACCCCACTGCCCGTTTCATACATTTTGCCAAGCAAGACGGCTGCGTCCAAATATCCGTTTTCAATGGCCCTTAAATACCATTTCTCCGCCTTCTGCGGATTGTAGCGCTCGTTCTGTTCATCGCTATACATAGCGCCTAAGGCGTACTGGGCTTGGGGATTGCCCAAACTCGCGGCTACATAGTCCCCATAAAATGGATCTGACAAATATGCGCGAGTAGCCATATATCCAAATACTACAGCCACTATGCCCACTATGATTCGTATAGCCTTTTTCATAGCTTAAAACATACTAAAACTATTCAAGGTTTTCAAGTTTAGATATACACTGCAGGCGGACAAGAAGTTGCCGGAAACGCAAAAAATGTGAAATACATGCCAATGCAGATAATACGCGCATATCGGTAGGAGAAAATCCATACCGCACCCCATAAATGACGCCAAAGCCGAAGGAGGGAAAAATAAGTTTAAACTTCCAGCGACATTATATAGTCGTTCATATAAAAGCCCCCGCCGATGTCGAAATCTCCCTGGCGGACCTTTTGCATGCCCAGATGCTTATAAAACTCGAGAGCCTTGTTGTTGCGGTTTACATTCAGCTCTATCGTGCACTTTTCGGGCTGCAGAAACTTCACATGCTTCACCGCCCCCGCGAACATGAAGCCCCCCACTCCCTTGCCGCGCCATTCGGGCATTACATAGATTTTCTGGAGATGAAAGAGCTTATCGCCCTGCCTCTCCACCGAGACGTACCCGCACGGAGTCTCCCCGGAATACGCTATAAAATAAACGTGGCCGGATTCCATCTGCTGGCGCAGATTACGCTCCGAATACATCATATCCATCATATATTCCGTCTGCTCGGGAGTTAATATATCCTTGTATGCGTCGGGAAAGGCCACCGCGGCCATGGAGTGAATTAACGGTATGTCTTCAAGCGTGGCTTTTTTCAGTTCGAGAAACATTCTTTCTTTATGCAGGATTTTCTCCGCCCGCTCAAGCAAAATAATATATCTCCCCCGCAAGGGAAAAGCTCCACGGCGCGCCCATTTTTAATGCCCCCCATAGGCGCAGCCGCGCGGGCATCTATGCCCCGCAGAAAAAAGGGAAAAGACGGCACCGCAAGCTAAAAATACCCGCAAGGCTGCCGCAAAACAAGTGCCCGCACCAGCCGCAGGACGCCTACTGCGCCGCGGAAGGCGCAGCCGGAGGAATGTCGTATATAACTATGCGGAACCCCGTCATGCGGCTTCTGGCATTCTTGCGCACATCGCTTACGGGAAAATCCATAAGGGCGTCTGTCTGCGATTGGGCGTTGCCGCCAACAGCTTTAAACGACGTCTCATGCGCGGACGACGAAGTAGTCAAAACAAACTCGGAGACGTTGCCCAAGATGTCGTAAAACCCCTTAGTATTGGGCTGCTTAGTGCCCACCGGGTGGGTTTTAGCGTCGGAATTGGTTATATTCCATGATATCGCGTTTAAGTCCGCATATTTCATGGATCCCAGCGCCGTCTTGTACATTTCCATTGAGGGCAAGGTCACCTTCCTGCCCAAGAGCCAGGAAAGCCTCTGGCAGAACTTCTCTGCGTCTTCGTACAAGACTGACTCAACCGGCAGCTTGTCCGAACGCACCCTCGACGGGTTATCCTGCATTATCTTAAAATAAAAATCCTGTGGGATTTCCGTCGCAAACATTCTGACATTATCAAACCCGTCGAGCTTTACGGCAGACTTGTTGACATACTCGAGAATCTGGGGAAGATCCCTGACCATATAGTTTATGTACCTCAGCTCCAACGCCAGGTTCTCCGAGAGCATTACGCTGTTCTTAAACTCGTTCCTAAAACGCTCCACCTTGCGTATCAAATTGGAGGATATCTCGGCGACATCGCGGTAGGTGGCCTCGTAGAGCATTTTGTCGAGCCTGTACTTCTGCTCGAGTATCTCTGAGCCGAAACGGGAACTGTAAACCCTGTCGCGCTCGCGCATGTACTCCTTGGCGGCCTCGTCCGAAGCGCGCGCACTCTTGGGATAAAGAGAGTTCAACTTGCGCTGGTCCTGGGCGGCGGCGACGTATTCGTCGGCGGCGCGCATGTAGTCGTTCGCCTTCTCCGCAGCCTTTGCGGCTGCAAGATGGGCGTCCAAAGAGGCCTCGAGCGGCATGGACTTAAGGGAGTCCAAATCCTGCTCCAAACGCTTCAGGCGCGCGAAATCGACATAGGAAGTGTTGGGGTACTCTATAGAAAGCTTCACGAACTTCTCTATCGCAAGCTCGAAACCGGCCTGAGCCTCCGACCAGCGCTTCTGGTCGCGCGCAGCATAGGCGGACTTCTCCGCATTAAGGCTCTCCTCGTAGAGCGGCTTTGCGGAAATCAGCCGCATCTTCCTCTCCAAGGTGGCTATCTTCTGAATGTTTTTATATTTCGAGAGGGGAAATTCCGAATTTATCCTGTTTTGGAGGGCGTAGGCCTCGTTGTAAAAGTCCAGCGCGGATTTGGAATCGGACTTTTCCGCCTCTGCGGCCTTCTTCTCAAATTCCTCCACCCTGGCGGCGACATCCTTTGCGTCTATGTTCTGAAGCATGGCCTGCGCGTTGACGAGCCTGTTGTTCTGAAGCCTGTCCATGCTGCCCGTAACCGACATGTACGTCTCGCGCAATTTTATGGATTTTCGCAGCTTTTCCACGTCTGCGCCAGTAATTCCGCCCAAGGACTGCTGCTTTACAAATTCCTCCTCAAGAGCCTCAGCCTGCCTGAGTATCGCCGACGTATTCTCGACGCTGTCGAAATCTCCGGAATGGTTAACCGCTACGGGGCCGGGCTGCATCATTGTAATAAAGAACACAAAGCCGAACACTGCGGCCGCGCCAAGAACTATGAGAAAATATTTCATGCTTTCTGAAATTCGTAATAGAATGGTTGTATCTTAAAAGAAATTGAAAGAAAGCTGGCCTCCTGTCAAAATTTTCTTTCGGGGCGCCGGAATCTTTTGCAAAAAAACACCAATCCCCAAAAATTGTTGACTTGAAGGCGAAGTCGGATAGTATGAAGGGAATTTTTAACATAAGGGATACTATGATTAACAAGATAGACCACATCGGTATAGCCGTCAAATCTCTCGACGAAGCAGTACCTTACTACGAAAAAGCCCTCGGACTTAAGTGCGAAGGCGTGGAAACCGTGGAGGACCAAAAGGTCAAGACCGCATTCTTCGACGTGGGCGGAACCCATCTGGAGCTTCTGGAGCCGACTTCTCCCGACAGCCCCATAGCGAAATTCCTCGAGAAGAATCCCTTTGGGGGCGTCCACCATGTGGCGTTCAACACGTCCGACGTTGTCGGGGCTCTCTCCCAGGCCAAGGAGGCGGGCGTACGCCTCATAAACGAGACGCCGAAGATCGGCGCGCACTCCAAGCAGATCGCCTTCCTGCACCCCAAGAGCACTATGGGCGTGCTGACGGAACTTTGCCAGGACGGCAAATAAACGAAATTTACTCTCAATAATTAAAATCATAACAATATGATAGACAAGAAACTCCTCGACGAGCTCAAAAGACGCCATCAGGAAGCCCTCGACGCGGGCGGCAAGGACAAGCTTGCAAAACGCAAGGAAAAGGGACTTCTGTCCGCAAGGGAACGCCTTGAGGCGCTATTTGACGAAGGGACATTCCAGGAATTTGGAATGTTCGTAACTCACAACTGCCACAACTTCGGGATGGACAAGAAGGTTCTTCCGGCCGACGGCATAGTTACGGGAATAGGCCTTGTTGCGGGTAGGCCCGTTGCGGCGTTCAGCCAGGACTTCACCGTAAGCGGCGGCTCTCTTGGCTCCAACCACGCCAAGAAGATTTGCGACCTGATGAAGTTTGCCGGGACAAACGGCATGCCCGTGATAGGCATAAACGACTCCGGCGGCGCGCGCATACAGGAGGGCGTTGAGTCTCTGTCGGGTTACGGCAAGATATTCTACGAGAACGTGGCGCTCTCCGGCGTGGTTCCGCAGATTTCGATAATAGCGGGCCCCTGCGCGGGCGGCGCGGCCTACAGCCCGGCGCTGATGGACTTCATCATCATGACGCGCAAGAACTCCAACCTTTTCATCTGCGGGCCCCAGGTCATAACCGCGGCTACCGGCGAGAAGGCGGATTTGTCCATGTTTGCCACGGCCGACGCGCACGCTACGGTATCGGGCAACATACATCTCATAGCCGAGGACGACAAGCAGGCTGTCCAGCTGGCGGCGGAGCTTCTTACGTATCTGCCCAGCAACAACACGCAGGATCCGCCGCACGACTTGAGCGTTCCGCTGGAGAAGACCTACGACGAGGAGCTCAACAAGATAGTTCCGGACAATTCCAAGGTTCCCTTCAACGTTTACGACGTCATAAACCACATTGTAGACGAAAACAGCTTCTTTGAGATACAGAATTCCTTTGCGAAGAACATGGTTGTGGGCTTTGCGAGGATAGCGGGCGTTGTAATAGGCATAATAGCCAACCAGCCGTCCTACAAGGCAGGCTGCCTGGACATAGACGCCTCCGACAAGGCTTCGAGGTTCATACGCACTTGCGACGTGTTCAACGTGCCGATTCTCAATTTGGTCGACGTTCCCGGATTCATGCCCGGGTTGGCGCAAGAGAGGGGCGGCATAATACGCCACGGCTCCAAGATGCTCTTTGCGTACGCCTCCGCGACAGTTCCCAAAATCACGCTTATCATGCGCAAGGCTTACGGCGGCGCGTATTTGGCGATGTGCTCCATGGATATGGGCGCGGACATGGTCTTTGCGTGGCCCACGGCCGAGATAGCCGTCATGGGCGCCGAGGGAGCGGTCAAGGTTCTCTTTAAGAAGGAGATTGCCGAGGCTGCCGATCCCAAGGCCAAGGAGGCCGAGCTCAGGGAGGAGTACAGGGAGAAATTCTCGACTCCGTACCAGGCCGCCAGCAAAGGCATGGTCACCGACGTGATAGAGCCCGCCCAGACGCGCAGCGTTCTGGCCATGGCCTTCAGGGCGACGCTCTCCAAGCGCCAGACCAGGCCCGCAAAGAAACACGGCAACATAGCCATGTAAGGATTTACGCTTATGCAAGTTTTGGCGTCAAATTTCATAGAGTTATATCCGTCGTATTTGCAGATGACCAACTTCATGTTGGTCGGCTTTGTGGTGGTGCTTATAGCGCTGGCGTGCCTGTCGCTCATAACGAGCATAGTTGGCCTGTTTTTCAGGCAGGCCGACAAGCTCAAGAGCGCACAGGCGGCACCTGCGGCGGCTCCCGCGGCTCCGGTGTCCACAGCGCCTACGCTTCCCAAGAGCGGGGGCGTAGACGGCGTGCATCTTGCCGTGATAACCGCGGCGGTTTACTCGGTCTTGAAGGGTGCAAAATGCAGGATAGTTTCCATAGCCCCCTCGCAGAACAATTCCACTTGGGTGGAGAGCGGAAGAATGTCCATATTCAATTCGCACAATCCCAAACGCAAATAACAAACATACAACCAATAAAATTTAACATTTAAGAAAAGACATGAAAAAATTACGCATAACAGTTGAAGGCAAAACCTACGACGTAGAAGTTGAAGTTCTCGGCGGAGAGACCGTATCTGCGGCTCCCGCGGCGGCAAAGCCCGTACACGCGGCAGCGGCAGCTGCTGCTCCGGCCCCCGCGCCTGCGGCGGCTCCCGCGGCGCCTGCGGCGTCCGGAAACGGAGTGCCCTGCCCCATCGCGGCGGTTGTAGTGTCTGTTGACGTAAAGCCCGGCCAGCAGGTCAAGGAGGGCGACAAGCTCGTCACTCTCGAGGCCATGAAGATGAACACGTTCGTGTTTGCGCCCCAGTCGGGCACCATAGGCCAGGTTTTGGTTTCCGCGGGCCAGAGCGTCGAGGAGGGCCAGAGCTTAGTGACGTTTGCATAAGCCAAGCCCGCGGGCTTTTGTCTGCGCGGGCGCTAAGGCTCGGCCTTACTCCGCGCATCTGCTGGGCCCCGGCTTGAACAGAAACAACCCTCCGCCGTATCTTTCGGCGGCAAACTTCAAAAAAAATGCTTCAAAGTTTAATAGATTTATTATCGAACACCGGCTTTTCATACGTCGATTGGCGCATGGTGGTCATGTGGCTAGTGTCTATGGTGCTTTTGTATCTGGCAGTGTACAGGCAGTACGAGCCGCTCTTGCTCGTGCCAATAGCATTCGGCGCGCTGCTGGCCAACCTGCCGACGCTGGGCATGACAAACAAGCCCGCAAAGCCGATAGTCACTCCCGTGAGCGGAACGGTCAACTGCGTTGTGGTCAACATAGGCCAGCAGATAACCATGCCGCGCGTGGTAAAAGAGGTTCCCAACACGCTGGCGGATCTTGTCGATGCAAAAGTCTTCAAGGAGACCGAATGGGCAATAAAGGCCGTCGACGCGGACATCGCCGCGGCGAAGAAATCCGCCAACGAGTCTGCGCTAAAGACCCTTACGGAAAAGCGCGGCGCGCTGGCGGCGAAGATGGCCTCTCTTGAGGAGAATGCGGCAAAGACCTTTGCGGATTACTTCAAATTCCTCGAGGAATCTACGTCCGACGAGGCCCGCGCCGACAAGGCGATGCTCGCCCGCGGCATGCCGAACCTCCTGGCCATGGTTGCCACAGACGACAAGGCCCTGCAGTGGAAGAACAAGTTCTATCCTGTAAAATTCTTCGGGCGCGACATCAAGGTGTCGGCCTCCGACAAGTTCATATTCGCCCAGAACGGCGGGACGGTTGTATCGCTTCCGGTCAAGGACGGAGACTGGGTCTTGGGCGGGCAGGAAATCTGCGAGGTGTACAATTCGCACGCAGGCGGCCTGTACTACTACATACAGATGGGCGTATTGCTTGAGATATTCCCGCCCATTATCTTCTTGGGAGTCGGCGCGCTGACGGACTTTGGCCCGTTAATTGCAAATCCGAAGACCCTGCTTTTGGGAGCGGCGGCGCAGTTTGGCGTTTTGGCGACTTTCTTCGGCGCGACAATGCTTGGCTTCTCCTCTACCGAGGCGGCGTCCATAGGCATAATAGGCGGAGCAGACGGCCCGACGTCCATATTTACGACAAACAAGCTTGCCCCGCATTTGCTCGCGCCCATAGCGGTTGCGGCATACAGCTACATGGCTTTGGTTCCGGTGATACAGCCGCCCATAATGAGGATGCTGACCACCCAGAAGGAGCGCAAGATAAGGATGAACACGCTGCGCAAGGTCAGCAAGCTTGAGAAGCTGATATTTGCGATAGTGGTGACAATATTCTGTATAATGCTTGTGCCGGACTGCTCGGCGCTGATAGGCATGCTCATGCTCGGCAACTTCCTAAGGGAGTGCGGAGTCTGCGAAAGAATAAGCAAGGCCGCCCAGAACGAGATAATCAACGCCGTGACGATATTCCTGGGAACGTCCGTCGGCATAACGATGACGGGAGACCGCTTCCTGAGGGCCGACACGATATATATTCTCATATTGGGCGTTGTGGCGTTCGGCATATCCACTGCTGCGGGAGTTCTTTTTGCGAAGGGCATGAATTTGTTCCTGAAGAACAAGATAAACCCGCTGATTGGGTCTGCGGGCGTATCCGCGGTGCCTATGGCTGCGAGAGTCTCGCAGGTTGAGGGCCAGAAGGCGGATCCGTCGAACTTCCTTATGATGCACGCAATGGGACCGAACGTGGCGGGCGTTATAGGAACAGCCGTCGTAGCCGGCTTCTTCATAGCCTCGCTAAAGGATTTGGTCGCCAACTAAGAGAGCGATTTATCCCCAGACTCAGGGGGTCGGCCGTAAACAGGTTCGACCCCTTGAATTTTTTTAAAGCCAGTTTCAAACAAAAAATAACACATATTACAGGAGGGGCAACCCTGCCGAAACAAATATGAAATACAAGATTATGACAGCCCAGGAGGCTGCAAGCCTAATAGAAAACGGCAACACATGCGCCGTCAGCGGATTCACGCCCGCAGGCGCTCTAAAGGCCATACCCGCGGCGATAGCCGCCAAGGCTGAGGCCGAGCATGCGGCGGGAAGGCCGTTTGCGATAAACGTAATATCAGGCGCCTCGACGGGACCGTCGTGCGACGGCGTTTTGGCAAAGGCGAAAGCCATAAAGTTCCGCACGCCCTACCAGTCCAACGCGGATCTGCGCGCGGGAGCGAACGCCAACGAGATAGACTTTGTAGACATGCACCTTTCGATGGCTCCGCAGTTTATGAACTACGGATTCATGGGGCAGATAGACTGGGCGATAGTCGAGGCGGCGGACGTGTCCGACAGCGGAGAGATACTGCTGACGACATCTCTTGGAACCGCGCCTACGGGCTTGAAGCTCGCCAAGAAGATTCTCATAGAGCTAAACGAGTACCACCCTGCGGCCATACGCGGCCTGCACGACATTTACGAGACCGCAAATCCGCCCATGCGCCGCGAGATACCGATATATGCGGCGGGAGACAGGTGCGGCAAGGAGGTTGTCAAGGTTGATCCGAGCAAGATAGTCGGAATCGTGCAGACGAACAAGGCCGACGAAGTCGGCGGATTCAAGCCTGCGGATCCCATCACAACAAAGATAGGCCAGAATGTGGCAGACTTTTTGGCCGCCGAGATGAAGGCGGGCAGAATCCCCTCATGCTTCCTTCCCATACAAAGCGGCGTTGGCAACATAGCAAACGCTGTGCTTGGGTCTTTGGGGAGCAATCCCGAGATACCGCCGTTTACGATGTACTCGGAGGTTCTGCAGGATTCCGTAATAGACTTGGTCGAGAAGGGCCGCATAAGCGCTGCCAGCGCGACATCGCTGACGGTCACGCCGGAAAAGATACAGGAGGTTTATTCCAACCTCAAGTTCTTCAAGGAGCGCCTGGTGCTTCGCCCGCAGGAGATATCCAACAGCCCCGAGGTCGCCCGCAGGATAGGCGTAATATCTATAAACACTGCGATAGAGGCGGACCTTTTCGGGAACGTAAACAGCTCACACATCATGGGTAAGAACCTGATGAACGGCATAGGCGGATCCGGAGACTTCACGAGGGCTGCGTACATATCGATATACACGGCGCCTTCCGTGGCCAAGGGCGGGCTTATAAGCGCGATAGTTCCGCTGGTGTCGCACTGCGACCACAACGAGCACAGCGTGGACATAATAGTCACCGAATACGGCGTGGCCGATTTGCGCTGCAAGACTCCTATACAGAGGGCCCATCTTATAATAGAGAACTGCGCAAATCCCGAATACAAGGATCTGCTCAAGAGTTATCTTAGCAGCGTGAAGTGCGGGCACACTCCGCAGACGCTTGCAAAGGCATTCGCGATGCACGAGGCCTTTGTGAAAGACGGCGACATGCGCAAGGCCGTGTTTTAATAGATCATGAAATTGTTAAAAAGCCCGGTACTGATATTTCTGATGATTATGACGGCAATGCCGTTGTTTTCGCAGGAGAGTGCCGGGCTTTTTTTTCTTGGCAGGCGCGGGGACGCTCCCGGAGCGGTGGCGCTCAGGGGCGCGCGCGACGCCGTAAAAGATCTGGCCGGCGAGACCGGACGCAAGATAGAGGTTGTTTCGGTCTTATACACGGAAGATAAAGGCTTAAGTTCCCTTTTGGAAAAGGCCTATATAAGCGGGGCGAAGGGAGCCATAATAAGCCTGGGAGCCAAGGTCGACGGACAAAGCGATCTGGACGCAAAAATAAAGAGTCTTGGGAAGAAGG
The DNA here is from genome assembly GCA_944389315.1 of uncultured Opitutales bacterium. Taxonomy (GTDB): domain Bacteria; phylum Verrucomicrobiota; class Verrucomicrobiia; order Opitutales; family Intestinicryptomonadaceae; genus CALXQW01. The sequence goes on from CALXLX010000043.1 coordinate 71,254, forward strand.
GATTCACCGTAGCTGTGATCGGAGAGGGAGCAAGGGATATCCATTCTCCAATAAAAGTCCTCAATGACGACGAGAAGCTCATAAGCATACTTGATACACTATTAAAGCCCCACAGCGGAGCGATGGGCTTCCAAGTAAGAGCCTTTGCATCAGCCGGAGACAACGGCGGATACGAATTTTCCGAAGACATATCCCGTAAGATAGCAGACAAGTTTTGTGGAGGGGAAATAACGGAAACCGATTTTTTCAGTGCGTATCAGAAGACGAACAAGACGGAGCTTGAGCGCTTGGACAATTACGCACTTATATTTCTATCGCCAAAGATTCTTGCCGATGCCGGTGGGTTGGAGCCGGACAAGGACAGGTTGTTGAGCGTAGTTTTGGGGGCTAGAGCCTCCGTTGCGCAGCTGTTTGCCACCGGACAGTTGGATGCCTGCATAACGCCCGATTATTACGGTTTCGGATATGCGTCAATGAGGCGTTTGATAGAGGATATATTTTTATCGAGACGGGCGGAGGGAAGCCTTGTTTTGCCGCCCAAGGTATACGAGAAGACCAATCTGAAGAAGTTTTTAGACGACTGGGCCTCGTATCTTAATTAGCCATTCCCCTACTCTATTTCGGGGATATGTAATTTTGGAATATATCTAATATGGCGTTTAAGTAGATGCCTTCATAAGAATAGGTATTTTAGGCATAAATAAAGATAGAAAGTTAAGGCTAGAGGCAATATGCAAATGCCCATAAAAAAATATTGACCGCAGGAGGCGAGTGGATAGATTCACATATTTTAAATAAGGAGAGATGACAGAGTGGTCGATCGTGCCTGACTCGAAATCAGGTGACCGTTAACGCGGTCCGGGGGTTCGAATCCCTCTCTCTCCGCGTTTATAACTTCCACACTGCAAGGGTGTTAGACAGTTTTAGTCAGAAAGCTGCAATGCGCTAAAAATGGGTCAACACCAAAGGTTGTGGAATAGGTTGATTTTTTAGATTTGTCTTTCATAGATTCACCCCGCATTCTACGAGCACTCTCAGTCTGTAATTTTCAAAGTTTCTGTATCCATAGGCTCTGCGT
>CALXLX010000044.1 GCA_944389315.1 uncultured Opitutales bacterium
CATTTCGCCAACTTCGTATTACTCTATAAAAATTAAATAGCATCAGAGGCATTGTAGGACTTCCGTCCTCTTTGCCTCCCTTTTTTTCTTCTTCTACCCTCATCCCACTATCTTTGATGATGAGCGCAAAACTGCCCTATTCCGCTCCCAAAAAACACGGCTTTTGCATTATGGCGTTAAACGCATTTCTTATTGTTTTATAATTAACTAAATATTAGTTATAACTTATCATGTTTTTCTTTATCCTTCGAGCCGCAGAATTCATCTGGCTACTCGTAAGTTTTTAGAGATTCCTGCAGGCTCTCGATTATCTCGTCTCTTAATGATTTAGGTTTCTGAACGACGATGTCGCTGCCCTGGGAACGTATCCAAAACCATAGTTGCCAAGAGTCGCGCACGGTGGCGGTGAGCACCCATTTTCCGTTCCTGTAATTTATCCTCTGATCTTCGGAAATGGCAACTTCGTTTAGATAACTTGCTAGGGTGTCAGAAACAATCGCCTGCAATTTTATGGTTCCCCCGGAGCCAAACTCCATGGCGCCGCTTGCGATATATTTATCCAAGTCAAAATCCTGGGGAATGTCGGCCCTGCTGTCTAAAATCTCCACACGCCGAAAGCGTTGCAGGGCGTACTGCATTGGCGCTTGCCCGTGCTCGGGATTGCTCGCAATAAGATATGTGCGCACACCGCGCTGAATTATGGCGAAGGGGTTTAAAATATAAGTTCTTGACACCCTGCCTAGCGGATCGTAATATGCCTTTATCTGAAGTCCGTCTACCAAGGCGCTCTGAATCCTCTCAAGGACATCCTCGCGTATGTTTACCGTTTTGAAACTCAAAGATTCTGGGATATACCTGACTTTTGAACTCCACTTTGATATGGGTAATGCCTCCAATGCGGCAAGCTTCTTATGCGCAAGCTCGAACTTCGGGTTTAACATTTTAACCATCGATATGGGCAATATTGATTTTAAAACGTTCTCGGCAAGCGTAAGCGACACCGCATCGGTGACCTCTATGCCGCCAAACTCGCTTGAAATGTCCTTAAACCAATACCAGCGAAAAGGTACGGAATCCTCATCTGCCACTAAGGGAAAGAGCATCGATAGGTCGCGCAAATCGCGTTCGATGGTGCGCTTGGTGACAGTATATCCCTTGTCTGCAATCTGCCGCGTCAAGTCCAAGGCTGTAATACCCGGCCTTCTCGAAGGTATGATTCTCAGCAATTCCCATTGGCGAGCGAGAGAGTTGATGTTATTTTGTTTCGGCATTTTTACCCTTTCCCTCCATAACTAAAAACAAATTACGCGGAAAATGCGACAAAATATGTCGTTTATCTCGGGCCGTTCTTGGCGCGCAGAGCATTTAACAGCCTTATGCAAATCCCCAATTTCAACATGCGGGCATATAACGCATGTGGGTGCGGTTGAATATAAGCGGTATTGTCTTTGTGGCGTTTTCTGGCATCCCTATTAAATCTAAACGTATTTTATGAATATATTCCTCTCCGTCGCCAACAGGCGCCGACATCTCCCTATATCCAAGCAACGCGACCGAATCGGCGTATTCCCTTATGGTCTCGGCGTAAGTTAGATTGTCCACGCTGGGCGCGTAGAATATTTCCTTCTCCAACTGAGCAAGCAGGATTATCGGGACTTCCAATTCATCGGATAGGCTCTTTAAACTCCTCAATATCTCCTTTATTTGCGATGTCCTCCTGTGGAATTTGCCAGATTGCGCAATGAGCTGAAGATTATCTATCGCTATTATCCCAAGACGTTTTCCGCCTCCCTGGCCAGATATGGATTCTTTTAGCGCTCTGGAGGCTTCGCATATGTCTTCTTTAGTATGTATGCCGTCCCTTATCAAAAGGGAGAGTTCTCCCAAATCTCTTTTTGCCTTCTCCACACTCGTCTTTTCGGCTTCCGTCAGTTTTTCAAGATCAAGCTCGTCTGCGGAAATCCCGCTTTTAGAGCGTATCATAAGATCCATCAACGCGCCGGATGAATTTTCCAGGGAAAATACCAGCGCAGAATGCAGCGGATTCTGAGATAACGCAGATTCAATAAGATTTAATACGAATGAGGTTTTCTCGGTTCCCGGATTTCCCGCAAGTACTGTCAGCCTGTTTTGGGTCAACAGGTCAAAAACATGGCAAAGGCCGTTTTGTTCGTTTTTTTCGTTAACATTCATGGATGTTTTATTGTTTTTCATAGGTTTGTTGTTTTCTTGCCCGAGGGTAATGCTATTGCGCGACAAAATATGTCGCGCCTGTGAAGTTTCTTAATAAATATTTCCCATACCGGGGAGACGGTCCGCATAAATAGCGCTTATTTGACCCCGTATCTAAAATTTTGCATATAAACCTCACATATCTATATTCGCAAACGCTCGCTCTTTATTTGCTTAAAGGTAATATTTTATTTTACGCCTGTCCTGGGGCTGTTTTTTTCGTTCTTTGTCCTGACTTGGTATTTGTAGGCTCTCTTACCTTTTTATATGGACGGCGCAAACAGAAGTATTTCCATGTATCTTTGAATAAATGCTAATCGATAGTGCGGGTATTCCACCGCGGGTTATTGCATTGACAAAATTATATGCAAAATATGTCATCCCTCCCGGAGCTTATGGGAAAAGATAAAAGCAATAAACGGATTGCCATTCGTTCGCGGATCCCGTTTCCGCCGACAAAGGTATTTGCAGACAAGAAGAAAGAGCAGAAAAGAAAAATGTGCAGGGGTAAACCGGAAGATTGATCTTCTCTTGGCTGTAGTATTTGGCGAAATCGGACGCTTTTTTGGATCCTTATGCGGCTGCGGTTTTTCTTTTCCCCATGGTATCCGTATGTTGAATATAAAAAACAGCCCTTTATTGTAGATTTGGTTTTAAAATTTAATATAAAGTTATAGAGATCTATTTAACAACTAAGCATTGCCATGTCGAAAACTGTGGATTTTTATTATTTTAGCCCAACGGGCGGTACTAAAAAAGTTGGAATGCATCTTGCGGAGGCCGTATCGGAATCCGTGATTATTCACAATTTGGCCGAAAAAGCCAAATTTGCGGCAAATCCGGAAGGTGATTTGTCGTTAATAGCTGTTCCTGTATTTGGCGGGAGAATTCCTGCATTTGCGGCGGAGAAACTAAAATCCGTCAACGGAATCGGCAAAAAAGCCGTCACTATTGTCGTATACGGCAACAGGGCTTACGAGGACGCCTTGTTGGAGTTGAATAACATGGCAAAAGAATCGGGGTTTGAAATAGTTGCTTCAGGCGCCTTTATAGCTCAACATTCTATGTGCCCAGAAATCGCGGCCGGAAGGCCAGATCCTGTGGATTTTGACGAGCTTGAAGCCTTTGGGAAGCGGATATCGGAAAAATTGATTGCCCGCTTGGAAAACGAATTTAGCGTTCCGGGAAATTATCCCTATAAGGCCGACTTTACCGTGGCTGCAACTCCGGTATCTACAGATTCTTGCAATCTGTGCGGGGAATGCGTTTCCGCATGTCCGACAGGCGCAATTACCCTCTATGAGGGCAGCATCAAGACTGATATTGCAAAATGCGCTCTTTGCATGGCCTGTGTTTATGCTTGTCCGGTGGAGGCGCGAACATTGCCTCGGCAAATGTACGACAATGTGCGTCAGATGCTCTCCAAATATAAAGATATTCGCAGGCCCAACGAAACGTATATTTAGCCTTTGTTATCCATTTCTTATAGGGCAGGGGAGAGGCGTTTCTTCCGGCGGAGCACTGGGGAAGGAGCATAGCAAATTATAAAAAGGAATAAAAATTCTTTTAGGAATTTGCAGCCTGCTTTTTGTTGCCTTAAGAACGAATGTCGTTGCGCTTTAACCGCGCGCTTTCAGGCGCGGTTTTTACCGCATATCCACGATAAATACTTTTATTTCTTGTATTTTTACCGACATTATTAAGAGAATATAACTATGCAAACCATGAAAACCGTTTTGCGGCTGGTATTATTTGCGGCCATTTTTTCTATATCTCCGTATCTTTGTTTCTCCCAGGGCACTGCTCCTGCAAATGCCGCGGAGGCTGCGGAAACGGGTAAGAGCTTGTCTCAGGAAGAATTGGAATATCAAAAACGCCAAGCTATAATAGACCAGAATGCCCTTCAAAAAGCGGAGCAAATAAAGGGGCGCCTAAAAGGAGTAGTTGGGGAAGTTCAAAAATACAGCCCCCAAACGGCGGATTTTCTCGCGAAGAAGTACTTTGGCGTAATGTTTATACAGTATGTTGCGAGCGTATTCATGCTGCTTGCAACGTTTGTAGCCACTAAGTATTTTCTCAGATTCCTATTTGCCAGGCTTGATAGAATGTTCCGAAATTCCGGATCAAAAAGCTTTGCAGTGGCGTTTTTGGAGAATCTCAGAAAGCCCCTCAATTTGTTCGCGTGGGCGCTTGGCGTTTATGTGGCGTTAGTGTTTATATTGGAAGATTCCGGATATGTCACGCTGGTTTCAAGGGTTATGGGCGTGTTCTTCTGGATAGCCCTCTTCTGGGGGGTATGGATAGTTTGCGACTCGGCCTTTGCGGCGATGGAGTGTAAGTTTAGGTCCAAATCATCGGCTGCAACGGTAAATCTTGCCGACTTTCTCCGTAGGGTTTTGAAATTCTTTATTGTCGTGGTCGCGTTCCTGTCTGTCCTGACAAGCTGCGGCGTTAACGTCAACACTATCATAGCTTCTTTGGGAATAGGCGGCATGGCTTTGGCGTTCGCCTCGCAAGATACGATAGCAAATTTCTTCGGTTCGGTATCAATAATACTCGACAGGCCGTTTATGGTGGGAGACTGGGTTAAGACGTCCTCCTGCGAGGGCACCGTCGAGGCTATAGGCTTCCGCTCTACTCGAATAAGGACCTTTTCTAAGACGCTGGTGACAATACCGAACTCGTCTTTGGCCAAAGAGGCGGTCGAAAACTTCACCAAGATGCCCGCAAGGAAAGTAATGCAGACTGTAGGCCTTACGTATTCCGCTACGCCAGATCAAATCGAGTCGGCCATGAAGAATATCCGCGAGGCGATATCCAAGTCCGAGGGTGTCGACACCGAGGGCGGCGTCTATGTGGAATTTGCGGAATTTGGGGCTTCCTCGTTGGATTTATCCGTAATATATTATGTAAAGCATATAGACGCGGCCAATTTTGCAGCCACAAAGCGGCGGGCGAATCTTGCAATAATGCGTGCGGTTGCCGACATGGGGTTGTCGTTCGCATTCCCGTCTACGTCCGTATATATAGAGTCCATGCCCGATAAAAAACATTCTTAATCTACCAAAGGAAAAAATATGAAAATCCCTGAAAAAACCGAGAAATTGCTCAACGAGCAGTTCTATAACGAACTCTACGCGGCTCATATCTACTTTGCGATAAGCGCGTATTTTAAACACACTCCATACCAGGGCATGGCCAGCTGGATGCGCCTGCAGTCAAAGGAGGAGATGGAGCATGCGATGAAGATATATGAATACCTCACGGAAAGAGGCTCTAAATTTGTCGCAGATGCGGTTCGCAAACCGGAAAAGACGGATTTCGCCTCTCCGCTCGAAGCCTTCCAGGCAGCCTATGCCCACGAGCAGCTTGTTACCTCGCAGATCTACAAGCTGCTTGAAACTGCGAATGACGAAAAAGATTGGGCGACGGCAGATTTCCTGTCATGGTTTGTCAAGGAGCAGATCGAAGAGGAGAAAAACACCTCCGATTTTGTCAGAGGCCTCGAATATGCCGGGGACGACAAGAACCTCCTCATCGGTGTCGATAAGTGGGCCGCGAAGCGCGCCGAGTAGCAGAGTTGTCCATTTTTAGATGGGCCTTTGCGGCTTTTAGCCGCGCAAGAAGCCGCCTATGCGCATGTGTATGGCGGCATTCTTTTTTTTACTGCAATTATTCTTGGTCTTGAGCTTTTTAACAAAAATGGTCCAATTTTGCAGATTTTTGGCAGGAATATGCGTTTACTTTTCGCGGATATTCTGCTATTTTTCTCTGTGTAAAGGCGGATATGTTTAAAGGCGATAAGAAGGCGCGCCGGATAACAGGGAAATCTTAGGATAGGGCCATCTATTCGGGCTTTTCTTCCGAGCGTTTTTTTGTTGCTTGGAGCGCTTAGTTCGGATAGCGAATCTATAGATTTAAAACATTCCTCCTCCACGGAAATTTCATTGCAAACAATTAACAACAACGGAGAAAAAAGAAATGCATGTACCATCTGAAATGCTCACGGGCGCCGTCTGCCCGGTAACGGCGGCAATAGCGGCAACGGGCGTTGCGGCTTCGGCCTACGTTCTTGCTAAGGGGAAGGCGGTTTCGGCGCCTTCGGCTTTAAAATTTTCTCTTGTCAGTGCGGCGGTATTCGGCGTGCAGATGTTGAACTATCCATTGTGGGACGGCATTTCCGGCCACCTTATAGGGGGCGTGCTTGCGGCGGGAGCGCTCGGCATACCGGCAGGCATACTTTCCTTGGCGATAGTGTTGACATTGCAGACTCTCCTCTTTGCCGACGGCGGGGCTTTTATGCTCGGGGCCAATATTCTCAATATGGCGCTTGTCGGCGCGGGGGTCGGCGGGCTTATCCGGGCGGCTCTGATGCGCAGGCAGATCTCCGATTCCTCCGCGACAGGCCTTGCGGCGTTCATTTCCGTAGAGCTTGCGGCTTTTGCCCTCTGCGCGGAGCTTGCCCTGTCGGGCAAGGGGTCTTTTGCTCTCTATTCGACGCTCATAGGCGTGCACACGGCTTTGGCTCTTGTGGAAGGCTGCGTCACGGCGCTTCTTGCCGGAGTTTTGGCGGAACGCAGGGCGGAGTGTAACTCAAGGCGCCCCTATGCGGTTCTGGCGTTTATCGTCTTGGCGAGCCTGGCTTTGTGCCCGTTTGCCTCCTCATTCCCGGATGCATTTGAATGGACTATGGGGTCTTTCTCGCTTCTGCCCTCGGCTCCAAATTTTGTGGGAGCTCCATTTGCGGATTATTCCGTAGACGGGTTGGGATCCATCTCTTCTGCGCTGTGCGCCGGCGCGATAGGCCTCGGGGCGACTTTTATCCTTTCCTTCGGAATTGCGAAGGCCTTAAAACGCTCTGAGGCGTAGGAAAATTTTGCCGATAAAAATCTTATCTGTGCCGTAAAAACCCGCATTTGCGGGTTTTTTTTGGCATATATGCGTGGTAGAAATCTCCGCGAGGTTGGCGTAAAAACACGGGAGTGCCTTTTGGCAGCATATTTACACTATGCGAAGTTTGATTTATATTATGAATTTTTAACTTTATTGAAGCGTTTAAGCATTTTAACTTCTTGTCTGCGTTAACGTTGTAATATATATAGCTTAATATATTGCGTTATAAATTGTTGCGCGTTTAAAAAACTGCGATGCCTATATGGGTTAACCGCCTTGTAAGGTAGGCGGCTTGGATCCGCTTAAATAATATATGGTTGACAAGGCTTTGCCATTTTTCGTTACTAGAGCGGTATGATTATTTACATGTATTTTTACGGAGGTATTGAATGTTAACGTTTATTCTCGCCGTTACGGTGTCGATGTTTGTTAGTTTCTTGTGCTCCATTATGGAGGCTGCCATTTTAAGTATAAATCCCGGCAAGTTGGCGTTGCTTAAGCAGAAGAATCCGAGGGTGGGGGGCATATGCGCCGAATTTAAGAAGAATATAGAAAAGCCAATCGCGGTAATTCTTATATTGAATACCACGGCGCATACATTCGGCGCGGCCATAGCCGGAGCCGAGTTCGACAAGATGTTCGGGAGCAATTATGTATGGCTTTTCTCTTTGATATTTACCATACTGATGGTTCAATACACGGAGATACTCCCCAAGACTTTGGGAGTGCGCTTCAATTCAAGGGTGGTGTCTCTTACGGCGGACTTGCTCAAGATCGCAATACGCGTTATAAATCCGCTGATATGGCTGGTGCATTTCATAAACAGGCCTTTTGAGGCTCCTGCGAAGCTCGGCGGAGACGGGGCGGCCCTCGACGAGCTCGACGCGCTTGCCTCGGCGGCGAGGGAGGAGAAGTCCATAACGCGGCTTCAGGAGCACGCAATTCAAGAGATCCCGGACTTGAAAGAGGATTCCGTCACCGAGATAATGATCCCGATAGCGGATACTGTTTGCGTTAGCCTGGACATGTCCAGGGCGGAGGTCTTGAGGCTTATGAGAGAATATAAGCACTCGCGCTATCCCGTCAAAGCGTCCGCAGACTCATGCGAGTTTGTAGGCACGCTCGAGCTTAGAAAGATGATTTTTGACAGCGGCAAGGATTGGCATGAGAACATCTCCGCTCCCGTATTCATAAACGGGGACACCACTCTTTTGCACATTGCCGAGAATCTGCGCCAGCTGGACTCGAAAATTCTTCTTGTCCAGAACTCCTCCTTGGAAGTTGTAGGAATGCTTACGACTAACAATCTGCTCATGAGGCTGTTCCCCTCCGGCGGAAGGCAGCCGTCTGCGGAGGCCCGCGCAGGTTGATAAAATAGCCTTATATCTGCTTCTAGCTCTAGACATTAAAAAATGCGGCCTCTGTTATGAAAGCCGCATTTTTTTACATATAGAGGAAGGGCATTTTACCTCATATGCTTTTTCCCTCACCCGGATTTAATGCGGTGAATTTCCCGGGATAGAAGGCCTGCCTGCCTATAAACATGTCTCTACATGTTGTTGTAGATTATATATTCATCCACGGCTATTTTGGCTTTCCATTTATCCCGTCCGGGAAAGCAAAACTTGGCCTCCAGCGGTTTTAGTTCGTTCTTATATATTACATGTCCGCTTAATGTCAGCGGGATGGAGTTGTCTTTTGACGATATTTGAGATATGGTTATGGAAGCGTCAGGATAGGCGGCCTTAACGATATTCAAGACGTTCATGCTCGCCGTTTCCAATTGCCGCTTGCTGTATGGGTAGAGCTTCTTTTTCTCTATGTTTTTCTCGCTTTTCGATGATACCTTCTTGGCCGGAACTTCTTTAGGCGGGGTGTAAACCTTGGGCTTTGTCTCTACTCTTCTGTATGGATAAAATGAGGGAATATTTTGTGGTTCCTCGACCTTTTCGGACTTTTTAAAATACCATGCGCCCAAACAAATCAATAATACTATTGACAGCGCTACTATAGCGCCGATGGAGACAAACCTTTTCCTTTTTTTCGGAAGGCGCTTTATCAATGCATCAGCTTCTTCATAGGATAAGTTGTCTACCCAATGGAGGGATTCTCCGCCCAATGCCTTGGCGATTTTTATCGTCTGGTTTATTGTGGCCTTCTTTTTCATAGAGATTAGTCTTTTTATGCTTCTTCTGGCTATATGGCGTTATTTCTATCCGCCGCTTATGCTGTCAGATATGGATGTTTTTTAGGGCTGCATCTATGCCGCTTATAGGGGGAAATGTCTTTGTTTTTGCCTATTCCTTTGCATCCACAAGCCTGTTTCCCTGCACGAGCACGCCTTTGGCGGTGTCGTCGTCCATGAAAACCCCGGGATTTTTGACATAGGGGGATTTTATCCAGGTATTGTTTAAAATCTTTATGTCAGATGCGCTGTTTACATAGAACGCCCCGCGGTAGGGCAGCTCGTCTATGCGCGGTGTGGGATTCTCAAACGTGTTGTCCAAAAATATGATGTTGTTGGCAGACGATATCAACGCGATAAGCCCGAAACTGTCCTTAAAGCGGTTGTTTGCAAAAAGTATGTTTCTTATCACGGGATAGTCCGTCTGCTCAAAGGAAGGATCTCGGCGCATATACACCCCGAAAAATATGTCGCGCGCCTTGCCCTGGTATCTTACGCCCTGCGGATTTACCGTGTCGAAGACGCAGTCCTTCACCAGGACATTGTCAACTCCGAAACCTTCGCTCCATACGTTGAAAGTGTATCCCGTCTCAAACTTTAGCGCGCCCATCTGGTTGTGCGTGAAGCGGCAATTTTCTATGGTTATGTTGCTTGCCAATATCAGCAGGCCCCTGGCCCTGTTGCTGTGGAAACGGCAGTCTCTTATTATGACGTTTGAGGAGTCGTAAGTGCGGTTGAACAGCACGAAACCGTCGAACTCCGGGTTAGGCAGGGGATCCGCAAAATTGATATAGCGGGCGTCTTTGCCCTTGTCTGATATGCTTTCCACCTTGGATTTGTACCCCGTGGCGGAATAATTGCCGTGCCGCAACTCTACGAGGTCTCCCACATTAGGCATGGTGCCTGCCATGAGCTTTATGGTCTTGTCCCCGCACTTTACCCCGAATGCTGAGAGGTCGTGTATGTTGGTGCAATCGTCCGAACCGTGGGAAAACTCGCAGTTTAACATCTTGAAATGCCCGTTGGAGCGCGCGAAATGCAGATGGTCTGCCGTGCAGCTTATCACGCGCTTTGGGTCGCCCGCGGGCGGGCGTATATTCACATTTATGAACTGAAAATATTTTTGCCTGCCGCTTACGAGGATTCCATGCCCCTTGCAGGAATATATATTTATGTTCTCGAGCGTAAGGTGGGTGTTGTCCGACAGCGCTATGCCCCCCATGCCGTAGTAATAGTGCTGCAGCCTGTAATAGCGCCCGAGCCGCGGGCGGGTGTCGCCCTTGTGGCTCTTAATGCGAAGCTTGTTGGGGGATATCCATTCCGTGTCGGGCCCTTTGTCGTTTGGAGAAAACCCGAATCCAAGGGTTATTCCCCCCTCCTGCCCGACGGCCTTTGCCTTGATGTCGTAATTCTCCATGTCCGCCACGCGTACCTTTTTGCCGTATAGGGGGTATTTATCGTAATCGATAAACTCCACATCTATGACGGTGTTTTCGTCGGTCTTTTTTATGTCGGTTATCTTCACTATTGCGGCGAGCGGTTCCGTCTCCCAATCGTAGTCGAAGCTAAGATTGGCTATTTTTGTGCGGGTACAGCCGGCAACATACAAATTTGCGGTTGCTGTCTTTCTGGCGACGAATACGCTGCCGCCCCCGTCAAGGGTAAAATCCTCAAAACCCGACAGGCTTATCGTGACATTCTCGTACATCTTATAGCGCCCTTTTGGGATCAGCAGCTTTGTTGCGCCCTCCTTCTTGCAGTGCTCTATGGCCTTGTTCAGGATTGTCGCGGCGTTTTCCACGCTCTCGCTGAGCCCGAAATCTGCGGCGTTTACCACCTTTTCGGCCTTGGGGCGCGGAAGTTTTATGTCAAATTCCGCCGACCCCGTCGGCAGATTGTCCGGATGCGCGGCCTTTGGAGTGTCGGCCCCGCCTATGGGGAGAAACTTCTCGCCGTTGCCGTCGGATATGGAAAGAGAGCTTATGCGCGCGCTGAATTTACCTATCCCGACCAGCTCCACACGCACGTTTACGTCTCCGCCGGGCACGGGAAAGGGCATCTTTACGAAAGATTCGCCCCTCGAGGCGCCCAGATGCCTCTCCGCAAGGATTTGCCCCCCGGAATTTACCGCCCTCAACTTCATATGCGGCAGCTGAGAGAAATCGTCGGGCGAAAGGGTGTAGCGCAGCCTTGCGGTATGCTCGGTATTGGGCTCGAAAAGCCCTGTCGCGGTGGTGAATATCCTAGTGGGTGCGTCGCTTGCGCATTTTATGTCCAAAGCGCTTTTGTCGGCGTCGGAGAATTTCGCCGCGGGGCATAATTCAACGTCCGCCAAAGTCGCCGGAGGCGTCTGTGCGCCCGCTTCGGCCGCACAGAACAATATTGAAAATGCAGCCAGTATGCATGCGTAAATGTTTTTCTTCATGACTTACAAATCAGGTTGTTTGATGTCGGCATCGTGCAAGTCTGCCTGTTCCGGCGTATTCTTATACAGAAAATCCTTCTTCAGATACTTTGAAAGCAGTAGCTTCCAGAGCACCTCCAGAAAGGCGCTAAGCGGTATTGCAAGTATCATTCCGAGTATCCCTTCCAGGGCGACAGCCCAGAAGAATACCGAAAATATTATCACCGCCGGATGCAAGCCCGTGTTGGAGCCCATTATGCGGGGAGTAAGATAGTAGGACTCCAAAAGCTGCACCGCCACAAATATCGCAACCGCAGCCGCCACAAGCCCCAGGCCGCCGCCGTCCTGAAAGAACGCCGTGGGCAGCGTTGTGCCCAAGCCTATTACGGTTCCAAAATAGGGTATTATGTTCAACATTCCCGCGCAGAAGCCGAGCAGGAATCCGTATTTTACGCCGGCTATCCCAAAGCCCGCCCCGAGGAGTATGCCCATTATAAATGCTATGGTCAGCTGGCCCCTGAAGAACGACGACATTATCGACACGAAGCGCCTTGCGAGAAAAACTATGTCTTCTCTCAGCCCGTCGGGCAGGAAAGACATGTTTTTGTTCATCATCGCGTAGGAGTCGAACTTTGTGGAGAGCATGTAATATAGATATATAGGAGCCGCGGCAAATGCCGCGAGGAACGAGCATGTCGCAGCGACGCTCCCCGTGGCCCCGAGCAGCGTCTTGAAGGTTTTTGAAATGCCGCCGGCCGCGGCTGCCATGGATATCTTAGGCAGGTTTTCCGGCTTGCCAAGCTGCTCGACTATGCGGTTTTTCAGCTCTGGGAAATGTTCCCCTATATATCTTAGGGCGTTTTGTACTATCTCGGGAAGGGTTTTTACTATGCCTGAAATCTGATCTGCAAGCGCCGGCAGTATCCATATCGCCACCGCCGACACCGCAACGGCGAGCAGCGCGAAGATAATAAGAGTGGCCATCCCCGCTGAAACCTTTGTGCGCCTTGACAAGGCGTCTACCGCCGGCTTGAGTATGAAAGATACTATTCCCGCCGCCGCAATGGGCCATATCACCGAACTGAATTTCGCCAAGAACTTGGCAGCCAATACAAATGCGGATACGGCAAAAAAGGCTATGAACATTATCGCCGCGCAGGTAATCGCGCAGGATACCATTTTTTTCTGGAACGGTGAAAGCATATGGGTAATCTAATGACCCAATATTATCGCGCAAGATTTTTTAAGGCGCAAAAAAATGAATTTTGAAAATTCCATTCAGATAAGGGGCGCGCGCGTCCATAATTTGAAGAACGTCTCTGTGGACATTCCGAGGGGCAAGTTTACAGTCGTCACCGGGCTGAGCGGTTCGGGGAAATCGTCTTTGGCTTTCGACACCCTTTATGCGGAAGGCTACAGAAAGTATATGGAGAGCCTGTCCATAGACGCTCGAAGGCTGTTAGAGCAGGTCGGCAGGCCGGATGTGGATTTCATAAAGGGGCTTTCGCCCGTGGTTGCCATAGAGCAGAACAAGATACTTTCGTCCAACCCGCGCAGCACGGTGGCAACGGCCACAGAGATTGCCGACTACGCCCGCCTGGTTTGGGCGACTGTCGGCGAGCAGAGATGCCCGGCCTGCGGCGGAAAAATTGCCAGCAGAACCCTCGACGAATGTGTGGATTGCGTCCTGGCCCTGGGCGAGGGGACGAGGGCATACGTGCTGGCGCGTTATTTTGAGGGCAAGAGCGCCGTCGTAAAGGAGGAGCTTAAGAGCCTCGCCTCGCGCGGCTGGCAGAGGGCGCGGGTAAACGGGGAGATTGTCGAGCTCGACGAACCCGCGCAATGGCCCAATGTAAAGGGGGCGAAGTCCGTTTTGGACATAGTTGTAGACAGGCTTTCGGTTTCCGCGCAGTCGAGAAGCAGAATCGCCGACTCGCTCGAGCTTGCGCTCAAGGAGGGCGGCGGCACGGCTTGCATATATTACAAAACTCCCGATGCCGAACTTTGGCGCGAGCTGCATCTGAACACTTCGCTTGCCTGCGCCGATTGCGGCAGGGTTTACTCTCCGCTTACTCCGCGCAGTTTTTCGCACAACCACCCAGATGGCGCGTGCCCGTCTTGCGGCGGCATAGGTAGAACCATGAAATTCAATCCGCGCCTGCTTGTTCCGGACGACTCCAAAAGCGTGCGCGGCGGCGCCATAAAGGCCATGCGTTTCGGCACGAAGTACATGATTATACGGCGCAATTCGATTTTCAAGCAGCTTGCCGAGCAGGTGCCTTTCAATCCGCAGACTCCCTGGCGGGACCTTCCCGAGGACGTTAAAAATCTTCTGCTTTTCGGGGACCCTGATCGGCTATTTAAGCTTAGAATAGGGCGGGGCAGGCACAAGGTGGAGGTGCTCCCCTATTGGGGCGCCATTGCCGAGCTTGACGAGGCATACAAGACCACTTCCAGCGACGCCCTGCGCGCGAGGCTTGCCGCATTTCAGGTTTCCGACACTTGTTCCGACTGCGGTGGCTCGAGGCTTAACGCGCGCGCGCGCAACGTTTTTATAAACGGGGTTTCCTTTGCGGATTTTCTGGCTATGAGCGTGGAGGCCGCCGGGGCGTTCGCCAATTCCATAAAGCTTCAAGGCGATGTCGCCGCGGCCGTCTCGGAGGCGGTCTCTGGCCTCAGGCAGCGGCTGGATTTTCTCATGAAGGTGGGGCTGTCGTACGTGCAGCTGGGGCGCGAGTATTCAACCCTTTCCGGGGGCGAGGCCCAGCGCATTAGGCTGGCCACGCAGCTGGGCATGGATCTTACGGGAGTGACCTACATACTCGACGAACCGAGCATAGGGCTGCATCCCTCCGACAACGACATGCTCTTTTCCGCCCTTGAGAGCCTGCGCGACAGGGGGAATACCCTCGTTGTCGTCGAGCACGACCGCGACGCCATGGAGCGCGCCGATTGGCTTATAGAGCTCGGCCCGGGCGCAGGGCATTGCGGCGGAAACGTGGTTTTTTGCGGCACTCCGCAAGACTGCGCAAAGGACTCCAAGACTCTTACGGGAAAGTTTCTCTCGGGCGAGGCGAAGTTAACCGCCTCTCCAGCCGGAGCACTGGTCTCCGACGGCAGGGTATTGACTGTAAAGGGGGCAAGCGCCCGCAACCTCAAAAATATAGACGTATCCTTTCCCGTAGGGCTGATGACGGTAGTCTGCGGCGTAAGCGGGTCGGGCAAGAGCACGCTTGTAAACGAAATTCTAGCCAAGCACGCAGCGCGCGTGCTAAACGGCGCCAAGGTGATCTGCGGGGCGCACAAGGGCGTGGAGGGCCTTGAATACTTTGAGAAATGCGTGCGGGTGGACCAGTCTCCGATAGGGCGCTCGCCGCGCTCAAATCCCGCCACATACACAAAGATATTCGACCTTCTTCGCGAACTTTACTCCAAATGCCCCGTCTCGCGCGCCCGCGGCTATGCGCCGGGCAGGTTCAGCTTCAACGTCAAGGGCGGCCGCTGCGAACATTGCCAGGGCGAGGGCTTCATAGAATTGGACATGCAGTTTCTCGGCAGCGTGTTTGTAAAATGCCCGAGCTGCGGCGGAACGCGCTACAACAGGGAGACCCTCGACGTGCTTTACAAGGGGCTTAACATAGCCCAGGCGCTCGACCTTACGGTGGACGAGGCGTGCGAATTTTTCCGCTCCCAGATTAAAATAAGGGAAAAATTGGAGACCCTGAAGGCGGTCGGCCTCGGCTATGTGAAGCTCGGCCAGGCTTCAAACACGCTGTCGGGAGGAGAGGCCCAGAGGATAAAACTCTCGCTCGAGCTCAGCAGGCGCCAGCAGGGGAAGAACTTGTACATACTCGACGAGCCCTCTACGGGCCTGCATTTCGACGACCTTTGCAAACTCGTCTCTCTGCTCCTTAAGCTGCGCGACGCCGGAAACACCATAATCGTAATAGAGCACAACCCGGACTTTATACGCGCCGCCGACTGGCTTGTTGAGCTTGGCCCCAAAGGCGGTGACGAGGGCGGGCGCCTGGTCTTCGAGGGAACTTACGCGCAGATGAAGCGCAGAAAGACCCTGACTTCAAAATACGTTTAAACTTTTGTCCGCCCCGCGGGCGCGCCTACTTTGGCAAAAAGAAAAACCCCCTTGAAAAAGGGGGTTTTTATAGCGTTTTGGGCGGAGGCTCTTAGAGAACCTCGGCCTTTATTATATACTGCTTTTCCGCAGGCTTGTCCATGAACCCCGTGCGGCAGTTTTCTATGCTCTCTACAGCGTCGTAGCCTTCGACCACCTCGCCGAATATTGTGTGGTGCATGTTCAGCCACGGCGTGAGAGCCGTAGTTATGAAAAACTGGCTGCCGTTCGTGTTGGGGCCGGCGTTTGCCATAGCCAAAAGACCCTTCTTGTCGAAGGCAAGAGAGGGGGAACATTCGTCCTCAAACGGCTTGCCCCAGAGGCTCTCGCCGCCGCAACCCGTCCCGGTGGGGTCCCCGCCCTGTATCATGAAGTCCTTTATCACGCGGTGGAAGGTTATGCCGTCGTAGTAGCCCTTCTTCACCAGCCCGACAAAATTCTCGCAGGTCTTCGGCGCAACATCGGGATAGAGCTTTATCTTGATGTCGCCCCTGTTCGTCTTCAAAAGTACTATAGTGTCTTCTGCCATGTGTTTTAATCTTTCTGTTTAACGCATTTTCTCGTCTTGGCGCACTCGCCGAAAGCGTCGCAATTGTCGCATCCGGTAATCATCTCCTTGGCGGACTTTCCCGGCGGAATGAAGGGCAAAACGTGCTCGTCGTAGGGCACCACAACCTCCAGAAGGAAGGACTCTTTGCTCTCGAGCATCTCCTTGATTGCGTCTCTTAGCTGCGCCTTGTCGCTGACGCGCCGCGCGCGCCAGCCGTAGGCCTTAGCTATGCCCACGTAATCGGGATATAGCGCCTTGAGATTGTGCGGGCCGCCCATGTTGTCGTGCCAGCCGAGTTCCGTGTTGCCGCGGGTGCTGCCGTAGAAAACGTCCTCCCACTGCATCACCATGCCCAAAAACTGGTTGTTCATGAGCATCACCTTCACGGGTATTCTCTCCATCACGGAGGTCGCCATCTCCTGGATGTTCATCTGGAAGGAGCCGTCGCCGTCTATGTCAACAACCTCTGCATCGGGATTTGCAACCTTCACCCCCAAGGCGGCAGGCAATCCAAAGCCCATGGTCCCGGCCCCGAGCGAGCTGACAAACTGCCTCGGCTTCTTGAATATGAAATGCTGCGGAGTCCACATCTGGTGCTGGCCGACACCTGTAGTTACAAACGGCTTGCCCTTGCTGAGCTCGTAGAAGGTCTCTATGGCCTCGGGCACAGTGATTTCGTCCTTGCGCACCTTCTCGGGGAAGGGGTAGGGATGCTCCGACTTCCACTGCTTTATGCGCTTGTGCCAGTCCTTCAAGTCGGGCTTTTTGCCGTTGCGAACCTTGGCGAGCTGAAGCAGGCGCTCCAAAGCGTAGTCCGCCTCGGAAACTATGCTTAAGTCTATGCAGACATTCTTGTTCTGCTCGGCCGGATCTATGTCTATGTGCACTATTTTAGCGTCGGGCGCAAACTTTGTCACGTCCCCCGTCACGCGGTCGCAAAAACGCGCCCCAACGGATATGAGCAAGTCCGTCTCGTACACGGCCTGGTTCCCAGCGTATGTGCCGTGCATGCCTAGCCAGTACAAGTTCTTCTCCTCCATGGGATCCACACAGCCTATGCCCATCAGAGTGGTCACCACCGGAATCTTATATATCTTTGAAAACTCGTCCAAAGCCTTCGCGGCGTTCGCGCTCGTGACGCCCCCGCCCGCGTATATCACAGGCCTCTTGGACTCCTCCACCATGGACAAAAGCTTGTTGAGACTCTCGTCCGACGCCAGGGGCGTCTCGGGAATTCCCGGCAGATCCATGGGCTCGTCAAAGTTCGGCTGCGTGTACGAAAGCTGCACGTCTTTTGGTATGTCTATAATCACCGGCCCCGGCCTGCCGGAGGCTGCCAGGAAGAATGCCTCCTTGACTATGCGCGGCAAATCTTTGACATCCATGCACAAGTAGCTGTGTTTTACCACCGGAAGCGTCATTCCAAAGACGTCCGTCTCCTGAAAGGCATTCTTGCCTATGAACTTGCTCATCACCTGGCCGGTGATTGCAACTATCGGGATGCTGTCCTGATAGGCGTCGGCTATGGCGGTTATCAGATTCATGGCTCCCGGGCCGCTCGTGGTCATGCAAACACCGACCTTGCCCGAGGAACGCGCATATCCTTGCGCCATAAAACCGCAGCCCTGCTCGTGCCTGGGCAACACAACCCTTATTTTCTTGGAACGCGTAAAGGCATTGTGCAAGTCTATGGACTGCCCGCCGGGATACGCGAATACAACCTCGACCCCCTCGTTTTCCAGGCTCTTTACTAGTATATCGGAGCCCTTCATGAGTTTCGATGTCTTATCGGGGGAGTCTTTTTGAACTTTTTTCATGTTTTTACTGTCTGTTTCCAATTAGATAATATCAAATAAGACCCTACCTCTTTTAAAATATACTTCAAGGCTTTTTTGCATTTGCGGGGCTAAACTTTTGTTCCGTCGACAGGCCGAAAGTTCCGCCCCGCCAAAAAAATGAAAAAAAATGCTGGAAAATTTTAAGAGATGTATATTCAATATTTCCTAAACAAAGCGTGTTTTTGTCAAAAGACGAAAGCGTGTGTTTGGGCTATTTCAAAATACCATACCCTAAATTATTTAGAAATGTACAATACCAAAAAAATGTTAAAGCGCGCTGCCGCGGTGTCGGCTCTCATGTTGTTATGTACCGGTGTTTACGCTCAGGACGCCGAGATGAACCAGCGCTCTACGGCAGACATTCGTAAGGAGGCTTCGACGCTTATCGCGGACAGAAATTATATAGGGGCGCGTCCGCTTCTCAAGGAGTTGATAGTCCGTTTTGAAAATTTAGAGGACAAGGCGCTGAAGGCCCAGATGGAAACTTTCGAGTTCTATATGGCCTATTCCTACGTGCAGGAATTCGCAAACAATCAGAGTAACAAAAACGCGCTGATTACTGCGACGAACCTTCTGAACAATTTTATAGAGAAATATCCCGAGAGCAAGCATGCTGTCGACACGCTAAGAACGCTCGCCTCCTGCTATGCAGGGCAGGACAAGCTCGAGCAGAGTGCGGCCGTATTGGAGAAGTTGGTTAATCCGCCGTACGTGGAGAGGTTGAACGCTTCGGAGTATCTGTCCATCGTAAAGCAGATATCCGAGACGATGTATTTTAAGAGCGATTGGGCCAACGGCCAGAAGTGGTTTGAGAGGTTGTTTGCGCGCGCAAATACGCTTGATTTGAAAGTCTATGCCGCGGTTGCCCTGATGCGCTCGGCGATATCGAAGAACGATTTTGACGCCGTGATGAAGCTTATGCCTTTTATGGTTTACGACGCTCCCGCCCGCTACGACATATTCCTGAATATGGATTTCCTCAAGGCGGGAGACGAGCTTGTAAAGCGCAAGGAGTTCAGCAAGGCGTCCTTGATGTTCAGCATGGTATACTCGAAGTCCCAGATTTTGGCGGGGTTGAAGGCGTACAAGGCAAAGATGGACAGGGAGATGAAGAGGTTGTCCGGCGGTTCGGGAGACAATCCCCGTCTCGACGAGCTTAAGACCCTTTCGACGGTCAACGACACTTTTATAAAGAATATAGAGGACATGCCCGATTACGCCTCGAGCCTGATGGCGCGTACGGCGCAGAATTATCTTTTGACAAAGAGGACCTATGAGAGTTATTGGTCCTTCCGCAGGTTGATAGACGAGTTCCCTCAGGATCCGAATTTGGAGTCCTTCTACTATGCGGCGTTTGTCGGCGCCAGCCAGATTGGCAAGGACAACGAGATGTTTGATCTGGGGCAGGAATACCTCAAAAAGTTCCCCGGCGGCAACTATGTCAGGGACGTGGTGCTGAACATAGCCCAATATTATCTGCGCACAAAGCAGAAGCCTTTGTTCTTCTCAACGTCGTTGGATTTCATCGCTAAGAATCCCGAGGACGAGTACAACAGGATTTTCGTGTTCCTCCTCGGCAAGACGTGGCTTGAGGACGAAAATTACAAGGAGTTAAACAGCACATTCTCCGGTTTCATAAAGAAATATCCCGACACTCCGCAGATAGAAGGCTGCTATTACTGGATGGGCCTTTCAGACTTGGTCCAGTCTAACTACAAGGGTGCCTTTGCGCGCTTCTCGTATCTTGTTGAAAACTATCCCAACGGCGAGTACATAGAGGACGCGTGTTACAGGAAGGGCATTTCGGCTTTCGGCATAGAGGAATACGACAAGGCCGACGAGGCGTTTACGTACTTCATGGACAGATTCCCCGACAGCAAGCTCATGGGCGAGGCAGAATTCTTCCTCGGCGACATAGCCGGTTTGGTGGGAGATCTTGACGGCGCCGTTAAGCACTATATGAACGTCGAGAAGAAGACGGACAACCAAAGCTTTATAAATAGCGCGTATTTGCAGTCTGCTAAGTTGTATTCTGCGGCGGAGCGCTTTGAGGACCAGATAAAGGTTCTCGACTCTTTCATAGAGAAGTTCCCCAAGGAAGATCTTGGCATGTACATATATCAGAAGGGCGAGGCTCTCATAAAGCTGGGCAGGCCCGCCGACGCACTCAACTTGTTTGCTTCCAGTATAGAGCAGCACGGAGACAGGGTTTCCGACGACGGCATAGACAAGATGATACTTGCCTATTCGGACTTTTACGACAAAGGCAAGAAGCAGATAGACGCAACAGTTTCTTTTCTCGAGAAGGCAATATCCGACAATGCATTCAGGGAGATGCTCGTGAAGGTGCCCGGAAAGCGTTATCGTTATTTCGAGGACAATCCCAATGTGGATAAGAATATATACAAGAGCCTGAAGAAGAACCCCGCGTATTCGGATCCGCTTCTTACGGACACTACAGTTCTTAAAAATCTCTTGGCTTCGTATAAGTCGCAGCAGGCATCTTTCCCCAAGTCAAATCCGGAGAAATTCCTAAAGGACATGATGGGCAAGGCGCAGGCGGCAAAGAACCAGGCTCTTGTTTACAGGTGCATGATGGGGCTTGACGCCATGGGCAAAGGGGTCTCGCAGAACAAGGTGTTCGGCGCGGAGGACTTCAAGCTTGCGTCGGTAAGGACGCTCGTATGGATGGCCAAGGAGATGCGCAAGTATGGCCCGGACAACGCAAAGAAAGCCTACGAAGCGGCGTTGAAGCGCGAGGAATACGAGTATATGTGCAATGCGCTGATGGATTATGCCAACTTCCTCGAGTCCCAGGCGCAGTGGCAGAAGGCCTACGAGATATACCAGCAGGTCGAGCGCGATTATCCTGCGGACGACAGGGCGGGGCTTGCCGCCTTGAACCAGGCCCAAATGCTCTTGAAGTTAAAGAAGCGCGCCGCCGCGGCAAAGAGGTATGAGACTGTGTTAAAGACTCCGTCATGGAGGGGAGATACGCACGCCCAGGCGCTTTATGAATTGGGGCAGATGGCTCAGGAGGACGGCAAGATGGACGATGCCCTCATGTGGTACGACAGGTGTTTCCTGACATTTTCAAACTGCTACAAGTTCTCTGGAAAGGCCCTTAGCGCGGCTGCGAGGCTGCTTGTGACAGGCGGAAAGATAGACGAAGCGAAGAAGATTTGCGACGAATTCCTCAAGGACGAAAAGAATAAGGCTTGTGCCGAGTACGAGGAGATCCGCAGGTTTAGAGCTTCACTTTAACGAGCAACCCCAAAGGAAGATTTTAAGATGAAAAAGCTTTTAATAACGGTACTGGCGGTTTCGGCTGCAGCGGCGTCTTACGCCCAGCAGGACGACAGGGACTACACGAAGGACTATTCCGGCACTAAGGCGACCATAAGCATGCTCGACGAGGCATCCGGGACGGCGAAATCCATCGTATACAAAGACACTACGGACATCAACGGCATCAAGAACTTTGTCTTTGCCGGGGCAGACGGAAATTCGGGCGAGATATTGGTTCCCGTAAACACGAAGTTCAAGTTTGCCACGCGCCAGAAGGAGCAGTTCAAGGCGGGCAGTTCGGCGTTTGACAAGGGCAATTACGCTGGCGCTGTGAAGGCCTGGCGCGATACGATATACACCTATTTGCCTATATTGGAAATGCCGGAACATTCGACATTTTCCATGCACCAGGACGTCGCCAACTATATGGAAGCGTTGGTCAAGGCAAAGCGCCTCAAGGAGGCGGAGGGGTTGTCCAAGGCCATTCCGTACGACAAGGCCGGCCATACGCTTTCGGCCGCCGGCTTGTCTTTGGCTCGCGCTTTTGTGGCTGCGGACATGTTTGATGCGGCGCAGGATATTTTATCCAGAACGAGCTTTACCGGCGACAATATAGACCTCATTCCAGACGCGATGCTTGTGCTTGCGGATTTGCGCAAGAAGAACAGGGCCAAGCAGGCGCTTTTGTGGTATACGAAGTTGTCCAACATTGCGGAGAATCCGCAGAAGCAGGGCGCTTTGGTTTGGATGGTATATTGCGACCTCGTCTCCGGGAACAGGGCGTCGGCGGAGGTGTACTTGTCCCAAATAGGCAACCTCAAGAGGGACGACAAATATTTTTCCCTCCTTCAAATGATAAAGGGAATATTCAAGTCTCAGGAGAAGAAGTACTCCGAGGCTTTGGATTTGTACGCCGAAGGCATCGTTTACGGCGATGTTTCCGCCGATTGGACTCCCGAGCTTTTGTACCGCGCAGGTTTGACGTACAAGACCCTCAAGCAGGTGCTTCCCGCCAACGAGATATTCTCCCAATGTGCGTTGCTGTATCCCGACGATGCCTATTCCAAGTTAGGCTCCAAGGAGATAGTAAAAATTCCCGAGGCTAAAAAAGGACAGACGAATCCGACCCAGGAGGTTCAGCAGTAAAATTTGCCCCCAACAAGAGATTTAGACGAACATGAAAATATATCGTTTCAGACCCAAGAAACAGAAAAATTCACTCCTTTTTAAGGTATTTGTCATAGTTGCGATCATTCAGATAGCGCTTCTGGTTGGATTTAGCGGCATGATAATATCGCAGTCCATAATAAACTTAGGTTCGGAGATGGAGGCCCCGAAGGTGGCCGAGAAGGTGGAGCCCCAGAAACAGGAGGTCAGGGCTAGGATAAACCGCACCCAGCGCAAGACCACGAAGCTTACGAAACGCATAAGCGTTGTTAATCCGAACAACATAAATGCGCCGTCGGTCGATGTAAAGCTGCCTTCGGGTCTCGGGCGTGGATTCGGCGGATTCGTTCCCATCACGGGGGTAAATATAGACAATTCGGTAAACATTAATGCGATAGAGATAGACATTCAGGGAATAAAGAGCAAAACCGAGAGGGTCTTGATATGCATAGATGCCGGCGAGCATCTGATGACAGACGAACGCGGCGGTTTGGACACGTACAAGGTCATTAGGGAGGATATAAAGAAGCTTGTGGACAGCTTGCCCGGAACGGTGCTTTTCAACCTGATGGCTTTCGAGTGTGCAGGCAAGGTAAATATCAATTTATTTATGCCTACTCTCGTTCCCGCGAGTGATGCGAACAAGCGCAGGGTCGCCGCGTGGATAGATCCGATAAATGCGAGCCTCAATCGTTTAGGAACTACGTCTAATTACACGCTAAAATATCCCTTCATGCCTCAGCCTCCGGCGACGCGCTATTATAGTCCGAGTGTTTCGGACCGGTATAGGGTTTACCAGGCGGCAATAGAGCAGGGCGCAGATACCATATACATACTTACAACCGGCTGGGCTGATCCCGACAGGATAAAATATCCCTGGACTGACGCCGAGACGGAGCGTTTTGCCCGCGAGGAGGACAAATACCAGCGCGATGTTGAAAAGGCTCTCAAGCAGGCGGGCTGGACGGAGGAAAAGCAGCTTGAATACGACAAGCAGCTGGCGATAAACAGGACCAAGGCTATCGCCAAGGCAAGAGACTGGATTGAAAAGGAGAATGCCAAGCGCAAGGCGGCGGGCAAGTCCCTTTATACAGGAAATCCGGCAAACGTCATTTCCGAGCAGAAATTGCTTGTTTATCCGGAACCGAGGCCTCCGTCTACGGCGGGGATAAAGCGTCCGGTGCCAAAATTCAAAAGCTACGGAAGAAGCGGCCTGTTTAAGTTCTACGAGCCTTTATTCAAAGAGGTTTACGACTTGAAGAATATAAAAAGGCCCCAGGTCAATATGATTATATTTAAAGGCGAAAAAGAGGAGTGGACTCCTGCGGAAAACAAGGTTGTCCGTTCTTTCGCCTCGATGAACCGCGGTGGAAAGGTTCGTGTTCTTAGAGGTTTGAAGCCGGTAAACGACACGGAATAGTATTACTTCGGCAATTTGAGATTTTTGCGGCGGCCCCGGTACAAGTGGCCGCCGTTTTTATTTTGCATTCAGAAATATGTGTTAAGAGAATGCTTTCCTCGCGGGGAACAATGCTCCTATGCATGGCAGGTTAGCATATAGCCTAAAGTTTGCGCCTGCTCATTGTGCAGCGCAGGCAGGATGATTCCTATTTATTGCCTCCAAAGGGCTTTCCAGCAATGAATACACATTGCTGCCTAGCAAAATAAATGGGAGGACTTAACTTATCTTTCGCCTATAGGGGTATGAAATATGCCCCGGCGGAGCTTTTTACGCTCTATGCTTAGAGAGCCTCCAGAATGTTTAGTGCATGGGAACTTACACGCTCGCACTGGCTCAAAACTTCTATAAATAGAATTGCGCCCTTTGTAGCTCCCGTGCTTTCCATCTGTGATATTGCTTCTTTGCGCAGGCTCTTTCTTATTAGGTCAAGCTTGCTGCGCATATTCAGCGCGAAGGATAAATCCTCCTTAGAAATCGTCTGCTTTTCCAAGTTGGATTCCATGAACTTTATGAATGATTTTATCTCCGAGCAGAAATCCACGAATGCAGGCGTGTGCCAAATCATATCCGTAAACTGCTTGCGGTAGCGTTTTCGCGCAAAGGTTATAAGGCGGTAGCACGCGTCGCTCATATCCTCCAGCTCCGCTACGACTATCATATTTCTTGTAACGAGCTTTACCGACTGGTCGCTGAGCTCATGGCTGGAACACTGTACGAAAAACGACGTCAGATCCATTGCAAGAACGTCTGTCTCCTGCTCGAGAGCCCTCAGGCGCTTGACTTCGTCGCTTAAATCCTTGTCGTTATTCTGAAATACGTTCATGAACCCCTCGAACATCTCGTCGGCTATTTTTGCGAGGGTTATGACCTGCTTTTGACCCTCCAAAAGAGCCAGTTCGCCCATTTCCTTAAAATTGTTTGATATGTACTGCAATTTCTGGGAGACGGTTATTTGACTGTCCTCCTTCTTGCTCCTGACCGCCCAGACAACGATCTTTTCTATCTGGGGAACAAACCATATGAGCACCATAATGTTGAAGGCGTTGAACATTGTATGGAAAAGGGCGAGCCTGTCGGGAAGTATTGCGCGGTTTGCGATGTCGGCCATAGCCTCGGGCGCGAGAGAGGCCGCGTCCTTGATCCCGTTCATGGCCATAAATTCCGGAGATATGTTCTGCGTTGAAGGCAGGAGAAACTCTATCATGCCTATGAAATAGGGATAGACAATCAGCATCCAGCATACGCCGAGTATATTGAAAGTCAGGTGTGAGGCAGCCGTCCTGCGCGCGTTTGTATTTGCCGGTATAGACGCGATTATCGCGGTGATGGTGGTTCCGATGTTCTCTCCCAGAACTATCGCCGCCGCCAGTTCAAAGCCGAACCAGCCTTTTGCCGCCATTGTTATCGTTATGGCTATCGCCACCGACGAAGATTGGACTATCAGGGTTAGGACAACTCCAAATCCAAGGAAAATTAAAACGGACAGGAAGCCTAAATCCGTGTATCTTTGTATCCATTCAAATATGGCGGAGTCCGCCTGCATGTCTGGCATGGAGTCCTTCAAGAAATCCAACCCCATGAACAGCAGGCCGAAACCGACCATGAACTCTCCGAGGTTCTTCCACTCCGATTTCTTTACAAAAGTCAGGAACACCCCTATGCCTATCATGGGCAGCGCCAAGGAGGATATGGAAAATTTAAAGGCAAAAATTGCTATGAGCCAGGCAGTTGCGGTTGTGCCGAGGTTGGCTCCCATTATTACGCCTATGGCTTCGCGTAATTTTATAAGCCCGGCGTTGACGAAACTTACAAGCATTACCGTTGTTGCGGAGGACGATTGTATAACGCTGGTAACCACAAGGCCGGACAACAGGCCCATGAATCGGTTTTTGGTCATGGAGCGCAAAATAGCTCTCAGCTTTTCTCCGGAAAGCTTCTGCAGGCCGTCGCTCATGAGCCTCATTCCGAAAAGGAACATGCCCAAGCTCCCCAAAATCTCAAAAAAAGTAGACATTGGCGCAAATGAAAAATTTGAATTGAGTATGCCACAGAACTGTTCCTAATGTAAAACATAATTTTTTCCTGAGGAGTTTTTCTTATGAAACGCGCATTATTGATATATTCGGGCGGTCTCGATTCCACGGTTCTGCTGCATCGCCTTCATGCCGACGGAGTCCTCTGCGGGGCTGTCAGCGTGGACTATTCCCAAAAGCATGCCAAGGAACTATGTTTCGCCCGTAAGAATTGCGAGAAGCTTGGGGTTGATTTTCTCCGTGTGGACCTCTCCTCGTTGGGCGGGATTTTCGGTGACAGCTCTCTGATAAGCGGTAACGGCGCAGTGCCGGCGTCTGCGTATGAAGACGGCGTCATGCGCTCGACCGTAGTTCCCAACAGAAATATGATACTCCTGTCCATAGCTGCCGCGCGCGCGATAAGTTTGGGGTGCGACGCCGTCGCATACGCGGCGCACAGCGGGGACCATGCCATATATCCCGATTGCCGTCCCGAGTTTGTGCGCGCCATGGCGGAAGCTTTGAAAATTTGCGATTATAATCCAATAGAGCTTTACGCCCCGTTTGTAAACCTCAGCAAGGCGCAAATTATTGCCGAAGGGGCAAAGCTTGGAGTGGATTTCTCTCAGACGTGGTCGTGCTATAGAGGCGGAGATGTCCATTGCGGCGTCTGCCCGACCTGCGTGGAGCGCAGACAAGCCTTCATTTCTGCGGGGGTTGAGGATCCTACGGTTTATATGGATTCATAGCGAATAACCCGCTTGAAAAATGATGTTTCTCTCCTGAAGAAGTCCCTCCTTTGCAAGTTTAGCCTGGTTTGCCTTGAAATGCGGGGCGCTTTTCAATTTAGGTGTTTGCGCTCCCCAGGATATGCGAAGGCTTTGCGGCCAAAATTTCGGGAAAGCCCCATCTGCTTATGGTTTTTCCCCGCCGCTTAAATTATTTCCACTCGGTCAACGTCCGCGCTGTTATTGCTGAACCGCAAGGAGCCCGCTGCGCCCCTTGAATGGGGACATTTTTATTTCGCAGTTCGGAATGTCCGCTCCTTTTTCAACCAGGTTTTGGGCCACGTTTTCAAAGGAGTCGAACTCCACTCCCATGCTTTTTGCGGAATGTAGGAATTTGTCGAGCCACCCGGCGTATGCCATTCCCTCAAGCTCGGCGTGGCACGTCATTACTGATATGCCGTTCTTTTGCGAGTCTATGGCTCTTAGATAAGAATCTAAAGCGGAATCCGGGCTTTCTATCCCGAGTATTTCGTCCAGCGTGGGCAGGGTGGATGGAATCTGCAGCGTCTTAAAACGCCTCTCCTCTATTATCGGGTAAAAGGGCTTGTATCCGCGCGCATCAGAGGCAAAATTCATGAAATGCTCGTCCTGAACCTTAAGACTGTCGGGCGAGACCTGCCAACCCGCCGCGCCGCAGCAGCGCGCGCTTTCACCGAAGACAGACTCGTAGGCCGCAAAAGACTTCTCAAACTCTGTTCTGGTCCATGCGTACGTCCTCTTTAGGAGTTTTGTCTGCCAGTCGAAATGGTTCCAGGAATGTATGCCGCACGGGAATCCGCGCTTTTTAACTTCGAGCATATGCTTGCGGCACTCCTTGTATATTATAGGCGCCGGGAGCAGCGTTCCATAAAGCAGGGTCTTTACCCCGTAATTTCCCGCAACGTTGGATCTAAGGCACTTTTTTATAAACCCTTTCTGAAATATTCTTGTGAGCGCCTTTCCCGTATTGTCGGGTCCGAAGGAGAATAGAAATAGCGCGGGCATAGAATATTTTTCGAATATGTCGCAAAGGGGTTTTAATCCGTCGCGCGTGCCTCGGTATGTATCTATGTCAACCTTTATCAGAAGCTTATTCATGCATCAAATAAAGCGCGCAGTATGCCTTTTGGAGCGGCGAAGGCAAGCAATAATGCTTTTCCGTCCATGTAGGGTGGGCTTGAAGGAATATTTTTTAAAAGTTTTGTTGATAAGACGCTTTGCTGGGTTCAATTTATCTCGAATAAATTTTCTCTGGTGAAAGCATATTTTAAAATAAAAGAGGCATTGAAGAAAATAGGCTTGGATATGTTCATAGTGTGCATATTCGCGGCCATATTCGTGGCGTATCTGGCTCCGTCTGTCGGGGTGGACCACGGAATTTTCTCCCTCCGCTCCCTCGCGGAATGGGGCGTGGGCCTAATATTCTTCTTCTACGGGCTGCGTCTTAGCCCGCAAAAGCTCAAATTGGGGCTGGTCAACGTAAAGCTTCATTTCATAGTGCAGATTTCTACATTTATGCTTTTTCCCGCGGCTGTGCTTGTGGCCATGTACGCGTTGGGATACCATAGGGACAACCTTCTTTGGACTGGAACTTTTTTCCTGGCGAGCCTGCCTTCCACGGTTTCTTCGTCGGTGGTCATGGTTGCCATCGCCCGGGGCAATATCCCCGCGGCCATATTCAACGCCAGCATATCAAGCCTGCTCGGGGTTTTCATAACTCCGGTATTGATGGCTTTGTACCTTTCCGGGGGCTTGGACGGTGTCTCCACGGGCGGGCTGGGCAACACGCTTGTTAAACTTATCGTTCAGGTGATAGTTCCTCTTGCCGCCGGAGTGCTTTTGAACCGGCGTTTCGGGGAATTTGCGGAGCGCAAAAAAAGCCTTCTGCGGTTTTTCGACGAGACCATAATTGTCCTGATAGTCTATACGTCGTTTTGCTCCTCGTTTGAAGGGGATATGTTTAAGGATTTCGCGTTTTCGACTATTCTAATACTGTCTGTATCTATGGTTGCATTGTTCTTTTTTGCGTTCTTTGCCGTATGGTCTTTGTGTTCCGTGTTGAAGTTCCCGGTGGAGGATAAAATAACGGCGACATTTTGCGGCTCAAAGAAGTCTTTGGTGCACGGTTCAGTTATGTCCAAGGTCATATTTCCGGACCCGGCCACCGTCGGTGTCATACTTTTGCCGACGATGTTGTATCACGCCCTGCAGCTTATAATAGTTAGCATAATAGCCCAGAAATTGGGCGCGCGCAAGGATGGTTAATTTTGCGGAGAATGCGAAAAAGCCATCCTTGAAAATGGGGAAACATTTTTAGATGTCCGCATAGAAAAAATCCCGCGCGCGTTTGCGCTGCGGGATTTCTTTTGCGAATTAAAAAAAGATATTTTCCTCTCTGAGGGCTATCTTTCCACAACGGGTACAAGCTCGTCTATTTTTGCCCAGCCCTTTTTGTCCTTAGCGGCTTTTACGTAGATAAAATCCCCCGACCTTTTTTCTATGCGCGCAAGTTGCGCCGGCTGTAATACGGCCGCTACCGGCGCCGTTTTTGCCGGCGAGAGCCTCAGCGCCGTATCCGGAACAATAGAGACTGCTATGGACGAGTAATCCCTCCAATAACTTATGCCAAGTACCGAAAATACGAACACCGCCGCGGAAATTGCAAAGAGAAACAAAGTTGCCGCGGACCTTTTTGAATATAGATGGGGAAACACAAAGAGAGCTGCGGAAAGCCAGAAAAACGCCGTGGCAATCCATATCCATTCAGAATGGCTCAGCTCGTCGAAGAAGTCGTTGAAGAGCATGTCGGATACGGGCGGCAGGGAGTTTTCCTTCCTGAGCATTTCAAAGGAGGCTTTCGCCTCGGGGAAACGCGGGTCGGCGTATATGGACCGCATAAGGTAGAGCTCTGCCTCGGCGTTGTTCCCGAGCTTTTGCGCGCAGCAGGCTATGTTGTAGTATGTCCCTGCTGCCGGAGCGCCCTTTACGGAGTCTATAAAATACGTCTGCGCCTTGGCGTAGTCCGCAGAGGCGTATGCGTTGCACCCCAGCCTGAACAACTCGTCGGCATTTTGGGCGTTTGCGGAAAATGCCGCGAGCAATATTAGTACTGTAAATTTAAAGATTTTCATTTCTGTAAAACGGTTACAAGTTTTCTCAGCCCGTCGTTCAGCTTCGCCAGATTGAGGTCTTTCGTGTCAAAATTGCCGAAGGCAAGGGCGTCGGCGCCGTCGAAATAAGTGCGCAGGGCGTCCTTTTCGGCGTCGGAAAGATTCTTCTCGGAGAGAATGTCGTAGGCTTCGCGCAGGGTTATGGCTCCGGTTTCGTACTCCGACATTCCGCTTAATACGGATTGCAGCGCCCTGCGGGAACTTACGAAAAACTCTCCGGCATTCCCGCCCGACGCCGCGCTGTTGGCCGCTTTCAACGCTTTTGCCAAACTGCGCTTCGCACGAACCCTGCGCGCGTAAGCCTCGTCGGAGGAGAGCTTGTTCGCCCGTATTTTCCAGCCGGCCCACGCTGCGAATGCTGCAAGTATAAGCAGCTGCAAAACTATAAATTTTGCCGAATCCACGCGCCATTCTTCGCGTGAAGTGTCTGCCTTGCCGGCGCTTTGGGTAATGTTGCCCACCGTCGTGATCGGAGCTGTCGAAGCCTTATTGGCGGCTACCGGGGCGGCCGGCGCGCTTGTAGTGCCCGGTGTCGCGCTTCTGGGCGATACCGTGATTCCTATATCCGGAGTCTTTATGGTTTCGTACTTTTGGGTGTCCGGATCAAAATAGGACATCTCAAACACAGGCGCCTTTTTTATGTCCGGCGAGTTCGGCACCACGACATATTCAAACGTCTTTGTTCCCGCATAGCCGAGGTTCTGGCTGTCGTCGGCAAATCCCGCGGTTTTGGGAGTATAGAACTTCCATTGCGGGTTTTCCGCAAGCGGAGGAGGGGTTATTCTGTCGAAATTTCCGATTCCGCTGACTTGCACTGTGAACGTGCACGGGTCTCCCGCCGCCGTCGATACGGGGTCTATCTTAGCCCCGAGTATGGAAAACTTGCCTATGGCACCCGCATAGTTTGCGGGCCGCCCCTGCGCGGGCAATGGCAGTATTTCCGCGGTCTTATTGTCCAGCGTCTTCTTGAAGGGTATGGACACTCCGGATCCCAAGTTCATGCGCTCGAAGAATGACATATTCATCATGTCGTCGAGGGAAATTTCCCTCGTAAATACGCCCTGCACCTCAAAGTCGAGCTTGTACTTGCCAACCTTTAGCGGAGTGATTGCCGTAGAGTAGGTTATTGTCACCTTTTCCGGATCCAAATCTTTCTCGACTACGGGTTCCCCCTTGAATCCCGGGCAGTTGAACTCGTTTAGATTCTTTATGTGCGGTATAATCTGAGTCGGAATTATGCGCGAGAGCAGCAGGGATTTGTCGAATGAAAACACCAGCTCCACCGGAACAGTCTCCCCGACGTACAATCTTTCCCTCGGAAGTTTCAGCTCCAGATGTATCTTGCCGTCGAGGGATGTTTCCGCATTCTGCGCGGCACGCTGCTGCGCTGCGGCAGATGCCGCCGCGCGCCGAGAACCGAAGCCCGACATCATCTGCGCTATGCTCGGCATTCCGCCGCCAAAGCCGGACATCATTCCAAAGCCCCCCGCTGCGTTTCCCGAAGGGGCGTCCGGAGCGTTCTTGTCCACCTTCAGCGTGGCCGCCGGAACCTCATAATTTTTGCCCTCAAAGGATATGTTCCACGAGTCTATAGTATAGCTTCCTTCGGCTTCCGCGGCAAAACTCAGCGTCAGGCTTATCTGCCTGGAGACCTGCCCGTTTATTATGGAAGTCTGGTTGCTCTGCGACGAGCCAACATAGCGCAGTCCCGATGGAATCGGCACCTTGTCGAGGCTGATTTTCGGCGACATATTCTTTAATATTATCGTGTACTGCGCCGCATTCCCCGGCTTGACTTCCGCGGGGGAAAATGCCTGCAGCTCCACTGCGGGTTTGCCGTCGGCAAACAGGCAGGGCAGGGCGCCCAATAATAATATTGCTGTTGTAAGTAGTCTTCTCATGTCGAAATTTTCTCTCTACCAGTCTTTGTAATTCTTTTCCTCGTAACGGTCTTGAACATCGCCGAATCCCTCGAAGGGCAGGCGCTTCTCGTCGGACTTTAGCGAGTCCAACATCTGGACCGCCTCGCGGCGGGTCATTACTCCCTCTGCGCTTCTGAAGTTATCGTCGCTTGCGCCTTCTGCCTCTTCCCCGGGAGCTATCCCCTTGGGCTGCTTGTCCTCGGGCTTTTGCTCCTCTTGGGCCTTCTGCGCGGCGGCGAGTTCCTCGCCCTTTTTGGGTTCGTTCTTCTTCTCGTCGCTCCCAGCGGCCGGTTGAGGCTGTTTGGCTTGTTCCTTCTTCTGCCCTTCGGGCCTTGCGGCCTGTTCTTTATTCCCTTCTTCTTTAGAGGCATCGTCCTTGCCGCTTTGCGGCTTGGCAGGCTGCTTGCCGGATTTATCTTCGGGCTTCTTCTCGGCTCCGGGCTTATCCTTGTTCTCTGAACCTGAAG
This sequence comes from uncultured Opitutales bacterium, assembly GCA_944389315.1. GTDB lineage: Bacteria > Verrucomicrobiota > Verrucomicrobiia > Opitutales > Intestinicryptomonadaceae > CALXQW01. Next base: position 32,490 of record CALXLX010000044.1, read on the forward strand.
CGTCCTGCTTGGCGCCGTCTTCCCGATTATCCTTCTTGTCGCCGGACTTATCTTTGTCCTGCTCGGAGGATTTATCCTTGTTTTGGTCTTCGCCGCCCTGCTTTTGATCGTCCCTATTTTTATCCTGCTGCTGCTCTTGTTTGTTCTGGTCTGAGCCTTTCGTATTTTGCTTGTTGTTTTGCTTATCCTGATTGTCTTTCTGCTGATTTTGCTCGTTATTCTGGCTGTTTTGCTGGTTGTTGTTCTGCTGATTGTCCTGGTTTTGCTGCTTCTGCTGGTTATTGTCCTGTTGTTGGTTGTTCTGATTGCTCTGGTTCTGCTGGTTTTGCTGATTCTGTTGGTTTTGCTGGTTGTCCTGCTTCTGCTGATTATTCTGGTTTTGCTGCTGATCTTGCTTGTTCTGGTCCTTATTTTGTTTGTCGCGCAGAAGCTTTTTTAGCTCTTCTATTATTTTAGAAAGGGTTTCCCCGCGTTTGTCGAGAGCCGAAACTATACTTTTGTTTTTAGACAAAGAGGCGTTGAGCGAGTTTTGCACTCCCTTTACGTTCTTTAGGCTCTGGTCCGTCTGCGGAAGTCGGGGATCCAGCGTTTTTGCGCTTTCAAAATTCTTTATGGATTTCTCAAGCATGTCGGAGACAGCCTTTGACCCCGTGTCTATGGCCGCGCTTTGGCCTTTGACTTCCTCGGAGGCCTTTTTTGCTCCCTCGCATTGAGATATGGCCTGTTTTACCTTCTGCTGAAACTCGTCAGATTCTATTTTCGGCCTGTTCTGCTCATTCTGAGGCTGTTGCGGCTGCTGGCCGGATCCGCCGCCGGCAGCTTGGGCGGAGTTTTTCGCCCCCGGATTTTTCTCGTAGAATTCCTTCTCCTCCTTTAGCAGGGCGGCACCTTCTTTGAGAATCTCCATACCCCCGTTTATGCATGCCGCCCCGGCATTTTCAGCCTGCATGGCGCTCTTTTGAAACTCGGATATGGACGGAAGCTTCCCGTAGGCGGCCTTGGCCTCGTCATAGTCGGCTATGGCCGAGTTGAAATAGGCCTTCGCGTGGAATTTAAGATCGTCTGAAATCTTCAGCGCATGCGAGTATAATTTTTTCGCATGGGCCAAATCGCCGTAGGTCTGCGCGTCCACAGCGGCGTTGAACACCTCTCTGGGGGTGCTTTGCTCCGTTGGTTCAAACTTTACTGCGGACTTTTCCTTATCGCCGGCTTTGCCTTCTGCGCTGCCGGAATTTTCACCGTCACTGTTTTGCCCGGAAGGTTGCGCGGGCGCAGCCTGCGTGGCGCCTGCGGGGGCTGACTGCTGGAGAACTTGCGCTTCTGTTATCTGCGGAAGCGCAATCAGGCTGAGCGCCAGCATGCCGAGCATGGCATTCCTCGCGGCTTTATCCCTCGCGCGCTTCGCAAAAAACTTGCACGTGCCTATGAGTGTTTCCAGCGCCAGCACTATCAAGGCTATGAGCAAAGGTATCTGAAATCTTTCTATGGCCATATGTCTCATTCTCGCGGACAATTCCTCCTGCGGTATGGTCTTTAGACCGTCTTCGTAAATTTTCTCCATGCCGCCCGCCGACAGATTCTCGTAGAATCCGCCCGTCGCCGAGGCTATCTCTTTGAGTGTCTTTTCATTTAAGCGGCTGGTTATCACGCGGCCGTTTTCGTCCTTTATATAGCTTACCGCGCCGCGCTCGTCAACCACAGGCACCGGTTCTCCGGACGCGCTTCCCACTCCGAGCGTGAAGATTTTCACGCCCCTTGCTGCCGCGGCCTTTGCCGTGGAGACGGCTTCGTCTTCAAGCTCCTCGCCGTCGCTTATAAGTATTATTATCTTGTGGTTTGTCGTGTCTGCAAAGGCGCTTTCCGCCTCCTGTATGGCCGCCGATATATTGGTGCCGCCCCTCTGGATTATCCTTGTGTTGACCGCTTCAAGAGACATCTCGAAGGCGTGGTAGTCTAGCGTCATGGGGCACTGCAAAAATGCCTGGCCGCTGAACGCCACAAGGCCTATCCTGTCTCCCTTCAGCTTGCCGAGAAGATCCGTTATGGCAAGCTTTGCGCGGGAGAGCCTGTCGGGCCTTACGTCCTTTGCAAGCATGCTATTGCTCGTGTCGACGGCGAAGACTATGTCTATGCCCCTACTTTTGGCCTCCTGCCATATGTAGCCGTACTGCGGGCGCGCCAGCGCTATAAACAAGGCAGCAATGCCCGCTATAACCAGAATCTGCTTGAGTATTATCCTGCCGCGGCTTGTGCTGCTTGAAAGCAGATCCACAAGCTTGGGGGCGACAAACCTGCCCAGCATGCTCAAACGAGTTCTGTACGACCACACGGAAACCGCCACCGCCAGAAGCGTGGCAAAAGCCCCTATGTAAAGCCAATATTGGTTGAAAAATGTCATGGCAAAGTCCTGTATCTTGTGTTGGCCAGAAGGTTCTCAAGACCGAGCAGAATTAGAGCCGCTATCACGGGCCAGGCGAAAAGCTCCGTATAGGTGGTGAAGCTTCTCAGCTTTACGCTGGTCTTTTCGAGTTTGTCTATCTGGTTGTAGATTGAACGAAGTTGAGCGAAATCCATGGCGCGGTAGAATTTCCCGTCCGTCATTTCTGCGATGTTCTCGAGGGTCGACTGGTCCATTGAGCTGTGGGCGTCCCCGCCGTAAACCGGCCTGCCGCGGTTGTCGCGCAGAAGTTTTCCCGATTCGTCGAGGCGCGCCATTGGCACTATGCCGTTTTCGCCGGCGGCTATGGTGTATATCTTTATGTCGAAACTCTTTGCGGCCTCCGCGGCGGCCAGCGGCGTTATCTTGCCTGCGTTGTTCTCGCCGTCGGTCAGAAGTATTATGACTTTGGATTTCGAGTTCTTGACCTCGCGCAGGCAGTTTACGCTCATGGCTATGGCTGAACCTATCGCCGTGCGGTTGCCGTCTATCACGCCTATCTCAAGCCTGTCGAGATTCTTCAAAAGCCAGTCGTGGTCGAGCGTTATGGGCGAGACAAGAAAGGGGTTTGCCGCGAAGGCTATCATGCCTATTCTGTCGTTCGGGCGCTTTTTTATAAATTCGTCGACAACCCTCTTTACTGCGTCGAGCCTCGTGAGCATCTCGTTTGCCCCGCGCGAGAAATCCAGCGCCGACATGGAGCCCGACACGTCCACCGCAAGCATTATGTCTATGCCGCTTTCCTCCCTCTCGCTGTATCCCTCGCCGAGCCTCGGGCGCGCCAGCGCCACTATTATCAGCGCCAGCGCGAGTATGCGCAGCGTAAAGAGCAGAGAGCCCATGCGGGTCTTCCTGCGCTTCATGGCCACTTTCGCTATGGCCACGCTCGAAAAGAGCAGTGTAGCCCCCTTGCCGCTCTTCGAGCGCAGAAACGCCAGAATGGGCAGGGCGAGCAAAAGCCATAGAAATTCGGGGTTGTTAAATTCAAAATTCATTTTTCGGTCTTGTGATTTTCTTCCGCGGTTGCTTTTTTCTCGGCGGCGTCTTTCGGGTTCTCTCGGCGGCGGTTGTCCGACTGTATAAAGTCGCACGCGATGTCGAAAAGCTCGTCCCTCTCGGCCGCCATGAAGGAATGTTTTGCAAACTTTGCCATGTCGGCAAGCTTGAGCATCTTTGAGAGCTTCTCCCTGGAGGCTTCGTCAAACTCGTTTGAGCTTGCGGCCGCGGCGATGAATTCCGGCGTGGTCTGCTCGGGAGCGGGTATGCCGCATACAGCGCCTATGTAGCCTCTGACCGCGTCGGATATGCGCTCCGCGTATTTCTTCTCGCCGTCGGCTTCCGGCTGGGCCTTCGCCCGCATCAGCAGCAGCATGGCGGCCTCGTACGGAGTCGGTTTCGGAGCGGGGGGGCGCCTGAAAATTATGTATAGGACAAGCCCCAATACCAGAACCCCAAGAAGAACGTACAGCCAGTAGCTCTCCCAGAAGCCCGCGCCTATCTTGCCGATGGGGGCGGCTATCTCCGGAAAGTTAACCCCGTCCGTCTGCGCCATAAGGCGCGCCCCGAAGGCCGCCGCCAATACCGCGGCGGACGCTAATTTCTTGCATGGAAAAAACATTTTTCAAACGCCTCTCTTTCTTCTGTCGAAGAATTTTTTAAGCTCCACGGCAAAAGGCTCCCCTGCCGTAAGCTCTACGGAATCCACCCCTATGCGGGCAAGACCCTTGGCAAAAGCCTCCCTCCTTTTGAGGTTTAATTCTTCGTATGCCTTGCGGGCGCTCCTGCTTGAAGTGTCGAGCTCTACTATCTCCCCGGTTTCGGAGTCCTCCAGCGTTATTATGCCGACAGAAGGTATGCTTCTCTCCCTCTGATCCGATATCGAAAAACAGACAAGATCGTGCCTGCGGTTTGTCAGGTCGAGAGCCCGCATGACTTTGTCTTCGCCCTTCCCGTCGGGATCGGGCAGGCGCCCGTCGGGCCCCTGGAGAAAGTCGCTTATCAATATTACTATGGCGCGGCGCTTCAGCAGCCTGTTGATGTCGTCCAGCGTCTTGGCGATGTCCGTATTCCTGCGTTTCGGCTCGAAAAACAGAACCTCCCTTATCAGCCTCAAAATGTGCTCCCTGCCTTTGCGCGGCGGTATGAGCAGCTCTATGCCGTCCGTGAAAATTGCAAGGCCGACCTTGTCTCCGTTGCCGGCGGCGGAAAAAGCTATCGTGCTCGCTGCCTCGGCGGCAAGCTCGCGCTTGGAGGCGCTGGAGCTGCCGAAAGATTCGCTCGCGGAAAGATCGACAGCTATCATCACCGTCAGTTCGCGCTCCTCGCGGTAGGTCTTTACGTGCGCCTTGCCCGTGCGCGCGGTGACATTCCAGTCTATCGAGCGTATCTCGTCTCCGGGCTGGTACTCGCGGGATTCCTCGAAGTCCATGCCCCTGCCTTTGAATACGCTGTGATACGCTCCGGAAAGCGCCTCGGTGACGTCTCGGCGGGTGCGGATTTCTATTTTCCGCACCTTCTTGAGCATCTGTGAAACTCTGTCGTCCATCTTATTATATTAGGGCACGGCCACCGTGGCCAGCACCTTGTCTATGATTTCCTCGCTGGATATGCCTTCGGCTTCGGCCTCGTAGCTGACTATTATCCTGTGGCGCAGCACGTCGGCGGCAATGTCCTTGACGTCCTGCGGGACAACGTATCCGCGCGCCTGCATGAAGGCGTGCGCCTTGGCGGCAAGCGCAAGCGCTATTGTAGCTCTGGGCGAGGCTCCAAACTGTATCATGTTCTCCAAGTCGAGGCCGTAGTTCTTAGGTTCGCGCGTGGCGAAGACGATAGAGACGATGTAGTCTTTGATCTTGTCGTCGAGGTATATCTCGTCGACTATCCTGCGCGAATCGAGCAGCTGTTGCGGGGAGACTATCGTATTTATGGAAATCTCGCTCAGGGTTTTGCCCATCAGGTCGAGTATCTCCCTCTCCTCCGGCTTTGTCGGATAGCCAATCTTGAGCTTGAACATGAATCTGTCCACCTGAGCCTCTGGCAGCTGGTACGTTCCCTCCTGGTCTATCGGATTTTGCGTCGCCAGCACAAGGAAGGGCTCCGGAAGCTTGAAAGTCTCCCCGCCTATGGTAACCTGTCTTTCCTGCATGGCCTCAAGCAGGGCGCTTTGCACCTTCGCCGGGGCGCGGTTGATTTCGTCTGCAAGAATGAGATTTGCAAATATGGGGCCTTTCTGCGTCACGAACTTTCCGCTTTGCTGGTCGAATATCAGCGTGCCGATTATGTCGGAGGGCAGAAGGTCGGGCGTGAACTGGATTCTGTTGAACTTTGCGTCCATCGCCTGCGCGAGCGTTTTGACCGCCAGCGTTTTTGCCAATCCCGGAACGCCCTCGAGCAGTATGTGGCCGTTCGCGAGCATGCCCTCTATAAGGCGGTCGACCAGGTACTTTTGGCCCACCACCGCTTTTGATATTTCGGAGCGCAACAGATTTGTCCAAGCCGAAGACGCCCTGACTTTGTCGTTAATGATTGCAAGGTTTGTACTCATATTCTTTTGTTATAATTGAAATCCTTAAGGGTGAAATTTTGCATAAATTGCTTATCGACCAATAAGAGCGGACCGTTAAGTCTGCAGATTTGAAATCTTCCGACAACTTCCCCGCCCAAGAGTTCCGAAAAACCCGGCGCTGCCCTCTTTTTGGAAGTTTATAGTTGGAGCATATTTACTGGCTATTTTCCGCGCCCATTCCGGTAAATTCAAATACGATCTTGGGGAGCGGAACCGTGCTTGTGCTCGATGGATCTTCGGTGCCTCCTCCCTGGGCTTCGTTCGCGTCCTTGTTTGTGGAGTCATTTTCCCCGCCTTCTTCAGACGTTTTTCCGACATGTTTTGCGCGGTCTTGTTCCATAATCAAAGATGCAAGTTTGTCCTCGCGCAAAATAGCCCTCTCCAGAGCCGACGCGGATTCTCCTGGAAGCTTGCCTGCTGGGTTTGCCGCTGCGAGCCCGCCCGGAATCGGCACATGGCCGCCGTCCGCCGTGGCCGCTGCGCCGGCACCGCCTTGGCTTGCTGCTTCTGCAGCGCCCTTTGCGGCCCCGCTCTTATTGTGTTTTTCCACGCGCTTTTCCGCAGCGAGCTTTTCGGCCTCCTTATTTGCGTTGTAGTCTGCCGAGCATATCAGCAGGCCTTCCGCCCCCGAGATTTGCTTCAGTATTATTGCCGCGTATTTTATGCTTTCACGCCCCGTGACGATGGAAAGCTTTCTGTCTGGCTCCTTGACTCCGCAGGCAAAGTTCAAAAATTCGCGCAGGCTGTCCTCGGCAAAAATTATCTTTCGGCTTTCGAGGAAATTTTCGTCGAGCAGGTCTACATGTATCTCGCCGAGGAACACTATGCCGGATGCGTCCATTTTTAGAGTGGCGCAGTCGTGCTTGGGAGCCGGAAATTTATGCTCACCGTCCCAGGATACGGGCGTCTTGGCCTCTGCAGGGTCGAAACATTCCTCGTCTATTACCGCATATACATTCATTTTAATTTTTGTGTTTTCGGCCTTCTCCTCGTCCGAAAGGGCGGGGGACAGCTCGGGAAGCGCGTAGGCCGTAAGTTCGAGCCTGGCGTCTATAATCTTGCCTCCCTTGTCGGCAAGCAGCCCGTATTCGAGCGGTTCTATCTTGAAGGACAAATACGCCAGCGCTCCGTGCCCGTCGATTGAGGATACCCCGAGAAACGGCATTGAGGAGAAGTCCCTATCCGGCATTGTCTCGAATATGAAAGTGTCCGCGGATTCTCCTATTATTTCCGTGCCCCTTGCCTGCGACGAAAACAATGCCGCCAGGGATATTATTATTGTAAGCGTTCTCATGATACTTTTTCCGTTTTTATTTTTAGGAATATTTGTCGCTCTTGTCCAGTAGTTTATTCCGCACCAAAAGCGGCTGTAGCGCTTTGCCTTTGCCCGCCTTTTCAAGGATTTCTGCGCGGCTAAAACTCCATAGGCTTTTGCCGGAAAAATAGGGGCATGCCGCAAAAAAATAGGGGAATTTTAAAGAAAAGTATTGCATTGAATATTTTTTATGCTACAACGATAACTTTCTTTTAAAGCTCAGGTGGTGAAATTGGTAGACACGTACGTTTGAGGTGCGTATGGCTTACGCCTTGCGGGTTCAAGTCCCGCCCTGAGCACCACTTTTTAGCCCGCAAATCTTTCGGTTTGCGGGTTTTTTTGTAGGTCCGGTTCTATAGGAATCTTTCTTATCGCCGGGGAAACCGTATATAGGGCCGACTGGCGGTTTCCGCATTCAAAAGTGTATTGCCGGATAAAAAATTTCCAACAATATCTTGACAGTAATTGAAAATGGCGATTTTCTCATACCCCATAAAAATTTTGCCGCTCAGGTGGTGAAATTGGTAGACACGCATGATTCAGGTTCATGTGTCGTTGAGACATGCGGGTTCGAGTCCCGCCCTGAGCACCATTATTAGCCCGCAAATCTTTCGGTTTGCGGGTTTCTTTTTTTGCGCAGGCAATGGTGCAAGATGCATAACTGGCATTTTTATTCGGCGCAATAGGCATAAAACATAGGCGCCCAGGCTGGATTTATTCCGAACAATGCACCTCCATCTTCCGAAGAAAAAACCTTATCTCCCCGCGGCGCCTATGCAAGGCATGCTAACTTCCAGTTTTGTGTTGATTCAAAATTTCCATCTTATAAATCTTTTTTCTTTTATTTCACACTTATTTCCCTTATGCGGCGGAAGCAAGAAAACGTTGTGTCGGTAGAGGAGGTGTCTGACTTTCTCGCAGATTTTGCCATATCCCTGTTGGGGTCTGGCACGCAAACTTCCAGGGTGCTGCGAAATGTGGACAGGCTGGCGGAGGGTTTCGGGTATAAGGCTGAGACAATAATTCTGCCGAGGACTATAATAATGACTTTGTCCTCGCTTTCCGACATGTCGGTTTACCGCACCGTGGTGAGGAAAGTTGCCCCCATGCCTCTGAATTTCACCCTTCTGGCAAGACTCAGGATTTTGACATGGCAGGTGAGGCGCACAAAGATGAGTTTCGGCGAGTGCAAACGCAGATACCAAGAGATCTTGTCTTTGCCCGCACTGTCCGGCTGGCCCCTGGTGTTTATAGTATCATTGGGAAATGCCGCATTTTGCCAGCTCTTCGGCGGTTTATACTCCATTCCACTAGTTTTTATAGGTACTTTCTTTGGATTCTCTGCAAAAACCTTTCTGCTCTCTCGCAAAATAAACACTCTGCTTTCCATTCTTATCAGCGCGTTTGTATCCTCTTCTATAACGGGCGTCATGGTTAAAATCTTCGGATTTAAGACGGATATTGCCCTGTCTACGAGCGTCCTTTTTCTAATTCCAGGAGTGCCGCTTATAAACTCCGTAATAGACCTGATAGAAGGGCATGTGCTTGCGGGGATATCGCGCATGGTAAATGCCGTATCCATCATAATAGCAATAGCGCTCGGCCTCGGGGCGACAATATTGCTGCTGAATATAAATTACCACCTGGAGTTTTCCCGCAGCGCCGTAAGCGGGGCGATGTATTCCGCCCTCGCATTGGACGCAGTGTTTGCGGCGGTCGCTGGGATAGGCTTCGGCGCGGTTTTCAACCCTCCAAAAGCGGCTCTTGCGGCGGCGGGAGTCCTTGCGGCGGTGGGCCATTCGTTCAGATTCATGCTGATGAACGCATGTTCGATGGACATCACCCTTGCCACGCTTCTGGCGGCGTTTCTTATCGGAATAGGGGCGTTTGTTTTCGGGAGGGTGTCCAAATCTCCTGCGGAGACATGCGCATTTCCGGCGCTGCTGCCTATGGTACCCGGGCTTATGGCCTATAGGGCTTTCTTGTCTGTGCTGAAATTTCTGCACGCGCGGGATATGGACGCTGCCGCAAGGATTCTCCCGGATTTGTTCTCCTATGGATTTACCGCGGTCTTCGTGATATTCGCCATAGTTATAGGCGCGTCTTTCGCGGTATTTTTGGATACTTTGTCCGTGAGGATGTCCGTCAAGGGGAATTCGTGACGTGATTTTTCCGCGTATTTGTCCGCCCCTTAAAAAAGCTTGCAAGAATATTTGCCAAGGGACATCATAGCCGGGTTATTTTTATTGCATTATGAATCATACCATATCAGCGCTTGTCGAAAATAAGTTCGGCGTGCTCGCAAGGGTTGCGGGCATGTTCAGCGGACGCGGTTTTAACATTGAGACGCTAAATGTCGGGCCCATGTACGGCGGCAAATATTCGCGTATTACCGTAACGGTAAAGGACGGCCGCAACAGTGTGGACCAATGCGTAAAGCAGCTGTCGAAACTGGTCAATGTCATCGAGGTCGAGGATTTTGAAGATTCCGGGAAATTTGTTGCAAGGGAGCTTGTCATGATAAAAATAAAGTGCGACTCCTCCAACAGAACCGAGTTGCTTGAAATTGCCGGCCTTTTCAGGGGCAAGGTTATAGATGTTGACAAGACCAGCCTGATAATAGAGTGCACGGGCAATCCTAATAAGATAAAGGCGTTCTTCGGCATGGTTGCGCCGTACGGCATCATAGAGATGGCCCGTACGGGCAATGTGGCTCTAAAGCGCGGAAAGGCTGCGGAGCTTTTCGATGAGGGTAAGGAATAGGGGCCTTTCAAAAGCATTTATAGCTCTTCTTTTGCGCGCGCGGGTTTTCCCCACGCGCGTTTTTTTGTATGCGGGTAAGGGCAAAGGGGGAGGGGGACATTGCGAAGTTTGCTTTTTTATAAGATAAGATTCGGGGAAAGTTCTGACTATGATGCCGCGCGGCGTAAATGCGGCGGGAATCTTGCAAAAGAAACAAAGGGGCAACCAACTTTAATTTGCCTTTGCAAGTCATTGACTGCATGTAGGAGGCAAACTGCCGCATTATAGGCAGAACTTCCGCCACGCTCCCGCCATGCGCGCGTATCGCGGCTGAAAGCCGTTGCATAGCCGCTTACTGTTATCCAAATGTCCTGCTTGCCTTCGTTGCAAGGCCTGGGGGTAACTCAAAATTTAAAGTCTTTTCGCCGATATGCGTTCCCATTTTCGTCTGCCGCATATCTCCGATTCTTATTGATTTAATGAAATTTTTTTCGATAATATCTAAGGAGAAAATGAATCCTGAACCCACAGTTTGGTCTACTATTTTAGCGGTGCTAATAAGCATTGTGGTGTTTTTTGGTTTCTTGTTCTTCCTTTGTTTTATCAACGCCTTGTGGAAAATGGGCGGGAAGAGTTCCGACTTTAGAAATCGTCGAACCCCTCCGTTTGTTCCTCCATCTTGATTTCATATTTGCGAATTTTTACATAGCGGTTTATTCCAATGAGGGTGTTTTAATCTATCTACTTAAAGCCGCTTATTTATAAGATACCCTATGCGCTCCTTTGTATCGCCAGAGAACTTTACGTCTATGTTAAGCATAATAGCCCTCCGTTTCTAAATGTTTGACTTGGGAGAAATTTTCGCGACTATGCAAGGTACAATGTTGGAAGGTGGATATAATACGGTTGAGGAGCGCGACTTTTTCGAGTGGCGCAACGCCGAATATGAGCGCGTTTGCGCCGCAACCGATATGTCTGAGGAAGAGCAACTCAACCGCAGAGCAGAGCTTGCTGAACTTAAAAA
>CALXLX010000045.1 GCA_944389315.1 uncultured Opitutales bacterium
GCTTCTTTATCTGCGATACTTTCACTCTGTGCATCGCGGCTATCTTGGAGAGCGAGTCCCCCTTGCGCACTATATACACCGTTTCTTTGCCGTCCGACTTTTGGGAATCCTGGCCCGCTGCGGCCGCGCCTTTTGGCGCCTGCACTGCAATTGCCGCCGTGGCGCTTTCCGCGGGCTTAGTCAACGACGGAATCTGAATCTCCTGGCCTATTTTTATCTTGGAGTTGGAGTCCATGCCGTTGGCCTTAAGAATTTCCCCGAAGGGGACATTGTGCTTCTTTGCTATGGACCACAACGAGTCGCCCTTTTGCACCTTGTAGATTGAAAGCTTTAGCGTCGGAGAACTTTTCGCCTCTGGGGCGGCATTAACAGGCTTGTCTGCAGCCGGAGCCGCCTGAGCGGGAGTATCCTCGACTATGACTTTCCCGCCGCCGTTCATATTCCATGTTCCCGAAGGGCGCGTCGGAGCGGCTCTCAGCCCTATTGAGCCTTCTGGAAGCGGGGATTGGGCCTGCTGCGCGTCCTGCGCGGCGAGGGCGTCTGCCTCTGGGGCGTTTGCGGATCCGTCGCTGATGGCATCCGACATGTCGACCGCTTCGGTCGCCTGAGACTGCGCGTCGGGCTTCTTCTCCTCCGATGTGGAGCCGCAGCCCGGCTGTATAAATATCATGCCTATCACAGCTATATGCAGTGCTATCACGGTTGAGAGAGTTGCCAATTTCTTCATAAGATAAAAACCCCTTTATTCGTTTTTTGTTATAATTGATGTTTTTTTAAATTCTTCAAATCAAAAACCGCATCGCCGAAAACTTTTCCGCGTTCGGCGTAGCCTGAGAACATCCCGAAACTCGAGAATGCCGGGCTGAAGAGAACCACGGGTTTTCCTGCGTCGTTGGGCCCGAGCTTCTTCGCCGCCGCGTAGGCTTCTTTGACAGCCTCCCCGAGGCTCGCGCATATATGCGGCGCAATTTTCCCGCTTCCGGCGGCAAGCACGGCGTCTTTCAATTTTTGGGCGCTTTGCCCTATGAGGAATATTTCCCTTGCCCTGTCGCAGAGCAGGGCGGCGAAATCCGCAAGGGAGCAGTTCTTGTCCTTGCCGCCTCCTATCCAGACTATATTCCTCCCATTCAATGCCTCTATTGCGGCGCTTGCGGCGTGGACGTTGGTGGCTTTTGAATCGTTGATGAATTCAACCCCGTCGAAATCCTCGCCCGCGCGAAACCTGTATTTCGCAAGCTCGAATCCCTCGGCGGCTTTGAATAGCGCGTTTTCGTCGAGCGACATCAGCTTCCAAAGGGCGTGCGCAATAGAGAAATTCTCCGCCTGTACCGGAGTGTTAAAAGGCTTCGGGCACAGCTGCACGGGTATGCGCGGCGCAAGCTTTGCAAAGTCGGGCAGGACGATGCCGTTCTTTTTGGCGTAGTCGAATACGCTTTCCGCGGCGACAAATACGGGAGCCTTCAAAAGGCGCGCGATGTTGAGCTTGGCGTTGAAATATTCGCCGAGAGAAAGATGCCAGTCGAGATGGTCCGGCGCAAAATTGGTCCACGCAAAGGCGTCTGAGCGCATGCACGAAAGCGCGGCCGACTGGAAGGAGCTGACCTCGCATACGGCTATCTTCTCGGAGTTGTCGCGGCCGTAGAAATCTGCGCAGAAGTCCGAAAGCGGAATGCCTATGTTTCCGGCTGCAAATGACTCAAACCCGCAAGCCTCAAATGCCCGCGCCAGAAAGGATACAAGCGTGGTCTTGCCGTTGGTACCGCTTACGGATACTATCTTGCCGTTCCAAAATAGGGAGGCGAAATCCGGCTCGCAGAGGGTTAGGGCCCCGTTGGCGCGCGCGAGGGCCAGCCATTTGTGGTCGGGCCTGAAGGCGGGCGAGTATACCACAAACCCGCACGACTTTACTGCCGCCTCGTCGAAGATCTTTCCGCTGCCGTCCGAGTTTTCAAAATAGTATTCGCAGGGTATGGAAATTTTGCCCAGCAGCCGTCCGGCAGCGCGCGCGCTGACTCCGCCGCCGAATACGGCGGCCTTCCCGGCCTTTAGAATTTTTCTCGCCATCTCCTGCATCGCGCGCCTACCTTAGCTTTAGCGTGGCCAATCCGGCCAGCGCGAATATCAACGACATAATCCAAAACCGCACCACAAGGCGGTTCTCCTTCCAACCCTTCATCTCAAAGTGGTGGTGTATGGGGGACATCCTGAATATCCTTTTCTTCGTGGTTTTATAGGACGCCACTTGCAGTATCACCGACATCGCCTCCATGACGAACACCCCGCCTACTATTACGAGCGTAAACGGCTGGTGCGTCATGAACGCTATTGCGCCTATGAGGCCGCCGAGAGCGAGGGACCCTGTGTCTCCCATAAAGATGTCCGCCGGGTTTGCGTTGAACCACAGAAACGCCATCGACGCCCCGACGAGCGCAAAACAAACCACCGCAAGCTCCCCGCATTCGGGAACCATGTGGATAAAAAGGTACTCGCAGGCTATCGCGTTTCCGGTGACGTATGCGAAGACCGCATACACGAGCGCTACGGATATGGTGCAGCCTATGGCCAGGCCGTCGACTCCGTCTGTGAGGTTTATCGCGTTGCTCGAGCCTGCTATCACGAGGAAAAGGAACGGGAACGCAAACCAGAGCGGCATGTACTCTATTATGGGAGTCTTTAAGAAGGGCACCCAAAGCTCCCTCATTGAGTCCGCGTAGGTGTCTGAAGTGTAGAGTATGGCCAGCGCCGCTATCACCGTCAGCAGCTGCACGAAAAGTTTTGCCTTTGCCGACACCCCCGCGCTCGACTTCTGCTTTATCTTAAGAAGGTCGTCTGCCGCCCCGAGCGCGGTCATGGAAACGTAGACCAACATGGCCGTCAAAACAAGCACGTTGAGCTTCGCAAACAGCAGGGTAGAGACCATGACGCCTACGAATATTATCAGGCCCCCCATGACGGGCGTGCCCTTCTTGCTCTCGTGCAGCGCCGCCAGCGCGCCTACCTGCTCGGCGGTTCTGAAACTCTGGCCGAACTTCAGCCTCCGCATCAGCTCTATTATATGCGGCGCAACCAGTATCCCCGTTATGAACGCGCACGCGCACGCAAGCGCGCAGCGCACGGAAAGATACCTGAAAAGCCTCAGCGGCCCGAAGTAGTTTTCAAAATCGGCAAGATCGGGAAACATGTCTTAGATATTCTCCCTTTCGTCGTCTGAATCGGTTTCAAAATTTTCGGGCTGGTCGTCGTCGAACTCGTCGGATTCGGGCAGTATCTGCGCGTGCTGCTCGGGGTCCTCGGCTTCTTCGTCGTCCATCTTGCGGTCGTCCTCCATGTCGGGGCGCTCGCCTAAATCTGTGATGACGGGCTCTGCGGGGGCCTGCAAAGCAGAGTCTGCTTCTTCATCCTCCTGCGCCTGCGGGGAGGAAATCCCGTTGGCAGCGTCTATTACGGAGGGGGGAAGGGCCTCTTCAAGCCTGCATACGCGGCTGCCCTTGACGAACACCGCGCCGTCGAAATTGGATATTATCCTCGAGAGCTCCTCCGTGCCCTCAACCGTAATTATGCGGTCCTCCGGCCAGCCGTTTTCAATTAGGCCGCTCTTGTAGTCCTGGCTGTGCCCGCCGACGAGGCATACCCTCGACGTCTCCGAAAACGGGACAAATTTTGCAATGTCCTTGTGGTGCCTTAAAGACGCCAGCCCGAGCTCCGCCATCTCTCCCAAAACGTACAGCTTGTCCTGGAAATCCGCGCAGACCTTCGCAAAATGGGCGAGGGCGTCCTTCATGGAGGTGGGGGAGGCGTTGTAGCAGTCAAGATAATACGCGCTCGTATCCGTCCTGACGATAGACCCCCTGAACGGAAGCGCTGAGAGAGCCTCCGTCCTGGCGGCTATCTGTTCCTCGCGCGTTCCAAGCATCAGCGCCGCCGCTATGGCGAGGGCCAAATCCATAGTTGTGCCGTCGCTGAGCTCCGGCAGCGAAAAACAGTACTCGTTGCCGCCCTCTATCGAAAGCTCGAGGCTCTTCGCGCCGTTTTCTGAATTGAATATGGCGTACCTAAATACGAGATCGGCCTTGACGTCTCCTGCGTCGACCGGGGCGAGCACCGCCTTCTTGCACGCGAGAGTCTCAAACGCCTTCCAGCTCGTAAGCTCGTGGGGGATAAGGCACCAGCCGCCCTGCATTGCGTGTTCCGGCAGCACGGCCTTCTCGGCGGCGACGGCGCGTATGTCCTTAAAGCCCTCAAGATGTGCCAGCCCGACGTTTGTGACTATACAAAGATCCGGCTCTATCATCTCTGCGAGAACTTCCATGTCTCCGGGCTTTGAGACGCCCGCTTCTATTATCGCGCACTGGTTTTGCTTCAAATCTATGCCAGTCAGCGACAGCGCAACACCTATCTCGTTGTTGAAATTCTTCTCCGATGCAAACGGGTTTTTCCACGCCGCAAGTTTTGCGAGAAACTCCTTTGTGGACGTCTTTCCGCAAGAGCCGGTTATTCCCACTACGGGTGAGTCGAAGCGCAGCCTGTGGAATTTTGCAACCGTCTGAAGCGCTTTGAGAGTATCCTTAACCACGAGCACCGGAACCGGGCAGTTTTCCACCTGTCTTTCGGCTATTACCGCCTTTGCGCCGTTCTTTACGGCGTCTTCTATGAAGTCGTGCCCGTCGCGCTTGGCTTTAAGGGCGACGAAAGCCGCGGAGGGCGGCATGTTGCGCGAGTCCACGGAAAAGGCCCTGATCTCCGGCTTCTTGTCCGCGAGGCCGAACCATTCTCCGCCCGTCCAAAGTTTGAGGTCGTCTATTTTAAAAAGTGGCATAATTTTTTCTTTGTGGATTTTCTATTTTGGTGCGGTGGGTTAAACGAGACCCTTGAGCGAGAGAAGCTCCTCGGCCACGCGTTTGTCGTCAAAGGGGATTATAGTCTCGCCCAATTCCTGGAAGGCCTCGTGCCCCTTCCCGGCTATGAGTATGCAGTCTCCCTCGGAAGCGGCCTCTATTGCAAGATTTATCGCACGGCGCCTGTCCTCTACAAACGCGATTTTGTCCGGGGCGGTTATCCCCTTGCGCATGTCGTCGAAAATCTGGTTTATGTTTTCCCCGCGCGGATTGTCGGACGTGGCCCAGGCGATGTCGGCAAACTCCTGCACGGCCTGCACCATCTTGGGGCGTTTTGTCCTGTCTCGCCGTCCGCCGCAGCCGAAGACTACAAGCAGCCTGCCCTTGGCGATTTTCCTAAGCATTGAAAGGCCGTTCCTGAGGGCGTCGTCCGTATGCGCGTAGTCGACGAATATGTCGAACTTCGCGTTCCCCGACACCTTTTCCATGCGGCCGGGCACGCCCTTGAAATCCCTCAGGGAGGCGGCCGCGGAGGCTATGTCCATCCCCTGCGAATAGAGGCATGCAAGCGCCGCGAGAATGTTGGAGACATTGTAGTGCCCCGGCAGCCTCGAGAAAACCTTTATTCTTCCTTCCGGCCATACGAGGGTGAATGTGGAGGAGGTTGAATCAAGCTTCAAATCCTCCGCCCGTATGGTGGCGTTTTTGTCGTCTATCGCAAAGCTTACCACGGGCACGCTTCCCTCTATCCTGCGGGATATTTCAACCCCGTGGGGATCGTCGAAATTCAGCACGGCTACCTTCGGCTTTGATCCGGTTGCCCCGGTGAAGAGCGAAGCCTTGGCCTCAAAGTAGTTCTCCATGCTCTTGTGGTAGTCTATGTGGTCCTGCGTCAAATTCAAAAAGCAGGCGCAGTCCATGTCCAGCCCGCCGACGCGCTTTTGGCATATCGCGTGCGAGCTTACCTCCATGGCCACGCTTTTGCAGCCCGCGTAGCGCATCTGGTTTAGCATGGCGTAGACGGCGAGGCTCTCGGGGGTTGTCCTGCCGGCGGGAAGGCAGCGGCCGCCCAAGTCGTAATGAATGGTTCCCATCAGGCCGCATTTCTCGGAAAGATGGGTAAGCATATGCTGTATCAGCCAAGTCACGCTGGTCTTGCCGTTAGTGCCAGTCACTGCGTAGACGCGCATGGCCTCGTCGGGCTTGTCGTAGTATTTCTTGGCCGCGCGCGACATGGCAAGTGCGATGTCGTCAACCTCCAGCCATGCGGCGGGAAAATATTTCTCGGGCGCGGGCCTCTCCGAAACTATAGCCACAGCCCCCCTGTGAACGGCCTCCTCGACGTATATGTTGCCGTCGGTATTGCTGCCGTTTACCGCAAAAAACACCGCCCCCGCCGACACCCTTCGGCTGTCGTTCATGAGCATTTTTATCTCTGCGGAAGTGTCTCCCGCCACCTTCCTGCACTGTATGGCCTGCGCGATGAAATCCACCGTGCGTTTGGGCGCGCCTCCGTTAGAATTTGAAAATGCCATTCTCCCGAAAGGATTTCCCATCCCGCCGAGGCACACCAAAGATGCAAATTGTTCCAAGCTTATCATTTTATCTGGACTGTCTCCATGCGATCATCTTTTCAAAATCGCCGTCTGTTTGAATTCCCAAATAGTTCGCCACCTGGGCGCCTATCCTTGAAAATACCGGAGCTGCAACCACGCCGCCGTAGCCTATGCCCTTCATCTTGGGGTTGTCCACCACCACCGTTATGACCACGCGCGGCCGCTGCGCCGGGAAGAATCCCGTCATAGACCCTACGTGCTTCGTGTTGCTGTAGCGGCCGTTTATGATTTTCTGCGAGGTGCCCGTCTTGCCGGCAACCCTGTATCCGGGTATTTCCGCGCGCCTGGCCGTGCCCCCCTCGCCGACTACGTCGCAGAGTATGTCGCCAAGCAGGGTGGCCGTCTTTGTCGAAATCACGCGCCTTTCGGCCACGGGCGGAAAGTTTATAGAGCTTTCCGCGTCGTAGACCCTTTTTTTAATTCGGCGGCGCATGTAAATTCCCTGGTTGGCTATTGTTCTCATTGCGCAGTGGCCCTGTATGGGCGTTGCGGCAACGGCGTGCCCCATGGGAAGCCTCGTTATGGTGAGGCCGTCCCAGTCCTTCACCTCGTGCAGGGTTCCGTTTATCTCGCCGGCAAGGCCTATGCCCGTCTTGCTGCCGTACCCGAAGGCGCGGGCGTATTTATAAAGCATGTTCTCCCCCATGAGGACTGCGAGCTGGGCGACTCCCCTGTTCGAGCTTTTCTGGGTTATCTCGCGCACGGTCAGATGGTCGTGGGGGTGTGAGTCCTTGGGCAGCCTCAGTATCCTCCCCTTGTAGGATATGCTCGAGCTCTTGCAGTCGAAGGAGTCGTTCTCGCCGACGATGGACTCGTTCAGCGCCGCGGCCACGGGCACGCACTTGAACGTGGAGCCGGGCTCAAACTGGTCGCAAATTGCCCTGTTGCGCAGGGCGTCCTGCGGATATTTGTTGTAGTTGTTGGGGTCGAAATTCGGGTAGCTTGCCATCGCAAGAAGGTATCCGGTGGAGGGCTCGCCCACTATTATTGTGGCGCTGTCGGGATCGTACTTTTCCACGATGTCCTTAAGCTCCCTCTGGGCCATCTCCTGGATAATTATGTCGATGGTCATCTCTACATTCATGCCGTCCTTGGGCTCGACTTCGCGCGTCCTGAACTGCGCGGCCTCGCGCCTGCGCCCGTCCCTTTCGGTCTCGCGCCAGCCGTCCTGTCCGCGGAGGTAATAGTCGCACTTTTTCTCGGCTCCCATCTGAGCGACAAACTCCTTGTTGACGAAACCCACCGCGTGCGATGTCAGCGCCCCTGCAGGGTAGACCCTGACGTACTTTCTGTTCCCGTAAATTGCCTTTATCTTAAGCCCGCGTATTCTCTCGTAGGTGGGGTCGTCGATATTTTCGGCTATCTTGCGCCAGCGGACCTTGCGCATCTGCGTGCCGTCCTCGTCCTCGTAAACGAGCGTCTCGCTCTCGCATTTTTTGAGAAGCTCGGGGTAGGGCATCTCTATTATGGCGGCGAGCTTCTGCAAAGCCTCGCGTTCCTCGGGCGTGTTCTCCATTCTCTCAGGGTCTACGCCCAGCTCTATAACCGGCCTGCTCGTTGCCAGCAGATTGCCCCGGGAATCGACTATATCGCCCCTTCTTGCGTCTATCTTGTCGAAACGGTTGCGCGCCTTGGATATTATCTGCTCGCTCCACTTCTCCTTGACTATGTGCAGAACGTACAGGCGGCAGAATACCGCCGCGAAAACCGTACACAGCACGGCGGCGACAAAGAGAAACCTTCCCCTTGAGATAAACGCTGCGTACGATGCCGATTTTCTTGTCCTGCGTTTCATGGCCTACCTTATGTTCCGGTTTGCGAGTCTGTCGGATTTGAAGGATATCAAGACTTTTTCGTCGCGCGGGCGCTCGACTACGGCGTTGTCGAACTTCTCGTACGCCCATACGACCGCCCCGAACTCCGGCTGCGCGAGCGCGGTCTTAGCCATTGCGCGCAATGCCTGCGGATTCTGCGCCGCGGCTATCTGCGCGTTGAGATTCTCGTTTAGCCTTCTGATGTTTTCTATCTGCACCTCGCAGCTCTTTATGCGAGAGGCGATGTCGGCCTTCTGCTGCCTGAGCATGGCCAACGAGAACCCTCCCAGCCCTATGGAGAGGGCCAGGGTTGCGAGCAGTCCGAAAAGAACCGCTATCTGTCGGTTTCTGATTTTCATCTTAGAGCTTTCTTATGGCCCGCAGCTTTGCGCTGCGGCTTCTTGGATTTTGTGCGATTTCCTCCTCGCCGGCTACGACGGGCTTGTTGGTTAAAATTTCGGCGAGCTTCTCCCTGTCCTGCACGAAACTTCTGTCGTGCGAGTCCACGGGCCGCCCGGCCATCTTCTTAAAAAATCTTTTTACAATTCTGTCCTCGAGCGAATGGAAGCTTATCACCGCGAGCACGCCCCCGCCGGCAAGCTTGTCAAAGGCTTTGGGCAAAGCTTTTTCTATCTCGCCGAGCTCGTCGTTTACGGCTATGCGAAGAGCCTGAAACGTCCTTGTCGCGGGGTGTATCTTCATGCCCCTCGAGGCGTTTCCCACCGTGCGCGAAACAACTTCGGCAAGGTCTTCCGTGCTGTTCAGGCAGCCTCCCAAAGAAGCCTCCTTGAGGGCTTTTGCTATCTTCCTGAAGCGGGGCTCCTCGCCGTAGTCGCGGAGTATCCGGGCAAGGGCATCCTCGTCGAGGCTTTCCACCAGCTCCTTTGCCGAGACCCCCTCGGACGGATTCATCCGCATGTCCAGCGGACCGGGCCTTAGAATGGAAAAACCCCTTGCGCCCTCGTCGAGTTGAAAGGAAGATACGCCGAGGTCCATCAAGACTCCGGCGTACCCGTTTGTGCTTTGTTTGTCCAGTTGCGAAAAGTTTCTTTCAAAGAACGAAAAGCGCGCGCCGAACTCCTTTTTGAATTCCTTTGCGCGCACCGCGGCGTCGGGATCCCTGTCGAGCGCTTCAACGCGGCAGTTCGCGCTTTGAAGAATCGCCCTGGAGTGCCCTCCGGCTCCGAAGGTACAATCAAGATATATGCGTCCGTCGGCGGGTGAGAGCAGCGAAACCGTCTCCCACAGCAAAACGGGTATGTGGCCCTTGTTCAGACTTTCACGGACGCTTTCCGCCATTGTTTTCCGCCGGACGACCGGCTGTTGATTTTTCTTTGTCCTTCGGTTCTTCTTTGAATGAAATATCCTCCCTGCGTTCCCCGGGCGTGGTAAAATACGACAGCAACTCTTCGGTTTCCGCCGGCCCGTCGAATATCAGACAGTTTGTCCCCATGTAAATTTCCTCGCTGTTAAAGTCCTAGTTTTTCCAAAATGTTCTCGGGAGACTCGTCGGCCTCCTCCAGGTATTTCTTGTAGCGCTTCGGATTCCAAATCTGAAAGTGCGTCAGCGCTCCGGCGGCAACGGTGTCCTTCTCTATGCCGGCATGCTTCATCAGCCTCTCGGAGAGAATTATCCTTCCCTGCTTGTCGCAACCGAAACGGTCACCGCTCCCGAATAGTTTGAGTATCTGCCTCTGCGCCGACGGATTTGACATGCCCACCTTTGAAACCGTCTCCATGAGCTTCGTTATCATGGAGGGCGGATAGACGGAAATGGATCCGTTGATGTTTGGTATGGCCAGATATGCGACGTCGGAGTCGTCCCCCTTGAACCGCCATTTAGACGGCACGGTCAGGCGCCTCTTGTCGTCGAGGGGTTTTTCAAACTCCCCGACGTAGAAAACTCCGTCTGTCGATATGTCTGCCACAACTCACCCTTTATTTGCCACTAATACCCATAATCACCCACTTTCACCCATTGTCAAGTAAAGTTTGCCACTTTTTGAAAAATTTTTCATTTTTCTTAAAAAAATATTTATATAATTATGAGTATCTTATGAAAAAACGCCTATTTTTTTCCCTCTTGGGCTCCGGGAACGGCGAAATTATTTGAAAAATTTTCCCTCAGACATAAAAATTTTTTCATGTATAGATTTTTTGTTAATAAACTTTTTTTGACGGCCCTATCGGCGGTTTTTGTCTCAACTCTTTGCGCTGAAATAACTCCGAATAAATTGTTTTCCGACAATATGGTTCTTCAGCGCGGCGTGCCAGTGAAAGTATGGGGGAAGGCCGCTCCCAATTCGGAGGTGTCGGTAAAGTTCTTGGGAAAAGAGTCTAAAGCCAAAGCCGATGCAGACGGCTCGTGGGCGCTTTTTATAGGGCCCTTTGAGGCCAATTCAAACCCTTCTGATATGGTCTTTTCCGAAGACGGCAAAGAGTCTAAAACTGCGAAAGGCGCCCTCGTCGGCGAAGTCTGGCTGACGGGTGGGCAGTCGAATATGCAGTTTTCCCTCAAGGGGGTGTCCACATTTGAAGACGCCAAAAAACGCGCGGATTATCCGCTGCTTCGCTATTTCTCGCAGGGTTCTCCAACTCTTTCGGATTATCCTCTTGAAGACTTTGTCGAAGGTTCAAAATGGGTTGTCTGCACTCCGGAAGTTGTCGGAGGTTTCAACGCGGTTGCATTTTTCTTCGGCGAGGGGCTTTTGCAGGAGTTGAAAATTCCCGTGGGAATAATATCCACGGCTGTGGGAAGCGCTCCCATGCGCACCTGGCTGCCTATGGCGGATATGAAGAAGCGCGAAAACTTCAATTCCATACTCGCCGACCATGCCGACAGAATTTCCAAGTTCGATTTGGCTGCCGAAAAGCAGAAGGCCGAAAAGCTCAATAAAAAGTACGAGGAAGCCCTTGCCGCTTACAAGAGTGGCGGCGGAAAAAAGCCAAAAGCGCCGCGCACGGAGAAATACGGCGGGCCGCTGCGCGTTTTGAAGGCGCAATTCCCCGAAGGGCACAGGAGCCCCCAGGCGCTTTTTAACACGCGCATAAACCCCGCGGTAGGATATGCCATTAAGGGTGTATTGTGGTACGAGGCGGAAGCCGACGCCT
Organism: uncultured Opitutales bacterium; assembly: GCA_944389315.1. Taxonomy (GTDB): domain Bacteria; phylum Verrucomicrobiota; class Verrucomicrobiia; order Opitutales; family Intestinicryptomonadaceae; genus CALXQW01. The sequence continues at coordinate 11,377 of CALXLX010000045.1, forward strand.
ACGGAGTCAGCCTCGAGACGCTCTCCGAGCAGTTTGAAGGCTTCATAGACATATACAGGACTCTTTGGAAGAATCCGAAAATGCCGTTTGTGTTCGTGCAGCTTCCCAGCTACGGAAAGGTTAAAACTTGGGATATCGCAAGGCTTAAGCAGGAGATGGTGTTCAGGAAAGTGCCTGGGTGTTTCATGGTCGTTAGCGCCGATACGGGGAACGACTCGGACATTCATCCTACGGACAAGGAGCCCGTCGGCAAGAGGTGCGCCCTTGCGGCTTTGGACAGGGTTTACAAGGTTTCAGGCACCTATTCTCTCAGCCCGTTTTACGAGTCTGTCTCCTTCAAAAACGGTTCCGCCATTGTGAAGATGAAAACAGGCGGGCGCGGGCTGGAGATGAGAGGCTCTCCGCGCGGGTTTGAGGTTAAAGTCGGCTCCGAGTGGGTTGAGGCCGACGCCCGCATATCGGGCGACAGCGTCATACTTTCCCCGAAATCTTCGCCCGCCTCCCGCGGGAAAATCACCGCCGCGCGCTATCTGTTTAACGCCGCCACGCGCGACAACGCCTGCCTTTTCAATAAGGACGGCCTGCCTGCGGCCCCCTTCAATACGGAAATTATAAAATAATTTTTTTGCGCGCGAATTATGCTGGGAGTTTTCATCGCGGAAAGCGCGCCGCAGCGGGTGGGAGGTTCCCCGTTTGCGCGCGCGCCCGCCGCGCTGCTTGACACTTTGCGCCTCCGCTAAAGCTTAAGCTCGGGCATAACCTCAAAAAGCGCGTCGGGGTATAGTTTTTTAAGGCGCGCAGATATTATTTTTTTCGCGTCTTCCGATATGAACTTGTCGGTGGAGCCGTGCTCGTTGAATACTACTTGCGCGACTTCCATTCCCCTTCTTTTGCAGGCGTCCAAAGAAAGCAGAGCATGGTTTATACCGCCGAGCTTGCCCGAGACTACAAGTATCAGCGGGTATCCCTCCGCGGCCACATAGTCTATCGTAAGAAAATCCTCCGTCAGCGGAACCATAAGCCCGCCCGCTCCCTCGAGCAGAACAGTGTCAAAATGTTTCTCCAACTTTTTGGTGCAGCGCAGAATCTTTGCAAAGTCTATGGGCTTGCCGTCCTTCAGCGCCGCAAGGTGGGGAGAGCAAGGGTAGGTGTACACGCACGGGCATGTGGTGAAGTCCTTGTCGAACTTGTCGGGGGCAATTCCCATTATGCGCCGGTGCGTGAGTATGTCCTCAGATATTCCTTCGCAGCCGGTCTGCACGAGTTTCTGCGTAGTTATCTTTGCGCCGTTTTCAAGCGCGCGCCTCGCCAGCCAGCCTGTGGCAACGGATTTGCCCACATCGGTGTCGGTTCCGGAGATGAAATAAACAGCCATTGTCAGCCTTTCCTCGCTATGATATAAATGGGGTTGTATGTCAGGGAAACCCCGTTGTCGAGCGGGAATTTCCCCTCGTATTCCATTTTGAATTTCTCAAAAGTTCCAGGCGTCCAGAAACGCCTGTGGGCTCCGTTTACGCCCGTCAGCTTCAGGTGCCTTAATACGTCGGATACCGACGCAAATTCAAGCATGCGCGTTTCGTCCTTGGAGAACAAAAGCTCAAGGCCCGCCTTCCGAATCTCCGAGCTTAGCTCCTCCAATGCGGGATACTCAAGCCCGCTTCCGCAAAGCTCCCTTATCTCGCTTAGGTTTTTAGGCCCGAAAGTTGAAAGGGCCAAAATACCGCCGCTCTTTAGTGCCCTTTCGCATTTGAAAAATAGGGGGGCCCTGTCCGGTATCCACTGCAGAAAGGACGCAGAAGCCACCATGTCCACCCCCTTGGGAAATTCCGCAGAGCGCGCGTCTGAGAGAATGAAAGAGACCCTCTGCGGTTTATCCGATAGGCATTCTCCCAAGTTCTCGCAGATGTCTATTGCGCTTATCTTCGCCGATGGAAATTTATCGAGCATCAGGTGCGTCAAAAAGCCGGTTCCGCAACCGAGTTCGAGTATGTCTTTTGCGGCAGAGCCAGCGTATTCAAGCGCCAGGCCCGCGAGCTTTTCGGCTGTCTGCTCTTGGACTACTGCGTTTTTTACGTAGCTGGAAGAGCTCTTTTTGAATGAGTCGCGCAGCCTGAAAATTTCGTCGGCGTTTTTGAAGAAGTCTAAGAGGAACATCTCCTCCGGATAGTGCGCGCTCCCGGACTTCTCGAGCTTTTCCCCCCACGCGCAAAGCATGGATTTTATCGGGAAAATTTTGTCAGATGGGGAGGCTATCGCCCTTGTCCAGTCGCGCGGCGTTTGGGGGTATTTTTTAAAGTGTTCCGCCAATGCGGCAAGCTCCTGCCTCTGCTCCCGCGCAGGTGCTTCCGGGGCGTATTTCTTCAGTTCGCCAAAGCGCGGATAGGAGCCGAATATCCTTGCGAGAAATTTTTCCTTGGCCTGCTCGTCGTAGGTTTGCAGCGTGGCGCGGAAAATCTTCTCTGGTATGCCGCGGGCGTCCGACACCGGATCCCACGATCCGTTTATCGCCACGGATATCTTTCTTTTGGGGAATCTGTCGAAGAACAGGTTTGCCACCCATACGCCGAAAGACCATGCTGCAAGATAGACCCTTTCGTAGGAGCCGAAATCGGGCAGGGCGGGCAGGTCGAGAGTGCGGTAGTCGTAAAAGAACAGCAGGTCCGCATTTTTAAACGCGTCCGGATTCAGGCATCTTTCGTCGAACCCCCAGCCGCCGAAGAGCACTACTATCCTCTTTGCGCCGCTTCTCCTTATCCAGACGGATTTCACCGCTGGCCCTCCTCCGCAAATTTTATTCCGAGGCGTTCGGCCGCATTAAGTATTGCCTCGGCGAGTTTTTTGACATCGCGCACATCGTGGGAGGCGCACACTGAAAACCTTACCCGCGCCGTGCCCGAGGGAACCGTCGGGTGGCGTATGGGGCTTCCCCATATACCGAGCCTCTTAAGCTCATCGGAAAAGGCGAGAGTCTCTGCATTGGAACCTATCACAAGCGGCGCTATTTGGCTCTGCCCGCCAAGTTCGGGAATCTCTCCCCTCAGGCGCGCCATATTCTCGGCAAGCGCTTTTCGCCTGCCGGAAAACCCGCGCATTTTCCCGAATGCAAAGTTATCCCACATCACGTTTACAGGCGGCATTGCCGTTGTGAATATCAGGCTGCGCGAGAAATTTATCAGCATGTCGCGCACCTCCTTTGAACATACCGCATATGCGCCTTCCCCCGCAAGCGCCTTGCCGAGAGTGCACATGATAAGGTCTATCTTATCCGTCAAAGAAAGCTCCTCGACCAGCCCGAGGCCCGTATCCCCGAAGACGCCAACGGCATGCGCCTCGTCGACATATAAAAACGCGCCGTAGCGCTCCTTTATTTCCACCAGCTCCCGCAGATTTGCGAAATCTCCGTCCATGCTGAATACGGACTCTGTGGCTATGAAAATTCTCCTGTATTTGTCGCGGTTGGCCTTGATGAGCTTTTCGAGATGGCCGCAGTCGTTGTGGGCAAAGCGCATGAATTTGCATTTTGAGAGCCTCAAGGCGTCTATGATGCTTGCGTGGACGAGCTTGTCCGCCAAAATGAGGTCTTCGGCTTCCGCGAGGGCGGGAAGTATGCCTGTATTTGCGTGGTATCCGCTGTTGAACACCAGGGCGGCTCGGCCCCCGTATGCTGAGGATATGTCGCTTTCAAAAGCTTCAAACTCCGGGAAATTTCCCGTAATCAGCCTGCTTGATGTTGAGCCGAAAAGAAAGCTTTTGTCTTTGCTTCCGCAGATTAGCTCTAAAAACTCCTCCTGCAACTCGGGCATGGCCGACAAGCCGAGATAGTCGTTGGAGGAGAAATTCAGGTATTCGGCCCCGTCCGGCGCAATCAGGTATTTGCCGCGGTTCCTGCAAGGTGTCAGCGCGCGGAAAAGCCCTTCTTTCTTAAGCTGTTCCAAAATTTTCTCCATAACGCCCCTCCTACAGATTCTTTGCAACGCATAACATCGCGGAAGTGAGTTTCTCCAGCTGCGCGTCCTCTATTATGTAGGGGGGCATAGCATAAACAAGCCTCCCGAAGGGCCTGACCCATACGCCCCTGTCGACAAAAGCCTGCTGGACCGTCTGCATATCGACAGGCTTTTTTGTCTCTATAACTCCTATGGCCCCGAGGGTGCGCACGTCGGCCACCCCGCCGTAGGAGAGCGCCTTAGGAAGAACCCTCCTTAAATGGTTTTCTATGCGTGATACGTTCGCCGCGGTCCCGGGTTCGCATGCCATTTTTACCGCCTCCCGCGCCACCGCGCACGCAAGCGGATTTGCCATGAACGTGGGCCCGTGCATGAACTCCGAAGGTATCCCCCCAGATATGCCCAGCGCCACCTCGGAGCTTGCAAGGGTTGCGGCAAAACTCATGTATCCGCCCGTAATCGCCTTGCCTATGCACATTATGTCGGGGGAAACACCCGCCCATTCGCAGGCGAACATCTTGCCGGTTCTCATGAAGCCTGTGGCTATCTCGTCGGCTATTAAAAGCACTCCTTTTTCCCTGCAAAGCGCCGCAGCCTGCTTGAGAAATTCCGGGGAGTAAAACCACATTCCGCCGGCCCCCTGCACGACGGGTTCGAGTATAAGCGCGGCGAGAACGTCGGCATTTTTCTCTATAATGCCTTTGAGAGAGTCGAAGTCCGCCTCGTCGAAACTCTCCCCGAAACGCGTGCGCGGCCTGTCGGCAAAATACTGGATTGAAAGAGCCCCCGAAAATATGTTGTGCATCCCCGTGACGGGGTCGCAAACGCTCATCGCATGCCAGGTGTCTCCGTGGTATCCGCCCCTTATGGTGGCAAAGCTCCTCTTTTTGCTCTTTCCCTTCGCGTGCCAATATTGCAGAGCCATCTTCATGGCAACCTCCACCGACACGGAGCCGGAATCGCAGTAGAAAATTTTATCCAACCCGGCTGGGGCTATCTTCAAAAGCTCCCTGCCAAGCTCCACTGCGCCTTCGTGGGTAAGCCCGCCAAACATCACGTGGCTCATCTTCTCCAACTGCGCCTTAGCTGCTGCGTTGAGGCGCGGATTGTTGTACCCGTAGGCCGCCGCCCACCACGACGACATTCCGTCCACAAGCTTCCTTCCGTCGGCAAGTTTTATCAGCGCGCCTTTTGCCGATTCCACCGCATAGGTCTTCAGCGGGCGCGTCATTGACGTGTACGGATGCCAGAGATGCTCCCTGTCGAACTGCAAAAGGCTTTCAATATTCATACCCGAGCCTCGAGAGCATTTCAAAATCTTCCTTCATGCTCGCCCCGGATGTGGTCAGCATGTCCCCGACGAGAGCCGCGCTTACGCCGCTTTTTAAAGCCTGCTGCTGTAGGTGCTTTATCCTCAGCCTTCCCCCCGCGAACCTTATCTGCGCAGTGGGGTTTATTATCCTGAAGATAGCAAAGCTCCTGAGAATTTCTTCGTCCGAAAGAGGCGCAGTGTTGTAAAGTGGCGTGCCCTCTATGGGCATTAGAATATTTACCGGTATGGAAACGGCCCCTATTTCCCAGAGCTTTGCCGCAAGCTCCGCGCGCTGCTCGAATGTCTCGCCCATGCCTATTATGCCGCCTGAGCATATCTGCAGGCCTATGTCCTTAGCCCAGGCTATGGTGCGCAGCTTGTCCTCCATAGTGTGGGTGGTGCAAAGATTTGCGAAGTTAGACGGCGCGGTTTCAAGATTGCAGTGGTAGCGCGTCATGCCGGCGTCCTTGAGGGTTTGCAGGGCCTCCTTGCCGAGCAGCCCCAAAGACCCGCACAGGCCTATTTTTAAATTTGCCTTAAGAAGCCTGAAAATTTCCGCCGTCTTTTCCAGATCTTCCCCGGCCACGGCGCGGCCGCTTGTGACGATGGAAAACCTCTTAACCCCGGCCTTGTCGAAAACTTTTGCAAACTCGAGCGCCTCCTGCGCCGAAACGAGCGGATAAATCTTCGCTTTCGTATTGTTGTGAGCAGACTGCGCGCACCACTTGCAGTTCTCGGGGCATCTTCCCGAGCGGGCGTTCATTATCGAGCAGGTTTCAAATCTGTTGCCGAAAGCCTTTTTCCTAAGCTCGTCGGCCCTATGCAAAAGCTCGCCGTCGCCGAGCCTGTCGGCGAGCTTAAGAGCCTCATTCATGCGCGCGGCGGCTTCGTCACCAAGTTTAGCAGAAATATTCATATCACAAAAAATAGTTTTCTTCTTTGGCGTCTTGTTAGGCGTCTTTCTCCTGCGCCTCGAAGACCCTTACCCCGAGGTACTTTTCTACCATTGCGTCCCTCTTGGGGCGCATCTGTAGCATGTAGGGCATTTGCCTGTGCGTTTGGTAGGCGTCGAAATCCTTGTACAGCTCGAAGAACATGAATGTGTTTGGGCGGTTGGCGTCCCTGAGAAAATCGTATTCCAGGCATCCATCCTCTTGCCTGGAGGCTTCAGCAACCGCAGTCAGCGTCCTTATGAACTCGTCGACAAACTCCTCCTTAACCGATAGGCTGGCGCGCACTATTATATTCTTTGCCATATTTCTTTCCGCCGTTTTTTTGAATTGAAAAATTTTTTCGGATTTCACCCCGAAAGACAAACCGGACAATGTTGGTTCCAAGACGGCGCGTGTCAAACAATATTGCCTTTCCCCCGAACGATTATTGTTGAATGGGGACGCAATATGGGCGATAATGCCTTCATGAAAAATATCTTTTACGCATTTTTTGCATCGGTTGCGCTCGTTGTTCTGTGCGCGTGTTCCTCCACTCAGGAGATGAAGGAGGGAATCAGCTTTGCGGACATAAAAACGTTTTATGTCGACCAGCCTACGGGCGCTGACAGCGTATTTTATTCCGTCGGCTCCCGCGAGCCTTTGGACGCCGTGGTGGTGGCAAAAATCTCCGAGAAGCTGAAGGCGGAAGGCTATGTCCCCGCGGCCGACAGGCAGAGCGCGCAGATGATAATACGCCCGCAGTGGAACACTGTATTGCGTTCGGAAAGGGAGCCGTCTAACTTGTTTACTTCAAGGACACTTTCCATAGGGCAGGACAATTTTGGCGCGTACTGCATGCTTGAAATACAGATATATTTCCCCAATAGGGATGACTGGGTATGGCGCGGCTTCGGCCCGCAGGAGCTTACGTCGAGCAATCTCAACGAGGGGACTATCGCAAACCAGGTCTATTGGTGCCTTTCAGAATTTCCTCCGGAGAAATATCCGGACGTGCTTTCAAAGCTTCGCGAGGAGCGCAAGCGCAAGGCCGAGGCGGAGGCTAATCCGTTCGCGCACATCAAGGTTGAAAAGCCGCAGCAGCCCGCGGCGTCCAATGCGGATTCCTCCGCAAACGCACAAAAAGACAAGGCTCAAGGCGCAAAGTAATTTTGCGCTTTTTCCCGTCTTTATTAGGTGGTGGGGGGAGATTTTTGGATGTTTTGCCACTTGTTGAAGTTTGCGGCGATTGTAGCGTTGTTGCTGCATTTCGGGGGGCTTATGGCCGAGTCTGAAGAAGAGAAGAAATTTCCCCTCACGCAGGACAGCTTGAAAGTTCCAAGCCGGGATTACGGGGAATGGGTGCGCGCTGAGTTTTCTGGGTCGAAAATATACCCCGGCTCCTCCTGCAGGGTGAATGTTTTTGTGCCCGCAAAGTACGGCGGCAGCGCCCCCGCGTGCGTGTGTATTTTGCAGGACGGCGGAGGCTTTTTAGAGGATATAGTCATCACTAATCTGATGGAAAGCGGGGATATCCCAACCATGATAGCGGTGGGTATAACGCCTCCCAGAACGGAGGGCGTAAGGGACGCAGAGGGCGGGCGCGCAAACAGAACCTATTCCTACGACACTCCCTCGCCGCGCTACGGGCGTTTTATTCTCGACGAGATACTTCCCTTTGTCCAAACCCTGAAGGCCTCCGACGGCCGCCCGATAAAACTTTCCGACAAAGGCTCGGACAGAATGATATGCGGCTCGAGCAGCGGCGCGGCCGCGGCATTTAGCGCCGCATGGAATATGCCTGGCGAGTTTCCGCGCGTATTTAGCGCGATAGGCTCCTACACGGGGCTGCGCGGCTCTTTTGAATATCCGACTCTCATACACAAGACCGAGCCCAAGCCCATAAGAATATTCCTGCAGAGCGGCAAAAACGATATGTGGACGTCTTTTGGCGACTGGTGGAGCGCGAACAATTCCATGGTGCGCGCCTTGGAGTTTGCCGGTTACGAATTCGACTACAAGTTCGGAGATGGCAGGCACAGCGGCATTCACGGCAGGCAGCTGTCCCCGAGGCGATGAGATTCTTATGGAAGGGCTATCCAAAGCCTATTGCGGCCTCCGAGGAATCTCGCAACGGCTGCATGCGCAAAATCCTGCTTCCGGGGGAGAAATTCTCTGTTGCCGCCTCGTTGTCTGAAGCACCAAAAGGTGGATTTTCCGAATCGGATTTTGCTCCTAAGCGGGTGGAAGGGGCGTATTTGGCGGCGGATTCTTCGGGTGAGGTTTACGCGTCTTTCGGCCCGCGGAAAGTTAAGATTCTTTCAGATGGCGTATCCGAGCTTGGCCCATCTTTTCATAGTATCCTCTCTTTCGGAAAGGACGGGACAAAGATAGTCAAAATGGGGGGGGATGCATATTGGCAGAAGGGGAAGACATTAAAAAAACTGGCGGCAAAGGACGCCGCGGGGGCGGCGGCTCTTTTTGAGGGGGGATTTTTCGTCTGCGGCTCCGACGGGTTGTGGAGAATCTCCCCGGATGGAGACGATAAGCTTGTCGACTCAAATTTGCGCTCTCCCGCCGCTGTTGCGCTGTCCGCAAACGGCGACTGGCTCTACGTATTTGAGTATCTGTCCCGCAGGGGATATTCCTATAGGATATCCCGCGAAGGAATAGCGTCGTTAAAGCAGGAGTTCTTCTTCTTGCATATTCCAGAATACGCCGACTGCGCGCAAAGCCTGGCGGCTGCATGCGACATTTCCGGCTACACCTATGTGGCCACCTCCTACGGGGTGCAAGTATGCGACTACAACGGCAGGAGCGAGGCCATATTGCCGCTTCCAGACGGAGGGGCCGCTCTTGCGGTATGTTTTGGCGGTAAGGATCTTTCCACTTTGTTTGTTCTGTCCCAATACGGAACGGTATTTTCGAGAAAGCTCCGCGCAAAAGGTTCCAGCATATTTGAAAAACCTGTTAAAATAAGGGTAGGGGCGGGATAATAGGGCGGAGGATAACTTCCGTTTAGAAACTTGAAGCCGTTCTTATTTGCGCAAAAACGCATCCTCTTATTCGGCCGTAAGTTGCGGCGCTAAGAGGGCAAAATGGATTGTGGAAATAGAGCTTTGAAAAGGATTTCCCTATCAAAGGAAAACGGCGTATTCCTCTGGAATGGGAATCTTCTGGTTCTTAACAAAGCGGTTTAGCAGGCCTTCCATCCATTCCTTCGAGCAGGATAATTTTTTTGCTTTGATAAAATATGTTCCCTCGTAGGATTTCTTGTCGAACAATATCTCGTATTTTTCTACGGAAACCTCTATAGGGTCTTCCTCTCCTATAAGTTTTATCTCCAAACTGGCGGATTTTTCCTTAGTGTCCAAATCAAAGTTCAAATCTCCGTCTATTATGTCGGAAAGCTGTTTTTTTATAAAGGATGAGATATAAATTTTTTTTAGTGAATCTGGAATAATCATATCAATATACTCTATGCTTTTTTTTAGTTGATTTAAAAGCATATTTTTTACTTTTGATTGTATTTATAGAAAATATTTTTATGCATTCCGGAGTTGTCCTGAATAGATGGGAATATGCACGCACAGGTTTTGGAAAGTATTTTTTTCAACCGGCAAAATGAGAAAAGGCTTGACTTCTAAAAATAATAACCATTACTGTTTTTAATAAAAAATGAACTATTCACGCCAGCGCGAGGCCATACTCGATTTTCTTAGGAGCATGAAGGTAAAGCACCCTTCTGCGGACGTAGTTTACGTCAACGTCAAGAAGCGCTTTCCGAACATCAGCCTCGGCACAGTTTACAGGAACTTGAATCTGCTTGCCGACAACGGGACCATCGCCAAAGTGAAACTTCCCTCAGACGCCGACAGGTTCGACCACAACACGGAACCCCATTTCCATATAATATGCGAAAACTGCGGCCAGATAGAAGATGTCGGCAGCGCGCTTGTGAATATAGACGTTGTGTCGATAGAAAAACTTAGCGGATTTTCCGTAAACGCCGGGCGCATAGTTTTAAAGGGATTGTGCCCGGCATGCAGAAAAAAGCTTTCACCAATAAAAAGGAAGGATAATAAAAAATGAACTCATTGAAAAATACCCAAACGGAAAAGAACCTCCTTAAGGCCTTTGCGGGAGAATCGCAGGCGCGCAACCGCTACACCTATTTTGCAAGCGTTGCTAAGAAGGAGGGCTTTGTCCAGATATCAAACATCTTCACCGAGACTGCCGACAACGAGAAGGAGCATGCTAAGCGCTTCTTTAAGTTTTTAGAGGGCGGAGACGTGGAGATCACGGCGACATTCCCCGCCGGGAAAATAGGCACAACGGCGGAAAACCTCCAGGCGGCCGCTGCGGGCGAGAACGAGGAATGGTCGCAGCTTTATCCTGAGTTTGCGAAAGTTGCAAGGGAGGAAGGCTTTGCGGAGATAGCGGTCGTATTTGAGAAGATCGCCGAGGTCGAAAAGCACCACGAGGAGCGCTACCGCAAGCTTTTTGCGAATGTCGAGAACGGAGAGGTATTCGTGAAAGTTTCCGAAACTAAGTGGAAGTGCGGCAACTGCGGGTATATACATACCGGCAAGGAGGCTCCGAAACTCTGCCCGGCATGCGCGCATCCGCAGGCGTACTTCGAGCTTCTTTGCGACAATTTCTAATTGTCCTGAAAATACCGGGTGGCCTTATGGTTTCAGCCCGCTCGAAGGGGCGGGGGCATGCCGATGCAGGTTTTCCTCCATTTAGGGCTTAATGCTTGGTTTTAAGGCGGTTTGCCAAGAGTAAAATTATTATGTAGTCTCAAGGCTGTTTCTTTTAGGAAACAGCCTTTGCTTTTTTTGGGGTGTGGAGGCATACATTATCTTTATAATATAGTATATGGGCTGGCATATTGTTTGAGAGGGCAAAGTGGGACATTTTGTGTGTGTCAAAATGTCTCTTGGAAGTGGGGTTTGTCTCTCAAAACTTTGGGAGCTTGAGAGTTTATATATCTTTACTGCATGATAATAAATAAAATATAAAAAAAGTTAAAGCTGGCACATGAAATGCTGATAATGGAGGTATCATGAAAATATTAGGTATAGATTTAGGTACTACAAATTCCTGCATGGCGGTGATGGAAGGCGGCGAGGCCTCCGTCATTCCCAATAGGGAAGGCGCAAGAACAACTCCGTCTGTGGTGGCTTTCACAAAGACCGGCGAGAGGCTGGTAGGCCAGGCGGCAAAGCGTCAGGCTGTGACCAATCCGGGAAACACCATTTATTCTGCAAAGAGGCTTATAGGTAGAAAATTCTCCGAGGTTGCCCAAGAGGCTAAGACTCTGCCCTATAAGGTGGTGGAAGGCCCCAATGGCGCGGCTATGATAGAGTGCCAGGTTGGCGGAAAGACCGAGAGGTTTACTCCGGAGCAGATTTCCGCTATGGTTCTCCAGCAGCTTAAGGCCGATGCGGAAAGCTATCTGGGCGAGAAGATTACCAAGGCGGTAATCACTGTTCCTGCTTATTTTAACGACGCGCAGAGGCAGGCGACTAAGGACGCCGGCACTATAGCGGGTCTTGAGGTTATGCGCATAATAAACGAGCCCACTGCCGCGGCTTTGGCCTACGGTTTGGACAAGAAGAACGACGAGCGCATAGCCGTTTACGACTTGGGAGGCGGCACCTACGATATTTCCATCTTGGAGATAGGCGACGGCGTATTCGAGGTTAAGGCGACCAACGGCGACACGCACCTTGGCGGAGACAATTTCGACGAGGTGGTAATCAACTGGCTGGTTGACGACTTTAAGAAGGCAAACGGCGTAGACTTGAGGGCCGATCCAATGGCCTTGCAGCGTTTGAAGGAGGAGGCGGAGAAGGCGAAGATAGCTCTGTCGACCTCGCAGCAGACGGACATCAACCTGCCGTTTATAACGGCCGACGCAACCGGCCCGAAGCACTTGAACGTAACGCTGACGAGGGCGAAGCTCGAGCAGCTTACGGATTCTCTCGTCGAGCGCACAGACGCGCCGTTTGAGGCGTGCTTGAAGGATTCGGGTCTTTCCAGGAGCGACATAAACGAGTTGGTCTTGGTCGGCGGCATGACGCGTATGCCCAGGGTTGTCGAGGAGGCTAACAAGCTTGCCGGCAAGGAGGCGAACAAGGGTGTAAATCCCGACGAGGTTGTCGCTATGGGCGCGGCCATTCAGGGCGGCGTTTTGCAGGGCGACGTGCGCGATGTGCTGTTGCTCGACGTAACTCCGCTGACGCTTTCCATAGAGACGGCCGGCGGCGTTGCTACCCCGATGATAGAGCGCAACACGACGATTCCGAAAAAGGCCACGCAGATATTCTCGACTTACGCGGACAATCAGACCGCGGTTGACATCAAGATATTCCAGGGCGAGAGGCCCATGGTCAGCGGCAACAAGCAGATAGGCAATTTCAGGCTCGACGGCATAGCGCCCGCGCCGAGGGGAGTTCCGCAAATTGAGGTTACCTTCGACATAGACGCAAACGGCATATTGAATGTCAGCGCCAAGGACAAGGGCACCGGCAAGGAGCAGAAGATTTCCATAACCGGCAGCAGCACGCTGAGCAAGGACGAGGTTGAGAGGCTCCGCAAGGAGGCCGAGCTCCACGCGGCCGAGGATACACGCATGAAGGAGGGTGTAGAGGCCAAGAACGAGCTGGACAACATCATCTACCAGATAGAAAAGCAGCTCAAGGAGCTTGGAGACAAGCTGCCCGCGGACGTCAAGGGCAAGCTCGACGCCGAGATAGCCGATGCCAAGAAGGTTCTCGAGGCTTCAACGAGCGGCAAGGACGACTACAAGGCTGCCACAAAGAAACTGACGGACTTGTTCCAGAGTTTCGCAAGCCAGATAGCCGCCGCGCAGCAGGGTTCCGCAAACGCCGGGGCTTCGGCGGACGCGGGGCAGGGCGCGCAGCAGCAGGCTTCCGGGGCATCTGAGGGTCAGGCTTCCGGCCAGCCGGTGGATGCCGACTTTGAGGTTGTCGACGACGACAAGGACAAGAAATAGCGCTTTAGGGCCATTCCCCGGAGCGCCCAAAACGGGGAGCGGGCGACGATTTTTGTTGCCCGCAGCCTTTTTTACGGGCAAAAACGTTTTTTAATTCCAACAATAGAGAAATAATTATGGCAAAGATAAAACTACAACCGCTGGGAGACCGCGTATTGGTCAAGCAGGCAGAAGAGAAAGAACAAATCAAGGGCGGAATCATAATTCCGGATACCGCCAAGGAGAAGTCGCAGGAGGCCGAAGTTGTGGCCGTCGGCACGGGGAAGACCGTTGACGGCAAGAAGGTCGATTTTGAGGTGAAGGTGGGAGACCGCGTTCTCATTTCGAAGTACGGCGGCACGGAGGTCAAGCTCGGCGAAGACACCTATATGCTCCTTCGCGAGGACGACATCCTTGCGGTTCTGAAATAAATTTTACGCAGAAAGGTTAATTTAATATTATGGCAAAACAACTCGTATTTGATGAAGCGGCGCGCAAGAAGATACTCTCGGGCGTCGAGATTTTGGCGAAGGCCGTTAAGACGACTCTGGGCCCCAAGGGCAGGAATGTCATCATAGACAAGAAATTCGGCGCTCCGCTGGTTACCAATGACGGCGTGACCGTTGCCAAGGAAATAGAGCTGGCAGATCCCTTTGAGAACATGGGCGCTCAGATGGTCAAGGAGGTTGCCTCCAAGACTTCCGACAACGCCGGAGACGGTACCACGACAGCCACGGTTTTGGGCGAGGCCATCTATCGCGAGGGTCTGCGCAACGTGGCGGCGGGCTCCAACCCGATATTCCTCAAGCGCGGCATAGACAAGGCCGTGGAGGTTGCCGTAAAGGAGCTTGCAAAGAACTCCAAGAAGGTCAGCGGCCGCGAGGAGATACGCCAGGTTGCCACGGTTTCGGCAAACTGGGACGAGGAAATCGGCAACATAATCGCCGATGCGATGGACAAGGTCGGCAAGGACGGTACAATAACCGTTGAGGAGGCCAAGAGCATCAACACCACTCTCGATGTCGTCGAGGGCATGCAGTTCGACAAGGGCTATCTGTCCCCCTACTTTGTGACGAATACCGACACGATGGAGTGCGTATTCGAGGACGCGTACATTCTCATCCACGAGAAGAAGATATCCAACCTCTCAGAGCTCCTGCCCATATTGCAGGCTGTGGCGAAGTCCGGCAAGCCCTTCCTCATCATTGCGGAGGACGTAGAGGGAGAGGCTCTCGCGGCTTTGGTCGTCAACAGGTTGCGCGGCTCTCTGCCCGTTTGCGCGGTCAAGGCGCCCGGCTTCGGCGACCGCAGGAAGGCCATGCTCGAGGATATCGCAATCCTCACAAACGGCAGGTGCATCACGGAAGACTTGGGCATCAAGCTTGAGAACCTCCAGCTTGCGGATTTGGGCAAGGCAAAGAGGATCACCATTTCCAAGGAGAATACGACCATCGTCGAGGGCGCGGGCAAGACTGCGGACATTCAGGCGCGCGTAAAGCAGCTGCGCAGGGCCATAGAGGAGACCACCTCCGACTACGACCGCGAGAAGCTCCAGGAGCGCTTGGCTAAGCTCGCAGGCGGCGTGGCGGTAATCAACGTAGGCGCTACGACCGAGCCGGAGATGAAAGAGAAAAAGATGCGCGTTGACGACGCTCTGCACGCCACAAGGGCTGCTGTAGAGGAAGGCATCAGCGCGGGCGGTTCTGTTGCTTTGCTGCGCACGGCAAATGCCATAGACAAGCTCCAGGCGGAACTTTCCGGCGACGAGGCTGTCGGCGCCCAGATAGTCCGCAGGGCCATAGAGGCTCCTCTGCGCCAACTCTGCCAGAACGCCGGCGAGGAAGGCGCGCTCGTTGTAAAAGAGGTGCTCAAGAGCAAGGGTTCCATGGGCTACAACGTTGCCACCGGCAAGTTTGAGGATCTCATCAAGGCCGGCGTGGTCGACCCCACCAAGGTCACGCGCAGCGCCCTCCAGAATGCCGCAAGCGTCGCGGGATTGCTGCTTACGACAGAGTGCATGATAGCCGACAAGCCCGAGGAAAAACCGGCCGCTCCCGCAATGGGCGACGGCATGGGCGGAATGGGCGGCATGATGTAGTCTGTTCTGATTAAAACAGGTAATTTGAGGCTCGGCGGGTAGATCCGCCGGGCCTTTTTTTCTCTCGATGGATTTTTTATTTATCCGGCAGGCTAATGCTTTTTGGGGCGTGTTTTAGAGGTGGATTTCATCTTTTTAGTCAAATGTTTTATCGTTTATCTTTGGCGCGCGGTGCCGTGTTATAATGCTGCTTTAAGGTGCCCGTTAAAAACATAGCGTTTTTTTAGATTTTAGAGTTTTTGTTGGAATTTTTTGTGTTTTGAAGGCTAAATTTTTTGCCATGCAAATTTTTTGATGGGAACAGAGGGCAAATTTTGCGTGTGGAGGTTTTTTAATTTCTACCTTGCGAGAAGGCTCAATCGGCTAAAAAGAATTGACAAAATTTTGCGTTTAAACTGTTATAAGAATCCAGAGGCTTTTTTCGACAAGACCAAAGATATTCGCTCACATATGGTGTGCGGCGGATTTTGGCTTTTTGTCCGAATGCATTTTTAACCGAAAAACAGCAATAATGAAAGAGAACAAACCATTGTTTGAAGAGTTCAAAGCGTCTTCTTACGAGGAATGGAAAGCCGCGGCGGAAAAGCTGCTCAAGGGCGCTCCGTTCGACAAGAAGATGTACACGAAAACACCCGAGGGAATAACTCTTAAGCCCATATACAACAGGGAGGATCTCCCCGAGGCGGCCGATTCGCTTCCCGGCAGCGGAGATTATCTGAGGGGTACGTCTTCGGCATCGTATCGCGCCCAGCCGTGGGGCATATCGCAGGAGATACCCGCAAGCGAGCCCGGAGAGTTCAACAAGCTTCTGCTCGACGCTCTTTCAAAGGGGCAGACCGGTGTGGAGATAGTTTTAAACGACGCTGCGGCAAACGGCATAGACGCGGCTTCAGACACGTCGGGCAAGGCCTGCGGCAGGAGGCTTTCTGTCTCAACGGCAAAGGATTTCCAGGAGGCGCTCAAAGACGTTTGCACGGACTGCGTGGATGTGAATATCCATACGGGTTCGGCTGCGGCCGGGGTTGCGGCAATGCTGTATGCGGCAAAGGGCGATAAGCAGCTTTCCGGCGGCATATATTTCGACCCGATATCGGTTTTGGCCGCCAAGGGCGAGATAGCCCGCAGCCTTTCCTGTGCTTTCGACGAGATGGCCGATTTGGTCGACTTCAACGCCAAGAACTTCCCGAAGATGGGAGCCATAGGCGTGGACGCCATGTGCTACTCCAACGCCGGCGCGAGCGCCGTGGAGGAGCTTGCGTTTGCGTTTGCGACGGCGGTCGAGTACATAAGGGCCATGCTCGAGAGGGGCATAGACATTAACACGGCGGCAAAGTCCGTGAGGTTCCGCCTGTCTCTGGGCTCCAACTTCTTTATGGAGATAGCAAAGCTGCGCGCGGCGCGCGTTGTCTGGAGCAGGATAATCTCCGAGTTCGGCGGCGACGACGAGGCGCGCAAGATGCGTTTGAACGTCCGCACGGCGAAGTTCAACAAGACGGTTTACGACCCCTATGTAAACATGCTCCGCACGGCCACGGAGGCGTTCTCCGGAGCGCTCGGCTCGGTAGATTCCATGACGGTAGGCGCTTTCGACGAGATAATTCGCAAGCCCGACGAGTTCTCCATGAGAATCTCCCGCAACCAGCAGATAATATTGCAGGAGGAGTGCAATCTGCTCGACGTTATAGATCCTGCGGGCGGTTCTTTCTATTTGGAAAATCTCACGCAGGAGGTTGCAAAGAAGGCGTGGGAGATATTCGCCAAGGTCGAGGAGCTCGGCGGAATGGTGAAGGCTCTCGAGGCGGGCTTTGTGCAGGACAGCATAGCCGCGACCTTCGCCCTCCGCAAAAAGGGCTACGACACGCGCCGCAGCGCGGTTGTCGGCACCAACATGTATGCGAATATGGCGGAAAAGCCGCTTGAAAAGCCTGAGTGCAAGTGCCGCGAAAACGCCGAGAAGCTTGCGGCAAAGGCCAAGGCTGAGATAAAGGAAGTGGCGGTATCCTGCGAGGCCGAAAAGCTCGGCGGCAAGATAGAAAAGCTCGTTGAGGCTGCCAAGCAGGGCGCGGGGCTTACGGCTCTTACGAAGGCCATATGCAAGTGCCAGTCGAAGACTAGCGTCAAGGCGCTTCCCTCGGAGAGGGCGATGTCCCATTACGAGAATCTGCGCGCCAAGAGCGAGGAGTACAAGAAGGCAAACGGCTTTGGGCCGAAGGTGTTCCTCGCAACAATGGGGCCGCTCGTTCAGCACAAGATAAGGGCGGATTTCATACGCGGCTTCTTCGAGGTTGCCGGATTTGAAGTTATCTATCCCAACGGGTTCGACTCCGCCGACGCGGCGGCCAAGGCCTTTGCGGAAAGCGGCGCGAAGTTCGCCGTAATCTGCTCCACGGACGACACCTATCCTGCGATAGTTCCCGACACCGCCAAGGCGCTTAAGGCGGCGGTTGCCGGTTCGGAGGTGTATCTTGCGGGCATACCCGCGCCGGAGTGCGAGGAATCGTACAAGCAGGCGGGGCTCGACGGTGCGATAAACATAAAGAGCAACAACTTCGAGACGCTAAAGGCGTTCCTCACGAAACTCGGAGTGCTCTAAACCTCAAAATTTAGGAGTATTTTTTAAGATGAAAAATCCGGATTTTACAAAAATCGCATTCGACGCGGCGGCCGATAAGAACGCCTCCCTTGCCGAATGGCAGAAGAGCATAGAGGCAAAGACGGGCAGAAAGTTCGACGACCTGATGGTCGACACCATGGAGCAGATTCCCGTAAAGCCCCTCTACACCAAGGCAGACTACGAAGGCATGGAGCATCTGGGCTTTACGGCCGGTTTGGCTCCGTATCTGCGCGGTCCGTACGCGACGATGTATGTCGTCAGGCCCTGGACGGTAAGGCAGTATGCGGGCTTTTCCACGGCGGAGGAGTCCAACGCGTTCTACCGAAGGAACCTTGCGGCTGGCCAGAAGGGCTTGTCGGTTGCTTTCGACCTTGCAACGCACAGGGGCTACGACTCCGACCACCCCAGGGTTATGGGCGACGTCGGCAAGGCGGGCGTCGCGGTTGACTCCATAATGGACATGGAAGTTCTCTTCGACAAGATACCGCTTTCCCAGGTGTCTGTATCGATGACCATGAACGGCGCGGTTTTGCCTATTTTGGCGTTCTACATAGTTGCCGGTCTGGAGCAGGGCGCAAAGCTCGAGCAGCTCACCGGCACCATACAGAACGACATTCTCAAGGAGTTCATGGTGCGCAACACCTACATATATCCGCCTACGCCTTCCATGAAGATAATAGGCGACATATTTGCGTACACCTCCAAGAATATGCCCAAGTTCAACAGCATATCCATCTCCGGCTACCACATGCAGGAGGCTGGCGCCAC
>CALXLX010000046.1 GCA_944389315.1 uncultured Opitutales bacterium
GACTTCAAGATCTGTTTCCCTGGTTCTCAACGGCGACGAGGGCAAAACTTATTATTTCGACGGCAGAATTATGGATTTTAGCGCCACACAGACTGATCCGTCCAAGTTGGGAGATGCGATACTGTCCGTAACTGTAAATTCCGGCCAGCAGGTGTTGGCGTGCGTAAACAGCTATAGGGGCACATCCACCGTAAGCGGCGGCAGATTGCTCTTGAACGGGGCGCCGAACAACCTGTCTGGGACGACGCTTGGCGCGATAGTTCTGAACGGCGGAGAGTTTGGCGCCGTTGGCAGGAGCGGAGACATAGGCGTAGTAAAGGCGCAGACGCTCTCCTGGAGCAACGATACGGTGATGCTTGTGGACATAAACTCCGCGACGGAGTTTGACCAGATAATCCTAAGCGGAGAGTTGGCGAAGGATTCCGGCGATGCCGAGGGCTTCTATAACTTCAGCTTTACGATAACGAATGCCGACATAGTGGGGCAGGAGTTTGCGTTGATAACCTCCGGGGGGACAGACTTTACCGCGGACGATTTTTCCGCGAGCTTCAATATAAGCGGAGACTGGTCAGCCACGTTCGATGTCAGGGACAACACGGTATATGCCACGATAATTCCCGAGCCCTCGACATATGCAGCAATATTCGGGCTTATGGCTCTCTCGGCGGCATTTATCATGCGCAGGAGAAGAAAATAGGCGGCGTAAAAGCCCCGCATAGGCGC
Organism: uncultured Opitutales bacterium; assembly: GCA_944389315.1. Classification (GTDB taxonomy): domain Bacteria; phylum Verrucomicrobiota; class Verrucomicrobiia; order Opitutales; family Intestinicryptomonadaceae; genus CALXQW01. Next base: position 724 of record CALXLX010000046.1, read on the forward strand.
GCAGTAAAGGCGCCAAGTAAAAAGCTTCGCACTAAAGGTGCGGAGCTTTTTTTATATTATTTGACGAAGTTTTTTATATAAATTTACGCAAACGATGTTTTATATATAAATATATGAACCGATATAATACTTTCTACCGGAGTAAAAACGGCATAACGGCAATCGTATATATTTAGTAATTAAAATATTGTATTTATAAAAGCTCGTTTCTCCGCCTGAAATGCCCCTTCGTTTTATTGCGCTGAAAAATATGTTAAAAATCTTTCAATGCAAAAAATTAAAAGAATTTCAACGGAATATTTGTTAGCATAAATATAAAAAAAGAATGCACAATTATATTTCTCTTGTATGTAGGAGCGCAAATGGCTGCGTATGCGCAAGATTACGTTCTGAAAAATACGAGCGGAAATTTCAACAATGCAAATACATGGGGCGGAGGGGTAATCCCGCCGGCTGAAAGTGCTGAAACAAATATATCCTTTGAAGACGGAGCCAGCGTAAATGCCCAATATTCCCCGAATGTAAAAAATAACGGGAATGTGCTGATAGGCACCTTGACACAAAATGTCACGGATTCCTTTCAACGAGATTTGTGGCTGGTGTCGGACACGAATCTTGTGATAGACTCCGTTTATGTAGATGCGGCAACCCCGAACCTCGTTACGGCAAATAAAACCGGAAATCTCAGATTCAGGGCGCAGGCCGGGGCAACCGGAACTTCAGTGACCTTGAACAATGTCACGTTGACAAGCGGCTCTATTATATTAGGCCATCCAAACGCGAATTCCTACCTGGAGAATGTGTCCGTCGGGGATGTGAAATTTGAAAATACCGACGCTCAAAAGTGCCTGTGGGCTGAACAAAGCTCCGGGGACGGCATAGTGCAGGTGTCGTCTATAACAAACAACGCCGCATCTATAATATTGCGCGGCAATATGCAGGTGAAGTCGTTCTCACAGGCCTATTCGTCCACTATGGAAACGTCTGCGGAGTCTGTTGTTGACATAAGCGGCTTGGATAACGGCCTCAATATAGCGGGAACGCTGGATTTTACATCCACACAAGCCTCATACAGCTCGCTGAGATTCTCAGCCGGAGATTCAACAGCCAATGTAAGCGTTGGAGGCATCTCGGGGGGCATTGCTGACGGTTCTGTTTCGGGAAATACAAAAATAACGACCGCAATAAGCTCTGGAGCTGCAACTATTACCATAACGGGAACAAATTCCGTACAGATATTCGGAGGATCCCTCACGGACAGGGATCTCTCCTCTTCTATTGATACGACTGGTGGGGAATTGTCCGTAGTCATGAATGCAAGTGCATCTTCTGTACAATATCTGGCGGGGATGAACTCATACAGGGGCGATACGGTAGTAAACTCCGGCACGCTTTATTTGAACGCCATGGCCGGGGGTGACGGAAGCGGCATAGGAGACGTCTATTTAAAAGGAGACGCGCTGGGCACATGCGGAGTCTATTTCGAGGGGAAATTCCCCGCAACTTCAACCATGACAGTTCAGGATTTCAGCTGGAGCGGCGGAGAGATAATCGTTAAAATAGACGGGGCAAGCTCGGACAACGTGAGCATCTTGGGAGATTTCATAAAGGCCGGCTCGGACGGAAAATTTAATTTCAAATTTGAAGTTTCAAATTTCGACGAAGTCGCAAACTCCGACGACTCCTATAAGATAATATCATTTTCCGATTCCACAAGTTGCGATTTTACAGAAGACGACTTCTCCTATTCGGGAGATGTAGCCTCGGTGGTATTCTCCGTAAGGCAGGGAGACGGCGTGTACGCTTCGATAACAGTACCCGAGCCGTCTTCCTATGCGGCATGCGCGGCCCTTCTGGCATTGGCTTTCGCCTTCCTGCGCAGGAGAAAAAACGCCTAACCGGGCTATAAAAAACTTCCGGGTCCCGCTCCCCAATATGGGGCGGGACGGGGCGCGTGCAATTACTTCAACAAAGGTTTCCATGAATTTTATAAAGACTACCATTTTTGCATGCTCGGTTTTGTCGGCATGCATTGCATTTTCTGCGCCGCCCACCAAAAAAGCTCCGCCAAAATATGTGATAGACGTCGAAAGTCCTCGGCAACAGGTTCACCTCTCAGCCGTGCGCAATATTGGAGGCGAAACTTCAAAATTCGCGCAGGGTATATTTTGGGACGGTGGCTGATCCCAAGCTCTTGCCGGCGGACGAATGGTCAAAAAAGAATTCTTCTCTCTACGGTTTTTCCCTGTCGTCGCCAGGCGGAGCGGTTCAAAACGCTGTATTTTATCCCATGCTTTGCGGGAGAAATTCGGCTAAAAAGGCGGGCGAAACCCTGAAAGGTTCTTGGTATATAATATGCGCCGAAGGCTCGTGGACGGACGCTTTGAATCTGATAAATACAAAGATATTTTCTGCGGGAAACATATTCAGGCGCGCGCACGGGCATTCGCTTTCGGACACTATATTGAATATTGCCGACTATCTGAAAAATTCCGAAGCTTCGGGGTGGAGCGCAGATTTAAAAGGCAGGCTGAACATAGAGGCGCCGCACTGCGCCACACAGGCGTCTCCTCTTGCGGAACTGGAACTTGCGCTGCTTACCGGCGACGAAGCCGCCTATGAAAAATTCTCGCTTCCGACGATAGAGTTTACCCTGTCGAGAAAAAGCGCGCATTTTTCCGACGAGCCTAAGCCGAATATGTATTCTGGCGCTCCGCACACGATGACAATTCCCTCCACTATATGGTATGAGGATTACTACTATTCGCTCAACAGGCTGTTGGACGGGAATAATCCGTGGCTGAAAAGCCTGGGGACGCTTCCAAAGAGGGCCGCGCCGTATTCGTCTCTCGCATTGTGGACCGTGCTTTTCGGCAAATGGCTGGCAGAACCCTCTGACGAATTGCTCCAGGAGGTAAAAACCGAATGCGACAAATGGCTGGCGGAAAATTTTAAAGACGGGCTTTCCGAAGAAAACGATTACCAGAAATTCGTAAATGTAAGTTTTTACCCATACTGGTGGTTATACCAGGCAAGCGGCGATAAAAAGTACCTTGAAGCCGCCCGCAAAGGCGCGTATGCGACTTTAGGCTGCATATGGAACTATCCCGAGGCAAAAGCCGGGGAAAGAACTACAATAAACAAGGGAGGGATAGTCCACGGGGTGCCGCATGTATGGTGGCTGGACAGAAAGAAATATAGAATGGGGCTGGAGGAGTCAATTTACGGGGGATAACCCGTCGAGCCTGGTTGGGGTGGGGGCGTCCGCTGCGGGGACGGCGGCTATAAGCCTGGGCACGAGCGACACTTTCTTCTGCGCAAACAACCGCTATGCGGCCGAGGAAAATTCCCATGTGTTTGCAAATCCGTCGGGCGGATACATGAACCTGATTTGCTTCAGAAACGGTTCCTTGGCGAGGGAGCGCCTAATCAAAGACTTCGGCCTCGATTGGAATTTCTTCGACAATAAATCCTTTGCGGATTATTCGCCAAAGCTCGACGGCAAGTACATACTGCCTTTCTATTCTGACGAGATTTCCCCGAAATTGAAATCCGACGGGCTGAAATTTATAAATGTCGACAAGAACAACGCCCTCGAAGTGGCCAGAATGTTTATAGAAGGGCAGATTATGAATATGAAAGCCTGCTCCGACAAAATAGATTTTCGCCCCGAGGTTGTCATTCTCACGGGAGGGGCATCTAAGAGCGCCTCCATGGCGCGCTGCGTGGCGGACGTGTTTTCAGCCCCGGTTTACGCGATAGAAAATGCGAGCAACTCCGCCGCGCTCGGAGCGGCTTTGCGCGCGGCGGAATGTTTTGGGAAATCCGCCCAAACTTTGCGCGAAAAATTCTGCAAAAGGCGCCTCATCTGCGAACCGAACCCGGAAAACGCAAAAATATACGCGCTAAAAACGCGCGAATTTGCAAAACTTATAGAGGAAATCTTCCCGCGCGGATAGTGCGCGCTTTATTGCGCCTTGAGCGCGGACTTAAACTCCCTGGGGGAAAGGCCAAATTCGCTCCTGAACTTCTGGGAGAAATACTGGCTCGAGGCAAATCCGCAGTCGAAGGCTATCTCGGTTATGCTCCTGCCGGAATCCGCGTCTGACAGCAGCTCCTTAGCCTTGGTTAAACGAGCCTCGGCAAGTATGTCCATGGGGGTCTTGTTCGCAAGCTGCCTGCAGTAGTGTATGAATCTTGTAGGCTTCAAGCCGCAATCCTCCGCCATGCTCTCCAATGTCCAAGGCTTGGCGCAATAATTTGAAGCTGGTCCAAAAAGCACCTAACGACATTCTCGTTTGGGGAACATTCCAGAAAGTCCACCCGCGAGCTTCTGAAAAACTCCAAAATTTCAAGCAGTATGGAATTTATTATCAGCGATATGCGCGTGATGTTTCCGTCGGGATTTGGCAGAAGCTCTCCGAGCGAGGAAAATAAATTCTTTATCTTCCGCGTGGATTTAAATACGCATTTGGAGGCGTTTTGCATAAAATGCGTAAGCTCGTCGCGGTCCTTCCTCTCCAATATCACCCATTCCGGCCATTTCCATTCCTGGTTAGGCCTGCGTATGCCCACATCAAGTATCAAAAAATACATCTTACTCGCGGTAAGATGCGGATTGCCGACTTTATGCTCCTGCCATGGCTTCGTTATCGTAAGAGTGTCTGAGGACAGTTTCTCAAACTTTAACCCCTTCCTGTCCGTGGAAAATTCCGCAGAGCCGCTCTCCACAAACCCAATTTCTATCCCCTCGTTCCTGTGGAAATTTAAGCCCCAATTCTGCGCCTTCTTGGCGTCCCAATATGCGGCAAGCCTCAACCCGGGAAGCTCCTTGGACTCAAAATTCATTCCGGGATACAGCCCTCACTTGAATCCTATCCATTCTATGGTTCCGTCGGCTATGCCTTTCTTCAGAGGTTCGCAGGTATCGCAGACATATCGATAATCTGGGCTTATGAAAACTGTAGGTCTTTCCTCGGGCATTTCTAATAGGCTTAAATCTTTTAATGCTTTTATTTTCATCGCGCATTTTATTCAAGAAAAATCTCCCATGGCCGCATGCGGTAAATTCTATATCGCTGGCAATAAACACTTATGAAGGCACAAAAAAGGCGCAGCTGCATGCTGCGCCCTGGATAAATTTAAGTATGCTGCGCCTTATGCGCCCACTATCTGGCGGGCCTTCGCGGCGATATACTCCCTGTTCATCTTCGCGATGTTGTCGAGAGTTATGCCCTTGGGGCAGGCAGCCTGGCACTCTCCGTAGTTCGTGCAGTTGCCAAACCCAAGCTCGTTCATCTTCTCCACCATGGCTATAACGCGCCTGTCCTTCTCGGGCGCGCCCTGCGGCAGATAGTTCAGATGCGAAACCTTCGCCGATGTAAAGAGCATTGCAGCGGCATTGGGGCAGGCGGCAACACAAGCGCCGCAACCTATGCACTGGGCAGCGTCCATAGCCTTGTCGGCAACCTCCTTGGAGATGAGCGTCGCATTTGCATCCCTCGCGCCGCCCGTCCTTACGGATATGAACCCGCCGGCCTTCTGTATTTCCTCGAATGCGTCGCGCGAGACAACCAAGTCCTTCTTGACCGGGAACGCGCCAGCCCTCCACGGCTCCACAACAATAGTGTCGCCGTCGTTGAACTTGCGCATGTGCAGCTGGCAAACCGTCGTCTTGCGCTCCGGACCGTGCGGTATGCCGTTTATCGTCATAGAGCACATGCCGCAGATTCCCTCGCGGCAGTCGTGGTCGAAGGCTATGGCTTCCTTGCCCTCGGAAACAAGCTTCTCGTTGAGAATGTCGAACATCTCCAAAAAGGAGCTGTCAGGGCTTACGTTGTCTATCGTGTAGTTCTCAAAATGACCCTTCTGGTCGGAGTCTTTCTGTCTCCAAACTTTCAAATTTACTTTCATCTTAGAAATTTCTCCTTCTGGATTTTACTTGTATGAACGCACAACCGGAGCGACCTCCTCGTGCGTGATCTCCTCCTGGTGGCGCAAAGGCTTCTTGCCGCGGCCCTGCCATTCCCACACTGCTGCGTGCGAGAAATGCGCGTCGTCGCGCTTGGCCTCGCCCTCGGCGTCCTGGTACTCCTCGCGGAAGTGGGCTCCGCAGCTTTCGTTGCGCTCCAAGGCGTCGTAGCACATGACCTCCGCAAAGTCCAAAAAGTCCGCCACGCGGCAGGCCCTCTCCAACTCCGGATTGAGGGTGTCGGCCTCTCCCGTAACGCGGACATTCTTCCAGAAGTCCTCGCGTATCTGGGGTATGATGCCCAGCGCCTTCTTCAGACCGTCAGCATTTCTGGCCATTCCGCAGTACTCCCACATGACCTTTCCAAGCTCCATGTGGAAATGCCTCGGGCTCAGAGTGCCCTTTACGGCAAACAGATTTGCGATGTTCTCCTTCGCAGAATTTTCCGCCTCGACAAACTCCTCCCTGTTCGTGGAAGGACGGTTTGCGCCCTCGCGAGCCAAATAGTCGGGCAGGGTGTTGGGAATGACAAAATATCCGTCGGACAAGCCCTGCATCAAAGCGGACGCTCCAAGCCTGTTGGCGCCGTGGTCGGAGAAGTTCGCCTCGCCCAGAACGAAAAGCCCGGGTATGGTGCTCTGCAGATGGTAGTCAACCCAAAGACCGCCCATGGTGTAGTGCGAGGCCGGATATATGCGCATCGGGCGCTTGTATGCGTCCTCGCCGGTTATGCGCTCGTACATCTCAAACAAATTGCCGTACTTGTCCTCTACAACGGCTTTGCTGTCGCGCGCTATGGCCGTGGCGAAATCCAAATATACGCCCCTGCGGGAACCGCCAACCATGGGCCCTACGCCCCTGCCGTCGTCGCAAGCCTCCTTGGCGGCACGAGAAGAAATATCGCGCGGAGCAAGGTTGCCGAAGCTCGGATACTTTCTCTCGAGGTAGTAGTCCCTGTCGTCCTCGGCTATCTCGGAAGGATCTTTCGCGCAGTCTGCCGCCTTCTTGGGCACCCACACGCGGCCGTCGTTGCGCAAAGACTCACTCATGAGAGTCAGCTTGCTCTGCTGGTCGCCATGCTGCGGAATGCAAGTGGGGTGTATCTGCGTAAAGCAAGGATTCGCAAAACCTGCGCCCTTCCTGTAGCACTTAAACGCCGCCGAAACGCTGCAGCCCTGCGCGTTGGTCGACAGATAAAACACGTTGCCGTATCCGCCCGTGCAAAGCAGCACCGCGTCTCCAGAATAGCTCTCTATCTGGCCGGTAATCATGTTGCGCATCACCACGCCCTTGGCCTTGCCGTCGACAAGAACAAGCTCCTGCATCTCGCGGCGGGGATACATGGTGACCTTGCCTGCGGCTATCTGCCTGATGAGCGAGGAATACGCGCCCAAAAGCAGCTGCTGGCCCGTCTGGCCCCTCGCGTAGAACGTGCGGCTCACCTGCGCTCCGCCGAAGGAGCGGTTTGCCAAAAGGCCGCCGTACTCGCGCGCAAACGGCACTCCGGTGGCGACGCACTGGTCTATTATATTTACGCTCTCCTGCGCCAAACGATAGACGTTGGCCTCGCGGGAACGGAAATCTCCGCCCTTTACGGTGTCGTAGAACAGGCGGTATATGCTATCGCCGTCGTTCTGGTAGTTTTTAGCGGCGTTAATGCCGCCCTGGGCGGCTATGGAGTGGGCCCTGCGCGGGCTGTCCTGATAGCAGAAGCAGGATATGTTATATCCCTGCTCGGCCAAAGTTGCCGCCGCACTCGCGCCAGCGAGCCCGGAACCGACCACTATTATATGAAACTTTCTGCGGTTCGACGGATTGACAAGCTTCATGTGCTGCTTGAAGTTGTCCCACTTCTGGGCCACCGGCCCGCTTGGAATTCTCGGATCTAAATTCATGGTAGTATGACTTTGTTAAAGGTTATTTCTTTTCAACCGCGGGGGCCTTGGGGGCTTTGTCGCATGCGGCGATTATAGACGCATAGTCGATGAAAATCGGGTCTTTGCCCTGGCTCTTGAGCTGCTCGTACTGGGCAACCACCGCGTTAACCGGCGGAATCTTCAGCGGGCTTACAGAATTGAAGGTCTTTACCGCGCACTCGGGCATGTACTTGCCGGCCAACACCGCCAAGGGATTTAGGCAGAAACCGCCGAATATCACAACCGCATAAACCGCGGCGATAATGTCGAGCTTGTAGCGGACAACCTCGTCCCTCAAGCCTACGCTCTGGAACATGCTGGAGACTCCGTGCGTGATGTGGAAGCCTATGAAGGCCATCGCAAGTATGTAGCCTATGGACACCCAGTTGTTGGAAAAGCCTATTATCATCATCGCGTAAACGTCGTGTATGATTTTTCCCTCATAGATGCCCTCCGTGCAGCGCCAGTCGAGAATCTTAAACGACGGATCCAGATTCAGAATCGTATAATGCATTATGTGCAAAACCGCGAAAGCCAGAATCAGCACGCCAGTGTATATCATAGTGTAGGCGGCGGGAGATTTTACTATCGTGTTTTTGATGGCGTATTTTTGCGGACGGGCCTTGGTGTTTTCTATCACCAAGAGCGTTGCCATGGTAAAATGCACCACGAAACACAGGGCGATAACCATCCTGAATCCCCAGAGGAATTCCCAGGGCAGAGTCTGCAAAAAGTTTGCATACGCGTTAATGGCATGGGGGCCGCCTTCGAGATTTTGGAGGTTGCCGAGCATGTGCATAGCCAAAAATGCGGCCAATACGCATCCCGTTACAGCCATCACAACCTTCTTCATGACGGACGACATTAGTGATTTCTTGATGCTTAGCATGATTTTTTCTACCTTTATTGCGAAAGTATTCGTAAAGTTTTTTAAGATGCAAATCTGTCTAAAACTTTCAATCCTATAATTGATTTTGGCATATTTTTTTGTGTAAATATTGTTTTATATTTGAATTTTTAGCATTTTTTGAATGTAAGGTGCAATAAATTTCACGCCTATTGATTTTTGCAAGTATCTGACTGGCATTATATAATTCTTTTAGGATAAAGAATTTTGAAGATTTTTTTAAAATTTTTCAAACATTTATGGATTTTTGGCGTCTTATAGAACAAGTCCGCCGCGTTCTCTCGGCATGTTTATAATCCCCCCCATACGTTGCTGTCGAAGAGCGCGGCGGGCGTCTAAAAAACCCCAAATACATATATGCTTTACCCAAAAATTTCCCGTTCTGTCCGTGCGGTTGTTTCCGTTGCGTTTATTTTTATTTTAGGTTTTCAAGCTTATGCGGGGAATGCGGACTCCGCAAAAAAAGACCGGGCAAAGGTTGTGATGATAGATTTGCGCGACACTACGGACTATTCCATAGATCATGTAAACGGAGCCTTGAACATCTCTCCGGACAACCTTGAGGATGCTGTAAACACCCGCAAGGAGTTCCAGGATAAAAATGTCCGCATCAAGCTGTATTCAGACGACGAATCCAGCATTACCAGCGCGAAGGACACTTTTGAAAGATTGGGGTTTTACAATGTCGAAAGCCTTGGCTCCTTGGAAGACGCGAAAGTCAGGGTAAACGACGTAAAAGCCACAAAGGCCCTAAGGCGCGAGGAAGCCAAATAGGCTTATATCCCGTTTGCAATATGGCAATCATGTAATTGCCAATGGAAATTTAATTTGCTAAGCCGCACTTTTTGTGCGGCTTATTTTTTCATGCAAATGCGCCTTTTTATCTTTCCGGAAAAAGGGAGGAGAAATTCTGCCATGCAAAAGAGACGACCGGAAAAATATCGCCAAGAAGTGGCGAAACCGGCCTTTTGGCTTAACGGTATTTTTAAAGCAGGCACCTCTCCGAGCAAGTAGGCTGAGGTTAAATATATAAAACGCCCCTTAAAATAGTGGGCGCATTGTCGTTGAACTATAATAGCTAAATTCTTTTTTCTTGACGGATAGTCGGAGCACAAATACTTGAAGTATAAAAACTCTGAACTGATATATTATATGAAGGGAATAAGAATAAAACTATCAACTATCTTATTATATGCTCTAACTGCCGCTTGCCTGATTTCTGCCGAGTCGGACCAGTGGAAGATCGCGGGAGAGAGAATAACGACAAAATGGGCCGATAAAATAGACGTAAATAATGTATTGCCGGAATATCCGCGCCCGCAGATGAAGCGCGATATGTGGCAAAATCTAAACGGCCTCTGGGATTATGCCATAGTAAAAAAAGGCTCGCCGAAACCGGGGAAGTTCGACGGAAAGATACTCGTGCCTTTTGCGGTGGAATCCGCCCTCTCCGGGGTGGGCAAGGCGCTGAACCCTTCGCAGGAATTGTGGTATGAAAGGAATTTTGAATTACCTAAGGACTGGGCGGAAAAATCCGTTCTGCTCCATTTCGGCGCGGTGGACTGGCGCGCGGACGTTTATGTAAACGGCGCGGCGGTCGGGTTTCATACCGGCGGATACACTCCGTTTTCGTTCGACATAACAAAACTCCTAAAAGATGGGGCAAACACCCTGACGGTCAAGGTATTCGACCCTACGGATACGCGCAGAATTCCTGCAGGCAAGCAGGTGTTGAAACCGAGCGGGTGCCGCTATACGGCCGTAAGCGGCATATGGCAAACCGTCTGGCTTGAGGCTGTGCCCCAGCTGAGAATAGAGAATTTAAAAATTACTCCAAATCTTGATGCGGGAAGATTTGAAGTTAAGGCAGAAACAAACGACAACCTCTCGGCCGACAAGATTTCCGTAAAAGTTCTCGAAGGGGATAAGATTGTCTCGGAGGCTGAAAGCGTGCCCGGAGAATCGGCACTTGCGCATGTTGCATCTCCGAAACTCTGGTCGCCGGATAGCCCCTTTCTGTACGATTTGCAAATAGACCTCATCAAGGACGGCAAGACGGTGGATTCCGTCAAGAGCTATGCGGCCATGAGGAAAATTTCAATAATCACCGTAAAGGGGGCCAAGGTTTTTGCGCTCAACAACAATAAGATTTATATGTTCGGCCCGCTAGACCAGGGCTGGTGGCCCGACGGGCTTTACACCGCGCCGACAGACGAAGCGCTCGCGTTCGACATAGAAAAAACCAAGCAGTGGGGCTTTAACATGATAAGGAAGCACATCAAGGTTGAGCCCGCGCGCTGGTATTATCATTGCGACAGACTGGGCATGCTCGTCTGGCAGGACATGCCGTCGTGTTCCGGATTGCACAATACGGTATGGATAACCCGCAATTTCAAAGATAGGGATACGCCCATACTTCCAGACGACAGCGCATATCCGTCCGATTCAAAATACACGGTCATAAGGCAGAGCGATCTCGCCAATTTTAGGAAGGAATTTGTCGAAGTAATAGAGAATCTCTACTCGTATCCATGCATAGTCACATGGGTGCCGTTCAACGAAGGGTGGGGGCAGTTCGACACGGTAAATACAGTAAAGCTTCTGCGCAGGCTCGACTCAACGCGCCCGATAAACGCAGCCAGCGGCGGAAATTTCTTCCAGTGCGGAGACATTTTAAGCAACCACAACTATCCCGCGCCCCGCGTCAAGGTTTTCAGTCTCGACTATCTCAACGCCATAGACGAATACGGCGGTTTGGGTGTGCAAATAGACGGCCACGTCTGGAAAAAGGCCAAGGAAAACTACGGATACGGCGGTTTGCGCAGCATAGAGGAGGCGGAGGGCCTATATATGAAATATGCCTCCATACTCCAGGAACTGGCGAAATACGGAGTCGTCAGCGCGGTCTACACACAGACGACGGATGTTGAAATAGAGGTCAACGGCCTGATGACTTACGACAGGAAAGTCGTGAAATTCAACGAAGACAAAATCAGGGAGGCTAACCGCAAGGTGGTTGAGTCTATCAAGGATGTAGATTCCATATACTAATTTATACTCAACTGCAATTTCCGCAAAGAAGAGCCGGCGTTGTTTACCCAACTGCCGGCTCTTTTGCGTGCCATATATGCAAACCATGCATGGCAGAATAATCAAATTCCCGCGCATGCGCGCGCAAAACAAAATTTGTTTGCCAAGCATTTTTTTGAGAAATAAAATGTTTCCATGAATTGTATTATAACGCGAATAATTTTTCTGGGCGTATTTTTTTTATTGTCCCCAGCTGTTGTTTTACACGCCGCAGGGGAGGCGGCGGGGCAGGGTAAAAAGGCCGATGCCGCAGCACAAACGACGGCAAAAAAAACGGCCGCAGAGGGGATAAACCACGGGCCGTATCTTGTAAATATGACGGATTCATCCGTTGAGATAATTTGGACGACCTCCATGCCCTGTCTTTCATGGGTTGAAATAGCGCCAGACGACGGCACCCACTTTTACGCAGCTGAGCGCAAGCAATACTTCGACTCGCCTTACGGCCAGACGCGCATAGGGAATTTTCACCGCATTCGCATAGACGGCTTGACTGCCGGCACGCGATATAGATACAGAATATTTTCAACTGAAGTCCTGCACCAAAAATACCCGCAATGCCATTACGGAAGGACTTTTTCAACGAAGGTATACAGGGCAGACCCCCCCAGTTTTAAGACCTTTAATCCGAGTGCGAAATCCGTGCGTTTCGTGATGGTAAACGACATCCACCAGGACGCCGAACGCATGAAAGCCCTGCTTTCCCCCGCGATTGGAAACGTTGATTTCATCTTGCTAAACGGCGACATGCTAAACCATATTCCCAGCGAAGATAAAATTTTCGAGGCTTTTATGGATGGCCTTGTCAAACAGACCAACAGCTCCATACCAATAGTTTTTGCGAGAGGAAACCATGAAACCCGCGGAGACTCCTCAGAGAGCTTCATGAAGTATTTCCCAACGCCTACGGGGAAACCATATTTTTCATTTAAGGTCGGGGGAGTGCTTTTCGTGGTTCTGGATTCGGGCGAAGATAAGCCCGACAGCGACATAGAATATTCCAACCGCGCAAATTTCGACGAATTTCGCCAAAAGCAGATGCAATGGCTAAAAACGCTGGTTGAATCCCCCAAGTTCAAGTCGGAAAAATGCAAGATACTAATATGCCATATCCCTCCAGCATGGGGCAAATGGCACGGCTCTTTGCATTTTAGAAATCTGTTCTCTCCGCTGCTCTCAAAAAAGAACTTTTCCCTAATTTTAAGCGGACATCTGCACAACGAGAAAGACCTTTTGCTTGAGGCTGATAAGGACGGCATAAGTATTCCGAATGTGGTAAACGGAAACATGCAAGCCGCAGATGTGGAAATCTCCGAAAGAAAAATCGACATATCCTTCAGAAATGTAAAAGGGGAGATTTTAAATAAGCGTTCATTCGATATAAACTGAAAGATAAACCCTCTGGCAATATCTGCAAACAAGACGGCGCGCCTTAATTGTCCTCAAGGCGCGCCGTCTTATATTGGGAGCGTTGTTTGCCGGTCTACTGGAAATTTTTAAAGAAGTTGCGTTTCTTGGGCTTATTGGCTGCGGGAGATTCCTTCTTGGCATTCGCAGCGCCGTCTGCCGCCGATTGCTGTTTCTCAGGGGCTGCGTTCGCCTCCGAGCCAGACGGTTTCGAACTCTTTTGCGATGAGGAAGCTGCCTTTTTATCGGGCCTTTTGGGGTCTGAGAGTATAGATGTTTTCAAATCCTCGTCCTGCCAGACTTTGACGTAGTCCACCTCCATGAAGGAACCGTCAACAGACTCATCTATAATCGGGCCGCACCAATTGCCGAGCGCAAGGCTCAAATATACGGAACTCGGCGCGAAACAAAACTCGTTCTTCTGCCTGAAAATCTCCTTTCCGTCCAGATAATATATCAAATCTTGCTCATTCCACTCCAGGGCGTAAACACGGAATGTTTCCGAGAGGTCAACTTTTGCGTCGCTACCATATTCCAAAGAGGAAATTACCGACCATTTATTGCCGTCGAAAACCTCCAGCACATAATCGCGCAAGAACGACTGATACTCCCCGACTTCTTTCCTAATTTTCCCCGAGAATATCTGTATGCACCCAACATCCTTTAGTCCGCCTAAGTCTATCTCCACGCAAAGAGGCTTCCATGCGGAAAAAGATGTTGAAGGATCACCGTCGTTCATCTTGCTATAACTGGCATTTTGCTCCTGGGGCTTGCCATCAACAGATACGCTTATGGGAGCGCCAAAGGCGTAGTTTTCCAAATTCATCGGGATAGCATCTTCTGCACAGTCCGGGGAAGGGTAGGAGCCGGATATTTTCGGGAATACCCTTATCTCGTTTATTATGGCCGGCTTTGAAGCGCTCCTCAGACGTATTTTCGACGCTCTTACAGGAACATCGAGCGCTATGCTCTTATTTTGCATGCCGGCCGAAAGACAGAAGTTCATGCCTTCTGCGCCGTGTCTTTTTTTCCCGTTTTCGTCCGTCCAAAAGTCGCTCCAATTATGGAGATTTATGTTAATTTCGTCGGGATAATGGCCTTCGTTTATGTCTATTTCAAATTTCTTTCCCTCGGCAACATTCCCTGTCTGTATCAGCCAGAATGAGTTATTGGAAAAGGTCGCCTTTGAATATTTGTATCGGCACTCAAAATATCCGTACCTAAACATCTTTTTAGTCCAGACGCTGGCGCTTGTATACTCTTGGCCTCCGCGTTTTTCCTTTTTGTTTACAAGCTTGAGGCTGCCGTTTTCAACCACGGCGTTATCGCGCCAGCGGCTGCAAAGTATGTGGCCGCTCGGACCGTTCTGGGAAAGCCAGGCATCGTCAAGCCGCTCGTTCGGGTAGTCGAAATCGTCATGAAATACAAGCTTCCAGTTCTTTCCAGCCGGCGGATCCGCAAAGAGCCTCATAGAGAAGAAAGTTGAGATTGCAACCACCGCGCAAGCGCTAAAAAAGACTCTTCTGCATGCTTTCATAATTTTAAGAAGATTTGATTTTTTATTTTAACCGATACAAAGCGGGCGTCTTTGCATATAAAACATTGGTTTATATATCAAAGACGCCTGGTTTTGTAAAGCTAAAAAACAACTGGGCCGAAAAGTATCGACGGACGGGAAGGGGACCTATGGGCTTATTAAAGATCTATGTCCGCAGAACTTTCATCTGCGGGTTTTTGGTTGTCGTCGAGAATCTTGATAGCCGAGAAGTGCGAATACGAAGGGAAGTCTATGGACTTGACGATTTTCCCGCTTTTGGCGTTAATTTCAAGAACATCCGGGCAACCTTCGGCCGAATATGTCGCACATAGGATATTGCGGTTTGGCAATGCCTTTGCACCGCAGATTACCACCGGATTCTTCTGTCCGAGAAGCTTTGCTATCTGATCGGATTTCATGCTCCAAACCTCTTTTCCGTCTCCGTCATAAATTATGAGGCCGAAAAGTCCCGCGGCGAGGGTTTTGGAATCCTTCAATCTTTGGGCGCTAACTACGCCGCTTGGAGTTTTAATAGAACGCAACAGTTTTCCGTCGGCGGAATATTCCGAAAGGACAGAACTCGACAGAAACGGGATAAGATAAGTTCCCTCAAAAGTCTTGCACGCAAGTCGGAATTCACCGTGCGGAACTTTCTTTTTTGAAGCTGCCTCAAATTCCTTTTTTGTTTCGGATTTTGAATTTATCTCCAGCAACTTGGATACGCCTTCATTTCCGACCAGGAATAGATCTTCGCCGAGAATCTGTGCAACCGGGTTTTGGAGCCTTACAATATCTCCGCGTTTTGCCGCATCTGTATCCGAACCTCGCCATATTACCGACGGGCATTCATAACGCCACAATTCCGACTTTGTGGCTTTATCGAACATAATAGCGCCGTTTAAGTAGCTGACAAAAACTTTTGTGCCGTCTTTGGAAATATCCGCAGATTGCGGGTGCGGAACAGAAACTGCCCAGTAGATTTTTCCGTCGGCATCGGCAATAGCGGCCACACCCTGGGAATGTTCGGTAAAAAGGTACTTGTAGGCAAATCCTGTGGATAGGGATGCAAATATGGCGAAAATAAAAGCAAAGATTTTCATGATAATAAAATTCTGAAAGGCATTAAAAATAGTCAAGCATTAAGGAAAGTTTGGATAGGCGCAAAGCCGATTAGAAAGAGAAAGATTCGGATATACTCGGATAAACATCGGCACACCCGTATTTGTCGCATAATATATATTATGTCTAATTATATGGATGTTCTCGAAATTTGGGCTTTTTGGGGGTCAAAAATCGCCCGCCATCCGCGCAAAAAACGTGGACGGCGGGTTGCGCACGAGCAGCGAGTTCAAGTCGAACGGTCCGCGGGCGCAGCGGTTCACGGCGGCGGAAAAGCCGTTCAGGCGCGGGGCGAATCCGGATTCTTCTTCCATGGATTTCGTATCGTATTTTTTGATGAAAAGGTCAAGATCCCCCGGCGTTTTTTAGATGTTGACTCGCAAAACGCCCCAAATAATATAAGGGCGCATATAATATGGAATTTGTCATAATCGCCGCGCTAATACTCTCGAACGGAATACTTGCGATGTCTGAAATCGCCCTCGTGTCGCTCAGAAAATCCAAT
>CALXLX010000047.1 GCA_944389315.1 uncultured Opitutales bacterium
ATTTCGCCAACTTCGTATTACTCTATAAAAATTAAATAGCATCAGAGGCATTGTAGGACTTCCGTCCTCTTTGCCTCCCTTTTTTTCTTCTTCTACCCTCATCCCACTATCTTTGATGATGAGCGAATTTATCCTGTATTGTGCGAGATTTGTATTTCTTAATAGAAAAGTGCCGCCGCTATGGTCTTTTTTGCCTGTGGGGAAGGGATTTTTCAATCTGATAGGCCGTCCTATTTCCCAAAAATTTGGAAGTGATAAACTATTTGGCTGTCTGCCTTGAGAAACTCTACAATATGGCCGAATCCATAACTGCCTTAAGGGTATTTCCCGCATTTTAAAATGTTCCATTTCCGATGGTATCGCAAAAACGATGATCTTTCAATGTCTGGCAAACAGCGAAAACAACGCGGCGTTTTCCGAATCGCACATTCTTTAATAATCCACATAGAACACTTGACTATAAAGTTAAGTTACTTGCGATATCATATATTGCCGCAGTCCTGGTTGTGTTATACAATTTGCAATGTTGAAACAAAATTGAAATGGAAATAAGCGGAAAATTCAATACGGCAATAGCCAAGCTCGACGCGCTTGACGATCTATCGCTGCGGCAAATAGAAACTCTTTGCTCGCAGGAGCTTTTCAGGAATTCAAAAATTCGCATAATGCCCGATAGCCATGCAGGGAAGGGGTGTGTTATAGGTTTTACCGCCAATCTGAAAGATAAGATCATCCCGAACCTTGTTGGTGTGGACATATCTTGCAGCATAAGTGCGTACAAACTCGATGCGGAACTGATAGACTTCTCAAAGTTAGACAAGTTTCTACACAACAGGCTTCCGCACGGATCGGGGATTCGAAGAAAGATATCGGAACTCGTGGACAATGACCTGCGCGAAAGGGTGATGGAGGCAAGTTCTGAAATCGGCGACGGCGTGGAAATGGCTATGAGACACCTTTGTTCTATCGGTTCGCTGGGCAGCGGCAATCACTTCATCGAAGTAAACCGAGATTCTTCAGGGGCATTTTGGCTGTCCATTCATTGCGGTTCGCGCAATTTTGGCCTGCGTGTTTGCAATTTTCACCAGAGGCGCGCCATATACGACGAGAGTATCCCCGTCCCTCTTCGTTATATCGAGGGCGATGAACTCAATGCATATGTAAAGCATGTCAAAGTTGCCCATGACTTTGCGCTGATGAACCACAAGGTGATTCTATCAGAAGTTTGCAGTGAAATGAACTGGAGTGTTGTAGATGATATTTTTACCTATCACAACTATATAGAATTTCTGGATAACGGCGAGTATATGATACGCAAGGGCGCAATATCCGCAAAGGCCGGAGAACGCGTGATAATTCCGATGAACATGCGGGACGGATCGTTTATCGGAATAGGGAGAGGCAACGCAGATTGGAATTATTCGGCACCGCATGGAGCCGGGCGCGTGCTTTCGCGCAAGGACGCCTTTGAAAAACTCAATATGGACGACTTTAAGAGGAAAATGGAAAAAGTCTGGAGTACATGTGTTCGCGAATGTAATTTGGACGAATCTCCAATGGCGTACAAGCCAATGCGGGAAGTGCAAAAATATTTAGGCGAAACTGTAGAAATAACAGATAGAATTGTTCCTGTATACAATTTTAAGGCCTCGTCTTAAAAAGGAGTAAAAATGCGAAATCCGACTGTTTATAGGAGGCTTCCATGGCGGCTATTACTCGGAGAAAGGGAAAAAATCGCTCATGAATGACGACATATACGAAAAAAGTAAATGTTGGATGGAAATCTTGCTCGATGATCCCGAGAAAATAAAAGATATTCCATATGATGCAATCTCCTCGTTTTGCGCCGATGGGTGGGGCAGGATATTGGCTAAATATCCGCAGCTATTGCCGTATTTTGAAAGGTATTATTCTTGGTATGACATGTGGGGAAGCGCTTGGGCGGTATTGTTGTCCGGCCAGCCCCAGTTTGCGGACAAGTTGGACGAATTAAACCATTGGCATAAGCTAAACGAGGGAGAATTCTACTCGGAGGGAGAGTGCTGGGCTATGTTGTTGGCAAACCAGCCACAATTCGAAAACAAATGCGACCTGGTAAATGGTTGGGAGAAGTTCGCTTTTTTTGATTGGATCAGGCTTTTATACGAACAGCCAAGATTTACCGAAAGAGCCCGCAAAATGGGGGTTTTTGAAAAATTCACTCATTTTTGCTGGTTCATGCTTTTTGATTCGCTGACATATTGCAACGAGAAATATGTGCCGTTCTTTGAAAACGTGGCTAAAGATTATGCCTATGGGATTATATATTTATTGGCGGAAGACCCAGGGAGAGTTGGAGAATTTAAAAACGAGCTTCCAAATTTCACGGCTGCTGAATGGGCTGAGGCTATAGTGCAGAATCCATCTTTGCTCGACTGCTGCATTGGCTATGGCGGAATTGGGAAAATCCGCGCGAATGCCGAAGCGAGGGATTACGTCATCAGGCACAGCAAATCAAAAGAGATAAAGGCGCTACTTGCTTGATTTTTTCTGCATTTGATTGCCATGTCTCCGCGCTTTCTGACGGGCTGATTTCCTGAGCGCTTTGCGGGAGCAACCCATATGATATCTTTGTTCCCTAAAGATTTGTCTTGAGCAGCCCCATGCGTCGAGATGCAGACACCCATTGGGTTATTTGCCGATTCTGCGGGACTCAACCCCCTTGAAAGTCATCTTTATTGGCTGAATTTTTCCTTCGGAATCAAAGTTCATCTTATCGACGCAAATTACGCGGTGGTCTCTATGATAATTGGGAATGGGCCTCCTGTGATAACATATGTACCAGTCGTCCGTGCCTGGAATATTTAGTACGGAGTGATGCCCCGCTCCGGTGGCCACCTCCTTGTCTTGGGTAAGTACGGCGTCTATTCTCTTGAAAGGCCCAAACGGAGTGTCTGCAATTCCGTAGGCTACTTTATATGTCGAGTCTCCCCAATGTCCCTCTGACCACATGAAATACCACTTGCCTTTGCGCTTGAACATAACAGGGCCCTCAACGTATTTTTCAGGAGTCATGTCCTTATAAAAAGATCCGTCCTCAAATGGCTCCAGAGCTTTGAAATCGCTGGAGAGTTTTACTATGTTGCACTTTTTCCACCCTCCGTAGAGCATATAGTAGGCTCCTTCGTATTCAAAGACATGTTGATCTATGGGCTGGGCGGCGTTCCAGAACTTGTCTATAAGCGGCTTGCCTATAAGGTCTTTGTATGGGCCTTCTGGTGCATCTGCAACGGCAACTCCTATGCCGCCGTATTTCTCGTCGGATGCCTCCCGTGCGGCGAAGTTCCCGCCGTATCTGTCTATGGGGTAGGTGTCGTTGCAGGAGAAGAATAAATAATATTTTCCATCCTTTTCTATGGAATCAGGCGCCCAGAGAGCCTTATTGAGCCATTTTATATCTCTGCTGTTTATGATGCTTCGGTGTTTCGTCCAGGTGACAAGATCGTCGGAACTGAAACAGTCCATGTACAGCTGGTTGTCATATAAATCGGAAGTCGTGGCAAAAATCCAATACTTCCCGTTATATATCCTAATTTGGGGATCCGCATACCAACCGTCTACTACCGGGTTCCCTGAAAAACCTCTCTCAAATTTCAAATCCGCGTATGACAACTCATGAAAAAATATAATTATTAGAGTTGATATGTATATATTTCTTAGCATTGTGAACAAATTTTATTATTAGCATTCGGATATTTTAATATTACATAGGTGTTGCAAGTATGCTTATCCCTGCAGAAAGCCTATCGGCAATAACATATATTTATAATTCCCGTTTTGTCTAACATTTTTCTATCACTGCCTGGCGCGATGCTTGCCATTTAGATAGATATAATTTAAATCTTTTATAGAAGGAAATGTGTGCCGGGCAATTTATCTATTCGGGGAATTTGCCGGTAGAGACGGCTTGATTTTATCGTCTACAGACAGAAATTTGCAGTCTTTAATGGCGGGATCGTCTTCGGGATAAAGAGTTCCATTTATGAAATACCCGAGGAATTCCGCATCTTTGGTGTCCAACAGCCAATCGGCCCTGGACATCTTCTTGGCGGATAAATCCAACATGTAAGAATATTCCCAATATTCCAAAGCCTTTAGATATAAATTCCCATCGGGCATGCGGAATACGCGGAATATCCCTCTGCCCCAGTGCTCTCCGGGATTTATGGTTACCCACTCGTCGTTGTCAAATTTTACGGTTAAATAATACTCATATTTGTCTATCGCAAAATAGCGCTGGGATTGTATATAAGTGTTGTCTATAAAAGTTCCATTGTAAGGCGGCTCGTAGGGTTCAGTCATATAAGAATAGAAGCCTATTAACACTAATATCAATATGGGCGAGGCCGAAATCATCAGCCCCACAATCAGGCATGGGCCTATTTTATACGTATTAAAGCCTTTTTTCTTTACGCCATGGACATATAATGCAACTCCCGCCATGAATATGGCGGTAGGCAATATCTTTATGTATATATCGTATATATCATTTACAATTGCGCAATTGGAAGGCCTGATTTTGAGGTTTAAAAACAATGCTACCACCGCGAGAGCCATGCCGGCAAATGCGCATACTGCGGGAATTACCTTTATGGTATAGATCCATATGTTATTTTTGCCTTTCTTCCAGCCATATAACGCTGCCGTGCCCGATATTAGAATTAAAGCGGCAAATAGAATGGACGGCAATAGCATGAGGCCTAAGGCCATGTCCAACATATCCTCTATCAGTTCCTCTGACATATGTTAAATATTTTCGGAAGTTAGTGTGATGTCTTTTGCAAATGCCGTTATTATGCGCAGATAATAATATCCATTGCTATTTTAATTCTCTTTGGCGGCAGGTGTCATTTCGAGGGGATGTTCTTCGTTGCGGGGGAGGATGTTTCTCCTGGATAGAACTTCGTATACGATAGAAATCCGATATGGGACGCATTCTTCATATCTATGCCTTCAACTTGCTCCACAGTCTCTCCGCTTGGATTGATGAGAAATGAAGAGCGGCTTTCTTCCCATGTGCATTCGAGGAACAAACTATTATCCGGCAGGCGGTAAACATTGAATTCTCCCTTTCCGCATGGGTCTATCATTATATCTACCGTCTTTCCGCTCTTAAAAACTATCCTCCTATAGTATTCGGATGTTAATGTGAACATAGGGCGCAATTCAATGCATACCCCATCGGCGATTTCTCCGCGCTGCCATGTGTTGTATGTATAAACCATCTCGAGGGTAGCGATAGCAATATAAACTAATAATAAAAGCGCAAAACTTCCCAAAAAGGAAAATATCGTTTTGAATTTTCCAAATCCCTTTTTTATGGCGCCTATTATCAAGAGAATAAGGCCAATGGGAAATATTAAGAATACGGAACACAGTAGGATTATCCGCAATATAATGTTAAAATATCCAGATTCCTGCGGCGACGGCAGGAAGTTGCATATTATACCGCATAGCATAAATGCAATTAAGGAGATAAAACATAATATACACGTCCTTTTTAGGCTGTAAATCCAAATGCTCTCGCGCTTCCTTATCCTTGCGTATATAAGTACAATAATATAGACCGCAACTAAAGGCAAAGCGAGCCAGAAAAGTACAAGCGCCATATCTGTGTAAAAGTTCATAATTCCCCCCGTTTTTTTTATTTATAAAGTTTCGTAAGTTCTGTGTCAGAGGCTATGCCTTTTTTACAACTACGGTTTGTATGTTTTATTCTTTGCATGGATATTATTTATATATGGATTTTTATAGGATATATATGGAAATTTAAGACGGCCTCCGCTTCCTCGGGAATGCGGTTTTCTATCCTGCATTTTACAAGCTGGTTTAAGAGGCGTGGCATGTCGGGGATTCTTTATGTAGGCAGAAAGGTCTGCAAGTTCGATGCCTGAAGTTGCATTGGGCATCTTTCCTTGACGTATATGTATTACGTTTTAAATATGTATTTTATGACGCTAAGGTGCATTTTTTGTTCATTATTTTTTGCGGTTTCGGCACTTCGGGTGTCCGCAGAAATCCTGCTTCCGGATCCGTCCATACTTTTTGACGGCGGAATTTATTATCTGATCGGAACGGATACGCAAGTTGTGCCCGATAAGGAGGACAACCAGATCTTCCCTTTGTATAAATCAAAGGATCTGATAGATTGGTCTTGCCGCGGCTCCGACGGCAAATTTCTTTATCTTGCGGATAAAAAAGACCTCTACGGTGCATGCAGGTTTTGGGCGCCGCAGATGTTCAAACGCGGCGGCAAATACTATCTGGCGTATTGTTCGTCCGCGAGGGAGGACAAGCTGGAAATGTATATATCCATAGCTGAGGCCGATTCCGCAGAGGGCAAATTCAAGCTGATGTCCAGGCTTGCGATAGAAGGCATGGAGATAGATCCTTTTGTATTTGCGGACGACGATGGCTCGGCTTATCTGTATTTTGTCTATTGGAGGGGGCACGGCATACATGTAAGAAAGCTCAGTCCGGACCTAAAAAGTTTCGACGGCAAGCTGCGCCGCTGCGTATATGTAAACAGGGATTGGGAGAGAAAGCCGCTGCCCACCGAATTTGACGAAATTAACAAAGAATTGAAATCCAAGCCGCAGAAGGATAGCCTATTGGGCGACTTCTACAACGCAAGCTCCGCTACGGCCGAGGGCCCGACGGTCTTAAAACGTGGCGAAAAGTATGTCATGTTTTACAGCGCAAACGACTTCCGCAGCCCGGACTATTGCGTAGGCTGCGCCGTGGCGGATTCTCCCATGGGGGAATGGAAAAAACTTCAGGACTATCCCATAATTTCGCGCGAGAAAACCGGCCTAAACGGCTCCGGGCACGGAGATGTCTTCACCGATGCCGACGGGCAGCTGTGGTATGTGTTCCACGCCCACCATTCAAATATAAGGGTCTCCCCGCGCAGAACGGCGATAGTCAGGCTCGTTGAAACTTTCGGCGAGGACGGATATCCGAGATACGAGATGGATTATTCGTCCATGCGCCTGCTGTAGGCGTATGCAGCAGGCGCCATCTCGGCAGCCATACCGCCCTTAGGCGCGGTTTATATATGCCCGCGCATGTCGGGCGGGAATATATTTCTGCAAAAAAGCAAAACGCCTTGCCGGTTTATCTTGTGAAAAAGTTGTATCCGTAGGTTTCTCTAACATATATTATGTCTTCAATGCTGACAATGGGAAAACCGTACTTTGTTGAGTAGCTTTTAATTTGCTCGTTCTTCGCCATTGAACCATCCGGATTTGTCAGCTCGCATAGGACTCCGTAAGGGGAGAGCCCGGACAGCTTCATCAGGTCCACAGTGGCCTCTGTGTGCCCGTTCCGGCCCAGTACGCCGTTCCTATCGGCTTTCAGCGGAAATATGTGTCCGGGGAGGGCAAGATCGTCATTGGACGATTCGGGGGCGCACGCCGTCTTTATTGTCGTCAGCCTGTCTCTGGCAGATACCCCTGTGCCCACTCCATGCTTGCCGTCTATGGAAACTGTGAAGTTGGTTCCGAATCTCGACGAGTTCTCATCCACCATCATCTTTAGCCCGAGCGATTCGGTTTTGTCGGGCGGCAGGCATAGGCATATTATGCCGCTGCAGTCGCGTATCATTCTGGCGACTTGCTCCTCGGTGAGAAAATCCGTGGAGAAAATTAAGTCGGCCTCGTTCTCGCGGTCGGGATTGTCCGTCACCAGGATTCCCCCGCCGGATCTCAAGGCCTTTACCGCTTCCAAAACGCGCGTCTCGGCGCCGCTTGCATGTGTTATTTCCATAATGCTCCTTCTTTGTATTTTTCATCACCCGGAGCATGCACACATATCTCCGCCATATACATCATGACGGAAAACATATTACAACTCTTCATACCGGACTTTACCGTTGGCTCTGGAATTTCACCAGGTCGGTCGGAGAGAAATTCTCCCCGAGTCGTGGGCTTTACCACCAGTAAGGACTTTCACCTTCCCCGAGTCTGCCGTATGATGATTGACAAAAATCCCTTCGTGTCAACATAGCTTTGTGTCGTTTGTTATTTCGCGGGCGCCGTTCTTGCGGCGCGGATGGGCGCGTCATATTTGGCGATGGTCGCCTCTTATTATAAGATGGCGTAAGCCTTATTCGGCAGCGGAAGGCTTGCGGATGATACAGATTCTATCCTTCAAAACGGCGCTCAAGGTAGTTGTTTTAAACTTTGCATTTATTTTGCTTAAATTCCGTCCCATATTGTGCCGCCATGCTTCGGACTTGGAACGATATGGGGTCTGCTGCGGCTAAATTTAACATTTCATCATGCGGTGATAATCCGCAAAGCCTTTATCCGCCATAGGCAAAGGGGCCTGCAGCCTTTTATCTTTTCCACGGCCTGATGCGCGGTATCCAGCGGGGGACATTCTTCTTGTACAGGGCGTATTCGTCTCCAAACCGTTTTTCCAGCCCGACTTCTTCGGAAAATATAAAATAAAACGTATTTATTATAAAGAATAACACTCCCCACGCAAAGATTCCCCACGACGAAAAGATAAGCGACTCTCCAAAGAGCATTATTATGATACCGGACAACATGGGGTTCCTGACATGGCTATACGGCCCGGATACGACGAGTTTCTTTGTCGGAGCCCACGGCGCAAGAGTTCCTTTGCCGATTTGCGCAAAGAGCAGCATTGTCCATGCAGCCAGCAATAGCCCGGCTAAGAACATAAGCATTCCGGCCAATGAGTAAAATGTGCAAGTGGGCGCCGCAAGCTTGCCCGTGAAATATAAAATAAGTGCCGGGATAGCTACCGTGGCGTTAAATGGCAGCAAAATGATTGCCTTTATCCAGGGCAATGACATGGGATATCCTCGCGTTTGTGCTTTTTTATGCCGTTATGTGTTTCCAAAGTTGAGCATAAAATTTTTGGAATCCGTGTCCACAAAAATAGATCTTGTGTATGTTCCCCGGAGAAGGGGTATGTGGGGCAATATGCGCAAGGCCTTTCTGTTAAATTAAAAAATGGTGTGGACGCAGGCATTCTCCTGTTTCCTGCCGCGCGATAAATCTTTGAAAGACGGTTTTCATTTTTATAAACATGTGGTAAGTCCGGGGATTAAGATGTTTTTTGCCGGAAATATCATGCGTATTTTTTAATATAAATAGATAGTTTGCAGCATATTATTAAATGTATATATCTGCTTATCGATAGGCGTAACAAAGGACGGTTATCGCTTGTTTTTGACATATTTGTTCCGCTGGTATTGCGCATCTTTTTGCATGTTTGTAGCGTATGTTGCTCCGACATACATCGCTGTTCGAAAAATTTTTTATTTGTTGATTATTTCTTCCCCTTATATATACATTCTTTAAAAAATTTATAATTTGAAATCCAAACGCAAAGAAAATAAGAACGGAAAAAGGACGCGTGCCCACCTGTTGGACGCAGCCGGCTCTATCTTTGCCAGGAAAGGCTATGCGGCAACATCTATAAGGGATATTGCAAAGCTTGCTCATACGCCCTTCGGCGGTATAACCTATCATTTTAAGACTAAGAAGAACCTGTTTAAAAAGACTCTCGAACACTTTGTTCTGGATAACGCAAGATTTGATACGCTCTTTGAGGCCTTTGACAATGCGGATCCTTCCCGTCCGGAAACTCTGTCCAAAGCAATGTTCATCAGCATTCGCAACCTGATTTATGTGTGCCATAAACCCGGAATGCGAATCAAGAATATAAACGGTCTGATAATGACACTCCTGCGTGACGGAGGCAGCGAAGCTAATAAGATGATACAGGTCCTCGGAGACAAGACTATGGAAAATGTCTATCGTCTTCTTGTGGAGGCCAATCCGCGCTTGTCGCGTACGGATATATACTGGTGGAGCCATATGTTCTGGGCTCTGATATTTTATCCGATGTACGGAGAGCTTTTGTTGCGCTCTGAGAGTGGCCAGAAGAAGTATTCCCAGGAGTTCTTGGATTCTCTGGCGGCGCGCATCACATATGCATGTTGCGTAACACTGGGGCTGCCTATTCCGGTGACTGAGGATTTTTGGAGGATGGACGAAGAGAGTAAATAGCCTTTTTTTGGCATATCTTCGCGCATATGTTTTTTTCTATTGCCTTATATTTCTCGAATGGTTTTGGCAGGGCCTATTTAGTCGTCGCATTTTTCTCAACGCTCTTTGCCTTTATTATGGAGTAGGTTGTTATACCGGGATATTCACAGCAGCCTCCAAAGAACAAACACCCGGGTATATACGTTTTTAGCGCTTGGATTTCCTTCCGTTGCGGTTTATTCCCGTGAATCGGTTTTCAAGGCTTTTATGGGCATTAAATATGTCTCCATTTCGAATGGACATGCCTTGCGAAACTCACTTTGGCCGAGTAGATTTAGGCGGCAAGGGCGTGCGTGCATTTTTAGCGAGGAGGAAGCCTGTCTTTATTGGAGTTGCCTTCGCCGTAATCATGCCGGCGCAAGAGCGGCGCATTATACGGGAAATGGTGCACTATCAAGAGCTCGTCCTCTCCGTAGAAATATTTTGCCGCTCTCATGGCAGCCAATGTTGCCTCTATGGATATATCCCATTTGTGCTCGTAATCGGATATGATCTGCAATTCGCCGTCTTTCATGACGAGCCTTTTCCCGCCAGAGACCTCCATGTCTATGCTTCCAAAGTTATTGTCCGGTACGGTATATTTTTTGTCCGAAGGTCTTAATAAAAGCGTAAACACAATACATGCGGCCGCTCCGAACGCGCAGCCCCATGCAAACCTGCGGTAGGCGCGCGCCTTGGTTTTGCGTGCATTTATAAGTTCGGCGCGGCGCAAGATGCCTGACTTCTGCTCGGGGAGCAGATCTATGTCGGCAAAACTCTCAAATGCACTTTTTATCTTTGTTTCAATGGAGTCTGTTTTCATCTTGCATTTGCCTTTTTAAGGTTTCAAGAGCTCGGGAAATGTATACGCCCACATTGGCGGACGATATGTCTAAGGCCTCGGCAATCTCAGAATATTTAAGCTGGGAAAAATATCTTAGCATGAGAATTTCTTGCTGGCGCTGCGGAAGTTTTGATATCAGGGAGAGCAGATACTCCTTTTGCATGCAGTCGGAATTGGCGGGTTCTTCGGCAAGTTCGGATATCTGCAGCTCGTCAAATTCCGCGATGAATCTTCTCTTTCTCAAGATGTCTATGGTCTGGTTTCTGCATGTGCGGTACAGCCATGCGCCTATGCTCCTTTCGTCTATGTTGTCGAGCTCGCAGAGTTTAAGGAAGGTCTCCGAGGCGGCGTCGCGGGCGAGGTCGGCATCGCGGCAGATCAGCCGCGAATATGCGACCAACCTGCGCGAATACCCCTCTACCAACCTCGAAATTGTCTCTAATCTATTATCGTCCACTATTTCCGCTTGAGGTACTTCTTCCTCTCCTCCTCCGCACGAATTTTTGCCTTGTCGAGTTTTATCTTGAGCTCCTCAACCTTCTCCGGATTCTCAAAGCCCTTTTCCTCCCCGAAGAATTTGATAAGTCTGTTGAATGCCTTTACGCTAAAACGCGGGTTTTTGGCGGTATCGGCTACTTTTTCTAATTCGTCCAGCCAAAATAAGCATATTTCTTTGCTCTTTGGCAGGGTGGGGTTGTCAACTACGCATGTATCGGTTATTTCCGTATTTGGATTAAACCACTCTGCATAGGTAAGAAAAGGATGCCAGACGCCGCATCTTGATGTTTTTATCTTTCTTACTGCTGAGATAATCTCCCTTACCTTTTCCGGAGATTTTTCAACGCCTATGCCTTCCATATAGCAATATGCAAGAACTCCGTAGGCTCTCCATAGATATCCTATAGATTTAAGCTCGGACTTTATCGCCTCATTGAGATACTCCACGGCTCTTTTCTCGTCCTTCTCTACCCCTATGCCATTCATAAGCAAGAGAGCCATATCGATCTTTGCATTTATAGAATCTGGGGATAGTTTCAACCACTCCTCGGCTAATGAGAATGCCTTTGCAGAATCGGCCTTGTCTGGAGAATTTTTTAGTATTCTTATTGCCTCTGAAAATCCCCAATAATCTTCGTCGGCATTATATGCCTTCTGTTTTCTAAGACGGGCGAATTTCTCATAGAACTCGGCGGCTTGTTTCAAATCTTGCTTTGCGTATTTGCCCTCTTCAAGAATTATTGCATATGACAGCAAAGCGTTGATATGGGGTTCTTCCATATTTGCGGCGCGCCTTATCATTTCAACCCCAAGTTCCGGGCATTTTGGCGCGGCATTAAAATCGAAAACAATATACCCGCTTCCGAAGACTAATTGATCTCCATAAAGAGCAAGATTATAAGATGGGTCACATGATTTCTCTATAAGGTCTATATATTTATTTGACATTTCTTCAGATTTTTCAACACCAAGCCCCATCTTATACATAAGTGCCAGCCATGCACAGTTAGCTGCATTTATAGAATTATATATTCTGGTATGGTTTGAAAATATCTCAAACGCTTTTTTGTAGTCTTGCTTTGTTCCGCGCCCGGAAAAATACATTACACCGAGTTCGCTTGAGCATAATTCATAGCCGTATTCGTCCATCTTTGAGAACATCTCAAATGCTTTTTTATCTCCCTCGGGAGTGTTTTCATTAAGGAAACGGCGTCCCGCAAAGGCCATTGCATTTTCATCTTTAGCTTCGATAAGAATCTCCTCAATTTTATCTCTGAGAGCTGTTTCTTTGTTTTTCTCTAAGAAAGAAAGTAGATCCAAAGATCCTATATTTCTTAATTCTTTTATATCCAACTTTTTTATATTATCTATAATTATGTCCTTAGGTATTCTAACTTTACAGAAATCTATATATCTACTATATCCTAATGAATTTTGGATGATGGAACGTGCTGCAAGTCCTATAGGTTTGTCAAATAACCTTTTGTAATATTTTACAGCCAACGGCTTATTTTCTTTTACGCCCAATCCGTAATAATATAGCTCTGCGAGCGGCGTTGTGTAATTTAGGTTATTGGGAGACTCATCATTTAATTCCTTATACAATTTGTAGGCACTTTCATAGTTCTTTGCCTCCATTTCTTTCTCTGCTAACACGGTTTTTATGGTATTATTTTCTTGATTTTCTTTATACATATTACGCAATTCCTCAACAGTACATTTGAAAAACTCATTTGGCCTCCATAATGTACGATTATTAGTATGTTCCGCAATGAACAGGTTTAAAGAGCTTAAATTATCTTGTAATACTTTACTTCTTGGCGGATATGAATATTGCAAAACATTTATAGGCATAGAGAGTTCGCCTTTTTGGCTTTCTCTATGTAGTTTTAGATATTCCGAAGATAATGAAATATCCTTGCGCGTTTTTCCCATTCCCGAATATGCATATGCCAACAATATATAGGCGTCTTTGGAATAAATTTTATCTTTTGATAGCGCTTTTAAAGATGATATTATTTCATCAAATTCTTGTGGAGATTTTTTGGCATCGGTTGTTATGAGCCTGTATGCAAGCCATTCTTTAAACCCTTCATTGTTCTTTGAGTATTTTGAAAGAAAATTGAGCCGCTCCTCCAAACAATCTCCCCAGATATAATTAGAACAATTGTATACGATAGAATCGTCATGGGTCTTTTCGTAAAGTTGTATATTATAATGTAGCTCGTCTTTATTGCTGGGGTATTCTATTGGCAAATTAAGTTCTTTTAGTTTTTTAATATAATCATCTCTGAAAAATCCGGGTATGGTTAAAAAAGGTGACGATTTTGCGAGGAATTTTATAGCATTTACATAGCCTTCTTTCGCGAGATCGATTAATCTGTCGTATGCAATCTTTTTATAGGGAGATTCTTCATATGGCGAGTTATTATAATACATGCATAGGGAGTAAAGAAACCGATTGTCTTGTGTTTGTGGAAGCAACTTAAAATAATTTAAAAACTCTGTATCTACAACAACAGATTCTTTTGGATCATTTA
The DNA here is from genome assembly GCA_944389315.1 of uncultured Opitutales bacterium. Classification (GTDB taxonomy): domain Bacteria; phylum Verrucomicrobiota; class Verrucomicrobiia; order Opitutales; family Intestinicryptomonadaceae; genus CALXQW01. The sequence continues at coordinate 13,986 of CALXLX010000047.1, forward strand.
TATTATTCCAATATTCTCTTCCTGTTTTACTATCAAATAAATGGTGATCATAATAGAGTAATATCTGGACTTTAGAAGATTTACTTATGCTGTTTCTAATCGCAAGGACATCTTCTGGCTTATAACCTTCAAGCTCGTTTTTCTCTATTAGAATTGCTGCAAGTTCCTTCATTAAATTATTCCATGGGCAATTAGAATTTAGAAACGTTTTTATATATTTCCCAGCCATGGGCACATCTTTCTTTATGCCTCGCCCTATATAAAAGCTAAATGCAATATTAAAGGCTTTTTGGGGATCTCCCAAATCTACGGAGTCTTTAGCATAGGCAAATGCCGCCATTGCATTTGGTTCTACAAGATATTTCCCGTATCCGACAGGGATGCCCCGATAATAAATATCATGAAGGCGATCTAATGCAGCAGTATTCCCCAGCTTTGCCGCAACCAGGTAATTGCTAAGCGCTGAATCTACCGATGTTGTCTTTACGGTATATCCATCTATCTTGGAGTACTTCTCTGCATTTGTTTTAAATAAGTCCAAATCTCCCAGAATCGTATATGCGTTTGCCGTCCATGCGTTTTCGCCGCCTATGCGTATTGCCTCTGATGCGTAGGCGCGAGCCTTGTCCGCGTCGAAATCCACCGGCATATTTACCCTCTCAAATGTGGTATTTTTTGAGTTTCCATCCCAGTACAGTTGCGCAAGGGCAAGATTTGCATATTGGCTGCCTTCTTTTGCCATCTTCTCAAGCAAGCCTATCGCCTCTTTTGCATTGGTGTTGTTGTATTTTCCTATGGTATATCTGCCTGTATATAATGTTTTAATTCCCAAGAGTTTTTTAGCGTATTCTACTTTGCCTATTTCGTCGGTCGCGTCTTTCAACTCTTCCAGGCTCTTCTTTTTGGCTTCCTCCACTTTTTGGGCGATGGATAAATTATATTGCCTAAGACGCTCCGTCTTGTTGTTCTCAAACTCCGTTGAAAGGCTTCTGTATGTCTTTGCGTCTATGGGTGAGCTAAAAATAAATGCGTTTTTGCGCCCGTAGGATTCCTCAAAACTATCCGCAAAATGTTTGCACCACCAGGGGTTTCTTATCTGCGCTATCTTATCCCTAAACCCTTTTGCCTTTCCCGCGTCTTTTTTTACCCCGAGGCCGTTTTCATAGGCGCAGGCGGTTATGGCTGCGGCCTTGGCTTGCGCATAAAGGTTGCTGCCGGAACTTTGCATTAGGGATTCTTCCATAGTAAAGTTCTTGCGTGCCATGAAATCTGAGACGAGCGGCTTTAACTCGGATAGGGCAGGCTCCCATTTGCCGGATTTCGCGAGCTCCTGGGCGTATCTGACCTTGTAATTTCCCCCTCCATTTTTTGAGATCTCGGATAGCTTCTTGTATAGGAATATATTTTCGGCGGAGGTATCTATGAAGCCTTTAAGGCTCTGTGTGTGGGTGTCTATAAAGAAGGCAAGTTTTATTGCGGCCGGTTGGAAATCTTCCTTCGCATAGGCAATGAGAGCGTCGTAGGCGTCGTCAAAAGCTTTTTTGTCTTTCGCAATCAGGGCGCGTTTCAAATCGTCGATTAGCAGGTCGCATTTGGCCAATGCGGAGGTGTAGGAATTGCCCTTGCGCGAGATTTGCTCCAGTAAGGATTTTCTCTCCTCGGGAGCGGAGAAACTATTTGCGATATAATATCCCGCGGTAAGGTTGTCGGCGTCTTCGTACAATGTTTTCATTTCCAGCATGGCTTTGCTGGGCGAGGAGCTTAGCTTGTCAACAGCAAGGCGCAGCTTGGCCTCCACATTGCCCTCGTTTGCGAGCCGTTCGACTTCTATCAAAGGCTTCTGATAGATAAGAGCCTCCTTCTCGTGTTGGGAATAATCTATCCTGCCGTATGCGGTCAAAAAAACGGCAAAAATAGATGCTATGCAAAGGCAGATTTCTAGTCTCATATATTCCAATACGAATCTCGACTGCACATTATTACAATAATGCAGAAAATATTCTATCCTCACAATAGAATTTACGACTCCGCTTTTCTCGGAAGGTTCTGAATATAAATCACAATTATTCGGACATAAATGACAAAAAATACTCATCAACCGCCTCCTAACGGGAAATTCAAAGCATTGTAAGATTGTGCAGAATAAATGCTTGACAAAACCGTAAATGTTGAATTTTTTGTTCAAAAAATTTTTATAAGATGAATTATCTTATTATAAAGAGAGCAATACTTGGATTAGTCGTCTTCTTGTCGGCAATCTTCCTTTCGGCTGCCGATATGGGGGACTCTGCCGGCGCAAAATCTCAAAATTCGGAACCCGCGGCGCCAAGCAGTGCAGAAATTGTTGAACGCCTCTTAAAATACGGAGAAGACGGGCAGATAATGCTGACCTACGAAAAGGACAAAAAAACAATCAAGACTATATATATTGTCTCTGTTTCGCCCCTCAGCCGCAACTATACTAAGTCGAGAGCCCAAAAGAAGGCCGCAAGCCTGACCCGCATTAACGCGGAACAAACCCTTGTCAGATTCCTAAACAGCAGAGTAAGAACTTCCACGTCAATGGCATCCAACATGTCGGACAGGGGCTCTTCCGCCTCCGTCGATACGCGCATTAAGGAGTCTTTTTCGGCGGAATCCAATGCTTTGCTGTCGAGCCTGATGAAGGTGGCCACAAATGCCGATAGAGACGGAAGCTATGTGGCTGTCTTCGCTTGGAACAATAAAATAAATGAAGGGGTGAAAAAAGCCTCTTCGTCAATGCAGGAAACTTATCATAACACTATAATAGAATAACCATAAACATCTTCAAAAAAGGAACTAAAGTATGAAAAAAATCATCGCGACTCTGTTTTGTATGTCCATATGTGCGCTTTTTGCCCAGAATCAAAATGTCTCAAGCCAGTCCCAACAGAAGATTGTCGAGAATCTATTGTCGAGGGGCGAATCCGGCGGAGCATCGTGGACTTTGGCTGATGACGGATCCCTAAAAAGCCTCTTCATAGTTGGCGTTGCGCCTTTAAATAAAGCATTGCCAAGCGCATATGCAAAAAAAATGGGCGCAACCCAGGCCAGGCTCGATGCCGAGACAACCCTCTCAAAAACCCTAAATACGATGTTTACGGCCAGCCAGTCGGCAAGCGGAGAAATGATTGTCAAGATAAACGGCGAAGCCGCCGGCGACCAGCAAGGGTCCGGTTCTACACAGTCTTCCATGGTGAGCCAGGTTAGCGAAGAAATGAAAAGCGTTACAAAAACAGCGCAGGCCGGACTGATGCAACTGGCGGTGGATCCCAATAGGGACGGCTCTTATGTGGCCGTATATGTCTGGAATAGAAATATAACCCAGCAGCTCAAGGAAGTCTCAAAGGTGTCCGCAGATGTCGCAAAACAAAGCCTGAAAGACTACAAGGAAACCAAGGAGATTGCCGATTCTATCGACAATGCTCAGCAGGCTGTAGAACAGAATTCCGCGCCAGAGGCGGTCGAGCGTAGTGCCGGAAAATCCGGAAAATTTGAAGGCGTTAAGGGAAACCCAAACCAGAAAATCATACTGCCGGAGGGCCTGTAGTAACATCGGTTAGACGGCGCATTTTATCTTATCTGGGATCGAAACATAGACATGAGACCATTTGTTTCGCTCTCGATGCTCGTGCTCTGTTGGGCGATGGCGTATCCGGCAGAGTACGACTTTAAGCTTCCTGTCAAAGCCTCTGCAGAGGTCTCTGAGGATTCGGATTCCTACAATGTGGTCGTCTCGCTTGCAAAAACTAAAGCCTTCTCTCGCGCCCATAACGAACAGGCGGACTATAGTTATTCTGAAGTTGTCCTAAATATGGCTCTATCCAAATATCTGAAAGTTAAGGACGGATATGCCGTGGCATATTCGGGACGGCTCTTAGTGAACCGCGTAGACGGCGGGGATAAGGTGTCTTTCTCTTATAAAGTTCCTAAAGACGCCGTGTCTTTGATGGAAATCGAGAAGTCCGAAACCATGTCGGAAGACGCTTCCGCCCAAGAGGAGCCGGCGGGCCAGGGCAAAGGTAAGGGGCGGAATTTATCCGTAGAAGGGAAACCCCTCTCCGAAAAGGAGCTCATAAAATCGATGCCCCTTACGGGATATTTCATGCGCTACAAAAGCGAGTTCGTCTCGCGGATAAATTCATACCAGGACTCTCTGTCTGGGCTCATTGCCAAGCTCGATGCGGAAGACCCAAATGCCGTGGAGGCGGATTTTAAAAAGCTCTTTAATAAGGCTATGGCCGATTTCGATGAGACAACTCTGAAAGAAACATATGGCCGCGATGTGAAACTTCTGCAATCGGATTCCGAAGAACTCCTGGGCCTGGCCGCGCGCGCCAGGAAAAATTTCGACGTCTTGGACGCCGTTTTCCAGAGACAATTTCAGGTTGTAAATATGCCGTTTTCCGACGATAATACCAAAACCGTAATAAAATTATCTCAAGAGATTGAGAATCTCAAAAAAGGTTTAACAGAAATAAAAGAATAATATGAAAAGGACGATGAAACTATTCTCGGCTCTGTTCCTTGCGGGATGCGCGGCTTCTTTGGTATTTGCGCAGCCTGCAAAGAAAACTGTGGCCGTGTTCGTTAGAAACGACAGCCCGAATTATACCCAGGAACTTAACGCGAATAAGAAAAATTTGGAGAATGTCGTTTCTTCATACCTGAACAATTCTGGATTCGGCGTGATAAGCGCGGATTTGGTATTGAGAAATATAAACGACTATCTGGGCAACGAAAACGCAAAGTACAAGGATGTCGCGGAAAATATAAAAAGTTCCATATCGACCGGCTCAAAGCTCGACATGAAGCTTTTTGAGAACGCCTCGGGGCTGCGCCTTGCGGAAATGATAGGTGCGGATTATATACTTGTAGTCTCCATCTCGAATTTCTCCGAGACCCGCAAGGCCTCCAACTTGTACGGTGCAAAGACCGTAAACCAGATATATTCCCTGCGCTGCAATTATAACTTGTGCGAGGGAGGCATGGGGGTCGGAACCTCGGGAAGATCGGTTAAGAGCCAGAAAATGATAAGGCAGACCGAGGGAATGGTCACTGAAAAGGACGAGGCTCTATTCTCCGAGTTGCTGGACGATTGCGCCATGCAGATGGCCGAGGCGATATCCTCCGATCTTGCGGAGAACAAGATAATAGCAAAACAGGACGCAAAAACGGATGTCATTTTCGAGGTCAGGGTCACGGCGATGCGCTTCCCGCAGATATTCAAGGAGGAGGACGGCTCCTACGCGATAGAGGAGTCGCTCGTGCCGCTTGAACTGATGACTATAAACGCCGATATAGACGGCGTCAGCTACACTACTAATACGGGTGCAATAAGCCTGTCTAAGGGCATACACTACCTGAAAATAAACCATAAGGATCTCGAGCCCATCGAGAAAACCATAAATGTGACCGGAGAACCCGGACAGAGATTTGTATATGAGGGAATACTCACCGCCGCCGCAAAGCAGCGCCTGCAGGCGGATATGGAGTGGATGCAAAAAACCGTGGAAAAATATAAGGCCAGCATAAATCAGGACAAAACAAGGGAGATAGACCTCGAAAGGCGCGTTATCCAGGCCAGAAGCGAAGCGGCGGACGTGGATATCAAAATTAAAAAGGCCGAGACACAGATTGCCCGCATGCAGTCCGAAATAGACATAGAAAAGAGCCGTGCCAGGGCGGAGGTTGCAAGGATAGACTCCAGAACGAGGATAGAGACAAAAATGGCGGATGCGGAGATCCGCGATATGGACAGCCGTGCCGCCGACCGCAGCAAATTGACAGACGCCCATGTGAAAATGTCCGACGCAGAAGGGCGCGCAAAAATAAACATGTCTGAGGCAGAACTCGAAAGAGCGAAGGGCATATATGAGGCCCTCAAGCGCTCCGGGTTTAAAATCAACGCAAATGTTAATATAGACTGATATGAAAAAGATACTTATAGCCACTATATCCGTTCTCTTGGCAATTCCGGCCGTAGTGTCGGCCCAGAATTCTGCGGGAAGCTCTAAAGCGACTCTCGCCGTAACAAAGGTCGTTGCGACAAATGCCCTACAAAAAAACCTAAAGGAAAAAGGCGGGACAAACTCCCTCGACAGAATATTGGAGTCGATGAACGCAAACTTGTCGTCGGCGCTTTTGTCCACGAGGAAATTCGACGTCCTTTCCCGCTCAGACATAGACGCGCTCGTCATGGAGCAGCAGTTCGGCGCAAGCGGAAACGTCAATGCAAAAACCGCCGTGAAAGCGGGGAACTTCAAGGGAGCTCAATATATTGTGACCGTACTGGTGGACGACTACCAGGACTACGTGCGCAAGCGCAGCTTCTCAACCCTGAATAAAAAGACGGAAACCCGCGTCATCAGATACGGGGCGGTTGCAAACCTCATCGACGCGGAAACCGGAAGCATAAAGGAAACCGCGAACTTTGTGATATCGAACGAGGACAGGAAAGACGAGGATACCGGAGCGTCGACCAGCGGCGGAGACCTGACCGATTCCGTGATTTCCTCGCTCGCCAGAAATATGTGCAACGACATAGCGCTTCGCATATCGGATGTGATATTCCCCGCAAAGATAATCGCTAAGAGCGGCAAGACCGTAACTTTTAACAGGGGGGAAGGCACCGGTGTGAAAGTCGGGGATATCTTTGAAGTATTCGCTCTCGGAGAGGCGATGATAGACCCGGATACGGGCGAGAATCTGGGCTCGGAAGAAACCCTTATAGGAACCATCAAGGTTACCTCCGTGCTCCCCAAATTCTCAAAGGGCGTAATAGTCGGAGATGATAACGGCATAGCCAAAATGCAGGTTCTCCGCTGCAAAAAGGAACCCGAGGCAAAAGCGCCGGCCAGCGAAGAAGAGCTTTAACCACAAAAAATATTAAAAATAGAAAGAAAAAGATGAAATTAAGACTGATATTGGCTTGTGCCTTGTCGTTTTGCGTATTCGGGTGCGCGACACACAGAAGCGAAACTGAGGACATTAGAAAAGCATGGCGCATGGGAGACACTGCGACGGCTCAAAAACTGGTTGACGAGACCGTTCCGGAAAAAGCGGATACGGGCGACGAGGTCATCTGGCTTTTGGAGCAGGGCGCGATAACCAGGGCCAATAAGGATATCGACAAGAGTACCCAGTCGCTGGACAAGGCCTACAAGAAAATAAAGGACTACGAGCAGGAGGCCAAGGTGAAACTCGGCGAGGAAACCGCCGCTTTCCTGGTGAATCAGTCCTACATAGACTACAAGGGCTATAATTACGACAAGATTATGCTCTCCATATATCAGTCTTTGAACTTCATCGAGGCTAAGGACTTTGAGCGGGCAAGAGTGGAGCTTAAACGCCTGCAGCAGGCCCAGGACGAGGCAAAAGCGGTGAACCTCGAAAGAATAGAGGATTCCGCCAAGGCCCTGGCGGAGGCAAAGAAGAAAAACTCCAACGCAAACTACGACGTCTCGAAGATGTTCTCCAACGCCAACGTGAGCTCAGCTATGTCGAAGTACTATGGCGACCGCTACAAGGCAGATCCCAAAACCACAATCCAACAGGCGGCAAACGTATATATAAACCCGTTCGGGCATTGGCTCTACGGCGTATGCCTGATGTCTACGGGAGACGCAGAGGATAAAAGAATGGCCGCAGACGCATTTAGAATCTGCGCAGAGATGCTCGGGAAAAAGTCCGCGGTCCTAAACTCGGACGCAGCAGACGGCGCCGCCGTGCAGGAAGGCAAAAAGGCGGACTTGGGAAATGTCACGTATGTCGTTCTCGAAACGGGTATGGCTCCGGAGCGCAAGCAGTTCCGCTTGGATCTTCCCCTCTCTATCCTGATGAAAGACCTGCCGAGCGTCTCTATAAACTTCCCCTATCTGGAAAAACAGGCGGATTTTAAGGAGAGCGTCTCCGCAGTGGCTGGCGGCAAAAGCCTGACTTTTGACACAGTCGCCAATATGGACGATATAATCGAGGAGGAGTTCTATATAGACCTGCCCTCTGTCATTACAAAAACCCTCTTGAGCTCCGCAGCCAAGGCTACGGCACAATATTTCGCGGCAAAAGCCGCCGGAGACTACGGCGCCTTGGTCAATATTGCCGGCTCGCTCTACCAGATTGCGGCAAACGATGCGGACTTGAGAACATGGACTACTCTCCCCAAACAGTTCAAGATAGCAAAGGTCGCAACCCCGCCCGACGGCAAGATTACAATTGACAATACCTCCCTGTTGCTGAAACCTACGGGGGTTAACATCGTTTATGTTAAATCAATGTCCAAAAGCGGTGCAAACATCATCAAGGTCATAGATTTTGCCCCTAAGCAAAAAGAAATAGCTAAGAAATGAAAACTATATTGATTGCATTGTCGATAAGCGCGGCTTTTATCTTCTCGTCATGTTCTACGGTCAACACCGTAGAACGTGCAGACTCCTTGGCTAAGCCAAAAATGGTAGACGACAAGCGGGTCATAACAGATTCAAGCCTCAACGACTACGCGTATGTTGCATCTGTCAACGAAACTAAGGTGGGCGGCTTATTGATGATTCAAGCAAGAATAGTAAATTCAACGTCTGCGCTCAGGCAAATCAACTATAAGTTTGAGTGGATAGACGAAAACGGCATGGAAGTATCCTCGGCAACCTCGCCGTGGATGACCTTGGTCTTGGAGGGAGGCGAGTCGCAGAATATATCTGCGGTCGCCCCCAATAAGAATGTGTGCGATTTCAAGCTAAAATTACTTCCTAATAAGAGAGATTAGAAACGATGAAAAATAAAACGTTATATTTGGGCGCGTGCGCGGCCATGCTCCTTGCTCTGGCGTCGGGCTGCGCAAGCAGCAATGCCTCTTATGTGCAGTCGGGCGGGCCAAACTCCATAATATCGACTCGCAAGATCAACATCGCAGACTGGAATAGCGCCGCGGCGAAACTTACAAACAACCTCCTGGCTTCGGGGACTCTCGACAAATTGGGCCTTAAACAGCCTATAAAGATCCTTGTAAGCAACGTAAAGAACAAGACGTCCGAGGTGATAGACACCTCTATGCTCACAAATAAGATAGTCATGGAGCTGACGAACTCCGGCAAGGTAATCGCCATCAAGGACGACAAGGCCACTCAGGAGCTTCTGCAGTACGAGGCTGAAATGACCGGGAAGAAGATAGGGGTTGCAAAGCTCACGCTGACGGGCTCCATATCCGAGGACCGCGAGTTGAACTCCGACAAGAGAGAGGTTACATATACCTTTACTCTGGAGCTCAATATGAACGGAACCTCAAGGTGGATAGGCCAGGAGCAGATTACCAAGCAGTCCGAACGGAGCACCTTGGGATTCTAGCGACATCTCATGAAGTATCTTCTCAATATTCTCCTTATAATAGTCTCTGTATTGCTGAGCGCCTGCGAGAGCACTGGTTGGCAATGGCAGGGGGCGCCGGACGTGTTCACTCCCGGAGTGTCGGCCGACACCAAGGTGAGAACCTGGGACGGCGACGGGAAACCCCATGTTCGCAAAGAGGCAAACGAGCCGGCTTTCCTCTATGACGCCGAGGCCGACAGGGCTCAGAAATAGGCTTTGGAGCAATGTAGCCTCTCTTGATATATAAGTATCCGCAGGCCATTCCGAGAGCGTGTTTGTATCGGATAAACGGCCTGCGGATCTTTTTATATATAGCTGTGTTCCCCTATCTGAGAGGCGTAGGGGGGGACATCTTTTATTCCATAAATACGTTATTTTTATCGGCCGCAATAATTGTGGGCTGGATTGGATTGCGCCGGTTTTTCTTCCACGCATGCCCCGTATGCGTTCGGGCTTGTTTGGAAGAAGTTTTCTCTGCGCTCTTATCTTCCCTCCGGCGGTTCAAAATCTTCGTATTTCCCGGTGGAGTTTGCATATTGGGAAACTTTCCGCAAATAAGAGAAATGGGGTGGGGGGAAAGTGAGGGCTTTCTATGCGCAAAACGTACATTGCGTGCATGTCAAACGCCCCACAATTTGCGTACAGCCATATTGCCCTCCAGCTGTCACCTAACAAAAAAGCCCGCAAGGCGTTAATTTGCGGGCTTTTCAAGATGGTGGAGGTGAGGGGAGTTGAACCCCTGTCCTGGCAATTTTCACTTATCCTATGCTACATGCTTAGTTTTATGTTCGGTATCTTGCCCGCAAGCACATAAAACAAGCTCGCAGACAATCGGGCGCGGTTTGTGGCGAGATGCGCCCCGCGCGCGCAACACATCTCCCTTTCTCCGATGTCGACGCCGAAATCCGCATATCGGAGTCTGCGGTTCGACGCGCCGCTTAACTAAGCGGCAATAGCGTATTCATCGCCATTTAATATTTTTGACACATTTTTACGGAGCCAAGTGTCGTCTCCGACATGCGAGTATAAACTACGACTCCCAGTCGAATTCCGGAACACCCCCTAATGCTTAATTGTAAAGAACATTTACCATTATTCTTCTATCTTTATTGGATATATCGCCTCTTTATTCAAGACAATTATTTGCGTTGTTTGTTCCTCCTATCTTATACCTTGATAGTCCTGTAAAATGTAAAAAATTTTTGAAAAACTATTGACTCCGGGTGAATTGAGCACTATATTTTACTATTAGATAAAAAGTTACTTTGCTCTCCCTATCCTGTAGGCTATATAAAATGAAATACTCTATAATTCTTATCCCCATTCTCATTCTCTCGGCTTCCAATCTGGCTGTTGCCGCTCCCACGGAAGCCAACTTGTTCTGGACGGGAAATAATCAGTCCGCACAATCCACCCTTTCCAACTGGAGTACGAGCGCGACGGAAATACTTACCCCGTCTTCCGTAGACTGGGGAAATACCGTAATTGGACATATGGATTTTTCGGAATCTGGCAAAAGCGGCTTCATAAACCAAAATACCACAGATCTTACGATAAAAGGCATTTACTGGGGCTCGTTTGAAAATGTTAGTGCTTCGACATTATTTCATATCTATCAGGGCGGTTCAAACGGTTCCATTACTGTTACCGACGGGATAACCTTAGATATGTCGGAGGATACTCCTTATGGTAATGAAGTGAGAATTCGTAGAAGAAACGGTAGCGGCACTTACGATGTTACTGTGGGGGATTTGTACATAGCCCAAGGTGGCGGCATAATATCCTTGGGAACGGACTCTACTGGAGAGTTTCTCACCGACCTTACCCTTACGGGAGACATATTGGCAAACAATGGCACTGTAAACATTGTGACCAATTCCTTCTCGATGGATATGGGTAAAACCGTAACCCTGAATAATTCTGCGATGAACTTTAAGTTCGGCAAGATAGACACCAACGGTACGCCTATTACTCCGCAGTGGGCGTCGGTCAATATGACGGAGAATGACTTCTATGTGAGCGGGAAATCAACCCTGTTTTACGGAGTCTCCCATCAGGATAGAGCGCAGGGTGACATATTGTTAGGCAACGTGTATCTTACATCGTCAGATGCAACTTTGGACCTCAACTTATATTCCGACGAAGAATACATGCGCAGCATAAAAAACATATCCATGCAGGAGGGAGTTTCTGGAGCTGTGGGATCTTATGTCTATATAAAAACAAACGACTACAATATAGACGTGGCGGCTATCGACAAAGGCTTTCAGACCTTCCAGTATGCAGCAGATGTCACGGTGTGGGGCGACTTTGTGGATTCGTTTACGACAGCGGCAGGAGACAAGTCTTTTATAACCCCGTCTTCTCTGGATGCCGATTTGAGAGTTATGGGCACCTTCTCATCTCAGAATGCCGGAGGTACGGTGTTTAGCAGAGGGCAGGGCACTTCGACTTACACATATTACTTTGGCGGCATCGCCGACGGAGCCGGCCGATTGACGACATCGGGCGCAGCCTCTGACGGATATATTGACAAAGATACGGGCCTTACCATCATACGCCTGAACGGCAGCGATACATATTCCACGACCTCAAAAATATCGGATACAAGATGGGGATCAACCAGAGATGAAAATCTTTCCATTGCCGGAGCCTTCAGCTTTGTCATGGAGGGAACCGGAACACAGTATCTGCGCGGGGCAACTTGGTACAGGGGAGATACCGTCGTCAAGAGCGGGCGCCTGTATATCAGGGCGGACAATGCCGACAGGGACAAAGTGGAAGGAACTGACACTTGGGGATTGGGCCTTGTAAACATGCAGGGCGGATATTTTGGAGCTTGCGGGGCGGACTCCGAAATAGGCACAACCTATGTCAAGGCTTTGCAGTTTGCGGGCGGCACTCTTGCGGTTGACTTCGCCGGCTCAAGCTGCGACCTCATCTCCATCGTCACCACAGACAACATAATAATTGCGGACAGCTCCGATATGCTCAAGTTCGAGTTCAATCTTGGCGAAGGCGTCCTTGAGGATAATCAATATAAGATTATCGCGTGGGATTCATCGGTTGGCAATCTCGAGTATGACTTATCGGAAGCCCAGATAGAGATAAACGGCAGGGACGATTTGTCCGCGGTCTTGTCTTATGCGCAGGACGGCGGCATAAATGTGTCTTTTGTAATCCCGGAGCCATCGACATATGCGGCAATCTTTGGCGCACTGGCTTTGGGCTTTGCAATGCTGCGCCGCAGAAGGTAGAATTGTAAGGCTTTTATAGGCGGGGTCTCCAAAATTTTTGGGGCCCCGTCTTTTTTTCGTTTAACAGGCGCAAAATCTTAATAAATGCCTTTTGCCCTTGCAATGTTTAGGCCAGGCTTCTTCCATTTGTATCTTGGCAGCCATAGAAGAATTGCGGGTATGCTGGAACATTCGCTTGGTTTAATGTTAATATTGAAAAATTCTGAACATACGGGCATAAAACTAAGTCTAACAGTCAACACATGAAAAATTTATTAGCATATTTTTTATTACTCTTGCTGCTGACGGGCTGCATGTCCTCCTCGGACGAGCATGTCCTCCAGCTGAGGGACTCTTGGAACTCTTTCTACGCCTCATACGACATCGAGAGATTGGACAACCCTTCCAAGGCTTCGTACACGCCCTCTGTAATGTTGCCGATTTATCCGAGCCCGTCTGCGGAAGAGCGCACAAGATACGATCAGTTCAAGTATTGGGAACAGGCCTTTCAGGTATGGTACGATAAGGACAAAGCAGTGTTCAACGAGTTGGCGAAAGGCGGGGAGGGCTTCTTGTTTGTCAATTTCTGCACTGTTGGGTCGAGCATGGAAATCGACGACTTTAAATATGTGAAATTTTCCGGATCGGTCGCGAACTTCTCTTGGAGGCACGGCAATGTGGGCAAATTTGCGACGGTGTCAAAAGGCATAGTCGTAAACGGCAGCATAGAGCTTAGAATAACCCTGAAAAAATTCGGGGACGGTTTTGAATCAACGGCAAAATTTACAAGGGACGTATCCGCATATAAGCCAACCCTCGTGATTTTCCGCAAACTGTCTGCGGCGGAATCCGCCGACAGCGACTATGAAGGCATGTTAGTAATACCGATAAACATGCCTAAATGACGAATCACAATTATTTATGCGCGGGGCGGCGTTTGCCCTGCGCCTCGGAGCGCCTTATTTGCGCGCAAGGCGGCAATTTTCTCTCCATTCTTTTTGTGACGGCACTATGGGAGAACGGCGCTTCCGCACTGGGGAACATGACCGCCTATAGTCTGTTTTTTTTCGCCTTAGGGACGCGGTAAGGTCATGTCTATGTTTTGTGGAAATACTGGGGATAACGAAAAACGGCTATTTTGACAAAGCCCCGGCTATGATATCCGCCGCGCGAACCGCCGCCGAGGGCGGGGTGTCGTGCGTTAGGGGCAGGGTCATGATGCGCTCTGACAGGTCTTTGGCATCGGCATCGGAGGATTTTATCTTTGCCCAGAATACGGGAGGCTCGGCGCATGCCTGCCTCAATGCGGCTCTGGCAAGGTTGCGGGCGTCGTGGTTTGCAAAGACTATTGCGGGATAAAAGACATCGTGCCCGCAGAAGGGCTTTTCTATTGTGCGTTCGTTTAGGATATGGACCCCTTCCGGGGTCAATTCGCGCAGGCGCATTGCAAAAAGCCTGAAATTCTCCTCCCTGCGGCGGGAGAGCAGCGGAGCGTCTAAACGCAATAGGGTGTCAAGCGCGTAGAAACTCATGCGCCTGTCTTCAAAGTCGTATTCCAACAGCCGCTCCGCCTTCTCAAAAATGTTGAATATGCGCTTCCAGTCCGTATCGGAAGGCCCCAAGCGGGACTTCATAAGCCCCGCGGCTAATATTTGCGCCTCGTAGCGGTTCAGGTTGTCCCGCCCGCCTCTAAATATCCGCCTTGGAGCGCGCCCCTTCCGCCTGAGAAAAGCCCCGCATAAGGGCAGAATCTTTCTAAACGACGCAAAAGTATAGTCCGCATATTCCCCGAGCGCAAACGGAGAAAACGGCGCATGGGAATGGTCTGCAACAAGTGCTATTTTCGGATTTGCCGCCTTCCAGCGCCGCCACGCGGCGTCGTTGAAATTCCCGAAGAAGTTTACGGCAAGCACGGCCTCCGGCGGGCTTGCCCGCAAGGTCTCAAACCTCGGCTCTAAAAGGGCGGGATTGTCCGAGTATCTTCTGATGTCGAAGCGGGCCTCGAGAAACTCGGTGAGAGCGGGGCACAGGTATTCGGGAATATGCAATACGGGCTTTTCAACACCCGTCTCCGCGCGGAGAGATTTTGCAATCTCGTCCATGGCCGCCCGCCCGCTCGACAGGAACTCGGCATCGCCGGCCAAAAGATTTGCACTACCGCTGCCGCCGAAAAACTCCGCTCCGGGCGCCTTGAAATATTGTGATATGCTCGAATTTTCCAGACAAAGCCCGTCCATGAGAAATTCTCCCTGTTAGCGTATCATCACCCTGGCTACCCGCTTGGGTATGGCAACCATGGCCTCCCACGGTATGCGGTGAGTCCAATTGCTGTAGTCGCAAAGATCTATCTCCTCGTCCCCCTGCTCGCCGATGAAGACAACTTCGTCGCCGACACGCACTTCGTCGAGGGCGGAGGCGTCCGCAAAACATTCGTCGAGGCTGACCCGCCCGACTATCGGGCAGCGTTTGCCGCGTATCAAAACATATGCGCCTTCGGAAAATCCCGCCGGCACGCCGTCGGCATAGCCGGCGCTTATTGAAACGGTTTTGTGCCCGCCGCTTTGCGATACCCCCGCAACTCGGGCTTTGAACGACAATACCTGCCTTATGCCGCCGCGCCCGTCCGTGTCGTATCCGCGCGGATTTATCCCGTACTGCAAAAGGCCGACCCTCACCGCATTGAACGGAGGCTCCACAGGCACAAAATCTATCGCCGCGCTGTTGTGTATGTGCACGAGCATGTCAGAAGTGTCGAATTTCGACACTATGTCCCTGAGTATCCCCACCTGCCGAAGGGTGTATTGCTCGTCGGTATCCGCGCTTGAAAGATGCGAAAATATGCCCGCAACCCTGATATTCTTAAACTTCAATACGCGCTCTATGAATTCGGCCGCGTGCTCGTGCCATACGCCGACCCTCCCCATGCCGGTGTCCACTTTTATGTGAACGTCGAGCACTTTTCCAACCGCCGCGCTCAGCGAATCAAAATGGTGGGCCTCCTCCATCGTCGATATTGCAGGAGTGGCCCCGTATTCAAACACAAGATGCCGCTCGTCGTAAAGAATGGGGCTTAGCACGAGCACGGGTTTGTCCGCTATTATCTCGCGCACGCGGGAAACCTCGTGCAGATTTGCCACGGCAAACATGTCTGCCCCGCCCCTTAAAAAACGGCCCAACGCCTGCGGCATGCAATGCCCATAGGCGTCCGCCTTGACCACGCAGATGTATTTTACGCCGCTCGGAAAACGGGCCTTTATGGCGCGCGCATTGTCCTCAAGCCTGCGGAGGTTTATCTCCGTCCAAGAGCGCATGGGAAGTGTGTTCATCTCTTTTGCCTACCTTTGCACGGCGGCATGCGCCCTCGCACGCCGCCCATCCGACGAAAGAGCACGGAAACTCCCCCGTCAATTTTTGCTTCGCCAATACTTTTTTCGATAATGCAGCGGTGTCAAATTCAAAACCGACCGAAAATCTCGGTTCATGCTGCTCTGGTCGTAAAATCCGCATTGGTCGGCTATCTTGGATATGGGCGTGTTCCCGAATCTCAATTCCCTGCAGGCGGCGTTTAAGCGTATCTTCTTTATGTACTTTATGGGAGTTGTCTTAAATATGCGCTTAAACAGGCGCTCTATGGAGCTTACAGACATGTTCACCTGGCGCGAAACATCGTCTATGCTTATCTTCTTCATGTAGTTGCCGCGTATGAACTCTATGGCAACCCTTATCTCGGGATGCCCAAGATATATGGGGTCGTTGCCCTTTAGCAGCCTCGTCACCCCGGCAAGCCCCGCAACTTTGCCGTCCTTGCCGTAAAGAGGAATTTTTGTCGTCAGGCGCCAGTCGGGGATAAGCTCGTCGCTGGGGGCAAGCTCAAGCTTCTCTATTATCGGCTTGCCGGTGGACATTACGCGCTTGTCGTCCCTGACAAACATGTCGGCCAGAAAACTCGGGGTGAAATCGTAGTCCGTCTTGCCGAAAAGCTCTTCGGGAGCCTTGCATCCAAGAGACTTCATCAGATTGTTGTTGAAGGCCATAAACTGGCCGTTTATGTTCTTTACAAAATATTGCATGTTCGGCGAAACGTTGAAAAGCGTCTCCATAAACTGCCCAACCTGAAGCGTTTCTCCGAATTCAATTAAAGATTTCTTTAAATTGTCATCCATGATATTCTCTTTGTCTCGTGAAACTTTCGGAAATTTTACAAAAAATACAAAAATGCCAAACAAGCTATTTTCGGGCTTTTGCAAAAAAAATCCGAAAGATTCTCCCCTTACGCCTTCTTTTTTTTGCAAAAAATAAGAATTATTTCAAGCAAACAAGATCGGAATTTTTCGGCCTCGATGCCGAACGCGCCGCGGCGGACTATCTCAAGCGGGAAAAACACCTCAAAATTCTGGCGAGGAACTACAGGACCGGCAGGCTCGAAATAGACATTGTTGCCTTCGACAAAAGACAAAACTCCCTCGTATTCGTGGAGGTTAAATCCAGGGGGGTGCACCGCGAAACAGACGCGTGCCTTGCCGCTACTGACGTCTCTAAACGGCTAAACATAAAAAAAGCGGCAAAACGCTATGTCGCGGAGATGAAAAATAAACCAGCGTCGCTCGGAATAAGATACGATATAGTAATAGCAACCCACAATCCAAACGGTGAAATTCTGTCGTTAAGGCACTTCCAAAATGTCGGGTTCGCGCGGCAAAAAAGGGGAAGGCTACTGTAGTATGGTTTTGCCTTCGAATGCAAATTAAAGTCCGAAGTTTTCCGTAATCTGCGCCTTTGGGCGCCATGCTATTGCCGTCCTTAATGCCGAGCCCGGGAGGAGGGGTTTTGTCCATAGCCCCGGGCGCATTTCTGTGCTCAAAAAGATCAAAAGTTCCGGCATTGGCAAAAGTTCCAAAAGTTCGCTAACGCACCCTGTCTAAAACGGGTAGCCTTGGCGCAATGAACGCAAGAATTTTATCCCAGAGCGTGTATTCCCAGGCGGGAAGGGCGCGTTTTAATCCCATAAGGAACCTGCGCCCGGAAGTGCTGGCCTCGGCGCTAGACGCATTTGAAAACGGGCGTCTCGGACCAGCGGCGAGAATATTTGAGGCTATAATTAGGCGCGACGATCTCATCGGCGGCCTGTATCTTAAAAGGGTAAAATCCGTCGCGCGTCTCGAGCCGCAAATCGTAATGACCGAGCAATCCCGCACGGCGGAAAAACACCGCGACGTTCTCAGGAAATTCTACGACTCCATAGAAGTATTCAGCGCCACGGACGCAAACATCAAGGGAGGGCTGCGCCTGCTTCTGGAGCAGATGATGGAGGCCGTAGCCATGCGCTATGCCCTGCATAAGATAGAGTTTGTCGACAAGGCGGGGGCGGTGTCCGCGTCCTTTGTGAAATATCCTCTATGGCTTTTTGAGAATACGTCGGGCGCGCTTAAGATACTCGACATGGAGGGGCAGCTCTCTCCCGGCAGAGCCCTCGACGGGCGCGAATGGATGACCACCTGCTCGGACGGACTTATGTGCGCCTCCTCCATAGCCTATCTTTTCAAGCAGCTGCCCCTACACGACTGGCTCGTATATTGCGAAAGAAACGGCATGCCGGGAATAAAGGCCACTACGGACGCCTTTCCCGGCAGCCCCCAATGGGAGGAGGTCTGCAAGGCCGTAGAGGAGTTCGGCGCGGAATTCCATGCGGTGTTGTCCCAAGGAACGCAGATAGACGCCATAGACATAGGATCCAAGGGGGAGCTTCCATACCAGGCGCTCGTCGAGCGCATGGACAGAACTCTCTGCAGCCTTTGGCGCGGCTCGGATTTAAGCACTCTGAGCGCGAGCGGAAATACGGGGGCCTCTTTGCAGCATTACGAAAGCTCGCTTCTCGAAGAGCACGACGCTGCGAATATATCCGAAGTGCTCAACAGAAACGTAGACGCCGAAGTAATAAAACTGGCCTTCGGCCCGGAAGCCGTGCCAAAGGCAAAATTCAAGCTTATCCTGCCCGACTACGAGATGCACAGGGACGAGCTTGAGATAATAGAGCGGCTATGCGCGCTCGGCCTGAAGCCGGACTCCGTGGAGCTCGCAAGAAAATTCTCCTTCCCGCTGGCAAAGGAGGGCTTCGGAGATGAAATTTAAAAACGCCGTAGTGCAGCTCTTATGCCCCTTCGGAAAATGGCCGCACGAGAAGGGAATGCAAATTGTAGATTGTGCCGCCGCCGGGAAGCTCGTGGAAAATTTCAGGGCTTCGGGCCTTTTGGGGAGGGGCATAAAATGCCCTATATTCTTCGGGCATCCGGACGACGCCCCATGGAGGGCTTTCCACAGGCCCAAGCCCGTAGGGGCCGTTGAAGGAATAGCCCAGATAGACGGCGGAATCGCCGTGCTGTGCTCTTACGACGATAAGGCCTACGGGGACATAATTTCGGGAAGAATAAAAAGAATGTCTCCAAGATGGCGCATGGAGGACATCGGAAACGGCAGCTACAGGCCAGAAAAGCTAATCTCCATAGGGCTTACGAACAATCCCAACATTCCGGACAGCGGGAAAATCCTGAAAGCCCAATGGGATTATTGCATCGGCGGTGTTTCCTCGCTCCGCTTCCGCACGGAAAAATTGGCCGAGAAAGCCGCCGCCTGCGCAAAAAAGGCGGAGAAAATCTGCTCGTCTATGGCCCGCGGGCGTAATGCGGAGCCCGCCCCGGGCAGGCTCTCCGCGCGCGTGCCTCCTGGCGGCCGCGATATAGTGGCCATTGCAAGGGAGCGCATGAAGCTGACGGGGCTGCCCTATACCAGGTGCTTTGCCGAGGCAAGGCGGGAGATAATCTGAAAATTTTTCAACGCGGGAGGATTCCCGCACAAATAAAAAAACAATAAAAATATGAAAAAAAATAAAAATACTCTTTCCGTAATTGCGGATATGCTTTGCGGAATTTTTCGCCTGAGAGCGTCGGCCGATTTCTACAACATAGCGGTCGGCTCGCATCGCGGCAATATAACCATGAAGGCCGCGTCGGCGGTCGGGGGCAGAAACCTGATACTGGCCATGGGCGCGGAAGACGGATCGGTGAAAGTTGCGGAACTGGGGGATAAGCCGTTTGCGGTCTCCGCCGATTGCGCGGAGGCAGGCGAGCTGCTGGGCGTCACTCTGCCAGGCTGCACGGACAGCACTCTGCTGTGCGTGGCGGCGGAAGCAATAAACTTCGGAAGCACGGTGTATAGCCGCCAGGGGGGAAAGGTAGGCATGACGGCAAAGGAGGGCTCCTTCAAGATTGGGGTCGCCCTTTGCTCGGCGGCAAGCGGCCAGACTGTGGAGGTGGACCCCGAGGGGTTCGGATCTACCGTATACGAGGTTGTCGCCTTCGGATCCACGGATTGGGACCTCGAGAGCACCATGATGAGAATAGACCTGGACTGCATAAAACTGGGCGACCCCATCTTGGCTTATGTACAGAAATCCGCAAACGGAGAGAGCGTCATAGCCTCGGAAATCCAGGAGAACCAATTCACTGTCACGCTCGATAAAAACGGCACTCCGGGCGTAACGAAAATCACATGGCTGGTTCTGAGAAAAAACTAGCAGAAATCTTCAAGGATAAAAAATGAATCAGGAAAACAGCATAGTATCGGCCAACGAGAGCAGGTTCAACGCGGCAAACTATTCGGAGGCGCTGACGGCGTTTACGGTAGGCTGGGTGGATCCGGAAAACATATCTAAGATGCTCGATTTCATCGCGCCCCCTATCCCGGTGGGCAGAAGGTTCGAGTTTAAGCGCAGCTCAAACGCGGAGGCCTTCCTGTCGGAAAGCGACGACTTGCGCGCGGTGGGAGCCGAGTTCAAACGGGTGTCCTACCAGGGCGAGAGCGTAAACGAAAAGACTATAAACAAGGGCCTGACCGTGAGGGTCGACCACGACGAGGTGTTCGGAGACGACTGGCAGGAGCGCTACACCCAGACTCTTCTCCAGAGGCTGCTCCGCAACGAGTTGCGCCGCGCCGTTGCTGCGCTCGACTCCATAGCCGGCGAGGCAGACAGCGTTCTGTGGGAAAATAGAAACCCCGACAACGACATCCGCAATATGATAAGCGCGGCTGCGGATTCCAGCGGAGTCCGCCCGAACAGGCTACTCTTCGGGGAGGGCGCATGGAATAGGCGAATAACGAGCCTCGAATACCAGAACACGCAGGTTGCCGGCAGGGGCGGAATCTCCTCGAAAGACGACTTGGCGGAAAAATTCATGGTGGACGCCTGCGAGGTGCTCTCAAGCCGCTACCAAAGCGGCGCCAACACGAAGAGCATCGTTGGGGGCGGCATGAGCATATACGCCTTCTACGCCAGGGACGGTATCTCCAAGGACGAACCCTCCAACCTGAAGCGCTTCTACACCCCCAACGAGAATGGCGGGGCTTTTAGGGTCTACTGCGAGGAACACGCGAAATATACGGACATAACAGTCGAGCATTACTCAACCATAGCGGCTACAAGCTCGTTGGGTGTGCGAAAACTGATTGTGCTGGAATAATAGGATAAACAACCCGAAAGGTCCGGCGCGCCGCTGGCGCGCCGGATTCAAAAACTATGAAATGGATAAGCATAACGCCGGCGGATTTGGAGTCGGCACTGAACAAGCCCCAGCTGGAGATTCTAAAGTCCTCGAGGTTGGGCTTAAACGGGGTGGACGCGGAGGTCATAGGGCTGATAGTGTCGCGCATAAGGGCTGAAATCGCATCGAGCGAGGTCAATTTCCTCGACGAGGACCATTCCACAATCCCGCCCGAATTGAAGGAATGCGCCCTCAGGCTTGCGGTGGAGGCTCTGCAACTGCGCATTCCATCCATGGAGCTAAGCGATGCGCAGAAACGCCACGCCGACTACGCCCGCGACACCCTTCTCAGGGTGGCGGAGTCCAAACTGTACATAAGCCGTCCGGAACATCCGATATCCACCGGGCTTTCCAAGAAGTCGGCCGCGACGCTGCGCCATAGGAGGCCCGTCGCCACAGGAGAATCTCTCAGGGGGCTTTGACATGGAGGGGTGCCTTATAAAACTTCAGAACGCGATAGTGCGGCGGCTGCGCTCTGTCTCCGGGCTTTCCTTCGCGTCCGTTTCCGGGGAGAATCCGGCGGATTTCATCGAGCCGAAACATTTCGACAGGGCATGCGAGATATGCGTTCTCATGCCCGAGCCGTCCGAGGCCTCCTTGTATTCTGCGGGGCCGGTATTCTCCAAGGTGTCTGTGGGGGTGCGCGTCAGGTGCGAGCCTACGAGAATGGGGGAGTGCCCGTCTGTACTAACGGCGGCGGAGACGGTCACCAGGTCTTTGCATTTTTGGAGCGTCCCTCCGGAGAGCGGATATTCCCGCATAAGCCTTGCGGGGACGTCGCCTTGGGTGCGGGAGAGCGGCCATTCGTCCACAATAACGGTAAATTTCACAGCGTGCGCGGTACTGGAGTGATATGAAGATTCTATTTTCAAAAAAGGAACTTTGCCCGCAGGGCATCGACGCGAGAAAAATAAGCGTTTCGCAAAAGCGAAAAACCCAGTCTGAGGGGGTCATCGGGGCGCAGAACGCGCTTCTGTTTGACAGGGCCAACCGCTTGATAAGCGTTTCATTTGAGGTGGAAAGATGCCACTCCAGCCCGTCGGAGGCGCAGGAGTTTGCGCTCTTCCATGCCGAGAGCCTCGCGGGACTTTCGCCTGCAGATTTGGACTTCGTCTCCGTCGG
The DNA here is from genome assembly GCA_944389315.1 of uncultured Opitutales bacterium. Taxonomy (GTDB): domain Bacteria; phylum Verrucomicrobiota; class Verrucomicrobiia; order Opitutales; family Intestinicryptomonadaceae; genus CALXQW01. The sequence continues at coordinate 36,319 of CALXLX010000047.1, forward strand.
GCCGGACGGGAAGCAACATGCGCTATACAAATTTCCTTCGGCCGTTCTGTCCAAGGCCGTCTGCATAGCCGAGGGCGGAAAGAGCGTTTCCTCATACGAATTTCAAGCAGTATCGTCGCAAAAAATATCATGAACGAGGAAGATTTTCAGAACGAACTGGATTCCATAAGCTCCAAGATGGACGAGCTTGAATCCGCAATATCGGAACTCCAGGCGCGCCTGGAGGACCTCGAGCAAAACACCCAAAATATGCGTAAAGACATATGAGTATCGCAGCAGGAAAATATTTTTTCAAAACGCCGTCGGCGGAGGTGTCCTTTGAAGACGCGCGGGTTGTTGCTGCCGAAATTAAAAGGAGAACCCTTGCCCCGGACGAATTCGTCTTCGAGATAGCTTCGGATTCCGGCGGGGCTTTTGCGCCGGCGTACGACGAAGTCTTCAAAGTGTTGTGCGGCGGGGAGGCTATATTTGAAGGATCTATCGTATCCAGGAAGATGGTGGCTAAAAGCGGCAGGAAATACGCCAGATATGTGTCTAAAAACGCATGGTACGACCTTGAAAGAATCGTATTCCAGCAGGTGTGGAAAACTCCGAGCGACCCCTCCTCCGCGGACTCCCCTTTAGGAGATGTCCTAAAGAGCAGGGTAATACTCGGGCAGAATGCGTCCGGGCAGAAGCAAAGCGTATCGGAACAGGCTGTGGAAATACTCTCTTACGCCCTCGAGATAAGCGGATCCTTCAGCCTGGGAAACATTTCTTTGGATTCTCCCATGGTGCTCGACGAGGTTCGGGATCTGTCCTGTGCCGAGGCCCTTAAAAGAACTCTCGCGTGGACCCCTGACGCCTCCTCGTATTTCGAATATTTTTCGGATTCGCCGCCGAGAATCAACATAGTAAGAGGAGGGGAGCTTGCGCCCGTAAATGTGGATATTCACGCGGGCGACGTTCTGGCATACGCTGCGGCGCCGCGTCCGGACCTCACCGTCTCGGGGGTTTGCGTAAAGTACGAAAAAACCAATGTCTCGGGAGAGACCGAATGGGTTGTGACAAGCCAGGAGGTGTGGCCAGAAGGCTTTCAGCAACGCACTCCGCGCGCCATTGTAATGACGGTGGAGCTCGACGGAGCCCGCTATTCCCTGCGCTCCAATACAATCAGGAGCCAGCCCATAAGCCCTAATTCCAAGGAGTGGTGGCTGGAGAAATTCCCGGCGTATAAGGATCCTTCGTACTCCGATATTCGTATATCTGAGGTTTCAAGACTTGGCTCTTTGGGGCAGGAACTGCTCACCGGCAGCATATACACTTGGATGGGCGGGTCCTTGGAAAACGACGTCATCGGAGCGAAGATATCTTACATAAGAGACGGCACAGTGGCCGATAAATACCTGAACGTGCGCCTTCGCAGCACAAATCTGTACAGCGGGACATATTATAGAACCGTGCAGACCCAGACGGGAGAAACCGCCCCCGAAGGCCTCGCTAAGGCTATCTACGATGCGTGTTCCTCCATGCGATACGAGGGCAATGTCGTATTTTCCAAGTCGGATTCCTCCGCCGGGGTCGGGCTTGGATGCAAGCTCAATCTCATGGGCATGGAGGGCGAGTTTGCCCATATGGATTCCGCCGTGTACGCCGTGGACGAAGATTTGTTCAGCGGCAGAAAGACTGTTTCCTTCGGGCCGCCCAAGCATCTTTATCCGGACGATATTACAGAGCTTTTCCGGATAAACCGTTCGAGAAGAATTCCGCAGGACAGCGCGGAAAAGGTCACGGCAAAGAATCTCGGGGCTTCCATCCAGACCGGCGGGGAGGACTCCGGTATGGATTCGTCCAACGGGGAGCCGTTCTACAAGTGCCTCAGCATATCGGATGCCTTGGGAGTGCCTGCCGGGCGCAGGATAGACTTGGATCCGTCCTATATCCCCGAGGGGGCGGACATGAAACCGCGCAGAATATATGTGTGCAAAGACGGCAATCTCGCCTACGCTCACGTGCTTATGACGGAGCCCGAATCCCCAGAATCCCAAACCGGACAGCAGTGATGGATTACGAAAGTTTCATAACGCTAAATTTATTTCCGAAAAACCCTTCAAGCCGGCCGGCTGCGGCATCTCTACCCGGCACTGTGCAGCTTGGCCCCTTCGGACTCAATCAGGCCATGCGCGCATGCTGGCTTTTAAAGGACATATTTTTGAAGGTTGATTGGTCGTACGGCATAACAGTTTCAGGCAAGTCGGAGACTTTTTCCGGAACGGCCTCTTTTATAAGGGCGGATTACGATTCCCGCGCAAACTATGCCTCACTTGAACCGTTCAAGAGGCTATGCTCGGCTGGCGGCGTCTATGCTGGAATGCTCGGCGGATATCCGCTGCTTCGCATAGGCGCGCCGTTCTTTTGGGAGGAGTACGGCTCCGCAATTCCTATGGACGAGCGCTCCTACGGTTTTGAGTGCTTTTTGTCCGCCGCCATGCCGAGTTCCCGGAACGATCTGCCTTTTGCCCTGACCTTGCTTTTGCGCCCTCCCGGCGATACGGGGGTGGATTCGTACACCCTCGTACATTCACAGCCCGCGCAGGTTTTGGGCAAGGATATGCTATTGTGCCTTTACATTCCGCAGAATGTTGCCGACCCGGAATCGGGTTATAATTTTTCCGCTTCGGCTTCCATAGCATATTTTGAGGAATACTTCGGGGAGTAGGGTTTTTTATAGGGTTCGCATATAGCCTGATGCCTTTGTTTTTCCTGCCTGGGGCGGGTATAAGGAATTTTTCTTATGGCCGTTTTCCCGCGGTGAGGGGCAAATTGCAGCTTGCAATCGGCGCGGACGGGGGCATAAGAACTTAGCGATAGAGTGAGGATACTTGGCATAGATTACGGACATAAGCGCATAGGGCTCGCCTACGCCGACGAGCTTGGAGTTGCCGTGCCCATACCTGCCGCTGTGGAAAGCTCGGAAAACGAGAGGCTCGAGCATATAGCCTCCGAGATAAAAAACAGGCGCATAGAAAAGATAGTCGTGGGGTATCCCTTTAATATGGACGGCACAAGCGGCGCTATCGCGCGCGATGTGGACGCGTTTATAGAGACCTTGAAGGCTCGTTTTTGCCTTCCCGTAGACACTGCCGACGAGCGGCTCAGCTCCTTTCAGGCCGAGCACGATTTCGACATGATTTCAAACAAGCGCAAAAAGTCAGTAGCTTCGCGCCGCCGCCACAGGCTCAGCGGGGACATAGACTCCCGTGCCATAGCCATAGTTTTGCAGGAGTATATGGACTCTCAATGAAAAGAAGATTCAAGTGCGTTTGCGCCTACGACGGCACCGATTTCAAGGGCTGGCAGAGCCAGGCCGGCGGGGGAACCGTGCAGGATTTTATAGAATCCAGGCTCGAGCAGATTTTTAAGGAAAAGATTCGCATACACGCCAGCGGGCGCACGGACTCCGGCGTGCACGCCTCCGCCCAGGTGTTTCATTTTGACGCCGATTGGCCCCACGGCTGCGACAGGCTTCTTGCGGCGCTCCGTTGCGGTTTTCCCGATTCCATACAGATACAGAAAGTTTCCTTTGCAAAAAATTCTTTCCACGCGCGCTACTCCGTCAAGCGCAAGCGCTATATATACAGGCTATACGAGGGTTTCGCCCCGCCTAAGACAACCCGCTACCGCTGGTCTTTGGGCAACAGGAGGCTCGACATTTCCGTGATGAATAAGGCCGCGCAAGCGCTGCTTGGCGAGCACGACTTTACGTCTTTTAGCGCCAACAGGGGCTGCGAGAAGGAGGATACCGTAAAGAACCTTATGGAGCTTAAGGTTTCGCGCCGCGGCAAGGAGATAAAAATAAGCACGACGGGAAGCGGGTATTTGTACAAGATGGTCCGCATGATTGTCGGCGCGCTTGTGGACGTTGGGCTGGGAAAATTGACGAAAAAAGACTTGGAGAGAATCCTCGAGGCAAAGAAGCGCGGGCAAAAAATCCAATCTGCGCCCGCACGCGGATTGACTCTCGAAAAGGTCTGGTACTGAGGTTTTTTCCTGCGGCGGGAGGCCGCGATTTTGCTCATCAGTTATTGCGGCTCGAGCCGTCGGGCCGCTCGGAATTCCCCTTAAACATAGGGCGGCTTATTTTTTCGATCATGGGGGGAAAGTTTTTGAGCCCTTTCGTGCGTATTTTCCCCGTTCCCGGGGATATAGTTATGCGCTTTTGCATGGGCGGAATTTTAAAAATATTCCCCTCTGAAACATCGTGATACGCGAAAGCCATGGGAGAGTTTGGCAAGAAATGCATTCCGTAAATGCCGTTTCCGCCGTATTGCGTAAAGGCATTGTCCCCGCAGCATGTAAAGGAATAAATGCCAGAGATGTTTTTTTCATCGGGCAAAGAGGGAGGGTTGCCCACGCAGAAGAATTTTCCGTCCAATAGCGCATAGGAGCTTTTAGTCTCAAAGAAGGATTCCCCGATGCCGAAGTCGCAAACGGTCTTGTCTTCGTTAAATATGGGGTCCGACGCATGGGAAAATGCTTTTGCCCCTATTATGAAGGAAAGCGCCTTTTTGGGGGTGAAGTGGATATTTAGAAAATGCGTCAGGCAAAAGTTGTATTCCGCCGCGGCGCGCGGAACGTAGGTCCACATGCATGCCGTCTGCGCTCCCGTGCTTTTGAAGAGCGCGGCCATGGCCGGATACAGATAGCCTGAACGGTTGCACCAAGTCTCAAACTCGTAGACCGCAACGGCTTTTCCCCTTTTCTTTGCGTCCAAGACTTCTTGTATGTATTTAGGCGTGGCGGCTATGTAGGGCAGATAGTTTTTCCCGGTAAATTCGGGGAGGTTCAGCCAGTCGGGCTTAGAGGGGAAATCGTCCTGGCCGGGATACAGGCAGTAGCTTACGCCGTCGGCGAGGCTCTCGCACACGGCAAGATGTAGCCACTGCTTGTCGGCCATAAACCCCCTCCAGTTGTAGGACCAAAACACGGGAGTTTTTCTCCTTGCAGATTTTACCGCCTCGCATACGCCGTCTATAAAGAATTTAACCCTTATGCCTGCGAATGCCTCAAAGGCTTCCTGCGTGTCGGCAAGCTCATTTTCCTTTAGAAAACTTTTGTAAAGAGCCATGGTCGAGGCAAAGGGGGCATAGTCGAGCATGCGCCGTTTCAGCACGGGAGGTTCGTTTATTATCTCCACCAGGGCAAAGAAATCTTCGTCCGCGTATCTTGTGCCGGTGAACTTGTTTACTCGGGAAAACAGATTTTTTGCGTATTTTAAAAATATTCCGCGCTTTTCCGGAGAGTAGATCATATGGGAGAGCTTTCTGCCGGAGAATTTTGAGTTTTCTTCGTTCGAGCCAAAGTCAACGTTGTCCGCTGCAAAAGAGCCCTTTTCATAGGGCGGTTTGCCCGTGTCGGTTGCCAGAGTAAGATGCACGTAGATTCCTTCGCTCCGGCATTTAAACAGCAGGTAATCGAGCAGTTTCACATAGGTATTTTCAACAATGTTGCCCTCTTTGTCTGTCATTCGGGAGGGGGTAAGCGTTATTCTTATTATGTTTACGCCGAGATGCGGGAAGTCCATGAAATCTTCGTCTATGACCTTCTTTAGAGACGGGAAGTCGTAGGGCAGTGGCAGGCGTTTTAGGTGGGTTTCATAGACCCAGCCGCTGAATGGCTGGTAGTTGACTCCCCATAAGGCCACATTTTTTTCACAGTTTACATATACAAGCTTTCCGCCTTTTGCCTGTATGCGCGGGTGCGGAAATTCGCGTACGGTTTGCGAATATGCGAATATCCCTACAAAGAGGCATAAAAATATCAATGCGCGCTTCATATGCAGGATTATCCCTTTTTCGGAAAAATTCCTCAATAAAAAAAGCCGATTTGCGTTCATGAGCCTTTTTCTGGGGGAAAATTTTTTTAAAAAAGGCTTGCAAGGGCGGGGCGCTTTGGTTGTTATTCGCTCTTTAATTTTTTGCGGCGTGGTAGCCAAGTGGTAAGGCAAGGCTCTGCAAAAGCCTCATTCGTCGGTTCGATTCCGACCCACGCCTCGTTTTTTGCCGCAATAGCTGTTGCGGTTTTTTTGCGCCTTGGAAGGGACGCTGTCATGGTTTTATATTTGCCCGTATTTTCTTTTGTGTTGAGAAATTATTAAGAGGAACTTATCTCTTTTGTATGAGAATTTTATTTGCGGCGTTTTTGGTTTTTTTTGCTCTTTTTGCCTTTGCGGCGGCGGAAGAAAATGGCGCGATGGAGCGGGGCACGCCTTTGGTTGACATAAAAAGCAGCTTTTTCAACGAGGGCTTTAGCTCCGGGCATTTGCAGGGTTTTGCTTCCGACGGCAAATATCTGTATCTTGCCTATTCCGTAAAAATTTTTAAGACAGACTTAGGCGGAAAGCTGGTCAAAACAGGCGAGGAATATGAAAAATTACATCTGGGAGACTGTTGCTTTGCCGGCGGCAAGCTCTATGTGGCAGTTACCGACCACAGCAAAAAGAAGGAGGATGCCAGCTATGTGTATGTCTTTGATGCAGATTTAAATCTGGAGAGGAAAATCCATCTGCCGGAAATACCCTTTGCCGCAGGGGGCATGGAGTATTGGAACGGCAACTTTTACATCGTAAGCGGCAGGGAGGCAAAAGACGCAAAGCTGCACCATGTATATCAATACACCAGCGACTTTAAATTTGTAAAACGCTACAGCCTGCCTGTTTGGAATACGAGTTTCGGCATAGAGACCATATGCTTTAACAACGGGAATTTCTATCTTGGCTGCTACGGGGATTCCCGCGGGGACAACGGCTTTACTATGCGCGTTGGCCCCGACTTCGAAAACCCGCAAAAGATAGACTTCAATACGGCTCTCGGAATGATAGCCATGAAGAATGCCCCCGACGGTTCCGAGCGTTTTTTAGTCGCGGAGGGCATAAACATACGTTTCCACTCCATGACGCGCTGGCTTAAGAAGGCGATGTTTATGCCTGTAAGATTCAGCGGCGGGCGCTTTGTAGTGGAGGACGATAAAATCGCCGATTTTCGTGGCCTGAAGTAGGCTTATGTAAGTGCGCTAAATTGCGCGGCTGCCGTGCTCGGGTACGCGGCTGCTTTCCTCCGTCTCGGTTGCATGCTTTAGGGGCTTATATAGACTGCCGCGCATTTATCCTGACTGGCGGGTCTTATGCCATATAAGTCTTAAAAATCGGACGAAATAGTCCGATTCCAATGTATGGCCTCTCCCATGTACGGACTATGCTGCATATCGCTCAAGCTAAAAGAGCGCGGCATTGCCTATAGAACCATGACGGCAAAGACATTCTCGGGATTGCCGCGCGCGGAGGCGCTAAATAAACTATCTAAGTTGTGCTTGGACAATTCCCGCACGCTTTTGGAGACGCTCAAAGTTTGCAAGGATATAGGGGCGCGCAGGTATAGGATACCTTCAGACATATTCCCCTTGATAACCTTTTCCTATCCTCGGCATAGATTTTGAAGGTTTGGAGGATTTCGGCGAGATATCCGCCCTTTTGCGCGACGCCGGGGAATTTGCTCGGAAAGGAAAAAACAGCGTGGGGCTATCCATGCATCCGTCCCAGTATGTGGTGCTGGCCTCCCTGAAAGAGTCCGTCAGGAGGGACGCCGCCGCCGAGATAAATTTTAACGCGAAGGTGCTCGACATGCTTGGTTCCTCGCCAGATTGGTCGAGCCCTATAAACGTGCATTTAAACTCGTCTCCCCTAGGCCGCCCTCATTACGGGGCCGAGTTCGACGCGGCTTTATGTCTTTTAAGCGCGTCGGCGCGCGGGCGGCTAGTAATAGAAAACGAGGACAAGGGCCATTGGAATGTTCCGCATCTTCTTGAGTTCCTCCGGCCGAGGGGCATGCCGCTTTCCTTCGATTTTCTCCACCATGCGTGCAATTCAGGCGGTATGGATACTAAGCGCGCTTTCCTTGCCAGCGCGGAGACATGGGGAAAATTCACTCCGGTATTCCACTATTCCGAAAGCCTATCGCGCGCCAATCCGCGGGCACATTCGGAATTTTGCAAATCCGCCCCGCCGGACTTCGGTAAAAAATACTTTTGCATGATAGAGGCAAAAGCGAAAGACTTTGCGATAGAAAGGCTGATGAAACATGCTTAAAATAGCAATATATATAACTTGCGCGGCGGCTTTTGCCGTTTTGCTATCCGCATGCGTCTCTGGAGGAGGGGCAAAAGGTGTAGATACCGCAGAGGGGGTCAATCTTCAAAAGTATATGGGAAAGTGGTATGAGATTGCCCGCTACGATAATTGGTTTCAGAAGGGGCTTATAAATTCGGAGGCGCAATATACGCTCGAAGGGGATAAGGTTGTTGTTGTAAATTCCGCGCGGAATCCCGATGGAACTTGCAAGACGGCAAAAGGCCGCGCCTATGCTCCCGATGCGTCGGATCCTTCAAAACTGCGTGTGAGCTTCTTTTGGCCGTTTTATGCGGACTATTACATACTCGAGCTTGCACCCGATTATTCCTGGTCGCTGGTAGGCTCGTCGGACAAGGGATATTTGTGGATACTCTCGCGCACCAAGTCCATGCCCAAGGCCGAGCTCGACAAAGTATTGCTTCTGGCAAAGTCGCGCGGGTACGACACTTCAAAACTTATTTATTCCCAAAACCAGACAAAAGGCGCGGAGGCGGGCGGCGATGAAGAAAGATAAAATTGTAGTGGGCGGCGCGGGCGGATTTCTCGGCGGCGCGCTTTGCGGATATTTTGAGTCCAAGGGCTGGGAGGTTGTCCGCTTAAGCCGCAAGGCCGGCAGCGCTGCATATTGGGATCCTGGAAAGGGCGTTTTGGATTGCCGCATACTGGAGGGTGCAAGAGCCGTCGTATGCCTTGCGGGCGAGAGTATATTTTCGCGTTGGACGGCCGAGCGCAAAAAAGCGATTCTCGGCAGCCGCATAAATTCCGTCCGAGTGCTGACGGACGCCTTCCCAAAATTGCGGGAGCCTCCCGAGGTTTTCATGTGTGCGTCCGCCTGTGGATATTACGGGGCAAGGAACTTTGGAGCATGCTCCTACGAATCTTCCCCCAAGGGAGAAGGCTTTCTTGCGGATGTCTGCGGACTCTGGGAAAAGGCGGCCTTTGCGGCTTCCGACATTGGCATAAGGACATTTTCGGCGCGTTTTGCTCCCATACTTGGCCTTTCGGGCGGAATGCTTGCGCCTGTGGCCAAGCTCGCCCGCTTTGGATTGGCGGTTTACTTCGGGCCGGGGGAAGGCCGTTTCTCGTGGATTTCCATAGGGGACGCTCTCAGGGCCGCGGAATTTTGCATCGCAGATTCCCGTATATCGGGGGCGGTGAATTTCTGCGCGCCGGAAGCTCCTGCAAAGTCTGACTTTGCCCGCATTGTGGGAGGGGCGCTCGGGGCGCGGTTGGCATTTAAAATTCCGTCATTTGCAGTAGGGCTTTTTACCGGGGATATGGGACGGGAGCTTCTGCTTTCCGACATAGCCGTAGTTCCCAAGAAACTGGAGAGTTTGGGCTTTAGGTTTGAATCGCCAAATATTGATGCTTTCGTAAAGCGCGGCTTAAAATAGAGCATGCGGGGTTTGCCGCCGCTTTATTTTCCCGTATGGGTCTCGGTAGATATTTTCGGCATTGCGCAAAATTGTAAAATTGCGTCCGGCGCATATATGTGCGCAAATTCTGCGGTATTTGCAGGGAAGGGCGGTAAGAGCGGTCTATATGGAATCGGATAAAAACGGCAAAAACGCTCTTGCAAAGTTTTCCAAAACAAATCAAGATTTTCGGCACTATGTCAAACGTTTATAAATCCGCACAGGAGAAGTATGCCAAATACGGCATAGATACAGAAAAGGTCATAAAGACCGCACTTAGTGTTCCGCTTTCCATGCATTGCTGGCAGGGGGACGACGTCGGAGGCTTCGAGACTCCCGATGCAGAACTCAGCGGCGGCGGAATTCAGACTACGGGCAATTTCCCCGGCAAAGCGCGGAATGTCGCCGAGTTGAGGGCCGATATAGATGAGGCTGCAAAGTATATACCCGGAAAGCTGCGTTTGAATTTGCACGCCATATACGGCGAGTTCGGCGGCAAGAAGGTAGAGAGAGACCAGATAGATTTCAGCCACTTCAAGGGCTGGGTGGACTGGTGCAAGAGCCGCAAGATGGGCATAGATTTCAATCCCACGTTTTTCTCGCATCCACTGGCTGCCGACGGCTTTACCCTTTCCCACAAGGACAGGAAGGTTCGCAAGTTCTGGATAGACCACGGCATCGCCTGCCGCAAGATAGCCGAGAAGATAGGCAAGGCGCTTTCCGACACGGTCATAACGAACTTCTGGATGCCCGACGGCTACAAGGATCTTCCCGCAGACAGGCTTGCCCCCCGCAAGAGGATGGAGGAGTCTTTGGACGAGATTTTCGCCGTAAAGATAAATAAGAAGTACGACAAGGATTCCGTGGAGTGCAAGCTCTTCGGCATAGGTTCGGAAAGCTACGTAGTAGGCTCGCACGAGTTCTTCATGGGATACGCCGTAAAGAACAACACGCTTCTTACGCTCGACTCGGGCCACTTCCACCCCACGGAGCAGATAGCAGACAAGATATCCTCGATGCTTCTTTTCGTGCCTGAAATACTTTTGCACGTATCGCGCGGTGTGCGTTGGGACAGCGACCATATCGTTCTTTTCGACGACGCCACAAACGCCATAATGCAGGAGATAGTCCGCTGCGGGGCGCTCAACCGCGTGCACATAGGCATGGATTTCTTCGATGCGAGCGTAAACAGAATAACCGCATGGGCCTTGGGCATGCGTTCCGCGCGCAAGTGCATACTTGCGGCTTTGCTCGATCCTGTCGCGCAGATGAGGAAGGCTGAAAACGCCTGGGATTTCGGCTCGCGCTTGGCACTCATGGAGGAGGCCAAGACCATGCCGTTTGCGGCGGTTTGGGACGAGCTTTGCGAGCGCGAGAACATACCTTCCGGCCTGGAGATGATAGATTCCATCAAGGCCTACGAGAGGGACGTTCTCCTGAAGAGATAGTCCATGTTAAATTTCCGCCTGCGCGCACGCGGGACATAGCGGCGCGGGGCGGGAGAGATTTGTCGATCCGTCCGGTATTTTGCCTGGCGGATTTTTTTTATTATGTGCCCGCCGCCTAAAAAAACGGTTTGCATTTATTTTAAGTTTAACGATAATGCAATCCGTCAAAAAGAAAAACGCGCATGGCTTTCCCTGTAGAGGGGAGTTTTGCGCACGGTTTTAACGGATATTGCATCCGGCTGAATCCAAAGAAAAACTTAAGGAAACAACCCCATGAAGAAAAAGATAACATTGATATTTTGCGTTCTTAGCGCGGCGGTATGCGCGCAGGCATATTATATGGTATGCGGCCAGACGAGCGACGATTCCGTCCAGGATTGGCGCACCTGCGTATGGACCAACGACGAGCAGCGCGATGCCAAGCCCCTGCCGATAAAGCCCGGTCCGCGCGACGATGTAAATGTCCGCGCCGGCAAGACTCTAAAGTGCGATGTGGACGTCAGCATAAACAAGCTCAGCACCGGAAGTTTGGGAAAGCTCTATGTCGACGGCGGGAATAGGACTCTCAAATTTGAGGTAAAGCGGAATGTCCATTTGCGCCAGTCCGTGGAGGGAAGCCAGAGCATTATGGAGTTCAAGAATGCGGAGTTGAATGTTGGCGGCACATTGAGCATGGGGCCTGTGACTCCGGACCAGCGTTCTTTGGGAATGGGGTCCTACAGGTTTATAAATGCCGAAGCCAATATAAATGGCGGCCTAAATGTCATACTTGCCTGTTTCAACCTGAAAAACTCCCATAGCAAGGGGGGCCTTGAGATGTATCTTGAGGGCAAGAGCAAGGTGATGATAAAGGACGAGGCGGTTTTTGATCCGTGTTTTCTCACAGACCAGAATACGGCAGTGCAGTTTGTATTCAGGGAGAGGAACGGGAATATTCCGTTCCTGCAGATAAAGGATATGGACCCCAAGGCCATAGATGTTTCCATAAGCGTACGTTCGGATATGAAGCGCGGGAAGTATCCCATACTTGAGGTTCTGAGCAACAAGTTCAAGCCGGAGGAGCTCAAGAGCCTGAGGTTCAAAGGCAGGACCTACAAGCTTGGAACCGAGTTTAAGCTCGGAGACCGCAAGGCGCGCATAGTGGCCGATTCTGTCAGCAGGGGCTCCAAGAACGATTTGATCCTTGTTGTTGACTGATGGTTTTGCTCTAAGACGGCAAGATGCGCCCGCAGGGTTTCCCGCGGGCGTTTCTTTTTGCGCGCGGGTTGTATATTTTGAAAACCTGGCTGCTTTGTGTGGATTTTTGCGGGCAGACGGGGCGTCTGAGGGGTTTATTCTTGATAAAAGTGAAGATATGGGGCAAAAAGAGGGGTTATGTTTAAGACACTGCCAGGATTTAGGGAGTTTTACCCCGAGGACGTAGCCAAGAGGGACTACATATTCAAGGTGTGGCGTGATACCGCCAGGGCGTTCGCCTTTTGCGAGTTTGACCCGCCCGTATTGGAACAGCTTGATTTGTTCACGGAGAAATCCGGCGAGGAGATAAAAAGCCAGCTCTTCGAGTTTACAGACAAAGGGGGCAGGGCGGTGTCTTTGCGCCCCGAGATGACTCCGTCTTTGGCGCGCATGGTGGGCGCCAAGGCAAATTCCATGCGCAGGCCCGTCAAGTGGTTTTGCATGGGTGAAAACTACCGCTACGAGCGCCAGCAGAAGGGGCGCCTGCGCGCCTTCTACCAGTTCAACGCGGATATTTTGGGGGAGGAGTCCCTAAGGGCGGACGCGGAGATAATAGGGCTGCTCGTGGGCATACTCAAGGCTTTCGGGCTTACCCGGGACGAGTTCAAAGTCCGCCTTGGAGACAGAACCTTATGGGTGCTCTTTCTTGAGAACGCCGGCGTGAAAGACGAATTTATAATGCCGGTGCTCTCTGTTGTGGACAAGATAGAGAGGGTTTCTCCGGAGGCCTTCCTGGAGATGCTCTCCGGGGCGCTGGAAGGGTCGGGCATTAAGGCAGACGCCCTTGCTGGCAAGATAAGAGAGTTTATATCGCTTAAGGACTTGGAGTCGATAAGGGCGGCTTTCGACGGCGGAATGGTTCCGGCGGACAGGATAGATGCGCGCTTGTCCGACTGGCGCGAGCTTTTTGCGACGCTCTCCGACATGGGGGCTGCCGATTTCGTCAAGCCCGACTTGGGAATCGTACGCGGCCTTGCCTACTACACGGGGTTTGTGTTCGAGGCTTTTCAGACAGTCGGGAGCGGCCGCGCTCTTGCCGGCGGCGGCAGGTACGATAATTTGGTGAAAAAATTGGGCTATCCTGATATGCCCGCGGTGGGGTTCGGCATGGGAGACGTCACGGTATCCGACCTTCTGGAGCTTGTCGGCAAGGGGAAATCTCTCGACAATTCCCCCGATGTATGCGTGCTTATAGCCGACGAGTCTTTGCGCGGAGATGCCTTGAGGGCAATTTATGCCTTGAGGGCTGAGGGTATCCGTGTCGACTACCAGTTCAAGGGGGCCGGTCTTGGCAAGCAGTTTAAGTATGCGGATTCCATTGGAGCGAGGCTCGCCGTGATTTTTGCCCCTGACGAGTTTTCCCGCGGGTGTGTTGGCATCAAGAACCTCAAGAGCGGGGTTTCGGACGAGGCCAAGCTCGACTCGCTTTGCGCGGCGGTGAAGGCCGCCCTCTAAGGCGCAAGAGGGGGTGCTGTGCGCGCCTTTGCGCAAGGTGCGCATGTATAGGGAATTTAACCGTTTTTTCCCCGTCGGGATTGCCGGCTTTGCGGGCGCAAAAAAACGCTTGCATATTGGTCTGTGTGCGGATTTAATCGCAGACTTATTTTTTTAACCAGTTTTGCAAAAGATGAATCAGTTTTTTCAGTTTGTTTTGGCTCAGGCGGCCCAGGCGGAGAATCCCCAGGCCGGCGGCTCGAGCTTTCTTCTCATAATGCTTCTTATGATGGTGGGCATGTATTTTCTCATCATAGCACCGCAGCGCAAGAGGCAAAAGCAGCTTCAGCAGATGATAAATTCGCTGGAGTCTGGCGCTGAGGTTGTGACGATAGGCGGCATATACGGCGTCATCACGAACGTAAAGGAGAACACCTTTATACTCAAGATAGCCGACAACACTAAGATAGAGATTCTCAAATCCGCCGTCCAGACGCGTTTGCAGGAAAAGGGCGCCGAGAAGCCCGCATCTGAGAACAAATAGATTTTACGCATACTATGTCTAATATAGCTTGGAAATTATTGATAACCGTGCTGGTGGTGGCATGGGCGGTGTCCGCGATGATGCCGTTTAAGGGCACGCAGTTTGAAGACTACATAGCAACGCGCGCTACGGCGCAGCAGGAGGACTTCGGCAAACTGCTTAAGACTGTGGAGGGAATGGTCGACAAGGTCGCCTACAAGACCGATCCCAACAAGTACCCGACGCTTTACATCGCGCTTAGGGACTATTGCAACGCCAAGGAGATAGATTTGGCCAAGTTTTTCCCGGACGTCAACACGTCGGACATTCCCGTTCTCAAGAAGCGCAATACGCTGCTTTTGAAGGAGCTTTACAGGCAGAGCAAGAGCGCCATAAAGCAGGGTTTGGACCTTCAGGGCGGCGTGTCCTTTACGCTGGAGATAAATCCGGACGAGCTTTCCGGCGACGAATTTACCAAGAAGGGCCAGATAGACAATGTTCTGAGCGTTATAAACAACCGCGTAAACGGCCTGGGCGTGACGGAGCCCACCATACGCGTTGTGGGTTCCAATGCCATAGAAGTGCAGATGCCGGGAGTCAGCCTCAAGGACAATCCCGAGGCAATAGAGGAGCTTTCAAGGCCTGCGAAGCTCGAGTTTAAGGTGGCGCACCGCACGGCGGTTCCGTCGAGCAAGAATCCTCCCGCTTCGGAGATACCCGTAGGCTACCAGCTGATGATAATGGAGGACGAAAACGGCGGCCAGGTTGTGGAAAGGCCCATGTACATCAAGCGCCGCGCGGAGGCCACAGGAGAGATAATCAAGCGCGCGATGCCTCGCATGGACAACGCCAATCGCTACTCCATAAGCATGGAATTTACTTCTGACGGCGCCAAGCAGATAAACAAGATAACCAAGACCATACTTGCCGAGGACGAGCAGACCGGCACAAAGCATCAGCTCGCAATAGTCTTGGACGGCAAACTGCTCTGCGCGCCCATCATAAAAGGCGCCCTGGGCGACACGGGCGAGATAACCGGAAACTTCTCGCGCCGCGAGGCCATAGAGATAGCCAACGGCCTGAATAACCCCCTCTCAGTGGGCTTGAAGCGCACGTCGCTTAACGAGGTTGGCCCGTCTTTGGCAGAGGACGCGCGCGATTCCTCGCTGATGGCGGCGGGAGTCGCCACGGTTGCGGTTGCGGTGTTTATGTTGCTTTACTATTTCGGTTTCGGATTCCTCGCGTTCTTCTCCGTGATGATAAATATAGTTATCGTTGTGGGCGTGCTTGCGAGTTTCGGGGCCACATTCACGCTGCCGGGCATAACGGCGCTGGCGCTTACGGTCGCCATGGCGGTCGACTCAAACATATTGATATTCGAGCGCATGAGGGAGGAGCTCAAGGCGGGCAAGTCCATGCCGACGGCTCTGGAGATGGGCTATTCAAAAGCGTTCTCGACCATAGTCGACGCGAACTTGACCACTCTTCTTGTCGCGGTGATTCTCTGGGTGCTTGGCACCGGCGCAATCAAGGGCTTCGGCGTGACGCTGGCGATAGGTATATTCTCTACTTTGTTCTGCGCGCTCGTGCTTTCGCAGTCGCTCTTGCAGTTGGCGGTAAAGTACGGCATATTCACAAATTCGCTGCATTCGGGCCTTCTGAACAACATAAATTTCGACTTCCTCAGCAAGGCCAAGATCTGCTATGCGATATCCGGCGTCGCGGTTATAGCGAGTGTGGCGGCCATATGCATACGCGGCGAAAAGCTCCTTGGCATAGACTTTACCGGAGGCGAGAATCTGACCATACAGTTCGAGCAGAAAGTTCCGCTCAACGGCATATTTGAGATGTCCACAGCAACTTCAGATGAAAGCTTGGGCGAGATACAAGCCTCCTACCAGAGGGACATTTCCACTGGCAAGGAATATTTGAGCGTCCAGGTTGAACCTGAGAAGGGAGATAGGGTTTTTGAGGCTCTCAGTGCAAAATTCCCCAATGCAAAGCTTAAACTCATAGGTACCGACAGCATAGGAGCGTCTGTCAGCTCAGATATAACCAGAAATGCTTTCTGGT
>CALXLX010000048.1 GCA_944389315.1 uncultured Opitutales bacterium
GTATTCAAAGAGAGAATTTCTTAAAAAAATGGGCCTTGCGGGCGGCGCGGGAATATTAGCGTCGGCATCTTTTGCAAAAGAGAGCGGCGAAGCGGCTGAGGAAGCGGTTTTCGATGCGCCGTCGGACTTTTTTGACGTTAGGAAATTCGGCGCGAAGGGAGACGGAAAAACTTCGGATTCTGCCGCCATACAAAAGGCGGTTGACGAGGCCGCAAAAGTCGGCGGAGTGGTATATTTTCCCTCGGGCACATATCTGTGCTCGAACATAAAGGCCCATACGGGCATGAGCTTTCTGGCGGAACCCAGATGGGGGTACCATTCCAGGGCGGGCGCGGTGTTGAAGTTGGAGTCCGAAAATGCCGATTGCATTTTGGACGTTTCCAAAACCTACGGGCTTCACATACGAGGGCTGTTCCTGGTGGGCATACCTTCCGCGAAGAAGGCCATACACGGCATATTCATGAATAACCCCAAAGTGTCGCCCAGGGAGGATTGCATAGCCATAGACGACTGCAAAGTTGAGGGTTTTTCCGGGCACGGCGTCTATCTTAAAAACGTATGGCTGTTTATCCTCAGGCGCAATATAATGCAGAAGAACAAACTCTGCGGGGTTATGCTGCGCGGGTGGGACGGCTTTGTAATGGACAACCAGTTTTCGGCCAATGGAGACTGCGGATTCGGCTCCGAGGGCAGGCTTGGCACCATCAAGTTTACCGCCAACAGGGTGGAGTGGAACAGAAAGGACGGGTTCGGATTCTGCGCGGGAAGCACCCTTAACGTTACGGGAAACTGTTTCGACAGGAATTGGGGGGCTGCAATAAACGCCTTCGACATAAAAACCATGACCATAAGCGGAAACATCTTCAGAAGGAACGGCAAGAACGAGGAGGCTATGGAGAATGAAAAGTCCTGCCATCTGAAGATAAAAAATTGCAAGGGGCTTACCATCATGGCAAACGCTTCGTGCGCGGGGCAGGACGACAGAAACAGGGGCAAATTTACCCCGCAAATTGGTTTTATACTTGAGAATCTCTCTTGCGCGGTGGTTATGGGCAATACCTTCTATGAAGGATATACCGAGAAGATGCTTGTTGAATCGGGAAATTCAGAAGACTGCATCATAAAGGACAATATAGGCACTGCCTTTAAATAACTTCAACAGAATGGAAGGTATTTGTCTGGGCGGGAATATTAGGATAAACTTAAACGTATGGCTTTATGCGCAATATATTTTCTATTATAGCAGGCATTTTGTGCTTTTGCGGGGGTGTGTATGGGCAGGAAAAAACGCCCTCAGATTTTGCCGTAAAGGCGTTTTATATAGATTGCCGCGCACAGGTAATGACGGTATCGGCAATCAAGAAATTTGCGGGGGATTTGTCTAAAAAGGGCATAAACGCCCTTCTGATAGAATACGAGGCCACTTTCCCTTTTGAAAAGCACGCTACGCTCTGCAACAGTTTTGCGTACAGCCGACAAGACATAAAAGAAATAGTAGATTACTGCGGAGGGCTTGGAATAGAGGTTATTCCTCTGCAGAATTGCTTCGGCCATTGCGAATACATACTTAGGCACGACCGTTATATAAAGCTGAGGGAGGATTGGAAGGAAGTATCCCAGGTTTGCCCGCTAAAGATAAAGGAGGCAAAGAGGGTCTTCGGCGAGATATTCAGGGAGGTCGCCGCTTTGCATCCGTCCAAATATTTTCATATAGGCGCCGACGAAACCTATCTGCTCGGAAGCTGCAAGGAGTGTTCTAAGAAAAATAAATCCAGGTTGTTTGTGGATTACGTCAAGGCGATGTGCGAGATTGTCGAGAAAATGGGCAAAACCCCTATGATATGGGCCGATATAATCTTAAAGCACCCGGAAGTGGCCGGCGAACTGCCGAAGAATCTTATATATGTTGATTGGAATTACGGCTGGGACCCCAATAGGTTTGGCAATCTCGACAATATTTTCAAGCTCGGAGCAAAGGTATGGGGGGCTACCGCTTTGCGCTCCTCGCCGGACAATGTCTATCTTACGGATTGGAAAAATCATTTTGACAACATAAAAACATTTATTCCGTTCGCAAGGGCGCACGGCTACGAGGGCATAGTGCAGACTTCGTGGTCGACAAGCGGTACTTACGGTTTTCATTACGACTTGGGCTGCGAGATTTTGGAGATGTACCCGATACGGCAGGTATATCCGATGTCCGGATTCCAGATATTGGTTGACGCATTTTGCAAGGCGGCTGCCGCTGAGGACGCGCTGGATACGGATAAATTCATATTATCATACGCGGCGGAGCGTTACGGGCTATCGGAGGAAGACTCCTCCATATTTTTAAGCTATTTTAATCTTCCGCAGGCAAGGGTGCGCGGAGGCAGGGATGCAAACGGCGTCGTGATGGCCCAACTCCTGAAAGACATTGTTTCGTTAAAGGGCAATTTTGATAAAATAGCGGCACATAAGAATGCGGAGGAATTTGCGCATTACAGGTTAATGCTGGATCTGAGGGTAAATTATCTGCTATATAAGCAGATAGAGTTTGAATACAATTCCCAAGACTACGATATTTCCAAAGCGGAAGGCCTTCTCAAACGTCTGGAGGCTATTATGGCACAATCAGACAAGCTGTCAGAATTGTTCCTGAAGCTCAACGACGGATATTTAAAACCCGGGCAGCTGGAGGATATAAACTCTTTCCGCACAAAGAAGATGGGGGCTTTATACGGCAATCTATGCAGGCAGGTCCAGATTTATAAAAAAATGTAATTTTTTTGAAAGATATTGACTTCATTTTTATGGAATCATATCATGATTACATGAAAAGTTTAAACTTCAATACGTTATCGGTATTTACGGCATGTGTATTATCGGTATCATCCGCCTTTTCCCAAACATATTATTGGACGGATGGATCTTTTAATAGCGCCGTTTTTTACCCCAATGCCGACGGAACTGGAGATGCTGCTATTCCAAATTGGACCGACGGAACCACTGTTATAGACAAGGCAACAACAGCTTCCGGCTCCGGCCAATATGCTTTTGGCGTTGATGATATAAATATTTCCGCATGGAACGACACCACAGAGAACACTGCAGATTGGCATATGTATTTTAGCGGTTCCAACAGCGTTTTGACCATGGCCAATATGACGAAGTCTTCCGGCGGAATATTAAAAATACGCACGAGCACAGGAAGCTCTGGGTCGGTTTTAAATGTGACAGATTCCATGGATTTGTCCGCAGGGTCCTTGCGGATAGGCACTGATAGAGAGTTTGGACTCACGAGCGGCTGGGCGTTCAATACGGTAGATATAAACACGCTGAACATGTCGGGCACCGCCACTGCGACCTTTGCGGTTTCCAAGTCTATGACAGTGGATACTGTCAATATGAACGGCGGCAAGTGGTGGGTTGGCAAGGGCACCGAGACCACTTCGGGAGATGAGAACACCCTGCATCTTCAGATAAACAATTTAAACATAGGCGATCGAACGGAGTCGGCCATGTTAAACGAGTTTAGCGTTAGCGCAAATTCCATCACGGTACAGGAATTCAATGTTACGGGCACTACGGAAGCAACGATAAACAATTTTGTAAGGCCTGAAAACGGAGGCGTGTTCAATATAGTCAATATGACCGTGGACGAGAAGTTCCTCTCGGGCGGATATTTGTTCCTATCCAACGGCACGCTTGACAATACATATAAGGTGGATTCCTTCACGTCAAATACGGGCGTTGCGGCTGGCGGCGAAATATCTATTTCCGGCATAGTGGATTTCGGCAAGACGGTTCATACAGGGGCCGGAGCGTCTCTGGGGGGCTATACATACGACCTGTTTTTCTCCGGCAATGGAACCGCAGTTTTAAACGACATAACTGTGGAGAATTACGCGAAAATAGGATACGGAAAGTTCGACGGGAATAATACGTCACAACAGCAGGTGACTATAGGCGGGGTTTCCCTCGGGAATGTCTCGGTAAATACCGGCGGGTATTTGTGGATTGTCACGGACAATGTCCAATTTGATTCCGACAGCGTCATAAACGTGTCCGGGGTGGATTCAAATATGGTCATCATGAACGGCTACTCCGGTTCCACAACGTCCATGCTTGGAACTATAAAAGTCTCCGACGGCGGATATTTTACAATGAGGCGCAGAAGCGGGAATCCATTCTACTCCTTCAACAATGTGGAGCTAAAGTCTGCAGCCTCAGACGCTCTCTCGACGAAATTCCAGATTTCCAGCGACACTACTTATGTTGTGGGAGGCGCCTCGATAGAGTCTTTGACGTTTAATCCGTATGCGGAGGGCGATTCCGGAAAGATGTCATACGCAAACCTGTTTACGGAAAAGTACGAGGTCGGCGCCGAGTCCATGTATGTGGGCAATGTTCACTTCAACGAGTATGCCAAAGGAGCCATATCCGTGGCTCAGAATACGAGAATAGGCGCTTTCTCGACGGATGCCTATTCTTCTGTGGATCTTACAAATTCCACTCCGGAGCAGGCCTTCTCGATAACCGTTGACGGGGATTATAACAATGCCGGCAGCTATCTAATATTAAGGGAAAATCTCACTCTCAATGTAAAGGGAGATTTCGTCAACACCTCCTACTGGAATTCCATGTACGGGATAAGCTGCAATCTTGCCAGCCAGGGAGCACTTTTGGATGTTGACGGGGCTTTTGTAAACAACGGCGTGGCGAACCTTGGAGAGAATCTGTCCGAGGGGAAAACCTCAAATGCCAGCTTCGGAGGAATCAGGAGCGATTACATTCAAAATAAGCTTGAGACATTCAGGATATATAACAGCAACGGCGGCACGTTGAACATCACGCTCGACGGAGACGGCACCTACATATACGGAAACCGTATTCATACCTTCGGCAGAAGCTCTACTGATATGGGTACGTCTGTCATCAATTTCAACAAGACGGGTTCTGGCGTTCAGTATTTTGCGAGCAACTATATATATTATAGGGGCACGACAACAATATCCAACGGCGAGATGTACATTTGCGCCAACGGCTTAAACAACGATCTTAATTACGGCGTGGAGAACATAGTCTTGACGGGCGGGAAATTCGGCGCGTGCGGCGCCATGGGTGCCGACGGCAGCGTGGCTTCAATAGGCACGGTGAAGGCGGAGAACTTCACCTGGTCTTCCGGAGCCGACGTCGCGGTAGACTTTGACGTTAACGGCAACTGCGACCTCATCCTCGTCAGCGGTAGTTTCCTGAAGGATTCATCGGATGCAGATGATGCAAAGTACAACTTTGTATTCTCGGGAAGCGTCGCCGCAAATACGGAATATAAGATATTGGGCTGGGAGGATGTCTCTTCGGTAGACTTTACGGAGGAGGATTTCACCTATTCTTCGTCGAGCGACATAGAGGGAAGTTTCTCGATAAGGGACAATTCGTTGTACTTTACCACCGCCATACCGGAGCCTTCCACCTATGCGGCGATATTCGGCATTGCGGCCCTCTATTTTGCGGCGCTTAGGAGGCGCGGCAGGAAGTAGGGCATCTTTTGCAGTCTTAAAGACTATTTTAACGGTCCGTGCAAACGGGCCGTTTTTTTATTTGCAGAATGCGATGGTAACTTTGGGGTAAGACTGCATTTAATGCCCATTTTTAGGGGGGGAATGCAAAAATTGTAGGCATTGTTTAACTTTGCCGCGACCAGTGTGGGCGTCCATGGCATTTTGTCGTCTCGCGATTTTCAGCCGAATGGAAGAATAGAAAAGCTGCTGCATCGCTTAGGGGGAAAGTTGGGTGCGGATTTTATAAATACTTGACTCTATACGTGATATTTTTATAGTAGACCTCCATGAGATATCCAAATGTAAGCATGAAACCGGTGGTTGTTGCATTTCTATTGACTACTGTTGGCGCATTTTCTCAAACATATTATTGGTGTGACGGTTCTTTTAATAAAGAGGTGTTTTATCCCAATGTAGACGGTAGCGGGGTTGCGACGGTTCCTAATTGGACGGACGGAACTACAGTCATAGACAAGGCGGCAAGCGCCGTCGCGGGAAGCCAATATGCATTTTATGTCCAGAACATAAACATGGCGGAGTGGAACGACACCACGGAGAACGCTGCAGATTGGCACATGTATTTTAGCGGTTCAAACAACGTTTTGACCATGGCCAATATGACGAAGACTTCGTCTGGGGTTTTGAAGATACGCACGAGCACCTCAAGTACGGGAGCGGCATTGAATGTCACAAACTCTATGAATTTGTCCGCTGGAGACTTCATCTTAGGCGCAAATCTCAACTATAATCCTATGGCTGGTTGGGCGTTCAACACTGCAAACATTAACACCTTAAATCTTTCTGGGACCGCGAATGCGACTTTTGCAATAGCGAGCTTGATGGAGGTGAATACCGTCAATATGAACGGCGGCAAAGTGTGGATAGGCACGGGGACAGAGACCAGCTCGGGCATAGCCCAACTGACGCTGAATATCGGAAACCTAAATTTTGGAGACATCTCCGCGGAATCTGTCCTAAACGATATTACGATAAGGTCGGATTTTGCGAATATTCAGAATATCAAATTGGGCGGGACTGCAACCTCAAGCATATATAATTATGTCTATTCTGGAATTTTGGACATTTCCAAGATGGAGGTTGACAATACATTTCTTGCGGGGGGACTCTTGAAGATAGATTCCATCGACACCATCACCCGTATGAAAGTCGCGGACTTTATATCCTCCACAGATGCGGCCGGAGGAACCGTAAGAATAATAGACGGTATTTTAGAGTTTGAAAATGCCGTTCATACGGGCAGCGGCGTATCGAAGGGTGAATATGTTTTCGACCTGCTCTTCGACGGCGGTGGATCTGTCGTGCTAGACAATATCACTGTGGAAAACTACGCGAATATAGGCTATGGAAAGTACGACGGCAGCACATCGAGCGGCCTGCAAACGACGGTAGGCGCGGTTTCGCTTGGGAATGTCAATGTGAATACCGGAGGAAATCTGTGGGTCGTCACGGACAATCTGCAATTTGATTCGGACGATACCATAAATGTTTCCGGTAATAACTCGAAAATGGTGATAATGAACGGCTCCAACGGGACGACAACTTCTCTGGCAGGAGACATCACGGTGAGCGACGGCGGCACTCTGATTATCAGGCGCAGGAGCGGTTCTCCGGTGTTTAATGTCAGCAATGTTGTTCTGAATGCCTCCGCGGCGGATAGTGAGTCCCAGTCGGGATTCCAGGTTTCCAGCGACTCAACTCATGTTGTGGGAGGCGCCTCGATAGAGTCTTTGACGTTTAATCCGTATGCAGCGGAAACCACCGGTCATAGTTCTATGGCATACTTGTTCTCCTCGAAGCAGGAAGTCGGATCTGAATCTATGTATGTAAAGAATGTTCTGGTGAACGATTATGCGGACGGAGTCATACGCATAGCGCAGAATACCAAAATTGGGTCCGTAGTCGCGAAAGAATATTCATTTATGACCTTCGGCAACCATGTCTCGGATCAGGCGTTCACTGTGACGATAGACGGCGATTACGAGAATTCTGGGCAGTCGCTTGTTGTTGGAACAAACATAACCCTAAACATAAAGGGGGATTTTATAAATAATTCCTACAGAACCATGTTATACGGGTTGGATTCCAACATTTCGTATTCCGGTACGGTATTTGACGTAGACGGCGCATTTGTAAACAACGGCATTGTTAACCTCGGCGGCGGCCTGACCGAGGGAAAAACCGCAAATGCCTATTTCGGCGGAATCAGGAGCGACTATATATCCGGCAAGCAGGGAACTTACCGAATCCACAACACA
Source organism: uncultured Opitutales bacterium (assembly GCA_944389315.1). Lineage (GTDB taxonomy): Bacteria > Verrucomicrobiota > Verrucomicrobiia > Opitutales > Intestinicryptomonadaceae > CALXQW01. Next base: position 7,820 of record CALXLX010000048.1, read on the forward strand.
AATGGCGGAACCCTGAACATTACTCTTGATGGCGACGGCACCTACATATACGGGAACAGGATACATACCTTCAGCAGTTCCGCGGCGGAATTGGGCACGTCTGTCATCAATTTCAACAAGACGGGTTCCGGCGTTCAGTATTTTGCGAGCAACTATATATATTATAGGGGCACGACAACAATATCCAACGGCGAGATGTACATTTGCGCCAACGGCTTAAACAACGATCTTAATTACGGCCTTGAGAACATAGTTTTGTCTGGCGGGAAATTCGGCGCGTGCGGCGTTTTGAATTCGGACGGCAGCGTGGGTGCCATAGGTACGGTGAAGGCGGAGAACTTCACCTGGTCTTCCGGGGCAGAGGTTGCTGTGGATTTTGACGCCGACGGCAACTGCGACCTCATCCTCATAAGCGGGAACTTCTTAAAAGACGCCTCCGATGCGGCCGATGCGAAGTATAACTTCGTATTTTCCGGGAGCGCTGCGGCGGATACTGAATATAAGATATTTGCCTGGGAGGATGTCTCTTCGGTGGACTTTACGGAGGACGATTTCACCTATTCTTCGTCGAGCGACATAGAGGGAAGTTTCTCGATAAGGGACAATTCGTTGTACTTTACCACCGCCATACCGGAGCCTTCCACCTATGCGGCGATATTCGGCATTGCGGCTCTCGGTTTTGCGGCGCTTAGAAGGCGCAGAAAATAGCCGGCCGGGAATAGAAATTTGGCGGCCCCCGCAGGTGGGGCCGTTTTTTTTATGCGTAGGAACATTACCGCTTTTCTCCAATATACTCTTTAAGAGCGTCGAGAAAGCGCCTTGCGGCCGCCGAAAAATATCTGTCCTTCTTCCAGACTATGCTCATGGCGGCTTCAACCTTGGGCGATAGGGGCCTAAAACAAAGGTTGCTCGACTCTCCCGTATCCGCGAGGCCGTCGAGGCTTATTGCGTATCCCAAACCCTCGGAAACCATTACCGAGGCGTTGTATATCAGATTGTAGGTTGCCGATATGTTTATAGCGCGGGGGGTGAACCAGTCTGCGAGGTCGTTTTTCGCGCTGGCCCGCGCGGAGAGCTGGCGCGATACTATAAGGGGCAAACCCTCTATGTCCGCAGGGCGAATCCGCCTCTTTGAGGCCAAGGCGCAGTCTTTGCGCATAAGAACGCCCCAAGTATCCTTGTCGGGAAGGTCTATATAGCCGTATTTTGAGAGGTCCACAGGCTGGATTAGCAGGCCGAAATCCAATAGGCCCTTGTCGAGCTTTTCGGTGACGTCGCTTGCGTTTCCGCTGTAGAAATGGTATTTTACATGGGGGTATTTCTTCTGCAGCGCGCGTATGGTTTTTGCGATGTGCCTAATGGCCCTGGTCTCTCCGCAACCTATATGCACGTTGCCGTATTCGTCGGCGTCGAACTCCGATATTTCCGAGCGGGTCCTCTCGGCAAGGTCGAGTATTTCTCCGGCGCGCTTCTGAAGCAGGAGTCCCTCGCTTGTAAGTTTCACGGAATGGCTCGACCTAACAAAGAGCTTGCAGCCGAGCTGGTCCTCCAATTCCGCAAGCTGGCGCGACAATGTCGGCTGCGTAAGATGCAGGGCGTTTGCCGCTCCGGTTATGCTGCCCGCCCGCGCTGCGGCGAGAAAATATCTAAGCACTCGAAGTTCCATACCGTAAAAATCTTATAGGTTCTTATATTGCGTGCGCAAAATCATATAGGCGTTAAGAAATGCCTTTCAAGCATAACTTGGTATTAAATATAAGTATTTGCTATTTTACTGAAAATATGAGAAAATTGAAAAAAAGGAGAAGAAAACTATGGCAAAAAAAGTTCTTGTAGTGTCAACATCGCCCAGGAAGGGTGGCAATTCAGACCTTCTTGCCGACGCCTTTGTCAAAGGCGCCCAGTCGGCGGGCAATTCGGCAGAAAAGGTGTCGCTTATAGGCGCAAAATTGGAGTTCTGCCGCGGGTGCCTTGCCTGCCAGCATACGGGAAAGTGCGTAATACATGACGACGCTTCTCGAATAATGGAAAAAATCGCCGGGGCGGATGTTGTGGCATTTGCAACGCCCGTCTACTTCTACGAGATGTGTGGGCAGATGAAAACCCTCTTGGACCGCAGCAACCCGATTTTCGGGTCGGACTACAAGTTTAGGGACGTGTATCTTCTCGCCTCCAGCGCCGATGCGGACAGCTCCGCCATGGACGGCGCGGTATCGGGACTTAACGGTTGGATAGCGTGTTTCGACAAGAGCTCGCTTAAGGGCGTCGTGCGCGGAACGGGGGCTACGGCTGCGGGCGAGATATCCAAAAAATTCATAGACGAGGCCTTCTCCCTCGGGAAAAAGGCCTAAACGCGGGGCAAACCCGCGCGGTATTATGCGCGAGAGAAGAACAATGAGAATGTTTTTGCCGCTTGCCGCTTTATTGGCTTTGGCGGCGTCCGTCTGCATGGCGGAGGAAAAAGGAGTAGGAGATATGGAAAATATAAATTTAATCAGGGAGTGGGACAAGGTATTTCCGCAGAGCGATAAGGTCGACCACCGCAAGGCGGTGTTCAAGAACCGCTACGGCATAACGCTTGCCGCGGATGTTTACACGCCGAAAGGAGCCTCCGACAAACTGCCCGCCATAGCTGTCTGCGGGCCTTTCGGGGCGGTTAAAGAGCAGGTATCCGGTCTGTACGCCCAACACATGGCCGAACGCGGATTTTTAGCCGTGGCCTTCGACCCTTCGTACACGGGTGAAAGCGGCGGGCAGCCCCGCTATGTCGCCTCTCCCGACATCAACACAGAAGATTTCTGCGCGGCTGTGGATTTCCTGACAACCCTTGAAAATGTGGACGAAAACCGCATAGGCATAATAGGCATATGCGGGTGGGGCGGCATGGCCTTAAACGCCGCGGCAGTGGATACGAGAATCAAGGCCGCAGTTGCATCTACTATGTACGACATGAGCCGCGTGACGGCGAGGGGATATTTCGACTCCTTGGACGCCTCCGGGCGCGCAAAACTCAGGCGCGAGCTTAACGCCCAGCGTAGCATAGACGCCAAGAACGGTTATCCCGCGCTTGCCGGGGGTCTGCCCGACGTTCTTCCGCCCGACGCCCCGCAATTCGTCAAGGATTATTTCGCCTATTACAAAACGCCCCGCGGCTACCATAAGCGTTCCTTAAATTCCAACGGGGGGTGGAATAAGACCTCGGCGCTATCATTTCTTAATATGCCGCTGCTCTCCTACGCCGGCGAGATAGAAGGCGCCGTTCTTATAATTCACGGCGAAAAGGCCCATTCCAGATACTTCAGCGAGGACGCCTTCAAGATGCTGAAGGGGCAAAATAAAGAGCTTATGATAATACCCGGCGCGGTGCATGTGGATCTTTACGACGATAAGGCCGGTGTAATACCGTACGCTAAAATCGAGGCCTTCTTCAGGGAGAATTTAAAATGACACCCATCTTGAGCGGAAATATTGCGGAAATGTCTGAGCTTGAAAAAATGCTCGGCGGTCTCGAGTACGACGCCTCCGTTCCGGAGCTTTTCAATTTGCGCCAAAAGACTCGCGAAACCTTGAAAAGGTACAACGACAATCCGTCGCCCGAAAATCTGGGCTCGGTGCTCGGATACAATGGCGATAACTTGAGGATAATACCGCCTTTCCAATGCGAGTACGGGTTCAATTTGAAATTCGGAAAGAACGTGTTCGTGAATTTCAATTTTTCCGCACTCTCCGGAGCGGAAATTTCCATAGGCGACAACTGCCTTATAGGGCCCAATGTGGGGGTTTACACAGCCATGCATCCCATAGACCCTTCCAGGCGCAACTCAGGGGTAAATTTGTCCCGGCGCGTCAAGATAGGCGCAAACTGCTGGATAGGCGCGGGCGCTATAATACTCCCCGGGGTGGAAATAGGGGAGGGTTGCACAATAGGGGCGGGAAGCGTGGTCACAAAAAACATTCCTCCATTCTGTGTCGCGGCTGGGAATCCGTGCAGAGTTTTGCGCTTTCTAAAATGAGAGCTTTTAGCTTCTGCGGCGCCTTTTAACGCTGCGCTTCTCCTGGAACTTTGCTCTAAGGAGCAAAGCAGCGCGCTCTTTTCGCCCCTGAAAGAATGGTCCTTGTCTGCAAATTGCCGCTTGTCCAGCCGGGACAAAGCCTCTCAGGCTTAAGCGTTCCTATCCATAGGGCGTAAAACAAAAAAGCTCCGGCTTTTAGACCGAAGCTTTTTCATGGAGGGGTAAGATATTGATGCTATTTGCCGAGTTTTTCGGCAATCAGCTTTGCGGCTTTTTTGCCGGACATCAACATTCCGCCGAATATGGGGCCCATTCTGTATCCGCCCATGATGTTGTTGGCGCTCATGCCGCACGCGAAGAGCCCCGGGAAATATTCCCTGGTGTTTTCGACTGTGGACGCCTCTCCGCTGTCTACCCACATGGGCTTTTCGCCGAGTATTCCGCCAGAAGGGGTGTCGAGTTTGATGTGGGCCTTGTTTACGGCCATGTTCACTATTTCGCAGGGGTGGCCCGTGCCGTCGAGCACGCATTTAGAAAGCACGGTGAGGGGATCAACGTGCATGCCGAGCCTCTCAACGGGAGTCCAGTTTATTACGAGCCCGCCCACTTTGTTCTCCTTGAAAACTATATCCTCGACGCTTACGGAGTTGAAAATCTTTGAGCCCGCCTTCAGCGCGCCGAATATCAGGCCGCTGGCCATCTCCACGGAGTCAAGGCAGTGGTATCCCTTCGCGCCGTCTATCGGGCGGTGGGTTATGGAGAAGTCGTCGAGTATATCCAGGGCGTCGTCCTGCACGACAACCTCGTTAAACAGCATGCCGCCTCCCCAAGTTCCGCCGCCGGGCGCGAGCTTGCGCTCGAATATCGCGGTCTTTACGCCTTTCTCTGCAAGGTAGCGCGCCGCCACGAGCGCGGAGGGGCCGCCCCCGACAATGGCGACATCGACGTTTAAATTGTCCAGCAATTTGTTCCCGAAGGAACCAACTATTGCCGCTGATATTGTGTTTTCTATTACCATATTTTTTAACACGACCTTTTAGCACAAAAGCCGGTTTTGTAAAGAAGCTAATTATGCCGCACGGTTTTTGCTCCGTTTGCCCGCCATAGACGCGCATTTGCGCGGCAAAGGCGCGTTTGCTCCGCAAAACTGCGCGTTTTTGGGAGGGGAAGGGCATGGCTTTGGGCGCGTATGGCAGCCTGCCAAAGAAGTTAACCACGGTTAACTTTTTTGTTGACAAGTTTGGAATATCTAACTTTCATCGCGCCATAAATATGAAATCCGCAAAAGACAAGCTCAGCGAAGCCAAAGAGGACTATTTGGAGACCATCTTGATGCTTTCCAAAGACGGGCAGCCCGCGCGCCTTGTCGACATTGCAAAGGCCCACGGCGTTTCAAAGGCGACGGTTTCAAACGCGCTGGCGGAGCTCGGCCGCAAGGGGTATATAGCCTACGAGAAATACAGGCCCGTGTATCTAACTAAGAAGGGCGGGGAGGTCGCGAGCAGGACTCTCGGCAAGCACGAGCTTTTAATAAGGTTTCTCACCGAACATTTGGGAGTGTCCCATGCCGAGGCGGAGGAGGCCGCGTGCAAGATGGAGCATGCCATAGGGGCCGACATAGCCTTTAAGCTTGCAAAGTTCATGGAGTCGCTTGCCAGGGGAGTTAAGCAGGCTTCCCCGAAGGTCTCTTCAAAAAAAACGGAATCCCGTGCAAAAACGGGCGGAAGGGGGAAATAATTTTTATGTTTGGATCGGCGCATATTTTTTGTGGGGAAAAGTTAGCAAACGCTAACTTTTGGCCGCGCGGTATTGCACTGGGCCGCGCGGCTTTTTCCCCGCATGGCGCAATTGGCGCCCGCGCGCCTTATAACGCGGGTTATATGGCGGGGCGCGGCGGTACAGGGCGGCCGGGCCAGGAAAATTTCAAAGGAGAATATTGTGAATAAGAAATCTGAAAAAAAAGAAAAGGTATCTGGCTCCGAAAAGGAACTTACGCTTGCAGATCTGCCCGTGGGGGCGTCTGCTACGATAGTCAAGATAATCCCCAATTCCCGGGGCGAGAAAAAGTTTGCGGACGTGGGGCTCGTCCCCGGGGCGGAGCTTGTCATGCAGGCGCACGCGCCTTTCGGCGGGCTGATAAGGGTTAAGGTCATGGAGACGAGCATGGCTTTGCACGCTTCTGACGCGAAGAACATAGTCATGAAGAAAGGCGCAAAAAAGGGTGAAAAAGCACTTTAGAATAGCGCTGGCGGGGAATCCCAATTGCGGCAAGACCTCCATTTTCAACGCCTTGACCGGCGCGCGCCAGCACGTGGGAAACTATCCGGGAGTCACTGTCGAGAGCAAATCGGGGAACTTTTCCATTGGCGATATCGACATAGAGCTTGTGGATTTGCCGGGTATATATTCCCTCTCGTCGAGCTCCCCGGAGGAGAATGTAGCCTTCGAGGTTTTGACTGGCAAGGGCATAGACCTGATATTGAATGTCATAGACTCGTCCATACCCCGCAGGAGCATGTACCTGACAACCCAGCTTGCGGAGCTGCACATACCCATGATGCTCGTCTTCAATATGAGCGACGACGCTCGCAAAAAGGGGATAAAATTCAATATAGCCAAGCTGGAAAAATATTTCGGCTCCCCGATAGTTCAGACGGTGGGGCGCACCTCGGACGGGGTGAAGCCCCTTCTTGAGCGCCTGCCCAAAGTGCTGGACGAACTTGAGAACCACGGTGTGCCCATGCTCTCCTACGGCTCGGACATAGACGACTCCATCGCCGAGATCGCCTCGAGAATAGACGCGCTGGGCGTGAAGAAATACGAGCACATACCGTCCCGTTTCTTTGCGGTAAAGCTCCTTGAGAGCGACTCGTGCACGATGAAGATTCCGGAGTTTAAGTCCGTATGGGGCGACGTGTCCGCCCAGATAAAGCATCTGGCGCAGATACACGCCATAGACGAGGCCCACACCTTCATGGCCGACCGCCGCTACGCGATGATTTCCGGCGCCTTCCGCGACAGCATCTCCATGACGGGGGAAAAACGCAGGCAGATCTCGGACAAGATAGACTCCGTCGTCACAAACAAAGTTTTCGGCCTGCCGTTTTTTCTGCTGGTGATGTATGCGACCTTCTGGTTTACCTTCACTTGCGCGGACCCTATAATGGTTCTTATAGAGGACGCCTTCGGGGCCCTCTCCGACGGGATTAAATCCGTCTGGAGCCCAGACGTCATGCCGTATCTGCGCGATTTGCTGACCGACGGCGTCATAGGGGGTGTCGGCGGGGTTATAGTTTTCCTGCCGAACATACTGTTTTTGTTCTTCGCAATCGCGCTGCTTGAGGAGAGCGGGTACATGTCTCGCGCGGCCTTTGTGATGGACGGAATAATGCGCAGGTTCGGCCTGCAGGGCAAGTCTTTCGTGCCTTTGGTGCTCGGCTTCGGGTGCAGTGTGCCGGCCATTATGGCTACGCGGTGCATAGAGTCAGAGAAGGACAGAAAGACCACAATAATGGTTTTGCCGCTCATAAGCTGCGGCGCGAGGCTTCCCATTTACGCGCTGATAATACCCGCGTTTTTTGCGCTCAAATACCAGGCGCTGATGATGTGGGTCATATATATAATAGGTGTCGTGGTTGCTCTGCTGGGTGCGCGCCTGCTAAAAAATACGATATTTAAGGGCGACGGGGAGGTATATCTCATGGAGCTGCCCCCCTACAGAATGCCCACATTCAGAAGCTTGATGCTGCACATGTGGGACAGGGCCAAGATGTATCTGCAAAAGGCCGGCACCATAATTCTTGCCACGTCAATACTTCTCTTCATAGCCAACACCTATCCCGAGAAGACTGATCTTAGCAAAGACTACGACGCCCTTGCCGAAAAGGCCGCCAAGGCTGCGGCGCTGACCGATTCCGACATCAAGGTTCTGTCCGCGAATAATTTTCTATCCGCGCAGGGGCTTGCCGAGCTCGAGGAGCAGGGCTGCATTTCCGACGAGACTATAGCCTCTCTCGAGGAGAGAAAACCGACTCTCGTCCAGCAGGCAGTTTTGAAAAAGTGCTCAGACCTAAATGCCGAGCTTGCCAAGCTCGACAACGAACGCAGCGCCGAGCTGATGGAATACACCATATCCGGGCGCATAGGCAAGTTCATGGAGCCGTTTTTCAAGCCGATAGGCTTCGACTGGAAACTCTCCACCGCGAGCATAGGCGCCCTTGCCGCGAAGGAGGTATTTGTATCGCAGCTTGGCATATTGTACGCCGAGGGTGAGGCCGACGAGGAAAGCGTGCCCCTTCGCGAGCAGCTCGCTAGGAACTATACGCCTCTCCAGGGCTTCTGCATAATGCTATTCTGCCTGCTAAGCATACCTTGCTTTGCCACTTTGGCAGTGATAAAAAGGGAGATGAATTCATGGAAGGCCATGTTCGCCGAGATGTTCTCCCTGCTGTTTTTGGCGTATGCGGCAACCTTCATAGTCTATCAGCTTGGAACTTTCCTTCAGATAGGTACAAAACTGATTTCGTGAGGAGGAAAATTTTATGGAGACTTTGCTTATCGTTATAGTTGCGGCCCTGGCTGTCTGGCTGATTTTCAGGTCTTTCAGGAAATCTGCCTCGGGGGATTGCAACTGCTCGGGCTCGTGCGGTTCGTGCCATTGCTCAAAGACGCAAAAATGCGGCTGCCCGGAAAATTCTACCCATAAAAAGAAAGTATGACATATCCGCGGCCGCACGGGGCCCCATGCTCCCGTGCGGCCGTCGTTTTTTTTATTGAAAAACGCCTCCGAATGCTTCGTCTGGGGTGTTTTTTCCAAAAATGCCCCTCCAAAACGGAACATGCCCTTTGTTTTAAGCAAAAATATGCTTGCAAAACTTTGCGCGCGGGGCATTTTTAATTCCTTATATTTTAATTTTTACATTAAAAAGCACAAAACGTAATCTATCCTTTATGAACGAAGAATCCAAAAAGAAGCTTCCCAAAGACCTAACTTTCGTCGATGCCGAAAGCCTCAACCACTATACTACGGAGACGGGCAAAATCCTTCCCCGCAAGTTCACGGGGCTGACTTCCAAAGAGCAGCGCCACGTCAAGAAGGTTATCAAGCAGTCCCGCAGCATGCTGCTTTCCAAGTAGGAAGGCGGCGGTAGGACGGGGCGCATAGAACGCCTCTCCCGCGCGGAAAAACGGCAAGGCATTGCGTCTAAGTCGCCCCAAGATTTTGGTGGCGGCTTGTTTTTTGCCCGCATTTAACTAAAACATCTTCGTAAAATGAATATAGATTCGGACATAGCGGCGGCTGCGGAAATCCTCAAAAAGGGAGGGATAGTCGCCATGCCGACGGAGACCGTTTACGGTCTTGCCGCGGATGCTTGTTCGGAAACCGCGGTGAGGAAAATTTTCGAGGCTAAGGGCAGGCCTTTTATAGATCCGCTTATAGTGCATGTCTCGGACATGGAGATGGCGCGCTCCATCGCCGTTTTCGACGAGGTCTCGGAGGCTTTGGCAAAGAAGTTCTGGCCGGGGCCACTGACGATAATTTTAAGGAAGAAGCCGTCTGTGCCCGACATTACAACGGCCGGCATGGATACGGTGGCGGTCAGAATGCCGTCGCATCCCATTGCGGCGCGCCTCATTTCAAAATGCGGATTTGCTCTCGCGGCTCCGAGCGCAAACCCCTTCGGCTATATAAGCCCCACTTGCGCCGGCCATGTCAAAGACCAGCTCGGAGGCAAGGTGGATATGATATTGGACGGTGGAGAGTGCTCGCGCGGGGTGGAGTCCACCATAGTTATGCCTCCGGCCGTTTCGACGGAGGGCGGGGCTCTCATACTCCGCCACGGGCCCATTTGCGCAGAGGAGCTTTCGGCAGCCGTAGGCATTGATTTTACCCCGCCCAAAAAGGCAAATCCTGCGCATCCCGCGGCGCCGGGAATGATGAAAAGCCACTATGCGCCCAAATCGAGGCTGTTTTTGTTCAGGGGTTTGTCCGAGATTCCGGAGGGATTCCGCGGCAGGGTGGTCCATTTTGTGCGTCCTAAAAATGTAACCCCGCGCGACTATTGGCTGACGGAAAATTCCGACGTCAACGAGGCCGCCCGCAGGCTGTTTGCTCTTCTGCGCTCGCTGGATAAGACCTCGGAGGACATCTATTGCCAGATTTGTCCGGACTGCGGCGCCGGAAGGGCCGTAAACGACAGATTGCAGCGGGCAAGTTTCAAGGCCTAAAGCGGCGTAGTGCTGCCGGCTTTTTAACGGTTTCTTTTCTCCGGGTCTTTTTCTTTGTTTTGCGGCAGGGCGTAGCGGTTTCTTAAAAACGGTATTTCTATCCCGAAATACGCCAGCGACGAGAGCAGCACTATCATGAAGAACGCCTCGTCGAGATTGCCTATTATGGGCAGATTGTCCGGTATCTCCACAACTCCGCAGCCGAGGTTTAGCATCCATAATGTCGAGATTACGATGCCAAATAACGCCGCGCAGGATCCGAGGCAGGTTTTTTGCGCGTTTGCGTCTTGCATATTTTTATCTTCGCCCATCTGTGTTTTCCTTCGATTCAAATACGTTCTTGTCCAAAAGAATAACTCCGCTGTCTGGCTTTTCCGACTCCGCATTCTGCCCGAAACGCACCGAAACTTTCCCGACTATGTCTACTGGAATATTTAGCAGGGGCAGCAAGGTATCCTTCGCCCATTTCTCAAGCGCAAAACGCGCCTCCCTGGTCGCGGCGAGAATACGGTAGTAGTCGCGCCCGTTGTCCTCTATCTGCTTTGGAATCTCGTTAGAGATGAAATTGTCAAGGGACTTGTTTACATCGTCGGAAAATTTGCTCTGGTTGACCTTTATGCTGCGGTTTTCCTCGCCTACGGGGGTGTCGAGTTGAAGCTGCGCAAATAGAAGCTCTATATCCGTCTTTCCGCTATCGGCGTTTTTGGCGGTCTTTATCTTGAAGTCCGAGAGCGGAACATAGTACTTGTATATGGGTTCCGACTCGTACTCCACCTGCGAGGAAAATGTCTTCCATTTTACGCTCTTTTTGCTCGTGGAAAATTTCTCCCTCAACTGCGCGACTATATATTTGTCCGCCTCGCTGGCATTGAGGAATCTAACCTTGAATACAACCTTGTCTTCTGGCTTTTGAGTTAGAATCTTCACCGCGGCGTCGGCCAAAGTCTTTGCTGAATTCGTCGTGGCGTCGGCCAGAGTCTTCGCCGAGTTTTGCATGGACGGCAGAGGATTGCACGAATACAGCGCAAATGCCGCAAATGCCGCGCATATCGCAAACACCGATACAATGCCTGCCAGGCAGCCGAAACCTCCCTTTCCTCGGGGCTTATCCTCCCCGCGGGAGGCGCCGCTTTCCGTAGGGAGCGCTTCGTTCTCCTTCGGCGCTAAAATTTCAGCTCCGCCTGCATCGGAAGGTTTGCTATCTTGCGTGTCCGGCATAGTCTAATATTTGTATGTGGCCGCGTTAATAATGCTCCAGATATGAACCGGAACCGCCACTAAAAGAGGAAGTATAAGAGGGGATAAAACGTAGAATACGCTGCATGTTAAAAAGAAAAATAAGGCCGCAAGAAACCTGCCTTGAACAAGCTGTCCCAGCCCTGGTATAAAGACATTGGCAAGGGCGGAGATGACATTTGCCGTTTTATGGTCGTCGCTCATTGAAATTCCTTTTTTTTAAGATTGTTTCAAAACCCGCGGCGTTTGTCAAATGCCGCCTGCGGTTTTTATCGACATTCTTTAAGGGAAATTTGTTCAGTTTTTTGCCCATTGGCGCTTTATCCGAAAAATTCCCGTTGAAGAATATGCAAAGATAGAGGGAAGGCCCGCAGACAACTTTATGGGAGCCTTCCGCCAAGCCTACGCTCGAAGTCGCTTTTGCCTATGCCCGTTATGCGCTCGAAGATGTCAAAATCAAAATTTGGCAGCTTGAGAGTTTCCTCAAGTTCCGACAATTCGGCGGATTCAAAACTGTCCCTAAGGGGGGGCTTTGCCAACCATTTGGGAAGCTTTATTTCTTTGTAGGGCAGGGATACGGGCTTGTTGAACATGTAGGTTGGGGCGTTCCCTTCGTTGAAAAACCCGCAGTGGCAGTCGCCGACATTCCACTTGCCGGAATTTCTGTTACCCCTGTTGAAGGATCCTGAGTTGCCGTGCCCGACGTTGAAATCTCCGCTGTTCCTCCAGCCGGTGTTTGAGTCTCCGGAGTTGTAATTGCCCTTGTTGTAATCTCCGCAGTTGCAATTTCCTGAGTTAAAATCCCCGGCGTTGTCTATGCCCGAGTTTCTGTTTCCGGTGTTGAAATCTCCCTTGTTGTAGTCCCCCGTATTCAGCGCGCCGTCGTTGAAAGACCCGGTATTGCTCTTGCCCGCGTTTCTAAACCCCGTGTTGCAGCGTGAAATATTGAACTTGCCGCAGCCGGGGTAGTCTTGCTGCAAAGATGAGGCCAGCTCGTCGGTAATATCCTTTAAGAGGCGTATGCTGCCGCAGCATATGCGCTCCTGCGCTCCGGGAATATCGGGCATAACTGCCCCCTTAAATTCCGCAAGATATACCCTTGCGCCGTCCTCGTACCACATATTCCAGTGCTTTGAGAGGTAATAGCCTTGTTTGGATATCTGGGCGCCGCTTATCTCGGGAAGCCAGGGGCCGGGCTTGCCGTCTTTTGGTAGATAGGCTGAATAGTCGAACCCCGTAGTGGGCGCCACTCCGTTTGCGTTTAAAACCTTGTAGTATGCTTCGGACACAAATTTGCCTTTCCCCGATATCGCCGTTTTGCTCATGTTATTGTGCGCCTGGCCCTATCAGCCCGAAGCACAATCCCAGCCATAGCGGCATTGTAAATACCGCCGCTATGCATGTTGCAAGCGTTATCTGGACGGAAAGTTCTGGCTTGCCCCCGAAACTCTTGCTAAGCACCGCCGCCGTAACTCCGCATGGTGGCAGAGTCTGCAAAGCCAGCAGGGCCTTTAGGGACGGCGCAATGGGCAGAAAACTTGCCGCGGCAAAGAACAGGCACGGCAACGCCAGCATTCTTATAGCCGTGGCCGAGAGAACGCATTTCCAGTCTATCTTGGCGTTGCCGAGCATGTCGCATATGAGCGTGCCGAACATCATCAAATTCAGGGGAATGGCGGCGAAGCCTATCCATTTTAGGGAATTTAGCACAAATTCGGGGACGAAGTCCCCGAGCCCCGTCCATATCAGCGCGAGGCTGAAGAATACCGCCGCCACGGGGCCGCGCATGAACACCTTGGGCGAAAAACTCTTTCTCCCCGAGAGCAAGAACACCCCTACGGACCAGAATACCAGGTCGCAGCCCACATTGTGCGTAAGGACAAGCCCGAGCAGATCCGGATTAGTCTGGGAAAACAATATTGCAACAAGCGCAATTATGAAAAAACCATAGTTGTGCGTGCCCGTGGTCACCGTGAAGGTTCTCTCCCCCGAACCGACCTTAAGCCCGAGTATTTTTGCCGCCGCCCATGCCGCCAGTAGCGAGACTCCCACCACGCACATTCCCAATGCTATGGTCTGCATGGATAAGGCTATGCTGCGCAGCTTTTCGTTGCCGAGCATGTTGTATATTATAAAGCACGGAAGCGTGAGGTCTATCGACACCCTCACGAAGGACGCATCGGCTTCAGGGCTCAACCAATGCGCCTTGCGCGCCAGAAAACCGGCGAAAATCATCGCGTAGATTGGGACTATCGCCCCTATTGCCATTGCCGCAAAATTCATAATTTTAAACAGATGCGCATAACACCGTCAAAGGCGTTCAGCAAGAATTAAAAAAAGTTTTATGGCATCGTAGATGGCGCGGCGGGAGATTGCCGCCCGGAACATGCGCAAAAAAAGCCGCCCTGCGGCGGCTTTTTTGCTTTCTTTGCGGGCCTATTTTATCGCCAGGAGCTTCTCTACGTCCTTGGGGGTGATGTCGTTATGCTCCCCGAGCGTCTTTACGCTTCTTGCGAGGTTCTGGGCTATGCGCTTCGGGGCTTCTTTTGCGTCTATGCCGTAGTCTGCGAACTCGAACTTCACATCGAGCTTTTTCAGCCAGTCCTTGAATGCGGCAACCGTCTTGTCCACCGCAAGCTTCGCGCTCTTTTCCTCTATTCCGAAAACCGCCTTGCCGAGGCTGATTATCTTTGCGCGTTTCTGCGCGCGTTTAAACAGCATCATTTTTGGCATTACGATAGCCAGCGTCTGCGCGTGGTCCAAGCCGTACAGGGCGGTTATCTCGTGGCCTATGCCGTGGGTGGACCAGTCCTGCGGAACGCCTGAGGCTATCATGTGGTTTAGCGCGAATGTAGCGCAGAGCATAACATTTGCCCTGACATCGTAGTTTTTCGGGCTTTTGAGCGCTTTGGGGCCCTCCTGGTATAGGGTGAGCATTATGCTCTCGGCAAACCTGTCTTGAAGGGGAGCTGCAGCCGGATATGTCAGGTATTGTTCCAATACGTGCACAAACGCGTCAACAACCCCGTTAGAAATTTGTTTCTTGGGAAGGCTGTAGGTGAAAGTGGGATCCAGAACCGAGAAGAGCGGGAATACCTTCGGGCTGGCAAAAGCCAGCTTCAAGGAAAGCCCCCTACGGCTTATTACGGAGTTCATGTTCATTTCCGAGCCCGTTGCCGGCAGCGTTAGCACCGTGGCAAAGGGCAGGGCGTCTTTGACTTCGGCCCCCTTGGAAAGAATGTCCCACGGCTCCCCCTTGAACTTCACTGCCGCGCTTATGAACTTGACTGCGTCTATCACGGAGCCTCCGCCCGCTGCGAGTATGAAGTTTATCCTCTCTTTTTTTATGAGCTTTACTGCCTTCATGCAGGTCTCGTATTCCGGATTTGCCTCTATTCCGGAAAATTCAACAATTTTCCTGCCCTTCAGTGCGGACTTTATCTGGTCGTAAACTCCGTTTTTCTTTATGGACCCTCCGCCATAAGCCAAGAGTATCTTTGCGTTTTTGTCTATCAGAGCTCCTATTTTAGAGCACATGCCTTTACCGAAGAGCACCTTTGTGGGGTTGTATAATATAAAATTATTCATAGATATTTTATATCGTTGTTCCCATAGGCAAGTCAACAAAGTTTATCATAGGGGAACGCCTATTGGCAAAAGTTCAAATGATTAAAAAAAAGCTTTACATCGGCGCAAAAATTTATAAGGTTATTCTGCATTATGATAAAGAAAACCTCACTACTCCTTATATCTTTCATGGCCGCGGCTTCGGTTTTTGCGTGGAGCAAAAAAGTGGAGAACACGGGCAATCTCGGTCGCACATACATCGGCCTCGGCGCGGGCGCCCAGTTCACCACGGTTAAGGCCGCAGGTGAGAAGAAGACCGTTACCGGCGTAGACGGCGGCATAGTATTCAATGTTCCCGTATTTAAGCCGAATGTAAACGTTCTGCGCGACGTTTCCTGGTTCGGTATGGACGCGCAGGTTTATTTCGATGCAAACTATAGCGGCGATATTTCCATAGATACGGTTTCTTTCAAGCAGACGGACTATTCTGCGGGAATAACCCTTCTTCCCTATCTTAACTTGGAGACAGGTTTTGAGTTCTTCAAGGCTATCAAGCCCTTCGGCATTGCGAGTGTCGGCTTTACCTTCCACACGGTTGACGTAAGCGGTGTTGAAGACCAGTACTTCAAGGACCAGACATATGTTCAGTATGCTGTAGGCGGCGGTGTTGAATTTGTCATAACCGACAAGGTCTCCTTTGCTCCCAAGTGGGTATGGCATGGCAACCAGGCTGATTATCTGCCCTGCTACCAGAGCGTCGGTTGCGAGCTGACCTATTGGGCTACAAACCAGTTCGCGGTATCAGCCTTCTGGAATCATAACTTTGATGCAGATAGCAACCTCGTAGGAAGCGGCGCAGAGCTTACTACTCGCGGAGACATAATCGGCCTTTCCATAAAGGTTGGTTTCCCGAGGTAATTTAAAAATTCTTTTTAAAAAAAACTCCGCGAAAGCGGAGTTTTTTTGTGCCTTATATTATGCGGATATTGGCCGGGAGAATTGTCTGCAGCAAATTTGCATAGGCATTTTTCATTTGCGGGGAGAGTTTTTCTCTCTCAATATTTTGTTGCAAAATTTTCTGCTGTATAAATCTTAAACGCGTGCCTTTAAATATAACCATAATAAGCGGCGTGACGGCATCGGGAAAGACGGCTGAGGCCTTGCGTTTGGCGCGTCTGACGGGTGCGGAGATAATCTCGTGCGACAGTGTTCAGGTGTATAGGGGCATGGACATAGGCTCCGCAAAGCCGTCTAAAGAGGAGATGTCCCAGGTGCCCCATCACCTTATAGACGTGGCGGAGCCGTCGGAGCCTTTCAACGTCTCAGATTACATATCTAAGGCAAAACTTGCCTTGGAGAAGATTTCTTCGGAAGGCAGGCCTGTCATAGTTGCGGGCGGCAGCGGATTCTAT
This sequence comes from uncultured Opitutales bacterium, assembly GCA_944389315.1. GTDB lineage: Bacteria > Verrucomicrobiota > Verrucomicrobiia > Opitutales > Intestinicryptomonadaceae > CALXQW01. The sequence continues at coordinate 24,276 of CALXLX010000048.1, forward strand.
CTTAAAAGCTGGTTTTCCGCGGTCACGGACAATGTGCAAATTTCCGATTCTGTCAGGGCGAAAGTTTCCGAGATTTTTAAGGACGGCGGGGCGGGCGCGCTTGCGGAGGCGCTTTTAAAAATCGACCCCGAGGCGTATAAAAGCGTGGATATGTTAAATCCGCGCAGGGTTTCCAAGGCTCTTGAAAGGTGTCTGCAGACAGGCAGGAGCGCCGCAGACATGCTCGCCGATTTTAAGCGCCTGCCTTGTCCCTACGGAGATTTGAACAGAAATTTTATCCTCATCGAGCGTTCCGACGACGAAATATCCATCAGGATTCGCGCGAGAACGGCCGATATGCTCGCGCGCGGGCTTGTCGGAGAGACAAAAAACCTCTTGGACCGCGGAATACTGAGAAATCCGTCGGCTTCTTCCGCCATAGGCTATAGAGAGACCATAAAGTGGCTCGACAGCGGTTCAAAGGACGAGGGGAAACTTTACGAGGACATAGTAAAGTCCACACTCGCCCTCGTTAAGAAGCAGAAGAAGTTCTTGCGAAACAATCTGTTTTAAGGGAGGCGGCAGCCTATTTTCTTTGCGCATAAAAGAATATCTGGCCTGCATAAAGAGGAGCCCCGTCTGCCGCTTTTATGATTTTTTCCGGGCTTTAAAGCGGCGGGTGATGCGGGTAAATTCTCCAATAGAAGCATAAGCTAATCTACTTGCATTTTCCATTTTGTTTCTTGCCCGTATCTTGGAAAATGTTTTTCCCGGAGCATGCGAGGCGGAATGTTTGCAATAAAAAAGCGGATAAAACCTCCAATTTTATCCGCATATTTTTAATGTAAAACAAGCGGCCTGATGGTAAATCCTAAGGCCGCATTAGGGCGCAGGAACTTAGTTTTTTCCGCCGGACTTCAGATCATCAAGAAGCTGCTTTTCTTTATGGGATAGCTGCGCTTCGGGCTTTTCGGACGCTTTTGGAGCGGACTTTTTAAACTCCATGGTCCTCTTTCCGTCCTTTGAAAGAAGCTGAAGCTTTCCATCTCCGGCCTTCACTTCAACCGATGAGGACAGCGCCTTTAAAAATGCTGTCTCATAGTCTGCATAGGGGCCCATGCGGCGCGTGGAGCCGAGCTTGGTAAAGTCGTATTTGCCGTTGAGCCTGTCAACCGTGCCGAAAAACAGATTGCAGCCGGAGTAGCCGTTGATTTTACCGCCGTCCTGGAAATGCAGGAAGGGAGCGTCGGCGGAATCCGCCTTGGGGGCGCTTTCCGCATTCGCGCCGTCGACAAAGACTGGCTCCCAAGTTGTGCCTTTCAGCTCGGACAGGTTTTCCACGCTCTTGAGCTGCTCCGTGGATTTTTCACCTCCGGAGGCGCCGTTTTGCGAACACGCCGCGAGGGCAAATGCGCCCAGCAGGCAGGCTGCGGATAATAAATATTTCTTCATGGTTTTTAATCTTTCTATTTTAAGTATATCGTACAAGATGGATTTTCTGTTTAGGAGATGTTTGCAAAAAGTATAGACGGATGCAAACGTCTAATTGTTCCTTATATGGAAGAGGACCCAACCATACTGCATTGCGACCTCAACGGTTTTTTCGCTTCCGTGGAGGCGTTGTCGCACCCGGAGGTCGGCAACAGGCCCATGGCGGTATCGGGTAATCCCGACAACAGGCACGGTATAATTCTTGCCAAGAACGAGGCGGCAAAGGCCTTCGGCATAAAGACGGCCGAGACCATATGGCAGGCTAAACGCAAATGCCCGCAGCTTATTTTGATAAGGGCCAGCCGCGGCAAGTACGAGTTCTACTCCCAAAAGGTCAACGATATCTACTCGCGCTTTACCGACAGGGTTGAGCCTTTTGGGATAGACGAGTCCTGGCTTGACGTCACGCATAGCCGCAAGCTTTTTGGCGACGGCAAGGCCATAGCCGATAAGATCCGCGCTTTGGTAAAGTCTGAGCTGGGGCTTACAGTGTCAGTGGGGGTATCATTCAACAAGACCTTCGCAAAGCTTGCCAGCGACATGAAAAAGCCCGACGCCACAACCGTGGTTATGCGTTCGGACCTCGAGGACAAGGTTTATCCACTCGACGTGTCGGCCCTGCTGTATGTCGGCAAGAACACGGCTGCCGCCCTTGCCAGAATGAACATACGCACCATAGGGGCTCTCGCTGCGGCCGACAGGCGCGCCCTTATCCGCGCCTTCGGCAAGTTCGGAGGCGATTTGAGCGACCGCGCCCGCGGATTGGAGAACGAGCCTGTGGAGTATTTCGGCCATGTCGACGAGGTGAAAAGCGTTGGGAACTCCATAACTTTCGCGCGGGATTTGAAAAGCCCGTCGGACGTAAAAACCGGTTTTATGCGCGTGGCCGAGAAGGTGTGCGCGCGCCTGAAAAGAAAAAATTTCAAGTGTTCCGTCCTGCAGATAACGATAAAGTCGGCGTCGTTTCAGACGATAACGCGGCAGGGCGCCTTTGAGGAGCCTACACGGCTTAGGACAGATTTAGTCTCCAAGGCCATGGAGCTTTTCGACTCGGCATGGGACGCCTCGGAGATTCCGGTCAGAATGTTGGGCCTGTCCGCATGTTCGCTTTCGGACTCCTCGTCGCCAGTCCAGGGCAGGCTGGATTTCTCCTCTGCTTCAAAGGACGGCATCGCAGATCTGAAAAAACAGCAGAACGCCCAGGACGCATTCTTCAATGTCCGGGAAAAGTTCGGCTCCGGCTCAATAAAATTCGGCTCTATGATGGACGGGGACCTGCTCGAATAAATAGGCTCTTTCGCCGTCCGCCAATAGGCCTCCTCTCATAGTTTTCCCGGCTATTTCCGCCCGTCGGGCTCCTGTTTTACAGATTTTTTTTGCACTTTATTATGAATACTTCGCAGGGGGCCATTTCAAAAACACCATCATGCCGATTGAGAATGGAATGCCTGTAGGATACAGCCTCCTGGTCTTGGGCTGTATTTGCTGCGTTAATGTCTCCGTTTCCGCCTATCTTCCAACACTCGGAGGGGGCGTATCCTTCGGGAAGGTTCAAAACAACCCGCTGGGGCTTGTCGTGGGAGCGGTTTACAAGGGAGATATTTAGGTTTCCGTCGCGGTCAATGGCGGCGGCGGAGTCTATGTATTTGAATTTTAGCTCGTAGAGCTCGGGAAGTTTGTTCATGTCCCCGGCTATGGAAAATGCGGCGGCTAAATGAAATAATCTTGCCTTGCGCAGTCTGGCGGGAGCGTCATTTGCCGTTTCTTGCCTTGGCGAATATCAGCTGCTGGGCGTATCCGCCGTATTCCCCGAAATGTTCCCGGGCGAAACGGCGTATATGTCCAGGATCCGAGAGGTTGTACATCTGGCACATGGCCTTTTTTATCCATGTGTCGACAGGAAAGGCCTCGAATTTGGCCGCGCCGAAAAGAAGTATGCAGTCTGCCACCTTTTCACCGACGCCGCTGAGCGACAAAAGGTATTTTTTCGCCTCGTCGTAGGGCATAAGGGGTAGGGCGTCCACCTCGAATTTGTCCTCTATTATCTTCCTTGCGCTCTTTTTGAGGTATTCGGCCCTAAAGCCGAGCTTGCACGACTTTATAACCTCGAGCGGGGCGCTGTCTATAGCCTCCATAGTCGGCAGAGCTTTGAAGCCGTCGCATATGGGTTCGCCCAAACTGTCCGCAAGAAGCCCGACGCACTGCTTTATCTGCACTATGCGCTTGCTCGATGAGCATATGAAACTTATGATGGCCTCCCTGGGCGTCTGTCTGAGTATCCTCAAGGTGGGCCTGGCGACAATGGATTGCTCCATGATTTTGTCCTTCCCGGTAGGTAGGGACATTCTTACAAGATCGTAGTCCCTGCCGCTGTCGAGATAGTCCAACAGCTTTTTCTTTGCCCGCTTCGCGTCGGTCCCGCCGGGTAAAGATATGTGCACGCGCCCGTCTTCTGATAAAAATATCCTTGCGGCGGTATCGTCGAAAAAACCCTCAAAAGCCTCGGAGAAGCCTTGCACGCCTGGCATTTTGCGCCAGGTGAACGCCTGGCCCCCGTCGAGAGTCTCGGCGAAATCTGCGGGGGTGAAATGCGGCGCGCCGGCCAGCAGAGAGGCTTTCCCCCAAGTGTCCACTATTCCTCCGATTTCTTCTGGCTGCTCGGTTCTGCGGATTTGCCGTCCGAAACACCCTCCTGCCGGTCGGAGGCGGAATTTGCCGCATCTGCAGCCTCCAAGCCGCCAGCCTTAGCCTGCTCCTCCTCGAGCGCTTTTGCGGCCTCACGCTCGGCTATGTGCTTGCGCCGCTGCAAATCTTCTTGCAGCTCTTCGCGGGAAATCTCCTTGCCCTTTATGCTCCAAAGCCAAGATTCCTTCGTGACAACGGGAAGCCCGTAGGGGTTCTTAATGGTGATTTTCCATGCGTTGACAAGCTCGTCCTCATCGGGCCAGTCGGACCCGGTTACCCCAAGCCTTATCTCCCTGAGAAGCCCGTGCGTCTCTGGAACCGTAAATGTGTATTTTGACGTCCCCGTCCTCCTTGACGAATCCACCTCGAGCGTGATTGTGGTTCCCAAGGGTATCTCGTCCGGGCCGCTGATCATAAGGGAAAAATACCTGCCGGCACGTTTGTCTGGCTGCGTCCTCAAGGTCAAATACCCCTGGGTGAACTCCTCCCCGGTGAAAATCTCAACTATGCTTCTGGTCTCGGCGTCTGTAAGATAGTCGTTAAAACAATAGGAAATTTCCGTTTCCCCCTTGTAGGTAAGCCCCATTATGTCGCCGTCGGCCTCCTCTTTGGGCTCGGCGTCTTCCGGCTTTGCCTCGTCGGCCTCTTTTGCGGGGGCCTGTTGCGCGGAAGGGGCGTCTTCCTCTATTGCGGTAAGCTGCGAGCGGTCCATCTTCTCGGACGCGCATGCTGCAAACAGCGCCGAGCATGCCGCGAGAGCAAAAATCCTACATATGTTGCTATAATAGTGCATTTTTTCATAAAGATGTTTGCACATACCGCAAAGGTCAAGAATATTTACCCCCCCCGCGGGCGTTCCTCCGAAGTCGGGCATTTGTACTTGACGCGGGGAAACGCCCATACATTATTTACTTCTTATTTTTAAAAATAGACTTTATGAAAAACAATATAGAAGAGATATCTTCCACACGCAGGAAAATAACCGTTTCTTTCGACGAAAAAGAAGTTGCCCAGGAGCGCCAGGATACCTTTAAGGATTTCCTCAAGAACTCCAAGATTCAGGGCTTCAGGCCCGGCAAGGCTCCCGCGGAGCTGGTTGAAAAAACCTATGCAAAAGCCATACAGGAGGCAACGGAGCGCGTCCTCACCCAGAAGGCTTTGCAGGAGCTCAACGGCATAAAGGACTTGGACATATATTCCGTAGTCTCCCTCGAGGGGAAAGATGTCGACGGCGGAAAGTCTTTCGAGTTTGTAGCGGACGTGTATCCGGATTTCGAGCTGCCCGCAGACTTGAAGACTGAAGTGGAGCTTCCGGAGCCCAAGGCCACCGACGAGGAGGTCAAGAACGGCTTGAACTACTATCTCAACCAGCGCGCCTCCTACAACGAGGTTGACCGCGCCGTTGAGAAGGGAGACTTTGTGCGCCTCAGCTACAACGGCAAGGTTGACGGCAGCGACATATCCCAGATAGCCCCCGAGCTGGCGATGTTCGGCAAGCAGGCTTCCACCTGGGAGGAGGCCGGCAGCGAGAACGCTCCGGGAGTAAGCGGCATCGTCCAGGGCATAATAGGCATGAAGAAGGGCGAGAAAAAGACCCTTTCTCACGAGTTCCCCGCCGAGTTTGAAAACAAGGCTCTCGCGGGCAAGAAGGCGGAGTACGACGTCGAGATTTTTGAGGTGCGCGAGAAGAAGCTTCCCGAGATAAACGAGGAGTTCCTCAAGCCTTTCGAGGTCAAGACCAAGGAGGAGCTGGAGGATAAGATCCGCAAGGACATAGAGCGCGAGAAGAACACCAACAACGAGGTTATGAAGCGCCAGCATGCCGTAGAGCAGCTGATGGCGAAGGTTAAGATAGATGTTCCGGAGAGCGCCCTGGAGGAGGAGAAGCAGATGATACTCGAGGATATGATGATGAGGTTCATGTCTTCCGGAGCGTCCCGCGCGGACATAGAGAAGAACAAGGAGCTTTTGTACGAGTCGGCCTCAAAGGACGCCGATATGAGGGCTAAGATGCGCGTGTTCCTCAACCGCGTTGCCAAGGCCAACAATCTGAAGGTCGAGAACGAGGACATGAGCCGCATGGTCTGGCAGGAGGCGATGCGCATGCGCATAAAGCCCGACGATCTCCTTCGCCAGCTGCGCAAGGATTCCGCAAAGGTCAACCGCATGCGCTCAGACGCTCTCATTCAAAAAGCCATTAACTTCATCGCCGAAAAAGCCGAAGTTAAATTGAAACAGGAAAAATAAATGAGCGAATATTATCTGCCGAATGTCGTTGAGCGCGACGGAAGAACCGAGCGCACATGGGACGTCTATTCCCGTCTTCTTAAGGACAGGATAGTTTTCATCGGCACCCCTATAAGCGACGGCGTTGCAAACGCCGTCATAGCGCAGCTTTTGTTCCTCCAGATGGAGGATCCCAAGAAGGACGTGCATGTTTATATAAACAGCCCCGGAGGTTCCGTTACCGCCGGCATGGCGATATACGACACTATGAACTTCCTTCAGTGCGACGTTGTCACATACTGCGTGGGGCAGGCTGCGAGCATGGCCACGGTTCTTCTTTCCGCGGGCACCAAGGGCAAGCGCTATTCCCTGCCGCACTCGAGGGTGATGATACACCAGCCTTCGGGCGGGGCTTCGGGGCAGGCTACGGACATAACCATAGCCGCCAACGAAATTCTGCGCTGGCGCAGGACTCTCAACGAAATTTTGGCGAAGAATACCGGAAAGACGGTCGAGCAGGTGGAGAGGGATTCCGACAGGGACTATTACATGACTCCGCAGGAGGCTCTCGCGTACGGCATCGTCGACAAGGTTATAGAGTCCAAACCCCGCTCGGAAAAGTAGCATGGGAAAGGACGTGTTTCAGGACGACTATTGCAGCTTTTGCGGCCGCTCCAAGGACAAGGTCGGCGGGGCGCTGATAAAGGGCGTGGACGGGGCGATGATATGCCCCGCTTGCGTCGAGGCCCTGCACAACGTCATGGAGTTGCGCTCCAAGGAGCTTGGCCGGCAGGCCAGGGAGGAGCTGCTTTCCTTCGAGCTTAAGACCCCTTCTGAGATAAAGAGGGGCTTGGACGACTATGTCATAGGCCAGGACGCCGCAAAGCGCGTATTGAGCGTTGCGGTTTACAACCACTACAAGCGCCTCATGGTAGAAAAGCTCGTGCGCGAGGGCAGGGCCGACAGAGAGCTTCTCGAGCAGCTGGGCGACGTGGAGATAGAGAAGAGCAACATAATGCTCATAGGCCCCACCGGCAGCGGAAAAACCTTTCTGGCGCGCACTTTGGCGAGGATGCTGAATGTTCCCTTTGCCATGGGCGACGCAACGACCCTCACGGAGGCCGGATACGTCGGCGAGGACGTGGAGAATCTGGTTTTAAACCTTCTGCGCGCGGCCGATTTCAACGTCGAGAAGGCGCAGTGCGGCATAATCTATGTCGACGAGATAGACAAAATTGGCGCGCACAAGGAAAACGTGTCCATAACGCGCGACGTCGGTGGGGAGGGCGTGCAGCAGGCTCTTTTGAAAATCCTTGAAGGCACAGTTTGCAATGTTCCGCCGAAGGGCGGCAGGAAGCACCCCGACCAGGAGTATATAAGGGTGGATACCCGGAATATTCTCTTTATTTGCGGCGGGGCGTTTGTCGGGCTGGACAAGATTGTTGCGGAGCGTTCGGAGAGCAAGGTGCTTGGCTTCAATTTTGCGGAGGACAAAGGCGGCAAAACCGGCGAGGACGGCAAGCTTGAGCTTCTGTCAAAAGTCCAGCCGGAGGACCTTGTGAAATTCGGCTTTATTCCGGAGTTCATCGGGCGCCTGCCCGTAGTGACGGCTCTTAAGGAGCTTTCGGAGGACGACCTTGTGCGCATAATGACGGAGCCGAAGAACTCGCTTGTCAAGCAGTACTCCAAGCTTCTCGCGCTCGAGGGGGTAAAGCTCGAGTTTACAGACGGCGCGGTGCGCAAAATCGCAAAACGCGCTCTTGAGCTTGGAACGGGCGCGCGCGGTCTGCGCTCCATAATGGAGAAAATCATGCTCGACATCATGTACACGCTGCCCGACGACATAAAGAAAGCGTCGGCTCCGCGCAATATAGTCATAGACGAGTCCAAAGTTTAAGGCGGGGCAAGCCCTTTGCAGATTTTTCACTGCGCGCGCGGAAAACGGAAATCCGCGCGCGCTTTTTATTCCCCTATGCCGAGTCTCTGGCGGTTTGTGCTTTCAAGCCTGCCGAGCGTGGCGGCGGCGTTGTCGCATATGGACTTAGCGAGAAGTTTTATTGTCGCGTCTTTGGCCGAGCATAGCATTGTTTTGTTCTTCCCGTCGGCCGAAGGGTAGCTTATCTTTATTCTCGCGCTGCAGCCCCGTATGCCGGGTTTCAACTCGAGAATTTCTATTTCTATGTTCCTGCCGGAAAACAACGCA
>CALXLX010000049.1 GCA_944389315.1 uncultured Opitutales bacterium
GCGCTGCATACTCCGCCGGCTCGGGAACGGCCACAAAGTACAGCGAATTGTCCTGCATGACAAAGTGGCCCTCCATCGCAGACCGCTCAGAATCGCCACGCGTATAGGCAAAATCGCTCTCGCTGAAGTTAACTTCGGAATCTTCCGCCCAGGAAAGTATCTTGTACATTGTCTCGCCAGCCGCAAAAGTGCCGTTAAATTCAAACGTGTACAAGCCGTCGCCGTCTCCCTCCGCCTTAAGGAAATTCCCGCTCAGAGCGATTAAGTCGCACGTGCCGTCGGCGGCTACGTCCACGGCTATCACAGACTCATTCGACCACGTCAAATCTTTCGCAAGTATCTTGCCTATGTCTGCATCCGCCCCTATCGCGCCAAACTTGCCGCCGTTGAGAACAACCTGCCCAAGACCCCAATCGTCCCTCTTGCTCGCGTTTATATACAGCGTTCCGGAATTTACCGTCGTAGTGCCGCGGTAATAGTTGTTGCCGCGCAGAATCTGAGTGCCGGCGCCGTCCTTCTGTATCGAAAGATAATTTGCGCCCTCCATCTCCCCAATGGAGGATCCCTCGGACATGTCGTGGGCACGCCCAGTAAATTCGGAATCAAAGTCCCCATTTATAATCACAAGAGTCTCAACTCCGTTCTTGGCAGTATAAGAGGTCGTAAGCCTGTTCATCTGGTCGTTATCGCCCCCACTTATGCCGCCAACCTCAACGATTACGGGGTCGCTGCCTACAGATCTGTCAATATCGAAAGATATGGGGCCAGAAACAACAAGATTGCCCAACACCTTGAGAGAAGCCCCTCCGGCAACAGCCACATTTGAAGGAAGGGCAGCGTTTTCGGAATTCATATATGTTGTTACAAAATCGTTCTCCACGATAACGCTTGTGTTTACCGTAAGCCTCCTTACGGCAAGGTCCAAGGAACCTATGGTTATGATTCCGGTGCCGCTTAGAGCCACGCCCTGAAAACTATTGTCTCCACCCATGTTGGCGGATACTATCTTTTCTATGTACGTATTTGCATTGGTGTAGAAATCCAAACGGGACAGATCGTTGTCGGGATCTCCCGAATCCAAAGTTATAGTGCCAACTTGCACGGGCGCAGAACCGGGAGTGTCCCCCTCTGTGGCGGTGGTGTAGAAATTCATTCTGCTGCGGTCGTTATTGCCCGAGCCTGTGCCGTATACGTCTGTGGTGGTTCCAGAGACATTGACGTCTCCCAGCTTTATCCAGCCAGACATAGTTGCGGTATCGGTATTTGCCCCGTAATTAAAGTATGCAATCTTTCCCAGATTCAAAATCGTGCCGGACAAGTCCACATTCTGGTTTGAAAGAGCCGTCGGGCTAGTTCCCTGCACGCCTTTTTCAAAGGCGACGGTGCCCTTTTCGATATTTATTATCTTCTTCTGGGTTTCCTCAGCTCCCAAACCTACAACTTCATTGGCGTAGATTTTAATAGTGGGATCCCACTCCTTGACATTGGAACCGTCAACATTCAAGACAACTCCGTTAGAATCCGCCCCCAGAGTAAGCTTGGTAAGAAATTCCCCCGCGCCGTTATTTCCGAGAGTAAGCGCGCCCGCCGTGACAGACGCCCCCTCGCGCAAAGTCAGATTGAAATTTGCGTCCGCCTGGCGTTTCCTTATTCTCAATGCCTGCCCCGATGAAATATCCGCATTTACGAGAATATTGCCTATGGACATATCGCAAGTGCCGCCGCCGACGCTAGTGTAAAATGTCCAATCTGAGGCTTTAGAATCGCCAATATCGGTATTTACCTCGTATATTATAGACTTTAAATATACATTTGTGGCATCCATACCGCTCATGGAGCCTAATGTGAGCACGTCCAAAGAGTCCATTCGGCGAAGGATAGTCTCTGCCCCGCCTATTTCATCAATCGGGATAGGCGCCTGCGCAGACTCGTAGGCGTCAAATTCCGCATAGTATGTCGACCAGCTCGAATAGGATTTGTAAAGGATTCCCCTACCTGAGCTCCAGTAAAATAATATGTCTCCGCAGACACACCTGCTATTCCGGTCAATGTAACTCCAAGAGCAAATAAAGGCAGTTTATATTTCATGATATTTATATAATAATGCCTGAAAAAAAACCGAGTTAAGCAGATTCCAATAAAAACACGACATAATCCATTTTTTTACAAATAACGCCGTCGTATTTCAAAACAAACTACGCAATTCTCACGCCTATATTCTTTTTTATTTGTAAAAAAAACGCGCCGTGGGAAACACGGCGCGCAGCAACCAAAATACAAACAACAATTCTTCTCTCTTGTCTCTATAAGACGCCGATTAAAGCATAGTGTTCAAAATATTTTGGAGGTTTTGCGATTTCTCAAATACAGGATGAAAATTCTATTTCTCTGCGGAGTCCTGTTTTCTTATTAAGTCGTTAAATTCCTTTGAGTTGGGATTAACATCCTCGAATATCCGCGAGGGCAAAGCCAGGACTTTTTCCGTTTCGGAGCGTTTGTCCGCCGCCTCGAAATCGGGCGCCTGATACCAACCTCCTCCGAGGGAGGCTATCAAGCTTGTGCAGGCCCTGAATTGGTCTCCCTTAAGCTGAATTTGGGCGCGTTCATTGTCCAAACAAAGCCTCTGGGCGTCGGTGAGCTCAAAATAGTCGACCAAGCCGGAATCGTACTGGTTTCTGGTAAGATCCACAACCTCTCTTGCGGAAGCCACGGACAGATTCCTGAACCTAAATTCCTCCCTCATGAACTTTATCTGGGCCAGAGCGTCTTCAACCGATTGTATCGCGTTTAGTACGGTTGCCCTGTACTGCTCAACAAGCTGCCTATGCTCGGCGAGGGCCAATTCCTCCTGGGCTATAAGCTGCCCGCCCTGGAATAAGGGTATGTATATCTTGGGGCTTACCCCCCAAGCCAGGGAGCTGGCGTTTATGAGAGTGTCTATGTCCGTGGAGGCCAAGTCGCCCGACGCGCTCAGCGCCACCGTCGGGAAGAACGCCGCCCGCGCGGCGCCTATGCGCTGGTTAGCCGCAAAGACCAGGCGCTCCGCCTGGGCGATATCCGGCCTGCGCTGCAGAAGCTCCGAGGGTATAACCGCCGGAACTTCCGGAACCTTCTCTCCGATGTCCAACTCCGTGGCGACTATCTGTCCGGGAGTTTTGCCCACGAGGGTCGCCAAAAGATTTACCGTAAGCGCCCTCTGAAGCTTCACAGCCTCAAACTGCGACTGCGCCTCGTAGAGCTGCTCTTGCGCGCGCTTCAAATCTACGTCGTTGGCCACGCCGGAACGCACCCTGCTTGCGACATAATCCACTTGCTCTGAACGTATCTTAACAGTGTCGCGGAGAAGTTTTATCTCGGAATTATACTGGCGTATCGTAAAATAGGCGTTGGCCACATTTGCCTGAAGCGAAAGCAGCGTATTCTGGTAGGCCGCATACACCGCCTGCGCGTCGGCCGTGTCGGAGGCCAGCAGGGCCCTTACCCTTCCGAAGAAGTCCAAATCCCACGTCAGCCCGAAGCCCACGCGCCAACTGTTGTATGTGGAATCTACCGGAGAGTAGGACCTCTCGTTTTCGGAAAGCCCCGTGCGAGAATAAGTGCCGTTTATGCCGACCTGCGGAGCCAGCTGCCCAAGCGTCGTGCGCGAGCGGGCCATCGCCATCTCCACGCTCTGGTAGGCCGCCGCCAGATTGGGGTTGGAGTCCCTGCACTGCTGCAGCAGTATATCGAGCTCCTTATCATCAAATATCTTCCACCAGTCGCCTTTATTGTCGGCGTCGGCGGGTCTTGCCTGAGTCCATAGCCCCTTGGCGTGGTAAAAGTTCTTGGAGATTTTCTCGGCCTCCGCGGAGGGCTCCGAAACCTGATCCGCTGATTCCGCACCTTCCAACGCGCTCGACGGCCTTATGTATTCGGGCGTGGCCGAACACCCCGCAAGCGCGGCAGCAAGCGCCGCATTAAGGGCGCATATTAGTATGTTTTGCTTTTTCATCATATATAATAAATTACTTGTTTTCCTGTGTTAAGGCCGGTTCGCCTTTCCTCCGGGAAACTATTCGCCTTATTACATAGTAGAACATCGGGGTAAATAGCAAGCCGAATATCGTCACGCCCAACATTCCGAAGAACACCGACGTGCCGAGAGCCTGCCTGAGCTCCGCACCCGCGCCCGTGGCTATCGTAAGGGGCAAAACGCCGAATATGAAGGCAAAGCTCGTCATCAGAATCGGGCGCAGCCTGTTCTTTGCGGAGGTGCTGACGCTGGAGACGAGCTCCTCGCCCTTTTCCTCTCTTTGTTTTGCGAACTCCACTATCAATATGGCGTTTTTACACGCCAGGCCTATCAGCACCACGAAGCCTATCTGCGTCATGATGTTGTTGTCCATTCCGCGCCACATCACGCCAAGCATGGAGAAGAGAAGCACCAGAGGCACTATAAGTATAACCGCCAAAGGCAGGCTCCAGCTTTCGTACAGGGCCGACAGCAGCAGGAACACGAACAGCACGCACATCGCAAATACTATCATTGCCGTGTTGCCGACTTGTTTTTCCTGGTAAGCCAAGTCCGTCCAATCTATGCCCATGCCCTGGGGCAGGGTTTCCCTCGCGAGTTTTTCTATAGCCGCGATGGCCTGGCCCGTGCTGTATCCGGGATTAAGGTTTCCCATGACCTCCGCGCATGAATACAGGTTGTAGCGGTTGGAGCGTTCCGGCCCTATTATGCGCTTTATCGTGGCGACCGAACCCAGCGGCACGTTTCCGCCGCGAGCGCTTGGCACCTTGAGGTTGTAAACGTCCTCGAGCGAACTGCGCTTGTCGCTATCGGCCTGCGTCATGACTCGGTACACGCGGCCGAGAATGTTGAAGTCGTTAACATAATAGCTGGCGAGGTTGTACTGCATAGTGGAGTAGATGTTCTCTATGGGCACGTTGAGCATCTGGGCTCGTGGCCTGTCCACTTCTATGTACAACTGCGGATTTGACACGCGGTAGGTTGAGAACGCCATTGCGACCTCCGGAAGCTTGTTTATCTTCTCTATGAGCTTGTGCGTTTCCGCCTCTATCTTGTTTACGTCCGCGCCTACCCTGTCCTGGACGAAGAATTTGAAGTCTCCGCCCATGCCTATGCCGGTGACGGCGGGCGGGCCCATTGCAAATATCTGCGCCTCGGGGAAGGCCTGGTATAGCATGCCGTTTGTCTGGTTCAGGAGCTTTGCGAGAGTCTCCCCCTTCTTGATGCGGTCGGCATGGTCGTTCAGCGTCACGAATATAGTTCCCGCATTGGAAATCTTAGAGCTCGAAACCACGCTGACACCCACGATTGCAACAGAGTTCTTTACGCCGGGCAATTTGTCTATCATCTCCTGAGCCTTGCGCACGAGAGTATCCGTGTACTGTATAGCCGTGCCGTCGGGCAGCTGGAATGTGACTATGTAGTATCCGGCGTCCTGCTTGGGAATGAAGCCCGTTGGGGTCTCCTCGAACACCCAGAAAGTCATGCCGAGAAGGCCGAAATACAGCAGTATCACCACCGCCGCGACGCGCGTCCCCCTGATTACGACATGCCTGTACTTCTCCGATATCCAGTTGAAGCATGCGTTAAACCCTTTGAAGAACCACCCGAACAAGAAGTTCCATATGCGGGTGAACCAGTCGGGCTTGGCGTCGAGCGGACGCAGGAACAAAGCGCAAAGCGCGGGCGTGAGCGTCAGGGAGACCAATCCGGAAAGTATCGTGGAGACCGCTATCGTCAGGGCGAACTGCCTGTAGAACTGTCCCGTTATGCCCTCTATGAACGCCGTGGGAATAAACACGCTCGAAAGCACCAAAACTATGGCTATCAAGGCGCCCTGGACCTGCGTCATGGCCTTGTGGGTAGCCTCTCTCGGCATGAGGCCGTCGCGCTGGTTTCTCTCGACGTTCTCCACGACGACTATCGCGTCGTCGACGACTATGCCTATCGCCAGAACCAATCCGAAAAGCGAAAGGTTGTTTATCGAAAATCCGAAAAGATACATCGCCGCGAAAGTTCCTATGAGGGACACCGGTATTGCAAAAAGCGGAATTATCGCCGCCCTCCAGCTTTGCAGGAACAACATCACCACGAACACGACCAATATTATGGCCTCGAATATCGTATGGTAAACCGCGTCGATGGACTGCGTTATAAACGTGGTGTTATCCCAGGCTATTTCGGCGGCAACTCCCGGGGGAAAGTCCGCGGTGATATTCTCAAGCTCGGCATACACGCGCTTTGCCGTATCCAACGCGTTGGAGCCCGGCAGCTGGTACAGCGCCAGGTTTATGGACGCCCTTCCGCTGAAGTAGGATTCGTCGTTGTAAACATAGGCTCCAAGCTCCACGCTTCCAACGTCCTTTAGGCGGACAATTCTGCCGTCCGCGCTCGATTTTACAATGATATCCTCAAACTGCTCCGGGGTTTCAAGCCTGCCCTGGGTGTTTATGAGAAGCTCGTGCGGGGCGACATGCTTTACCGGCGGCGCGTTGAGCTTGCCGGCTGCTACCTGCTTGGACTGTTCGCTTATGGCCTTTACGACCTCCGCGGCCGACATATCCAAGTGGTCCAGCTTGTCCGGATCCAGCCACACGCGCATACTGTACTCCTTCGCGCCGTGAATTTCTATTTCGCTGACGCCGTATATGCGCGCGAGCCTGTCCTTTATCTGAGTGAGGGCGTAGTTGGTCAGATAGAGCTTGTCGCGGCTGTTGTCGGGCGAATAGAGCTGTATCATCAGCAGGAAGTCAGGCGAGCGCTTCTTAGTCTGCACGCCCAATGCCTTGACGTCCGAGGGAAGCCTAACCTCTGCTATGGAAACCCTGTTCTGGACGAGAATCTGGGCGAAGTCAATGTTTGTGCCCAGCTCGAAAGTCACCGTTATGCGCATGGAGCCGTCCGCCGAGCACTGGCTTTCCATGTATATCATGTGCTCGACGCCGTTTATCTCCTGCTCGAGCGGCGTTGCGACGGTTTTTGAGACTATCTCCGGCGTAGCTCCCGGATAGTTTGCCGTGACCGTAACGGTTGGGGGGATAACGTCCGGATACTGCGTTACGGAAAGCTTGTAGTAGGCCACTATGCCCACCAGCGTAATCAGTATGGACACGACGGCCGCAAATATCGGCCTGTCTATGAAAAAGTGTGAAAATTTCATGGCTTACTTCTTCTCTGCTGTATTTACCAACTTCGGGGAAACCTTGACGCCCGGAAGCGCGCGGAACATTCCCTTGTAGAGAATCCTGTCCTTCTCGCTTATGCCGCTTTTAATTATGCGCATATCCCTGTTGTACAGGGGGCCTACCTCCACGGGGGCAAAGCGCACGACATCGTCGTCTCCCACGACCACCACATACCTGGAGAGCATGTCCGTATTTACGACCGCCTCGGGCAGCATCAGATACTCCTTGTTGGGAACCGCCTTGACAGACAGGTTTGCGAACACGCCGGGCACAAGCTTGCCGTCGTCGTTTACGACTTCCGCCCTCATTCTAAGGGTGGAACTGTCGCGGTCTATGCGGTTGTCCACGTATTTTACGAACCCCTTATAAACCTTCTTTTCCCCAGTCAGATTGAGCTTTACCTCGGGGCCCTCCTTCGTCTTTCCGGCGATGAAGTCGAGCATTTTGGGGTCGTCCATATATCTTATCATGTCGCGCTCGCTGACCTCGAAGTACGCATAGACCTTTCCGTCAGAAACTATGCGCGCAAGCACGGGGCTCTGCCCGGCCGTGATGAGGTTGCCCGCGTCAACCAGCCTTTCGCTGACGCGGCCGGATATGGGGGCGCGCACATGCGTAAACTCGAGGTCGAGCTCGGCCTGCTTAAGCTGCGCCTGCGCCGAAAGCAGAGCCGCCTTCGCCCTGAGAAGCTCGCTCTTGCGGGTTTCGAGGTTCTCCTTGGAAATGGCCTTTGTCGCGTAAAGCTCGTCGGCGCGCTTGGCGTTGCTCTCGGCCAAAACTATGCGGGCTTCGGCGTCCTTAACCTGCGCCTTGGCCGCGTCCACCAGAGCCTGGTAGGGGCGCGGGTCTATCACGAAGAGCAAATCACCCTTCTTGACGAAATCGCCGTCCTTGAAATTTACGCTCTCGAGATATCCGCCAACCCTGGCCTGGATGTCAACCGAATACTGGCTGTCTATGCGCGATACGTACGGGTCCCAAAGCTCCACCGATTTCTTCACCGGATAAATGACCTCCACCGGAGGCGCGCCCACCATCTTCGAGGCGTCCGACGCATTCGCTCCTGCGCCGTTCTTTCCGCAGCCCGAAAAGCAGAGGGCTGCGAGAGTAGCAAACACGGATATTACTGTCAGCTTCTTTGATTTCATCATAATATTTTCCTTATTGAAATTTCAACCGAGCATGGCGTCCAAACTGTCCTTGAGTATCTTTTCGAACTCGCTGAGCCTCTCTTCGGTAATTATTTCCACATCGTTGGAAAAGTTTCCCCTGTATATGAACGGTATTATCAGCCCGAAAACCATCTGCGCGCGCATGTCGGCCTCCGCCTGCGACAATTTACCGCCCATGGCCACATTCACAAGCCCGCTTACGGCGTCGTGCATGGGCTTTATTATGCCGTCCCAAATTTTCTCGAAAAGCGCAGTCGGATAAAGCTCCTCTCGGCATATTATCAAAAACATCTTTTTCGACTCCGGTATCGCCACCGATAGCTTTATGCGCATTGCCAGCATGAAAAACAAAAGTTCGCGCGCCCTTTCCCGCGAGGGATTCTCCGAACGGATAATCTCCCCCGCCTCCTTCATGTATATCTTGTAGCGCCTCTTGAAATCCTCGACAGTCAGCTCTATTATGCGGCTGTAAATGCCAAGCTTGCCCCCGAAATAATAGCATATGGCCGCATGGTTTACCCCGGCCTTGCGCGCTATCTCGCGCGTGCGCGCCCCCTCGAGGGAGCGCAGCGCAAATTCGTCGAGAGCGGCATGCAATATTGCCGTACTCGTATCGTTCTCGCACATCGCTCCCGTTTCAATCATAAGGTTTAACCAAATGGTTGATGTTCCGTCTTTGTCAAATTCTTTCTTCAAAATTTTTATCCCCCGCGCGCGCATTTCATCGCTAAGACGGTAGCGACCAATAAATAATATAAAAAACGCTCCGCCTTGAAAATTTTTATCCCACCACGCTTTTTAGAATGTTATTTTAAGCTGTTTCCCCGCCGAAATAGGAACAGTTCGCCGGGGGAAAAAGCTCTGCGGCATCGAAAAAACAAAACCCATAGCCTTTAAGAACAACAAAATAAGATTCTTGCATGCCGGAAGTTAACCCAGGCTGCACGCACCCGTTTGGGCGGGTCTTTAGCATATTTTCCCTTGTCCGCCCGCGCCGGCTGAAAAAAACGCGCAAAATCCCCTTCAAAAATCCCTCTTATATATAAATGCGCTTTCACCCCCATCGCCCTGCGGGGAAAAGACCCATTCAGGCGGCATACATGCATGCCGCGCAAAGTAAAAGGGCCTTAAGGACGCAAAAAAATCCGTCCGAATAAAAATCCGGACGGATTGCCCTCACCGCCGCAGAGGCCCTCTCAGTCCGCCGCGGCGGAAAAATTAAGGCTACTTTGCGTACTTAACAGGTTCCCACGCGCCGCCTTCGCTGTTGCTCTTGATGCAGGAGGCTATGAAGGACAAGCCCATGCGGCCGTCGTAGATATTCGCGTACTTGGAGCCGTCGCACGAGAAGGGCTTGCCAGCCCAATACGCGCGCACGTCCTTTTCAAACTCGCGGTGCAACCTCGCATAGGCGTCGTGGAAGCCCTCCGGATGGCCCGACGGAATAGTCGGCTCCTTGAGCAGCCACTCCGGAACGTCTCCGAGGAAACCGTCGTTTGCGCAAACCGCGCCGCGCCAGTAAACCCTGTCGGGCTGGTTGGGCAGCATAACAACAACCTTCTCGGGCTCCTCCTGGCGCCATGCGAGCGTGCCCTTCGTTCCGGCCACCTCTATGGCCAAGTCGTTCTTGTGGCCTATGCATATCTGCGAGGCCCTGACCATGCCCTTTCCGCCGTTGGAAAGCTCGCAGTAAACCGTGAAGTGGTCGTCGAGAACCCTGCCCTTCACAAAGGTCTCCATGTGCGCGGAAACCTTCGTTACGTCCATTCCCGTCACAAAACGCAGCTGCATGAGCGCGTGTGTGCCTATGTCTCCGCCGCAGAGGCTTCCGCCCGACTTCTTCGGATCCGTGCGCCACTTTGCGCCCTCTGCCCCCTGGTTTTCAACCTGCGTGGCAAGCCAGCCCTGTATGTAGGACGAATCAACCCACCTTATGTCGCCGAGAAGCCCGCTGGTGACTATATGGCGGCTAAACCAAGTGCTCCAATGCCCAAGATAAGTGTGCGCCACCGCGAAGGGCACGTTGTTCTTCTCCACCGCCTCGGTGAGCTTTTCAGCCTCCTCAAGGCTGACGGTAAGCGGCTTCTCGCAGATTACGGGAATCCCCGCGTTGACCGCCTTGTACGCGGCGTCGAAATGCACGAAGTTTGGGGTTACTATGAGGATATAGTCTAGCTTCTGGTCGTCGGGCAGCTTGCTCTGGTCGGCTATCATCTCGTCGTACGAAGGATAGCCCTTTATCGGATACTTCCAGTTTGCGGCCTCGTCCATGGCGATCTTCGGATCCGGATGCAGCGCCGCGGCTACAACGCGCCTCGTGCCGTCAAAATGAATCGCTTTCTGGTGGGGCTGGGCTATGAAAGCCCCGCAGCCTCCGCCTATCATACCTATTCTCAGTGGTCTGTCTGGCATATGCTTTTTCCTTTTCTTATTTTATTGTTGATTGAAATATCCCTACCCGCACCTTCTCCGATAGCGTCGGCATCGGATAAACAACTCTTTTAAACATTAGGTTTCTCAGTGAAAATATCAAGCGTTTTTATTAAAAAAATATGAAAAGTTCGTCAAATGCATTTTCCGAACTATTTGTTCCATTCCGCCGATTTCTTACGCCAATCAGCCAAATTTCGGTCGAAATCCGCCGGGCGTTTTTTGTCTTTTATACGCTTGTCAATAGAGTCAACATCTGGGCGCGAAGTGGAGAATCCGCCCTTGGGCACATCGAAGCCGGCCGTCCAGGCTATGCCGTTTATTATCAGCTTGCGGAAGGAGTCGCAGTTGAAGTTGAAAATATAATGCCAGCCGCTAAAGCCGAACCCCCTTGTGCCGTTGGCATTGACGCACGCCCATGCCAGTATCTGGGGCTCCCCGCGAGAGGCGCGCATAAATTTGTTGCCGGCATGCTTCCCGTCTCCGCGCAGGTAAACCTCGTCCGTGGGAACGGCCTTTACCAGGGGGACAACCCCTTCGGGCCTGAACCTGTAATTGAAGTACCACTCGTCGAAAATCTCAAAAGGCCCGACCCCGTTTAAAATTTCATGGTCCGACGCGGCCGAAACGTCGGCAAGCCACTTGGGATTTACCGAGTAGTAAATCTCGTAGGCCGCTCCCGAAACATTCTTCAACACGTCCATATGCTCGAAACCGTCGAACATGGTCGCATAATGGAAAAGCGCCACTGAGGTTCCCGCGGCGGATATCTCTTCAAGAAGCTTCTCCCTGCCGTAGAAGGGGTGGTGCTTTTCGCCCTCGCCATAGACGACCAAAGCCGCCGCTCCCTTATAGAAATCAAGATTAGCGGGCAGATCTCCGGTCAGAACCTCGACTTTCGCCCTGTCGCCCAAGGCCTCGCGCAAGGCCTCCGCGGTAAGTTCCGCAGAAAGCACGTTCTCGTGGAAGGAATACCCGTGCACGGATTTTCCACCATAGACAATGATGCGTTTTGGCGCCTGCCCCTCCCCGCTAAAAACGGAGCAGGAACATGCGAAAAACGGCGCGATAAGCCAAAGCGCCAGAACTCCCAAATTTCTTAACAATATCATAACGGAAAACAGTTTAGCCACTGCCCGCGATTATTCAAAGAAAATTTTAGAATCTTGACTGAATGCGCCGGCCGCCATTAAGAAATTAAATTATGTCAAAAATACTGATATCGCGAGCAAAGATAAATTCGAGGGTAAAAGAGCTTGCCGAGAGCATATCCGAAGACTTCTCAAAAGCGGGGGCGGAGAGAATATCCATAATATGGGTCGCAAACGGGGCTCTGATGTTCGCGGCGGACTTGGCCAGAAACATAAAATCCCTCGCGGTGTCTATGGACTGCATAAAATGCTCGTCCTACGGCATGGAGACTTCTCCGCGCGGCAAGGTTGAGACGTCTTTCGACACCCAGATACCCATAAAGGGCGAGCACGTTCTTTTTATGGACGACATAATAGACACCGGCAACACATCAAAGCTGATGCTGGACCGCATAAAGAAGCTGCGCCCCAAGACGCTGAAGACCTGCTTTCTGTTAAGCAAGATATCCCGCAGGGCAAAAAAGGCGATAAAGCCGGACTACGTCGGCTTTGAAATACCAGATCTTTTCGTCTACGGATACGGGCTCGACGCAAGGCTCATAGGCAGGAACCTTCCCGACATACGGGTTATGTAGCCCCCATGCGCCGCATCCGGCAAAGCGGGTTTGCGGCTTTTTATTATAGCGTTTTTCCCTTTCCGAAGAATCTTGAGGAGAATATGCCTATCATTTTCTCCGCGATGGAATCCTTCGAGGCGTACTCGAGAAATTCCGCCGATCCGTCCTTAAAAATCAGCGTCATCTCGTTGGAAGTGTCGCCGAAGCCCCCCCTGCCCGAGCAGACTCTATTTGCGGCAACCGCGTCGAGATTCTTTTCGGCGAGTTTTACCTTCGCATAATTTAGCACGTCGTCCGTCTCGGCGGCGAACCCCACTAGGAACTGCCCCGGCCTTTTGCGCTTTGACAGGGTTTTTAGTATGTCTATGGTGGGAACGAAACGCAGGTTGAAGTCTATCTGGTTTTTCTTCACCTTGCGGGGTATGAAACGCTCGGGCTTCATGTCGCTTACGGCCGCGCTCATTATGAGTA
Organism: uncultured Opitutales bacterium; assembly: GCA_944389315.1. Taxonomy (GTDB): domain Bacteria; phylum Verrucomicrobiota; class Verrucomicrobiia; order Opitutales; family Intestinicryptomonadaceae; genus CALXQW01. The sequence continues at coordinate 12,979 of CALXLX010000049.1, forward strand.
TGTCGGCGGAATCGAAGCGGTCGGAGAGGGCCGAGTACATCTCGTCGGAGCTTGTCACCCTGACGGCCTCCTCCAATCCGCCAGGAATAGGAACCTCCGACGGCCCCAATACCAGGGACACCCTCCACCCCGCGCGCGCCGCAGCAGCCGCAAGAGCCGTACCCATTCTTCCGCTGGACGGGTTACTTATGTAGCGGACCGGATCGAGATGTTCGCGGGTCGGGCCCGCCGATATAAGACAGCGCACTTTATCCATACTCATACTCCGCGGCATTTTCCACAGCGCATTGCGATAGTCAAAATACTTTTTTGTAAAGTTTTGCGTTGACAAGAATGGCTATCTTGAAAGAATCCGCATTTTAATAATTTTTCAGACAAAGATGGCAAACAACAAATCTTCAAGAAAAGACATACGCAGAACCGCCCGCAGGACGGAGCAAAACCGCACCGTGAAAAGCCGCCTCAAGACGCTCTCAAAGAACGTTGCGGCCGCGAAGGACGCAGACGAGCAGAAGAAGGCTGCGGCCGCTTTGGCTTCCGCTATGGACAAGGCGAGCAAGTCCGGCATCATACACAAGAACAAGGCAAGCCGCGTAAAGAGCAGGCTCGCCAAGGCTGCGGCAAAAGCTGCGGCGGCAAAGTAGTCGGCATATAAATCTTAAAGACGGCACTGGTTGAATTATCAGTGCCTTTTTTGTCCCCGCATGCGGGCTTGAAGAGATGTCGGCAAGGCAGATAAGTTTTCCCCCGGGATTCATGGGGGACTCCCCGAGGCGCTTCGATATTATTTTCGAGGGAGACGGCTTTCTGGCCGTATCCAAAGCCGCCGGAGACATATTTGAATCCGACGCGTACGAAAGTTCCACCGCAAACATAATATCATCCCTGCGCGCGCGGGCGGATTCCCCAAACATATCGGACTTGGGCGTCGAGGCCCCCTATGCGGTAAACAGCATAGACAGGGAGATTTCCGGCATCTGCCTGATTGCCTTAAATAAGCCCGTTGCGGCAAGGCTGAGGGAAATTATGGGCTCGGGCGGATTTGAGTTCGAGTACTCCTGCATAGCCAAGGGCAAAGCTCTGCCAGGCGGGGCGGATTTTGTTGAGGTTGATTTGCCCCTTCTTAAGCACTCCCAGAAACCGAGGGCGGTGGTGTCGCACAGATTCGGGAAAATGGCCGCCACGCGCTTTGAGTTGCGCTCGGTTTCGCCCAAATACGACGCATGCCTGCTGTCGGCAAAAACCTCCTTTGCCAGGCCACACCAGATAAGGCTGCATGCAGCCGAGGCCGGCATAGGGATATTCGGGGAAGACCTATACACGCAGACGCCCTCTCCCACGCTGCGCGCCCTCTCGCCCAAAAACGCGGGAGTGAAAAATCCGGAACTGTTCGACAAGCCGGTTTATCCAAAAATTGCGCTCCATCTGGGAAAAATCTCATTTCCGCTGGAAGGGGCAAGGGTTGAGATACGCGCCGAGGAACCGAAGGGATTTATTCATCTTGCAAAGAAGCTGTCTCTTGCCAAATAATGGCCGCAAATGCCCTACATTTGGTTAAAGCTCGACAACGCCGCAAAACTCTATCCGGGCATAGTCTCGAAGAGGCTCACCTGTGCGTTCAGGTTTTCAGCATACCTATTTGACGAGGTTGACGAAGCCCGCCTGAGAAGGGCTACTGAAGATGCGTTGGCGCGCACACCCTACTATTCCATGGTTGTGCGCAGGGGGCTATTTTGGAATTATCTTGAGCTTCCGGAAAAGCCGAAAGTTTCGGTCGGCAAGGAAAGGCCTCTTAGCATCTGCTCGGCGATGGGGAGAAAGAGCGGAGAGTCCCTGATAAGAGTCCTGCATTACGGGAGGAAAATTTCCCTCGAGGCCTCGCACATACTTACCGACGGCGCGGGGGCGCTGGCGCTTTTTAAGGACATACTGGGAAGCTATTTCAACGCCGAGCCGCTGCCGCATCCGGAGATCGGGCGGGCCGACTATCTTTTCGACAAATACGCCCAGGTTTGCCGCCCCACCGCCCCCGAGGCGCCCATGCCCGCGGCGTGGCAGAGCCGCCAGAAGACCTCGGCGCGCCTCCGCGCGACGAGTTTTATTCTCGATATAAAGGAAGTATCAAAGGTATCCGGGCGCATAGGCTCCACCGTTGGGGCGTACATAAACGCGCTATATGTAAAAAGCCTAATACGCCTTGCGCTGAACTCGCCCCGCATCCTCGGGCGGGGTGAAGAAATAATCAGAATATGCATGCCCATAGATTTAAGAAGGATATTCCGCCTGGACACCCCGAGGAACTTCTACCTTTCGCTGTACCCGAAGTTCAGGATAGACGATTCCCTGAATGTTGCGGACATCGCCCTGTCGACAAACGCGCAAATACGCGCCATGCTCAGGCGGGATACCTTGAATGCGCAGATGTCGCGCAATCTTGAGGGCGAATTCAACAGGGCGGTCAGAAGCATACCCCGGGCGGTGAAATCTCTTGCACTGAAAGTCCTGTATAAGACCTCCGCAATGAAACCCATAAGCGGAATATACTCCAATATGGGGAAAATCGTTCTGCAGGACGATTTGTCGAAAAAGATATCCCATTTGGAGTTTCTTCCCACCCCGAATCCCGCAACCCGTACTAATTTCGGCGCAATATGCCTCGGGGAAAAGCTGTGCATAAGCGCGCTTTCCTACGCCGAGGAGCCTGCGCTGGAAAATATTTTCCGCGAACGCTTGATTTCGGAGGGGTTGGAATTTAAAGTGTACGGGAATTTTTAAGATGGATACGCGCACACAGACGCCCGCCGAACAATTCGCCAAGCCCGCGGCTCTACCCAACGGGCAGCTTTCGGCGTATCCTACGGAGGGCTTGCGCGTATCGCCCAAGAGGGGGGAAAAACGCCTGCTCTGCACGGCGGCGGGGCTGTTGTGGATTATGGCGGCGGCCCTGTCCTTCACGGCAGACATGCTCCTAAACGGCCGCGCGACATGGTCGGTTTTCGTGCTGATAGTATGCGCGTACGGCATATTGCAGAGCATAAGCATAGTTTCGCTCGCGGCAAGAATGCCTGTGCTTAACATTTTGCTAAGTTATCTGCTGGTGAATGGGACCGTCGCGGCGGTGTCGGCGCTTGCGACAAACTCGGCAAGGTTCTACCTTATACTCGGTCTTCCGATAAGCTCAATACTATGCGCGCTGGCGCTGGCCACGGTGATATCCAAGCGCCTTACGCGCCTGCGAACGCTGAATCTTGCCGCAGTATTCTTGGTTTTGACCGTGCCCTGCGCCATAGGAATGGATCTGTTAATATCAACCTACATAGGCGAAACATCCATGACTTGGTCCTTCTTTTCCATAGCCTTCTGCCTTCCCGCGGCGGGAATATGCGTGTGCCTGTATTTCTATTTGAGGCGCAAGGAGGCGTTTTTCCACAGATAACAAACATGGCAAAAAAATTCTCGTTAGCCGAAAACATAGCAAAGCTGCTCAGGGCAAACAAGAGGCTCGAGCGGCAGCTTGGCATGATACGCAGCCTTTCAAACGCCCTGCGCGAGGGAGTTTTCATAATAGACTCCGCGGGCGAGATAATCTTTGCGAACAACTACGCCACCCAGACGCTGTTCAGCGGCAGGAAGATAGACAACATATTTAAAATAGTGCCAAATCTCGAAGCCTATGTGGCGCGGGCCATAAAGAACGGAGAATACGCTGAGGGGGAATTTGAGGCAACCTATCCCGAAAACCGCATACTCAAGGCGACTGTCGTTCCCATAGCCGGAGACGTAAAAGACGCGACGCGCGACACGGTCTCCCTCGTTTTAAACGACGTCACCGCGCTTAAATACAAGACTCGCGAGCGCATAGAAAGCGAGAAGATAGCCTCCGTTTTGAAGCTCGCCTCTGGCATAGCCCACGAGATAGGCAATCCTTTAAACTCTATAAACATACACCTGCAGGTATCCCGAAGAACCCTGTCGAAGATGGCCGACTGCGGCGAAAAGCAGAAGATAGACTCGTCCTTGAAGGCGTGTTCGGAGGAGATAGTCAGGCTAAAGAACATAGTGGAAAACTTCCTCAAGGCGCTGCGGCCTCCCAAGCCCGATTTTGCCGAGACGGATCCGCTTTCTCCCCTTGCGGACACCCTGAAATTATTGGAGGAGGAGTTGAAGAACAGGAGGGTTGTCATAGACATAAAGACCGCCGCCGCGACGCCCGCTATACTCGGAGACGCCAACCTTCTAAACAAGTTGTACTTCAACATAATTAAAAACTCCATGGAGGCCATGCCCGAGGGCGGGCGCATAAACATAGAGGCTTATTTCGACGACAGCAGCGTCATTATATCCATAACCGACAGCGGCTGCGGAATTTCCCAGGAACAGATAAGCCACATGTTCGAGCCCTACTACACCACAAAGCCCAACGGCAACGGCCTTGGAATGATGATAGTGGAAAACATTGTAAAATCGCACGGGGGGGAGATAGAGATAAAAAGCGAGCCGGGAAAGGGCACTACGGTTCTTCTTACATTTCCGAGGAAAGACCGCCGCATGCGGGCATTGGAAAGCGGAGGCAAGAGCTCCGCTTAGAAGACTCCGCCGTTTTAAGAGCATAAAGGCTGAGAACTTGCAGCCTTGGAAAACCCATGAGAAAAAATTTCATCTGGGAGGGCGGATTTGCCGTATCTTGCGTCAAATAAGGCGCGCGCAGAGGAAAAAAGCCTTTCTTGGGGCGGAGGAATCAAAATTTCGGCAAAAAAGGCTGCGCGAAGGCTTCAGGAGCTTAAAAAAATATTGTAAAATTTCAGATTTTGGTTTTTATATCGCACCTTTAAATCGACCGGACAAATCCGAAAGGCGGATGTGTTTATTGATGCGCATCATACGGATAAGCATATCCACGGGTTCGGTCGGGCTCTTCGGCGCAATATCGGTACCGGGCGCAAGGGGAGCATTTTGCGCGCGAGCTTTACCGCCTTCGGCGCGCGCAGGGAACAGGTGTTCCCGCGCCAGAATATCCGGTCCGACTAAACCATAAATAAATCATGGAAAACAACAACAATGAAAGCCCCGCTCCCGCACCGGAGACGGCGGCTACGGTCGAGCCCGTCGAAGAACGCGTCTCGACACCCGCTCCCGCGGCGGTAAGCGCGGTTCGTAAAAACGGCAGAAACAAGAGGGCTTCAAGCTCAAAAGCGGCGGTTTCGCAGGTGGCGGAGACTCCGTCTTGCGGGCTTGTCGAGAACATAACCGAAGCCAGCGAGAAACTCAGCGGAAAACACATATCAGGCTACGCCCCGCGCGACAGCGAGCGCAGAGCTTACGACAAGGCCGAGGAAGCGTCCAAGGAGGCTGATTCCGCCGACAATACGCCCGACGTCGAAGTCCGCGAGGATGAGGCGTCCAAGGAGGAGAAAGTCCACGAGGGTCCCTCTTTTGAGACGGCTTTTGTCAAGAACGAGGCCGTTGAGGTTTCCCTGTCCAAGGAGAACGCGCCGAAATCCCGCCCGAGGGGCACGGACGCCTTCAAGAAGGCGGAGATTCCCTACGGAGAGCTCAAGGGCGACGAGAGCGTGATGCCTCCCTGCAGTTTTATCGAAAAGGTAAAGAAGTTCCTCTCGGGGCTTTTCGGCGGAAAGGGCAAAAAGTCCAAGAACAACCGCGGATACAAGAACGGCAAGGACCGCAAGAACTTCCACGGAAAGGGCCAGCGCAACTTCAAGAACGGCGGCAAGGGCGGTTTCGACAAGAAGCGCAGGGACAACCGCAGGGGTCCAAAGAATTTCAACAACCGCAGACCCAACGGCGGCGGAAAACGCAAGCCGGAGCAGAATGCGGAATAGGAAATTTTAAAAACGGCGGCGCAACGCCGCACGCCACATACGGCGGGGCAACAATGCTCCGCCGTTTTTTTGCGCCATTTCAGGGAGTATTTTTGCGCAGGCGCCTATTTTTCAAAAAAACGTTCGACCTGCGCGCCCTTTCGTGCAAGAAGTTTCCACGCAGGCGCATAATGGTTTTTTACGGCCTATTGTGTGGTTGCGTGTTTTCAACAGGCGGGAATATTTAAAATTTTTTTGTTACAATGGAATCTTTGAGGATAAGCGGCGGAGTAAGGCTAAAGGGAGAGGTAAAGGTTTCGGGAGCCAAGAATGCGGCGCTGCCCATATTTGCGGCCACGCTTCTTACGGACGAACCCTGCGAGATAAGGAACGTCCCCAATTTAAGCGACATAAATTTCATGGCAGACATCTTGCGCAATCTCGGCGCGGAGGTCGAAAAAACCGGGCACAACACCTGGAAGATATGCGCAAGGAAAATATCTCCCATGGCGCCCTACGATTTGGTCCGAAAGATGAGGGCTAGCATATGCCTGCTCGGGCCCCTCGCAGGAAGGCTGCGCAAGGCGCAGGTGTCCATGCCGGGAGGCTGCGTCATAGGGGCCAGGCCCGTGGATTTGCACATAAAGGGGCTGCGCGCCCTCGGCTGCAAAGTGGAGGTTAAGGGCGGATATATATGCGTGGACGCAAGGAAGATGAAAGGCGCGCAAATATATCTTGGAGGCCGCTTTGGAAGTACCGTTACGGGAACGGCAAACATACTCATGGCGGCTGTTGCCGCCCCGGGAAAGACCGTTATAGAAAACGCCGCCTGCGAGCCCGAGATAGCCGACTTATGCAAGATGCTCTCCGCCATGGGCGCGCAGATAAGCGGGGTTGGAACGCCCACTCTCAGCGTCATTGGCGTGGAGAAGCTGCACGGGGCAACCCACAAGATACTGCCGGACAGAATAGAGGCCGGAACATGGATTATCGCCGCGCTCGCCACAAGGGGCAAAGTGCTCGTAAAGGGCGCGCGCAAGCGCGACTTAGGCGCGCTACTCGACGTGCTAAACCGCGCCAACTGCCCTGTGGAGGTCCGCGGGGCCAACGAGATTTTTGTAAACGCGGAAAATTTCGAGCTTAAGCCCGTGGAAGCCATAACCATGCCCCACCCCGGCTTTCCGACGGATTTGCAGGCGCAGCTTTGCGCGCTTCTGACCCAGGCAAAAGGAATATCCATCGTAACCGAGCGCATATATCCTGAAAGGTTCATGCACGTCTCCGAGCTTATGAGAATGGGGGCAAACATCGCAAGGGAGGGCGCAAGCGCGATAATCAGCGGCAAAAGCGCCCTGTCGGGAGCCCCAGTCATGGCTTCAGACTTGAGGGCCAGCGCCGCGCTTGTCATAGCGGCCCTGTGCGCGAAGGGGGAGACCCTCATAGGCCGCATATACCATCTCGACAGGGGCTACGACGCCATGGACGCAAAACTTTCAGCGCTCGGGGCAAAGGTTTACAGGGAAAAATCTGAATGACGCCTTTCTCCTCGCAGGCCTTATCCAGCGCTATGAAAGCGCGCAGGCAATAATAGAGGCGGCGCAGGCAAACATGCGGACATCTTAAGGCGTCTTCCCAACTTTAGAGGGCAAACGCAAGAAAAAGCGTCAGTCCAGCGGATAAGCCTTTGCGATGGCCCTGATCTCTGCGTCGGAAAGCGCCCTGTCGTAAACGGCAAGCCCGCCTATTTTGCCCTTGAAGAAATTGCCCATGCCTTTCTTCAGGAGCACGGCGCCCATTGTAAAATCGGAGCCGTTGTCGCCTATCCCGTCGGGGAAGTAGTACGGATTTTTAGACTGGATTAAGCCGTCGGGATACCCGGGAAAACCCTTCGTATGGCTTATGAGCTCTTTTGGCCTTTCGATAAATTCCCCGTTTAAATACGAGCGTATATATTTGCCGTCGTAAGTGAAGGCCGCGCATACCCATTTGCCTTTGGGAACCTTTTGTCCGCTGGCGCTGTAGTCTATCGAAAACGGAAATGGCTTTGTAGGGCCCCCATTTTTTGATATGTGGCCGCATACCTGGTCTGCCCCGTTGTAGTAGGGCAAGGACACGAACAACCCGTACTGGCGTTTCCCGCCGCCTTCAAACTCGTTCCACATTCCCCCCACAAAACTTACACCGTCTCCCGTCCAGTTGAGCCACGCAATGACCGTGACGGCGTTCGTCTTGACATTGAGGGATTTCGTATCGGCATAGGGAAGCGAGAGGTAGCTTCTGCCGTCGAACTCGGCGCTGCGCCCGGATACGGGCCCGGAATCGGATATTTTCATATTCCCGAAAGGCCGCATTTCAAACCCCCCGAACTTCGATTTGAAACCTTCTGAGAAGTCCCAAAACGCCGCAAGGCCGTCCGTAGCCTCAACGATATCGCGGTTTTCCTCGCGCAAAGCGCACGCGCAGATTGCAAAGGAAGCCAAGGCGATAAACGGCAAGAAGAAATATTTCATAGCCTTTACAATAAGGCAAACTGACAAAAAATAAAGTATTTTTTATCCTGCAAAGGGCATAGAATCTCTTTTTTCAAAGCAGGCGCCATGACCGCCGCAAACGGCTATTATTGTTCCTTTGCCCGCAATGGCGGCATATAAATTTTCATTGAAGAACTTCCCCTGTTTTTACAAAATTAAACGCATGAAAACTTCACTTGCACTCTTTGCGGCGATTATTTTGGCGCAGCTATTATGCGCTTCGTACACTGTCAAGGTTGACGAGATAATAAGCGGATACCCGGCCTGCAAAAAGACAACCTCGTCGGGCGGGGAGAGCCAGGCTTCATACAAAGACTCCATAAAAATAAATTCAGCCGACGGTTCTGAAAGCGTGTATCTTACTCCCCTTTCCGACATAAAGGGCCTTCAGGTAAAAGACTTGATGAACGCGAATCTCGACACCCCAAATGGAGGGGCCGAATTCTCCTTTCTTCAAGAACCCGTTGTGGACGAATCTATCGATAGAAATTCCGACGAATACAAACTCTATGTAGCGGCAATAGAAAGAAACAAGCACAAGGTCGGGGATTCGTACCGCATAGACCTTGAGGACGCAGGAAAGGGCGCTGTAAATATAGACTTTGTCCAGACCCGCAAGTTCTATGCCTTCACGAAGATTTCAAACCTGTTTTCCCCGGACGAGATAAACGCTGAATACCGCGAAGGCAATGTATTGTCCTTCAAAGCGAAAATCGACATTAACAAGTACTATATGGTATCCGTGGAAAAGACGTCCAAGGTCTACGAGTACGACCCCTTTTGGGGGAAGCTTCCTCTTATCGGCGGATTGTTCCAAACGGAACAGGAAACTAAGCAAATGAAAAACCTATTTATAATACGGGTATCCGAAAAATAATAAAAGCCCGCCGATAGGAGTCTTGTATTTCCAAGAAGTTATAAAAAAAGCGCCGCATTATGCGGCGCTTTTTTTATAAATAGCGCGGCATTTTCCGCAGCCGGCTGTCTCCCCATTTCCGCGGCAAAAAATATGCGCCCGAAAAGAGCGGGCGCACGCCGCTTTTGCAAGCCATATCGCAGACAGGATTTCCAACAACCATAAAGCCGATAAAGCGGGAGGAAGGCTCAATGGTTTTTCATCTTGTCGGCGTCCTGCAGGGCGCTTGCAATCTCGGGCAGAACGCCTTGCGGAGTGCGAGCGCGCCTTGCGTTTTTGCGTATGCTCGGTCTCAAAAATTCAAATATGGCAGCGGCGAGCATGCATACGATTCCGCTTACGAGGGAAACCGTGTCCAGCCCAACCCTGTTGGCAAGCCACCCCTGCACGAGGCTGCCTATGGGGGGGATGCCGAAAAAGCACATGGTAAAAATGCCCATTATCCTGCCGCGGATGGAGTCGTCGGCAAGAGTCTGCAAAACAGTGTTTGAAGACGCCGCAACGGCTATCATTCCAAATCCGAAAGGCACGCACAAAAAGCATGCAATTTCCGGATCCTTGACTTGGGAGAGTATCGCAAGCGAAAGCCCCATGAGCGCGCACGACGCGGTTATAACCTTGCCCAAGCCCTTCGCGCTTTTGCGCGCCGCCAGGAAAAGAGCCGCCGCGAGCGCGCCGAGCCCAACACAGCTGACAAGGTTTCCCAGAAGTTCGCTGTCCCCGCCCAAGACTCCCTTTGCGAAAGCTGGCATGAGCATGGGAAACGGAACCGCGGAAAAGCTTGCCACCGCCAGGAGGGATATCGTTGAGCGCATGGGCAAAGACTTTGCCATGTATGCCCACCCGCCGAAAAGCGACTTAAATATGCTCTCCTTAAGGGGCGGGATTTCCAGGCGCCTCGGCTTTATAAGCACAAGGGCAAAGATTGTGGCCACAAAGCTCAGACCATTTATAAAGAAGCACCACGACGCGCCTATCTGCGCGATGAGCACCCCGCCTATTGCGGGCCCTATGAAGCGCGAACCGTTTATTATCGTGGAGTTCAATGCTATGGCGTTGGAGAGGTCCTCCTTTGGCACGAGCTGCGCGTAAAACGACTGCCTTGTCGGGGCTTCAAAACACACAATCAGGCCGAAGGAAAAGCTTAGCACCAAAAGCAAAGGGATATTCGCCAGCCCCGTAAAGCCCAAGAATGCCAGAATGAAAGCCTGGATCATAAACAGGCTCTGCGTTGTCAGCAAAATTTTCTTGCGGCTGAATTTGTCCGAGAGCAAGCCCGTAAACGATGTTAGAAACAAAGTTGGAATCTGCGCCAGGAATACCGATATAGACAGCGTAAGCACGGAGCCGGACAAATCGAATATCAGCCACCCCATGGCTATCTGCTGTATCCACGAACCGATAAGGCTGACGCACTGCCCCGCGTAATAAAGAGCAAAATTCCGGTGCCGCAAAGAATGGAATATTCCTGTTATCGCCGAAAAGTTGTCCGGGAGAATCTCGCGCAGGCCGCGCCTGCCCCATTTGTAGGGCTCGTTGAGATATTTCTTAGCTCTCATGATAAAAAATCCGCCGAAGAGGAAAGCCTTTTCTGGCGGATTGCCAAGCTTTTTTTGCCCGCGGAATCTGTAACTTTACGGAATCTTGGACACTTCCAATTTGTAGAAACGCATCCCCGACGGGGGGGGTGACTGCGTTGTTTTGGGGGAGAAGTCGTCCCTAAAACTCGCGGTGCAGTCCCTGTCTACATATATGGGCGCATCATCGGAAAAGGGAGACCAGCTTTTCATGTCGTCGGACCAAAGTATCCTGTAGAGCCTGCCAACCTTCGCGTCGAAACTTATCACGTTGCCGGTCCCAAGAGAGTTGGGAGGCGTCGACGCCACGGAAACCCGCAAGGTGGACGAACTGTCGTTGGGATCCGTACCGAGCAGATACTCCTGCTCGCCCGTATAGCCGTCGGAGTCGGTGTCCCCGTAATAGCCCTCGGCGTAATCCTCCGGATTGGAGTAGTTTGCCTTAAGCCATGCGGCGTCTATTGTCGAGTTTCTCCCGAAGACCATATCCTCTCCGCCAGGAGTTTCCACTATTATGCAAAACTCGGCGTCCTCGTCGTAATCGAGGCCGTAGAAGCTCATCTCGTAGGGATAAGAGTCGCACACTATGCTGGCTGCTCCCGCGCCGGAATTGACTATCATGGTGGCCTTCTGCCCCGACACTCCGTACCCTGTGAAGAACGCATATATCGAATCTTTCCCGAAAGGCCCGCGGACCCTGAAGGTGTGCAGGTCTCCCAGAGAGTTCCCCACATTTTCAACCTTTCCCCGCACGAACTGCCCCTCCTCAAATGCAGGAATCTCGGTTGTATTTTCAAATTCCGCAGGTATTCTGACCGCGCGCAACCCCAGAGCAGGCAGCGAGCTTATCGTAATAAGACTGCCCGCCGAAGCCGAGGAAACCAGAGCGCCGGAGGCGTCGTATATCCCCGACGGCGACTCCGCGGAAACTCCCTCCATGCTGGGGCGGGAGAAGTCTATCGAAAGGGAGACGTCCTCCAAATCGGTTCCGCCGTCGTTTAAAACAATTATCCACATTGCGTCCTTCGCACGGGCAAGCATGGTGCTGACCTTTACCGAACTGGGCCTGACGGCGTATTTGTCGAGTATCAGGCGGCAGCCGTCGTCCGCAAAAACCTTGCCGCGCCTGCCGCCGAATATGCGGTTTGTAAACCACACGTATCCGCTCTGGCGCAGATAAGGAAACTTTATGGCATTTGCGGAGCGCTGCTCTATCTGCGCCATCAGATAGTCGAAAGTCTGCGCGAATACCACCGGAGCGTGGTGGTAGTAGAAGCTGCCGACGTCGGGCCCCTGATAGGAGTAGTTCTCAAACTGCTGGATGTCGGAAAAATCCCTGACATAGTAGCCCATGTAACAGCCGTAGCGGCCTATGATGGAGTGCCTCGAAAACTTCATGAGCACATCGCGCCCCGTATGCTGGTAGACCTTGAGAAGTTCGGGCGCCCAGGACGGATTGCATATATTGCCGCCCCCCGGGTAGGTGCTGTGCTGCTCTATTCCCAAACCTATGCGCGAGACCTTCGCCGCAGGAACGGTCTTCTCGGGTATGTAATATACGTTCGAGTACGCCGACAAATTTGAAGTTCCCAAGTGCGCGGAAAGAAGCTGCCTGTTCTCCTCATAGCCGAGCCTGAAAGTCTCAAAGCCCTTCCACCATATATGCCCCACGCCGTTTAACAGCGAATTTTTGTGTATTACAACATTGCCGTCGGGCGGAGTCGGGTATGACCACAGGCATGCGGCCGTGTAGAAGGCTCCCTTCTCGGCGGCCTCCAGATAGCGGGAATCCCCGCATATCTCGTACAAGTCCGGCAGCCACCACCACTGCGGATACAAGGACACGTTCACAAACAAAGACATGTCCGGCTCGTCCGTAGTGGAGGTGTAGGCCGACGCCATCCACGAATCGCAATTAGCCTTGATACTCGAAAGCAGGCTGTCCGACGGATATGCCAAATACATCGCAAGCTCGTGCGCCCAATACGGAGTGTTGCCCCCGGAATTTCTCACGGTGCCGTTGCTGTTGTAATAGAACTCCGAGAGCCAATCGTTTTTCCCTCCCAAAAGAATATTTGCCGAGGCGAAATAATCCCCGCCCCAATATGCCCCGCCTATGCTCAGGGGATATGATATTCCGAAATTGTCCTTGCCCTCGTTTCCCTCCCTGGAATACGCATAATGCGCTCCGGGCCGAGACAGGGTAAACTCGAAGGTGGGCAGCGCGCGCGTGACGTAATACTCCTCGTCGTCCAAGAGCATGGCCACGGAAATCTGCCCGAGAGGCGACGAATGCGACGAGACATTCAGGCCCTCTATGTTGTAATGGCCCTTGTTCTTCGCGTCCCAGCCGCTGGCGTCGCCCTTAAGGTATATGGCAATATTGTACGCAGCGTCGGAGAGGGACACTTCCCAGGGCTCGCGCAAATCCGAAACGGCGAATATGTTTGTGTCCGCAAACTCCACACCGTCGCGCCAGTCCCCCGCCAGGCTGACAAGATACCACGACGCCTCTATGCTTGCCCCGGCCTCCTTCCATGAGTCTCGCCCCGCCATCAGGGGGGAAAACACCGAACTTTGCGCCCTGTCCCCGTCGGGGCATACGTTGGCAAATCCGTAAATGGAATTCGTACTGTCCGACCACTCGAAAGGCAGCCGCGCAGGATCGGCCACTATGCCGTTTACGACGGAAACTCCGCCCGCGTCGGACTCGAACAAAACCATAGGCTGCGACATGAAATGCTGGGAAACCTGCTTCGCCCCGTCCGAAAGGCGCCTCATCTGGAACATGCTCGGCATCTGAATGGCATTGAAGCCTCCCTGCCTGTCGTAGCGGTTGAATGCGGAAAAACCTATGGTGTAATACCCGGCCTTGTCCGCGGAGGAAACCACGCTCATCTTGGCCATGGGCAAAGACTCGTCGAGAGTTATGGTAGCGCGGGTGCCGTCGGAATAGTCTACCTGCAGAACCCTGTCCGAAAGCTTAGAGACGTTCGTGGCGTACAGCAGTGTGGTCTCGCCGGCGCAGAAAGGATCCGTATAGCCTGAGGACGCCACGGGCTTACCGTTGACGTAAGTCTGCCCCTCCGAAGAGGACCATGAGGAAAAATACGGAGTCTCCGTGCGCTCTATTTCCTCCGAGTAATTCCTGAACAAAATTTCGTCGGCAAAATCCATCTCGACGGGATTGTCCCCGTTTGAGATTACCGCCCTTCTGCCCCACACGAAAGAGCCGTCCACGCATCTTTTCTTTATGTACTCTATCTTCAGGGCGCCGTTTTCCGCGGATACCGTCTGGGAATCGTCCGTGACAAAAGACGCGAAAACCGCGGGGAAGGACGACTCATAAGTATATACCACAGGCACCGTGCCGCGCAATATCTTGCTGCGCTCCGAGGAGGAATTCGCCCCCCCGACAGGCATGGTGTTCTCCGGATTAAACGCCGGATCAGTCGTAAACACGATGGCGTCGCACCGGGCATACGAACTTATGCGGTGCAAAGATATGGAATGTTCCCCCGCGCCTATAGGCATGGAGCCCAAGCACTCCCAATGGAATCCGTCTAGTCCGTGCACGCCGCCTATTTTCGGGTAGGTGTTGCCGTCCACAGAAACGGAGTACGTGCGGGTCTTAGGCCTGTCGGAGGCGAAATCTTTCGAGCAGACCCAAAGGTAGTATGTCCCGGCAAGGGTAAAAGAGACGTTCGTGCTAGCGTCTTCTCCGGAAATAGAGCAGAGCAAGTTCTTGCCGGTTATCCCGGTAGAATTCTCTACAACCCAAGAGCCGTACAGCTGAAAATCTTCTGCCTCTATTAAAAATTTATCCCCCGACGGAGTCGAAACCCAGCGGGGATCAGACTTGTTCGGGTCAAAATTGGGGTCGTCGCTAAAGGCTATGGAATGCAGGCGCGTGTAGCTTGAAGTGTTCTTTAGCTCGACATTCACAGTGCCTTCCCCGAGGCTGACCGTATCTATCTTGCTCCACACCCAATCGTCCATGCCCAGCCAGCCGTACGCGTCTGACTTTGTCTTAACCCCGTTTATGTAGACCTCGAAAGTCCGTATCGTTGAGCTCTTCTTCTCGCCGGGAAACTCGTACGTGCAAATCCATACGGAATATTCCCCGCTTTTTGAACAGTTGAAAGACACGTTTGGCAGGTTTGAGGAATCGGCGTCCTTGGTCTGTCTGTATAGGGTCATTCTTCCCCTGTCGCTTATAAGATTCCAAGAGCCATGGTTGAATTCAGTGGCGTCCTTTACTATAGTGGCGTAGGTCTTTACATATGCCGCGCGCGCGGCGGCATCGTCGGCGGAGCCTGACAGCACGCCGTTGGGGTCGAAATTCGGGTCCTGCGTAAGGAACAGGGCGTCGACACGGGTAAAGTCCCCATTAGGAGTCATGTACACCGTATGCTTTCCCGCGGAGAGAGACGCAGCGCCGAGCCTCTTCCACAGCCATGCGTCCCCGCCGCCGTTTATGTATCCGTTTTCGGGCATGGTCTGGTTGTCCACCGCCACCACGTACGAGCGGTTTGTCCCGTTTAGGTTGGGCTCGAACTCGTAGGAACACGCCCAGACGAAATACACGCCGTCGTTGTCGACGGAAAAGTTCGTGTTTGCCGTCTTAACGTCCCCCGACTGATATTTCAGCATATTTTTGCCGTACCCGTACTCCACAAACCAGGAAGCCTTGTTGGCAAAATCTTCCGCCTCGATAAGGACGCTGTCGTACGACGGCGCGCGGCTGTTGCGCTCGGAGTTTGAATACAGGAAAGTATTAGGGTTGTAATTGGGGTTCTGGGTGAAGAACAGAGCGTCAACCCTGCATCCATCCGCCGCGCTTTTTATCTGGATTAGGTTCTCCCCCTGCTCGAGGTAGACAACCCCCATGAGTTTCCACTCCCATTTTCCCGACCCGCTCGACGCATAGCCCGCAAGTTCTGCCTCATTGGAGTTTACATACACGTAAAACGGATGCGCCTGCCCCGAGGCAAACTCGTATGCGCTCGACCACAAATAGTACCAGCCCGCCTCGCCCGCGTTTATCTTTGTGGAGGGCATGTCCCCCCCATCGGCCGAATCCTGCACTATGTGCGCCTGCCCCGAGACATCGTCCACAGAGGTCGCGCCTCCTGAGTTTTCTATCCTCCACGACGGCCCCAAATTGGAGAAATTCTCGGCCTCTATAAAGATGGAATCGTACGATATCCTGTATTTGGCGCGTTCCTCGGAGGTGTTGACTGCCGCGTTGGGATCCATTCCCCTGTCCGTCGTGAAAAGCACTGCCGACGTATGGGTATAGTTGTCGTCCGGAGTCAGCGTTATTTCCGAGCCTTCGCCCGGAAGTGCCATCTCGCCGACCTTGAACCACACCCATTCCCCGAGATGGAACCCGCCGTAGGAATCGCGCGACATTGGCCGCGAATCTATCCGCACATCGAGATTCCTCGGATACTGCTCCTCTCCGGGTGTAAATTCAAATGAGCGCACCCACACGCAATAGGTGGCCGCAACGGGAGGCTTGAATTTTGAACGCGCGCTCTGGGTGCTTGTCGCGCTGGAGATATTGTACTCTCCCCTGTATAGGGAATATCCCCAATCGGAAGGTATCTCAAAGTCGTTCGCCTCCAATATGAAGGTTTCAGCCGACGCTCCGAAGACCGAAACAAGCGTAAAAATAAACACGCAAAAAAGCGTCTTTGCTTTCTTTGATGGGGATATCATGGGGATATGTTTGGGGGACGTGTAGAAATTTAGGTGCAACATACCACCACAAGAACATATATTGTTTTCATGGCGTTAAATGCAGACTATTTGAATATCCCGTAAAAATCAAGAGATAAACACCTTGAGATAGACATATTTCGGCTGAAAGCCCGCCGAGCAGCAAGCGCCTTTCCCGGAAATAAGGCCCCAAGCGGCCGCAGGCGCCCCGGTTTTTTGCGCAGGAAGAAAATGCCGCATTTTAGGCTGTAAAGACGCGTATGCGTGGTGCCGGCCTCGCGAAAGATTTGCTATGGGCCAGCTATGCGCGCGGTTGAACAACCTCAAAAAAAGCCAAGGGCATACCCCTTTTTGACTTGCGCAACTTTGCGCTCCGGGTAAATTGTAGGTTTGAATATTTTAACAATATAATAATCATGAAACCCAAAAAAGTCGGCATATTAACGGCTGGCGGCCTCGCCCCCTGCCTTTCAAGCGCAATAGGCGGTCTTATCGAACGCTACACTGAGATAGACCCCTCCATAGAGATAATCTGCTACAAGAGCGGATACAAAGGCCTGCTTCTCGGTCAGAGCATAAAGGTTACGCCTCAGATGCGCGCAAATGCTGCAATTTTACAGAATTTCGGAGGCTCGCCGATAGGAAATTCCCGCGTTAAGCTGACAAACGTCAAGGACTGCGTCAAGCGCGGTCTGGTCAAGGAGGGTCAGGATCCCCAGAAAGTCGCGGCAGACCAGCTCGTTAAGGACGGCGTCGACATTCTGCACACCATAGGCGGTGACGACACCAACACCGCCGCGGCAGATCTTGCGAAGTTCCTTAAGGACAACAACTACGAGCTTACGGTCATAGGCCTTCCCAAAACCATAGACAACGACGTATACCCCATACGCCAGAGCCTCGGCGCATGGACGGCCGCAGAACAGGGCGCGCTCTATTTTAGAAACGTGGTCAGCGAGTCCACCGCAAATCCGAGAATGTTGATAATCCACGAGGTTATGGGCAGAAATTGCGGCTGGCTGACGGCTGCGACGGCAGCCAAGTACCGCGAGATACTCAAGTCAGAGAAGTTTATACCCGAGCTTGGCCTTAGCATGGAGGCGCGCGACGTGCATGCCATATACATACCGGAGCTCGCCTTGGACATAAAGGCTGAGGCTGCGCGCCTCAAGGCCATAATGGACAAGCTCGACTGCGTTAACATCTTCATATCCGAAGGCGCGGGCGTTGAGACCATAGTAAAGGAGATGGAGGCAAACGGCCAGGAGGTTCCCAGGGACGCTTTCGGGCATGTGAAGCTCGACGCGGTAAATCCCGGAAAATGGTTCGGCCAGCAGTTTGCAGACATGATAGGCGCGGAGAAGGTTCTCGTGCAGAAGAGCGGGTACTTTGCACGCGCGGCGGCCGCCAACATGCAGGACCAGCGCCTGATAAAGAGCTGCACAGACTTGGCCGTCGAGTGCGCCCTTCGCAGAGAAGGCGGTGTAATAGGCCACGACGAAGACAAGGGCGACATTCTCAGAGCCATAGAGTTTGAGCGCATAAAGGGCGGCAAGCCCTTCAACGTCAATTTCGACTGGTTCCAGAGCATGCTCAAAGAGATAGGCCAGAAATAGAAAACTGTCCTTTTTTGAAAAAACGGCGCAAGGAATGGCTCTTTGCGCCGTTTTTTTATTTTCAAGGCGCAGTATTCCGCTGTCGGAATATAACCGAAGAAACCGGCAATGGGCCGAAGGAGTTTTTGCGCCCGGCTTTTATACTTGCGGCCCATAAAAAATGGCATTCTGCGCAAAATGGCTGTCGCTTGCCAAAAAGATAAAATATTTACACTAAAAAGAGGGAAAATCCGGGATAAAATCCTTTGTCAATTGTCATAAGAGACTATTGCCAAAAAGGATAAAATTTACTTGACAGAGGTGTCGAGAATATCTACAACATCGTTTCAATCGATTGAGGAAACGTATTTATTGGAGGTAAGAAAGGGAAAAACATATGCTTCGCAGAGAATTTATGGAAAGAAGTCTTGGTCTGCTTGCAACCGGCGCGATGGGGATTTGCATGCCGCAAATTTTGCGCGCAGACACAGCTTCGGCAAAGGTTTTGCCCCCCAAGGGGGAGCCCTTGTTGCCGGGGGTAAACAGCCCGTTTAAGATGAAATTTTCCCCGAGGGCGGCAATGGGGATATTCAAGACAAGCTGCCCGGGGAATACGCTCGACAGGATAAAATTCTACTATGACAACGGCTTTACCGCCGTGGAGGGCTGCTGCTCGCAAAATACCGACAGGAAAGTCATGGACAGCATAGGGGCGGCCGTGGAGAAGTACGGGCTTGAAATGGGCGCGCAAAGCGCCATGAACGAGAAGTACGCACCCATGATGACCGCAAACGTGGTTCCCGCGCCCAAGGGCAAAAAACCGCACCTCAGGGGGAAGGCGGAGATTAGGGAATATCTTAAGTCCGAGCTAGAAAAAGTCTTCGAGATGCTAAGGCGCATACACGGCAAGACGTTTATAATAGGCGCCGGGCAGAACGCCGAGGGGCTATCAGAAAAAGAGCAGTATCAAAACGTTCTGGACAACACCAGATTCTGCGCGGATTTGTGCGCGGCCAACGGGTTTACGATGCTCATAGAGCCGCTGAACCTAAAGTCGCACCCGAATATATACTTTTCTACCATGCAGAAGGGTCTGGACATATGCAAGGCTGTGGACAATCCGCATTGCAAGTTAATGTACGACTTTTTCCACGAGAAGATGCAGACCGGTTCGCTGGACTCCCTGGACGCCGCGTGGGACTACATAGGCGCCTACCACATATCAGACAGTCCCACCAGGGAGGAGCCCGGCACCGGCGACATAGACTACGCCGCCCTGCTCTCCAAGATATGGAAGAAGGGATACAGGGGCTTTTTGGGCTTCGAGTTTAAGCAGAGCGTGCAGGACAAAGAGACGGACATAAAGATAATGAGGACCTTCCGCGAGTTCGACAAGCTCGCCGTATAGCGCATAAAAAATTTCAACATTAAAGAGAGGAAAAAATATGAATAGAAGAGACGTGTTAAAGGCTGCGGCCGTGGCGGGAGCGTATGCGGCGCTTCCGAAGTACTCCTTTGCTGCGGCGAAGGGGTCTGACAAGCTGAAAGTTGGGGTTATAGGTTGCAGCGGGCGCGGCATAGCCGCCGTGCGCGACATGATAAACGCCGACAGAAATGTGGAGGTAATCGCCCTTGCAGATTTGTTTCCGGACAGGATAGACTACGCATTGGATAGGTTTGAGTTCTATAAGAACAATAAGACAAAGCCCCTTCCTGCGGACTGTTTCAACGTCAAGAAGGAGATGATATTCACCGGTTGGGATGCGTACAAGCAGCTTTTGCAGACCGATGTGGACCTTGTCATACACGCCACGCCACCCGTATTTAGGCCCATGCACCTGAAGGCCTGCCTTGAGGCCGGCAAGCACGTATTCATAGAAAAGCCCGGTGCGGTGGACGCCGTTGGCGCGCGCCAGCTTTACGAGTGCGCCGATTTGGCCGACAAGAAGGGCCTATCCGTCATAGGCGGCATACAGCGCAGATTCCACAAGGGATACATGGAGGGCATAGCCCGCATGAAGGCCGGCGAGCTTGGAGACATCACAAGCACGCAGGCGGTTTGGCTGAACTCAAAGTTCTTCATACAGAAGATGCGCCTGCAGAATCCCGACCCCGAGAGCATGGAGTACCAGGTCAGAAACTGGTTTATATTCACCTGGGCATCGGGAGACTGCTATGTGGAGCAGCACGTCCACAATCTGGACATAATCCTGTGGGGGCTTGAGAAGAAGCCCATTATGGTCAACGGCCTTGGCGGCCGCAGATGGGACTTGCCCGTCCCGCAGATGGGCAACCGTTTCAGCCATTTTGCGGTGGATTTCGACTTCGGCAACAATCTGCACTGCTACAGCTACAGCCGCAGGGAGACAGGCGCGCAGGAGATGGTGCAGGAGAAGTTCATGGGCACGAAGGGCACGCTCGAGTTGAGCCTGCAGCGCCAGCGCATAATAGACAACGACGGCAAGACCCTTTGGGAGATGCCCCAGAAAGATTTGCCGCAGTGCCTCGAGGAGGAGCACAAGGTATTGATAGAAGCCATAAGAAGCGGGAAGCAGAACAACATGATAAGGGAGCTTGCCGATTCCACCGTAATGGCCATAGCCGGGCGCGAGAGCGCCTATGCCGGGCGCGCATTTAAGTACGACTGGCTGCTTGCGAAGTCGCAGAAGAACTATCTGCCCGAAAACTGCCAATTTGGCAAAAAGCCCGTCGACGGCATACCGATACCCGGCCAGTACACTCTTTCGTAATGCAAATAAAGTTTATTCAACTAAGCAAGGGCGCGCGCAATCTGCGCGCCTTTTTTTTGCCGATAGGGGGCCCCAAGGCTG
Organism: uncultured Opitutales bacterium; assembly: GCA_944389315.1. Lineage (GTDB taxonomy): Bacteria > Verrucomicrobiota > Verrucomicrobiia > Opitutales > Intestinicryptomonadaceae > CALXQW01. The sequence continues at coordinate 33,972 of CALXLX010000049.1, forward strand.
CTGGCAAAAAATTGCAAGCGTGGGAGGCAAACGGTGCATTGCGTTTCAGGAGTGTCGGCACATGCGGCACATAGCCCAAGATGGCGGCAATGAAAAAGCGGCGGAAAATTTTCGTTAAAAAAGTGTTGAAAGAATCCGCAAAAGATAGAGTCTTTTTAAATTCAAGAGCTGCTCGAGTGGCGGAATGGTAGACGCTGCGGACTTAAAATCCGTTGACCTTATCAGTCGTGCGGGTTCAAGTCCCGCCTCGAGCACTTGCTTAAGCGCCCGCGAAGCCCAAAGGTTTGCGGGCCTTTTTTATGCGAAGATATGCTGCTGTATATGATTTCCTTGCGTCTTTCGTCAAATTCAGGAAATTTTTATTGTTATACTAAAAATATTTTCTGAAAGGCACCCGCGAAAATCCGCGCAGGGAAAACCGCGCAAGGATAACCGGACGGTAGCATGTTAACATAAAGCCCTTTAAGGCAACAGCCTCATAAAAAAGAAACCCGGCCAACTGCAAAAGCGCACGCCCTACTACTGCTTGCCCAGCAGCTTGCCTATTATGGGGGTCATTTTGTCCGCCATGGACATTATGCCCAAGTCCCCGGGGTGGACATCGTCTATGGACGCCTCGCAAGTGTCCCCAAAGAGTTTGTCCCCTTTAAGATATGCCATGTTCTTCTCCCCCTCGGAAAGCAGCTTCTCGTAAACTGCCCTTTGCAAAAGCCATACTTTAAGAGGAGTTCCGGCAGCGCCGTAATACCAGCCGCGCAAAGACTCGGCCCGCTCCACAAGCAATATGGGAGTATCAGGACGCAGCTGCCTGAGCCGCCTTAAGAATTTCTCGCAGCGCTCGGAAACGAGCTTGTCGTTCATGTTGGCCTGCGCGTCTATGACGTAGACGGAGGCGTCTATCTCGGCGAGCATGTCGGCCATGTCAGGCTCCATCTTCGCGGAGCCCGAGAAGCCCAAATTGACTATCGGCACATTCAGCCTACGCCCTATCACCGACGGGTGGCTCAGCCCCGCATGCGAGGCAAACGCCCCGTGGACTATGGAAGTCCCGTAAAATACGACGGGCTTCTTGCGGGCGGGAATTACCCTGAAATACGACCCTTTCTTGACGCCCACCTTCGCCGATTTCAAAGAATTGCGGAGCGGCAGATATATCCTGTAAACGCCCTTCTTGCCGTTTGTAAAAAATAGCCTGTAAAGCGAGTTCTCCGAATTGGCATGGGGGGTGGCCGCCAGCCATTTTAGCTTGCCGTCGGCAGGGTCGAGCCCGTAAAGGTCAAAGCCGGAAAACGCGCATACATTGAAATTGTACTCTCCGAGCTGATCGCTGTACAATTCCCTGGAAACCCAAATTTCGGGAGAGTCGGTCTCGAAATTTATGCACATTCCCGTGGAGCTCATGGCATTGTTCCAAACGTCCGCGGTGACGCGCCCGCTGAAGGAGTTTGGCACCCTTGAATAGGGCCGGGGAGTGTCCGTCCAGGCTTTCCCCTCAAGCCCGACATCGCCCATATCGCGCCATTCCAGCTCCAATTTTGCGCCCTTTCCCTCCCCTCCGAAAACAGCGCAAAAAAGCGACAGATATGCCAATGCACAGGATAAAATACGCATATGTTTCATGCCTTAACGTTTATAATCGGGTCGCGGATAAATCAAGATATTTTATATGGTCAGCCGGTTTGCTTTAAGCCGAAATAGAGAAAAACGCGCACAAAAAACAACCCTATCTGCGCGCCGCATGCCATGAATCTTGACTTGCATGGAAATAAGCGCGACAATCGTCCCATGAGACTTCTGACAATACTCATCCTGCTTATTCCCTGCGCCCTACCTGCGCAGGTTATCGTGGGCAATGTGGGCAGGGGTAAAAACTCCGGCGTGGTTATCACTCCCAAGGCGCCCAAGTTCAGGGGGGGCGCAGTTGTGGGCAGAAACACTTTTATATCAGAAACAAAAAGTCTTGAGATGCCGCTGGACAAGGCGGTTGAAATACTAAGCTCTACAAACGTCATATCGGGGGCCGATTTTGGCGAGGAAAGCTCCATACCGGCCCAGGCGGCGGCTCTGGCGAGCATAATATACTACCCAAACAAGACCTCTGCGTCGGTAAAGACGCGGGAGCTGTTCTCGTCGGCAAAATACATAGAGGGAAAAATCTATGCGCTGATGGCCGCAAAGTTTGTGCTCGACGCGGGCACATACGCAAAAATGTTAGCAAGCATAGATAAAAACGCGGAGATAAACGTGCTCTATTCCACAAACCTCAGAAAGGTGACGGCGGCGGAAATGCTCGCGGCATACGAGAGAAAAACATCGGCCTTTCTGCCGAGCAAATCCGCAATGAACCCGGAGACGAATGTCGTTGTGGGAACGGACAACATCTATTACGACGTACCTCCGCCCCGAAAGCCCACAGTCATAATTATCCCGAAGGCAAATTAAATTCTTACGATAAAGGCGGAACTACAAAGCAAAAATGCCTTAGGAAAGATTACATAGAGAAAAACGGGTACATTAAAAATACGGCCATGGGCTTTTGAAATGCGCAGGCATTTCCCTCTTAAAGCGCAGTTTCTCCCCCCAGGATAAAACCGCAAGATATCCAATAGCGGCGCAATAATCGTTTGAGGCAAAGCTTCGAGCAAAAATAGCCTATTCAATAGGGGCTGCGCGGGCGTTTTTACTTGAAACAAAGAAAGCTTTTCTGAAAGATATAACCGAAAAAATAAAATAAGACATGAGCATAAAAAAGCTATCTTCCATTCTTTCCATAACGGTGTTGATGTTCTCGTCGGTTTTGTCGGCGGAGGACAAAATCATACTGAGAGTCGGGCATTTTCCAAACATAACGCACGCGCAGGCGCTGGTCGCCCACCAGCTGAGCCGCCAGGGCAAAGGCTGGTTTGAACAGCGCCTCGGAGACGGCGTAGAGATCCAGTGGAGCCTTTTCAATGCGGGGCCCACGGCTATGGAGGCTTTGTTTGCAAATTCGCTCGACATAACCTATGTGGGGCCCAGCCCCGCCCTCAACGCCTACGCAAAGACGCGCCAGCGCGACATTAAAATAATAGCGGGCGCGGCGGACGGCGGCGCGGCTCTTGTGGTCAACCCGAAGCTCGGCCTCAAGACGCCCAAGGATTTTGTCGGCAAGAAGATAGCCACTCCGCAGATGGGAAACACGCAGGACGTAGCCTGCCGCGCGTGGCTGATAGACGCGGGGCTGAACATAACCCTCACCGGCGGGGACGCCCACATATTGCCGACGGCAAATCCCGAGCAGCTTTCGCTTTTCAAGCAGGGTTTTGTCGACGCCGTTTGGACGGTGGAGCCCTGGGTCACCCGCCTGATAGACAACGCGCAGGGCCAGGTTCTCTACGACCAGAAGGAGGCGGTGACAACCGTCCTGGTCACCTGCAACCGCGTATTAAAGGAGCATAAGGAGCTTGTGGACAAATTCATAAAGGCGCACGAGGAGCTGACGGACTGGATTAAAGCCCACCCCGCTGAGGCACAGGAGCTGGTCCGCAAAGAGCTTGAGGACACCACCAGGGGAAAGATAGCAAAAGAGCTGGTATCGTCTGCCTGGAAGCGTCTGATTTTCACGAATACGGTAAACGTGGCGGAATTGAACAAATTTGTAAGCTACGCGTATGAGTGCGGCTTTATACGCAGCAAAATAGACACGAAAAACCTTTTCTATAAGCGCGACTAATGAGTGTGCATAAAGAGCTGGAGAACGTCGCCCCGTCTAAGCTTTCGGTGCGCGGCGTAAACAAAGTATTCCACGGCGCGCAGGGCAAGACCGTGGCGCTTGAGGACATCAATCTGAAGGTTGACGAGGGGGAATTTGTATGCCTCGTGGGGCCCAGCGGCTGCGGGAAATCTACCCTGCTAAACCTGATTGCTGGCCTCGACAAGCCTACTTCGGGAAAGATTCTCATGGATGACAAGCCCATAACGGGCCCCGGGCGCGACAGAATGGTGATGTTTCAGGAGCACGCGCTGTTCCCGTGGCTCGACGTTATGGGCAACGTTCTATTCGGGCTTAAGCTTAAGCCCAATCTGACAAATCCGGAGCGCAGGGAGGTTGCGAAGTTTTACATACACCTTGTGGGCTTGGAGAAGTTCATGCATGCGTCCATACACGAGCTGTCAGGCGGAATGAGGCAGAGGGTTGCATTGGCTCGCGCGCTGGCTCCGAACCCGAGGATACTTTTGATGGACGAGACCTTCGGCGCGCTCGACGCTCTGACCAGGGAGCAGCTCTACGGCGAGCTGCAGGACATCTGGCAGAAGCGCCGCAAGACAATAGTGTTCGTAACGCACAACATACGCGAGGCGGTATGCCTGGGAGACAGGGTTATATTATTCTCCCCGCATCCGGGAAGGATAGCCAGGGAGTTTAAGATAGACTCCCTAAAGCGCCCGAGGGACATCAACGACCCCGACCTTACCAACTACGCAAGCACGATAACCGCCGCGCTGAAACAACACATAGGAGGCTCCGTAGCCGAATGAAGAAGAATGTTGCACAGGAAGAGGCTTTCGACACCTCCGAGAAGCTCAAGAGATTTTTCAAACGCTGGACGGGCCCCGCGCTTGTTGCCATAGTGCTGCTCGGGCTATGGGAGACCTTAAGCCGCTATTACGACGCGTATCTGATACTGCCCCCCCCGTCGAGCGTGGCGGAATACCTTTGGTATGCAATTGCCGACGGCACTTTGCCGGGTGCGGTGCTTGTAACCTTAAAGAGGCTGTTTGTGGGCTATCTTATAGGCATAGCGCTCGGGATTCCGCTGGGCATGCTCTGCGCGAAGCTTAAGGTATTCAGGGATACGCTCGGGCTGCTTGCCATGGGCCTGCAGGCTCTGCCGAGCGTATGCTGGGTTCCGCTGGCTATGCTGTGGTTCGGACAGACGGAAAAGGCTATGTTATTCGTGGTGGTGATGGGCACTGTCTGGTCTTTGATAATAGCAACACAGCACGGCGTAAACAGCATTCCGCCCATATATGTCAGGGCGGCGGAGACCATGGGCTCAAAGGGGATGCACACCTGGATACACGTCATACTTCCAGCGGCATTTCCAAACATACTCGGCGGCATGAAGCAGGGCTGGGCCTTTGCTTGGAGGTCGCTTATGGCCGCGGAAATATATGTTGTAATCCTCACGGGCTTCGGGCTTGGGCAGCTGTTGCACTACGGCAGGGAGCTTATGGAGATGAGCCAGGTAATTGGCGTCATGTGCGTGGTTATAGCAATAGGCCTTCTGGCGGACAAACTGCTGTTCTCCCCGTGGGAAAATTTCCTCCGCAAGAAGTGGGGCATAACGAACGACTAATCTCTCCCCTACTCTTGGAGGTCGCAAAAACTACCTAAAAAATATTTATTCCACCATAAGAAAAACGGCGCGGGTAGAAATGCCCGCGCCGTTTTTGCGCCGCCTGTCATGCGGTAAAAAGCCGCCGCAAAGAGAAGGTTGAAGGCTCTACTGTCCGCCTAGAAGGCCGCCCTACTACTCTCCCTGCATTTTGCAATTTCCCACTTCAAACATATTCTGCCTTCCCGCGGCAGGGGTTGAAGTGTCAACAACATTTCCGTCGGGGCCTATTACGGCATTGCCTGAGAGCTGCAAATTCTCCACGTTTCTAAAGAACAGGCAGCCTCCGGAGGGGTTCACAAATACGTTGCCTTCTACTATTACATTCTTGTGTGCATAGAAGCCCGCGCTGCCCTCCCTGCCGCTTGCGGCCATGACAAACGCGGCGGAGTTTGGCGCGCGCAGATACGGCCACTCAAAGCCGCAGTCCTCCACCACATTGTTGGCGATTATGAGGTTTCTCGCGTAAAGCCCCTCGGGCCAGCCGGGCTCGTTCCTGGCCATAATCGCCGAGGCACTCAGGCCGCGGAAGTAATTGCCCTCAACAAGCCCGTTTGGAGCCTTAAGATACAGGCCGTATCTCCTCGCGTTTCTAAATACGGAGTTTCTTATGACAAAGCCGCTGGAGAAATCCAAGTTGTACAATGTCGTGCAGGCAAACTTGTCTTTTCCGCACACGACTTCGGGAAGCTTGTCCTTGAAAGTGATTGTGCCTGATTTGAAATCCGCGGATTCCACCTCCGAGACGAAGAAGACTTCAAACTTCCTGCCGTCGAAGAAGGCTATTTTATTGCCCGGCGCGTAATCCCTCTCGTAGTACTTGGAGTTCTGAAAATCCGCGCTCTGCGGCGTGGAGGAGACGCGCAGGGTGCGCTCTCCAAGGACGGATACTATGTAATTGGGGCGTATGTAGAAGTTGACGGCGTCGTCGGCGACGCCCTCGGATACGCAGTTTTCTATCCACGGCCCCGTTATGGAATTCTGAAAATGGAAAGTGTCGGAATTTGACACCCTGTAGCGCCCTTTCTGCATGGAAAGAACGCAGTTTATAAAATTCGGGGCGTCGTTGTAGGTGCCCGAAAACGAGCTTCCAGCGCTGGCCCTGATCTCTATATCCTTAAAGGTAAGATCCTTCGTGCTGTTCATTGCGCACACTGCGGCGGAGGGGCGTATCACTATGGTGTAAATGTCGCCCTCGTTGAACGCCATAACGCTAGACCCTCCGCCCCGCGTGGGATGCATTTTTATCCTGAAAACCTTGTCGGAGACGCGCTCTATGGAGCTGTGGAAATACACGTTGGACTTGTCCTCCTGAAGCCTGCCGTCGAGGCTCTCGTCAAGGAAGAATCCCCATTCGGAATTTTTAAGCCAGGGAGAATCGAAGGGAAGCTGGCCCTCCATAACCTCTATGTCCGCGCTCTTATCTGCGTCGTTGCGAGACACCACCACCCCCGTTGAATACGGCAGAGGATCGTAGTCCACCACGAACCCGCGCACGACAACCCTCTCTGTGCCGTGCGCGGAAAAGACGCCCATGTCCGGCTTTTTTATCAGGATTGTGGACCCGTTTCCGTCTATGAATACGTCCTTAAGCCCCGAAATGGACATCGCAAAATTGGAATTTCCCAAAGGCTTTTTAAAAACGTATATGCCCTTCTTCAAAACAATGCGGCAGGGGGCGGACTTTGCCGCCTCGCGGAAAAGCGCGTGGAACCTGTCTGTCATGCACTCCCCCGTGCCTGGAACTATGCCGAAGTCCTCCGGATTTATGGTGTTTTTCGCCTCCACATTCAGAAACGGCATGCGCCTGGGATAGCGGTTGTTCCACATTTTCAACGCCTGGGCTTCTATAGTCTTTTCCGGCGTAAAGAACTTCTCGTAGGCGGATTTCCCCTGGGCGGGATATCTCGCCCCCCCGCCCTGCTCGGCCTTGCAGCATGAAGATGCCAAAACGCATAAAAATACGGACACCGCAAACGCGGAACCGAAAAAAGCCATATTTAAGTTTCTCATAACTTTCCCTGTACAAATGTTGAATGAAAAATTTCTAATTGCAGACTCAAACAAACTCAAACAAAAAAATACGCAAGAAATTCCAACGTAAAACTATCGCGATTTACCTTTATTGCTGTGTGCATTTTTAGCAAAAACCCCGCCGTTTTTGCGCCCGAAAAGCAAAGGTTTTCCTGCGGCGCATTATACCGCAAAATATACGCGCAGCCAAAGCGGAAGAAAAAAGCGCGGAGATTTTAACAACCCAAAAGCCCATGCGGGAAAATTTTTCTCTCCGCGTCAATCAACCGGGTCGGAATCAAGGGCCTCCAAAACGTCAGCGTCGAGGGGAAATTTGGCCCGCAGTTCAACAAGCTTGGAAACGACCGCGCTTACATTGGTGCAAAAATACCAAAGCTGCCAGTGATAAAAATCCTCCGCCTTTTCTATGGGCGCCGGGCTCGGCCCGCGTATCTCGCATATCCCCCCGAGGCGCTTTTCCGCCGCCTTGGCAAACTCCTCCGCATAATAGGCGAGCTTCTCGGGATTCCTGCTCTTGAAAAGCTGGCGGACTATCCTTCTAAAAGGCGGATAGGCAAACTCCTTGCGGTTTTGCAGCTCCTCCTCGAGGAAGGATTCCATATCGTCACGCTTGGCGTACTGTATGGGAATGGCCTCAGGAGTGCGCGTCTGGATTACAACCTCGCCCGCGCCGTCGCCCCTGCCGGCGCGCCCCGCCACCTGCACTATCAGCTGATAGGTGCGCTCCGCCGCGCGGAAGGAGGGCATGTGCAAGCTTATGTCGGCGTCCACAAGCCCCACAAGGGTGACGCGGGGGAAATCCAGCCCCTTGGCTATCATCTGGGTGCCTATCAAAATGTCGAGCTTGCCGCGCCGGAAATCGCCGAGTATGCGGCGGTAATCGTCGCGGCGGCGCATGGCGTCGGCGTCCATTCTGCCAACGCGCGCATAGGGAAAGAGGTCCGTTATGAGATTTTCTATCTTCTGGGTTCCGTACCCGCTCCATTTTGCGCGCTCTGAGCCGCACTTCGGGCACAGAAGCGGCGCGCGCGCCTCGTAGCCGCAAATATGGCATTTGACGGTATCGCTACTCCTGTGCCACGTCATACTTACGGAACAGTGCGGGCACTCCGCCACATATCCGCAATCCGGACACTCGAAAATTCTCGCGTATCCGCGGCGGTTTAAGAAAAGTATGCTCTGCTGCCCCTTGTCCAGCCTGTCGGCAAGCTTGTCCTTAAGGAGCGAGGAAAGAAGCGCCCCACCCTTCTCGCGCCTCATGTCTGTAATCATCACAGACGGCATAATGCAGCCGTCTATGCGCCTCGATATCCTCGATACGGAATATTTTTTCCTCTTGGTGTTGTAAAGCGTCTCGAGAGACGGAGTCGCGCTGCCGAGCAGACACAGCGCCCCGCACATGCGCGCCCTGACAACGGCCACATCGCGGGCGCTGTAGCGGGGGGCCTTGTCCTGCTTGTAGGCCGTATCGTGCTCCTCGTCGACGATTATAAGCCTGAGGTTTGAAAGGGGCGCAAATATGCAGGAGCGCGCGCCTACAACCACGCGGGCGCTGCCGTCGGCAAGATCGCGCCAGGCGTCGAGCCTCTGGCCGTCCGAAAGGCCGCTGTGCCAGACAACAAGCCCGGCCCCGCAGTCGCCCAGCCTAGACTGCAGGCGCCCCACCGTCTGCGGCGTAAGGGCTATCTCAGGGACTAAAAATATGCAGGAGCCGCCCTCGGCCAAGACCTTCCGCATGGCATGTATGTAAACTTCCGTCTTGCCGGAGCCGGTAACGCCGTAGAGAAGGTGCGTAGCGTATTTTCTTGCGTCGAGCAAAGCGCAGATGTCTCCAAATGCCGCGGACTGCTCCTCGTTTAAAACATGCCCCTTGGACGGAACCGTCTCGGCGGAGGAAAGCTCGTCGTCGTAGGCCAGACGCTTTACCCTCCGCGAGCTCTCCTTGAGAATCCCCTTCTCTATAAGGGCCTCCAGCGCGGAGGCAGAAAACTTGTCGCAAAGCTGGCTCTTAAGGACGGCCGACGGATCCGCAAGAAATGACGAGACTATCTGAAACTGCTTTGGAGCGCGGCGGCGCAGGGACTCCAATACGCCCAAGTCCGGGCGCTCAGGCATGGACACTTCCCTCAAGGACAGTTCCCCCCTGCCGCTTCTTACGACTGCAGGAATCATGCTCTCGAATACCGCCTGCATGGAGGCTGCGTAATAGTCCTTTATCCAGAAGGCCAGATCGAGCAAATCGGGAGTCAGGGCCCGCAGATTCTGGACGAGCTCCGATATGGGACGTATCCTGAAATTTCCCTGCTCCTGCGCAGATCCGGATAGCTTTATTATCACGCCCGTGCCCGTGCCGCCCCTCAGAGGCACCCTGACTATGCAGCCCGACTTGACAACCCCGGCAAATCTCGCCGGAACAGAATACGTCAGGGGCTTGTCCAAACCCGAAAACAACCTGACGCAAGCGTATCTGCCTTCCTCCATTTTCACCCGTTTAAAATTGACGAGCCCGCGCGCGTGTGTCAACTTTCCAAAAATTTATTATGAGCCAAGACAATGCAACCATCTTCCCTCCGTTTAAGGACGAGGGGGAAAAGCCGCTATCCGAAGTTCAGGAGGAGATTCTCAGACTCAAGAAGCAGAAGCGCGCGGTGATACTCGCGCACAACTATGTCTCGGAGGATATACAGCGCGTGGCGGACTTCGCCGGAGACAGCCTAGCCCTGGCGCGCAAGGCCAAGGAGGCCGACGCCGACGTAATCGTATTTTGCGGCGTGCATTTCATGGCCGAGACTGCCAAAATACTCAACCCCTCCAAGGCGGTGGTCTTGCCCGACATATCCGCCGGCTGTTCCTTGGCCGACTCTTGCCCTCCCGATGAGCTCGCAAAGCTCAAGGCGGCCCATCCTGGCGCAATAGTAATATCTTACATAAACTGCTCCGCCGCCGTAAAGACCCTAAGCGACATTATCTGTACGAGCGGAAACGCCCTTGAGCTTGTAAGGAAGATTCCCCCCGAGCAGGAGATAATATTTTGCCCCGACAGGAACTTGGGCTCTTGGATAAACGAGAAGCTCGGGCGGAACATGATACTCTGGGACGGCTCCTGCTACGCGCACGAGGAGTACGACGCCGCGGACATTATCAAGATGAAGGAGTTTTTCCGCGCCCCCGCCGTATGCCACCCCGAGTGCCCCAAGGCCGTGCGCGACGCCTGCGACGAGGTTTGCAGCACGGAAAAGATGATAAGCTGGAGCAAGGCGTGCAAGTCCGACAAAATAATAGTGGCTACCGTGGTGGAGATGCTGCACCGCCTGCGCAGGGAGGTTCCCGAAAAGACGTTTATCGCCGCGAGGCTTCCGGGCAAGAGCTGCCAGCAGTGCAAGTTTATGCGCCTCAACAGCGCCGAAAAGCTGCTCGAATGCCTAAAGACCCTAAAGCCCGAGATAATCCTGGACGAGCGCACCATAGAGCTTGCCGCAAAGCCCATAGAAAAGATGCTTAAGCTGAGCTGAGTTTCCGGCTCAAAGCCCGACGGGGCCGTATTGCGGTGCGGCAGGCGATATTTCCATAAAAGGGGCGCCAGTTTTAGCGTCCGCCCAAAAAGCGGCGCAAAAAGTGTTGACATATCGGCCGGGCGACTATTTCATACCGTGTTTTTAAAAATTTCAAAGCAACAGCCATCAGATTATGGAACCCACATACAATCCTTCAAAACTCAAACGCGCGCGCAGCTGCGGCTTCCGCGCCCGCATGAAAACACGCGGCGGCAAGGCCGTAATCAACGCCCGCAGGAACAAGGGCCGCAAGCGTTTGGTGACCAAGTAAACGCTCCATGGGAAAGCGCAAGAAATGCGCCTGAACAAACGCGCCAGACTGCGTAAGACGACGGATTACGAATCCGCCAGGAAGAACGCGGAAAAAGCGCATACCGGAGCTTTCGTACTGTATTTGACGCGCACGCCGCAGGAGTCGGCGGGCGCGTTTTCGCGTTTTGGGGTTGTGGCAAGCAGGCGCGTGGGGGGAGCTGTGGAGCGCAACAGAATAAAGCGCCGCTTCAGGGAGATATTCAGGACAAACCAGGGGGCACTGCCCTTCTGCGACATCGTAGTCCACGCGAAGAAGGCCTCTCTTGACACGCCCTATTCGGAGCTTGAGGAGATGTTTTTGTCGGGCTGCAGAAAGCTTGAGGCGAGGCTGCAAAAGCGCGCGGCAAAACCGGAGACAAAAACGCCCCCCGCGGCGGAGGGAGAAAAGAAGGCGGGCTCAGAATAGCCAGAAGGCTCATCGGAATGGGTGATACGGGAAATTTCGCGGGGAGAACCATTCGGCGGCTGATGAAGATACCGTCGAGAATCGGAGTCTTTGCCATAGGCCTGTACAAGGCGTTCTTGTCGCCCATTTTTACCCTGCTTGGCTGCAGATGCAGGTTTTATCCGACCTGTTCGGAATATACGGCCGGGGCAATCTCCAAGCACGGCCTGATAAAGGGCTGCATACTCGGCGCATTCAGGATACTGCGCTGCAACCCGCTGTGCAGGGGCGGATACGACCCTGTCCCGGAAAAATTCTCGTGGAGAAATCTTTTCTCAAAACTTCGTTGACGAAAAGGTCTCGCGCGGTTTTAATTTTCCGCTTAAAAAATTTCCCTTTCCGCACGGATAAATAGGGGATTCTTTCAAAGTCATTTCAGAAGATGGATAAGAAAAATACTATACTCGGCCTGATATTCTTGGGAGCGGCATTTTGGCTGCTCTTTACGGATTCTTCAAGGATGCAAAGGCAGGCGGACGAGGCCGCGCTTAATGCGCAGGCGCAATCAGCCCAGGAATCCGCGGTCCAGACAAAAAGTTCCGTACCCGCAATAAGGGCAGATCTGCAGAGCATTCTGGCCCCCGAAGGAAATATCGCCGAAAAACTCTCTTATATAGAGAACGACTTCATAAAAGCCACTTTCACAAACAAGGGCGGCGCGGTAAAGTGCGTGGAGCTTAAAAAATACGAGAAGTCCCAAGGCTCAAATGCGCCCTATACAATAAACGAGACGGACAAGAGCCTGATAATGGGGTTGGCGTTCCCGTCGCAGGGTTTCGGAGGAGTGCCGGTCGCGTTTGAAAAATCCTTCGCGCTGACGGAGAAATCAGCGGACAGCCTCACATATTCCTATCTGGGAGGAGGCCTGAAGATAACGAGGACCTATTCGCTGGAGAAATCCGCAGAAAGTGTCAGCGCTCCTTATACGATAATCTGCAAAACGAGCGTGGAGAACCTATCAGACAAGGCTCTGTCGCTCGATAAGATCTACTTAAGCCTGGGCATGGCCCTGCCCACTCCCGGAGACATCTACGGGGGCAATCTCGCGTTGACTCTCTACGACGGCAGCGGGGCTGACTTTGCAAAGTCTACAAGCTTTGTGGATTCCAGCGGCTTTCTGGGCATAGGCGCAAGCAAGGCAAAGCCGAATCTTGTTCTCGACACGGCCCCCGTTGTGTGGGGCGCGGTTAAGAACCAGTTCTTTGCGACAATATTTACCCCCAAGAATATGGTTGGCCGCGGCGGGTTTGCCGCGCCGTTGACCGTAAATGAAAACGCCGAGGACAAGTACATGAGAAGCGGGGTTGTCGGCTACATGGCCTTTACTCTGGACACCCCCCTGCCCCCCAAACAGACCTGGACTCTGGACGGAAATTTATACATAGGCCCCAAGGAGATAAACAGGCTGCTCGCCATGGATGGCGGCCAGGAGGAAGTTATGAACTTCGGGTGGTTCGGCTTTATAAGCAGGCCTCTTTTGGCGCTCCTTAACATAATCCATTCGTTCATAGTGGGGATATCCCCGGCATGGGCCTGGGGCTGGGCTATAGTAATTTTGACCCTCATAGTAAGGCTCATACTCTGGCCGCTTACGGCAATACAGATACGCTCGTCGCAGCGCATGGGCAAGCTGCAGGGCAAAATTCAGGAGATAAAGGAAAAGTACAACGGCGACCAGCAGCGCATAGGCCAGGAGACAATGAAGCTCTACGGGGAATACGGCATAAACCCCTTTGCGGGCTGCCTGCCCATTCTCATACAGCTGCCCATATTCATAGGCCTGTACTACATGCTGCAAACTTCCAGCGAGATACGCTTTGCGCACTTCCTGTGGATAGACGACCTCTCCCAGCCGGACAGCCTGTCCTTCCTGCCGAGCATATTCGGGTTCCCGCTGCACGTTCTGCCGCTGGTAAACGCGTTTTTCACATACATACAGATGAACATATCGCCCATGCCCACGGCGGACAAGGCGCAAAAGACTATGTTCAAGCTGATGCCCGTAATAATGCTGCTGTTCTTCTACACCTTCCCGTCAGGAGTTGTGCTGTACTGGACGGTACAGAGCCTTCTGGGCATAGCTCAGACTTTGTATGTGATAAAGACCAAGGACAAAGTAGTCCTCAAGAAGCGCGACCCCAAGAAGGGCGGATTTTTACAGAGGCTCCAGGAGGCGAGCGCGGAATACCAAAGGCTCAAGGAACAGGGGCTGTCGGACTCGGAGATCAGGGAGCGCATGAAGAAGCTCGCCGAGGAGGAGAAGCGCAGGCGCATGCAGGAGCGCTACGGTATAACCCAGGAAAAGCGCAAGAAGAACCCCGGAGGGCGTTCGACGAAACCAAAAAACCGTTAGCGATTGCTTAAGATTTTTCTTGAAACCGGCCGAGCAAACCTTTCAAATTTTCCGATTGAAGTAGAAACATTCCTACGAGATGTAGAACACAAAACAACAAGAAAGTAAGAAATATATGTCAGGACACAGCAAATGGGCTACAACCAAGCGCCACAAAGCCGCCATCGACGCAAAGAGGGGCAAGGCTTTCAGCGCGGTGAGCAAAGATATAACAATGGCCGCCAAAGCCGGCGGCGGAGACCCGCTGTTCAATCCCCGACTACGCTCTTTAATATTAAAAGCGAAGGCGGTGAACATGCCCGCCGACAACATAGAAAAGGCAATCAAAAAGGGCACAGGAGAGCTTCCCGGAGTCAGCTACGAGGAGATAGTCTACGAGGGCTACGCTCCCGGCGGCGTTGGAATGGTTGTTGAGGTGACAACCGACAACAAGAACCGTTCCGTATCCGACGTAAGGAGCACTCTCACGAAGGCCGGCGGAAATCTCGCCACGCCCGGGGCGCTGATGTTCACATTCACCAAGAAGGGTCAGTTTATAATCTCCGCGGAGAAGACCAGCGAGGACGCCTTGATGGAGCTTCTTATGGAGGCGGACATAGAGGATATATCCAACGAGGGCGACCATTTTGAGGTGCTCTGCCCCATATCGTCTTTCGACGCCGTCTCGGAAATTCTGGAGAAGGCGAACATACAGCCGGACGATTCCGAGCTTGCATGGATACCCAACACGCTCGTTCCCATCACCGATCTTGAGACCGCCAAGAAGGTTCTCAAGCTTGAGGACGCGCTCGACTCCCTCGAGGACGTGCAGAACGTCTATTGCAACTACGACATAGACGACGCCCTTCTCGAGAAGATAAACGGATAGTTAACACCACGCGCATATTGCGCACAACAGGCACAATGGCGGCGCAAGGGCAATTTCTCTTGCGCCGCAGCTATGGATAAGGCATACAATTATGGGAAAGACTCTGTTTGAAAAGGTATGGGAGAAACACGCCGTCTGCGAATTGCCGGACGGCTCAACGCAGCTGCTCGTCGGGGCGCATCTGCTCCACGAGGTGACAAGTCCGCAGGCGTTCGGAATGTTGCGCACGCTGGGGCTGAAGGTCAAGTATCCGAACCGCACTTTTGCGACCGTGGACCATATAATCCCCACGGACGACCGCACCGAGCCTTATGCCGACAAGATGGCATACGAGATGCTCAAGCACATACGCAAGAATTGCCAGGACAACGGCATAGTATTCTTCGACACCACCACCGGCAAGCAGGGGGTCATACACATCGTCATGCCCGAGCAGGGAATAATACAGCCCGGAATGACGGTTGCCTGCGGGGACTCCCACACTGCCACGCACGGGGCCTTCGGGGCGATAGCCTTCGGCATAGGCACAAGCCAGGTGCGCAACGTGCTTGCGACGCAGACGCTATCATTCAAAAAGCTGAAGGTTCGCAGGGTAAATGTGGAGGGGACCCTCGCAAAGGGCGTTTACCCCAAGGACGTGGCAATTTACATAATACGCAAGCTGGGTGTAAACGGCGGCATAGGATATGCGTACGAGTTTGGCGGCAAGGTCTTTGAGGACATGTCCATGGAGGGCCGCATGACGGTTTGCAACATGGCAATAGAGGGAGGAGCCCGCATAGGATACATCAATCCGGACGAGAAGACCTTTGAATACCTTAAGGGGCGCCCCTACGCCCCGAAGGGCGAAGATTGGGACAAGGCCGTTGAGAAATGGAAGGCGGTAGCCTCCGACGCCGACTGCGTGTACGACGACGTTGTAAGTTTCGACGCGGCGGATATAACCCCGCAGGTGACTTGGGGAGTGAATCCTTCACAGGCCATAGGCGTTGACGAGTCCATACCCGACCCCGCCACCATTGCGGATGCGGTGCAGCGCAAGGATGCTTTCGACGCCTTAAAGTACATGAAGTTCGCCCCCGGGGAGAAGATAGAGGGCAAGGCCATAAACGTGGCCTTCATAGGCTCCTGCACAAACGGCAGAATTTCGGACTTCCGCGAGGCCGCGGAATTTCTGAAAGGCAAGCATGTAGCAGAGGGCGTGCGCGCTCTGGCAGTGCCGGGTTCCCAGATTGTCGATAAAATGGCCTGCGAGGAGGGTTTGGACAAGATATTTACCCAGGCGGGCTTCCAATGGAGGCAGGCGGGCTGCTCGATGTGCCTGGCGATGAATTCTGACAAGCTTGTTGGAGACGAGCTTTGCGCCTCGAGCTCCAACAGGAACTTCAAGGGCAGGCAGGGAAGCCCGACGGGCAGAACCCTTCTGATGAGCCCGGTAATGGTGGCCGCGGCCGCCGTGGCGGGAAAAGTCGCCGACTGCCGCAAGGATATGTAGGAATCCTTCTTATATTACAAGAAAAAGCCTCCATGCGTTTCGCGCATGGAGGCTTTTTTATGCATATCGCAAATAGATAAAAAATAAGGCGCTTATGCTTGATTTGTCGGATCAAATCTTTATTATAAGCTTTTATGAAAAAGTTTCTGTTTACGTTGTTCTGCTTTGCTTTTGTCGCAAGTTTCACGCATGCAAGAATAGGAGAGGCAAAGAAAGACCTTGAGGCGCGTTTGCTGTCGAGATCCGGTGGAGCTCTGGAATACGACAAGAAGGAGGAAAAAAAGCGCGAAGCGTTCGATCTTCCCTATAGGAATCTCTTGTTGATAATGCCGAGAGAGGCAGAGCATTCGTTTTATTTCAAGCGCCCCGACAAGGTTTTGGCGCAGTCTTCAGACGTGGTAAAGCAGGAAGACATGTACGGCTGGGAGGTGCATATATGCTATCTTAACGGCAAATCCGTGATGGAGTTTTACCGCAGGAGGGGAGACAAAATAACTTTTGAGGAGGTTGCAGCCCTCATGAAACTTACAGCCGGAGCGGACAAAGTGCCTCCGGTAAAGTGGGAATCGCTCTATCCTATAGACAAGACCCCCCTCTTTACGACAAGGGGGAACTACATATATTTTTCTGACGAATTCAGGGAGGACTATCCCGAGCAGACGCCAAAGTCCACCGCAAAGCAAAAGCCTTCCGAGGTGGAGTGCTTTAAGGACTCCGAATATGCGGATATAATTCCGCTTTTGCCTATTGCCAGGAATAGATATGTGGAGCTCGAGGTGAATCCCGGACTGAAGAATTCCCCTGCATACGCGAATTCCATAGCCAGGCAGATAATGGACGAAGAGCAGACAAAGGCCTTTGCCATATACAAGGAAAAGTACAATCCAGACCCCAAGGAGCGCGAGAAGGAGCGCAAGCAGCAGCAGCAGCAAAAGAAACAGCAGCAGCAGAATCCGCAGACGGCCACGCGCCCGCAGAACACTTCGGGAGACGATGTCAGAGGCATAAACTACGGCGAGCGCCCGAGGGTTGCCGAGGACAAGACTGTGCACATATTCTACAAGATTCCTGTCGAGGACGGCACGAGTGTCGGCTATACGATGAAACTCTCGACCGGGAAGATACGCGCAAAGTTCTATTCCGACGCGATACTTTTCATAGATTCCGATTTCGACGAGGCGCTGAGAAAAGAGCTCGAGAGGCTCTATGCCGAACAGTTCAAGAAGCGCGTCGATGAATCCAAAGAAAGCACCAACAGATTTTAAGCGGAAAACGTCATTATGATTTTAAGGTTAACGGCTCTTTTTGCGGCTTTATTTTTTGCGTACGCCGCGCACGCGCGTATAGGCGAGTCGCGCTCTTCGTTTGAGAACAGGCTGATGTCGAAATCGGACGGAGGCTACCAATACGAGAACAAGGAGGACAGGCTCAGGGAGATATTTGAACTGCCCTACAGAAATCTGATGCTGATTTTTCCGAAGGACACTCAAAACAACTTCTACTTCAAGAAGGCAGATATGTCTTTGGCGACGAAGAGCGACGTAGTCAGGCAAAACGAGCTCAACGGCTGGGAAGTGCACGTATGTTTCTTCAAGGAAACCTCCGTCATGGAGTTCTACCGCAGGCGCGGCGCAAAGATAACGCCCGAGGAGATAGCTGGCCTTTTGGAAACCATGCAAAACTCCATGAAGAAGAAGGACGACGAAAAGCCCGCAGAGTGGCAAAGGCGCACGCCCAAGAAGGCGGATTTACCCAAATTGAAGCTCGACGTGTCGGAAAATTTCCTGAAGGCCGTGGCGCTCCTGCCCAGGGTAAACACGCGCATGGTCAATATGAAAGTGCCCGACGCGATAAAGAACTCGATAAATTTCGACTCGTCTAGCGCAAACCTGATACTCATAGAAGAAAAGCGCAGATTTGCCCTGAAGAATAAGGACAAGATCGCGGCCGAACAGGCGGCCGAGGAAGCGAAGAGAAAAGAGAACGCAAAAAACCGCAAGAGTTCGACCGTAAGGGAGCGCAGCGCGGCCTTGGCAAAGGCGAAGGAAAGCTCGGACGCCAAGGACGAGGACGTCTCCTACGGGGGTCTAAGCGACTCCGATCTCGAGAACCGTCTGATGATACTGCAAAAGATTCCAGACGACGAAGCCACCGCCCTGGGATACACTTTAAACCTCTCCGACGACTCTATCAGGGCTCTGTTGTATCCGGACGGGGTATTATTCATAGATTCGCGTTTCGACAGAATGCTCAGGGAGGAGATGGAGCGCCTGTGGGAAAAGCAGGAGACTGAAAGGCAGAAGGCCCACAAGGAAAGCTTGTACAGATTCTAAAGGCCTAAGAGCCCATAATATTTATCCATGAATCCCGCCGCACTATCCGTACGAGCGGGATTTTTTTGCAAATACGCTTCCATTCGCCTCCGGCTCGGAACGGAAGTCTCGCATAAAGAAACCTTGGGAAAGGCTTTGCAACAATTAAGAAACGCGCAAATATGTCCACAGAGAAAACTTCTCTTAGGAAGCCGTGTTTATGCTACTGTTCTCTATGGGCAAAACCACAGCACAAATAGGCAGTACTACTCAAAAACCATTTTTGCGGAGAAATTCTTAAGGGCTGATAGGGCGCGCAGCCTAATCATGTAGGGATTTTCCCTGGCGTCTAAAACCACGGTTTTGCCTCCTTCAAAATTTTCCACGGAACGCAGAATCCAAAGGCCGCTTCCGTCAACGTCCGCCTCTATGGCAACCCTGCCCTCTCCTTCAGCGGAAAGCTCTATGCGCTTTTTGTCGAAGCCGCGTGAGAAGAACCTGTCGGATATTTCGCCCGCGCGCATATCTGCGTTCTTTACGGCATATCCTTCGCCGCGCGGCTTGCCGAGCTTCCACAAATCGTCTATCACCCCGGCCCATACCGCTACGCGGGAGTCTGAACTCTTTATTATACGGCTGGAATCGGACTTCACCGCCTCGGGCAGAACCCCGCTTAAGAACATAAGCCCCGCGTAGGAGCAGAAATCGGAAATGGCGAAATCCGCCGCGGAAACCGCGCGCATCTTGACGGCTCCCCCCGCGTTTATGGCGGGAAGTTCGTAGATTATGCCGCCAGCCATGAGAATGTCGCGCTCGGTGGCCACTTCGCGGGCAAAGCGCGGACAATCGAGGGCGGAGGAATCGTAATTCGGATTTATCGGCAGCAAGATTTTCTCGCTTCCGTCCTCGAATTCCGCGCCCCTGTCCGTAAATTTTATGGCCCTTTCCGCCGGAGCGGTTTTGCGCAGTATGGCGGCGGCCTTCCCTTCTTTTGCCGGGGAAAGATTGAGGTTTTTGTCGAGTTCGTAATACCCGAGCTCTTTGCGCGAATCCCCCCTGCCGCTGAAAAATAAAAGGCCGAGTTTCGGGTCTCCCACCGTACCGCAGGAGAGCATGTGCGCGGAAATCTGCCCGCCGGACTTTGCAAGAGGCGCAAATATCTCCGAGGCTTCCGCCGTGCGGGTATCGAAATTTGAATAGGAGAAATGCGCCGAGAACTTGGAGTTGGCGTCGAGGGCGCGCAGGCGTATCCACTCGCCCGATATGTCCATGCAAAGGGCCTCCTTCAACTTTGACTCCCCGCCGAAGAACACCGTCTTGGAGGAGTTTGCCTCGACAAGAATATCTCCGGGAACCTCCGTCCACACGCCGTTTCCGTCCTTGTCCACCTCCACTGAAACCCTCATGGGAGTGTCGGAGGAATTTACAAGATAGAGCGCCTTCTTGTCATATCCGGAAAACAAGTAGGGGTCGGACAAATCCCCTTTCTTTACGGCATCGTTCAGCCAGACGGAGCCCTCGCCCAAAACTCGGCCGAGATTGTCCAGCTGAGAATCCTCTACGAACCACAAATTTGAGTTTGATACAAAGGGAGACAGCCCTTCGGACTTTATCTTGCGCTTGTTAAGAAACTCCTTCTTTGCGGTGTCGTCGCAGCCGAATACAACCTTGCCGTTCCATAGGCAAAAGTCCCCTATTACCTTAAGATAATTGCTGCGCGGAGATATTCCCTTCCTGTCGGACAAGCTGAAAGACGGGGGAAAATTCCAAAACGTGCCGTGCATTGTAGCCAACAGAGCGGAGTCTTTGCCTATATTCCTTATGCGCGGCCATTCGGTATTCCAGCCATGGGAGCCGTCGTAGGAGTGTGACCCCTTTGGAAGCCTGAAGTAGGCGCACTTTCCGCCCTCGATGAGGGCAAGGATAACAGAGCGGTAATCCCAGCCCAAAGCCCATAAAGGGGAGGCGTCTTCCGGAGAACCCTCTATGCCGCCCGCGCTCGTAATTTCGGTAAACTGCTTTTCTGTTATGGCGGTCCAGTCTCGGTCAGCATAGCCCTTCCAATAGGCCAAGGCTCCTGATTTGAGAGTTGGGTCTGAAGCCACCTTCGGGTGTACTATGCCGTTGTTTGAATAAAAAAGACGCCCCTGCCCCGAATAAAGCCCCTTGCCGTGGTACCCGAAAAGCTTGGACTTTTCAGCCTCGGCCGGAGCTTCGGGCGGCCTGGGCAGCAGGGAACTTCTGAGGTTTTGGGGAACTTCAAAATCTGGCTTCAGATTGCCGTCCCTTATAAGCCAGCCCACCTGCATGGTGTTTAAATCGAGCTCGTAGAGCCCCTCCTCCACGGTGGCTATGTACACCCTCTTGGCCGGACCCGCCAGCTGGCGCGCCGTCCCGGTAAGGCCCCCCGGCACGAGGC
>CALXLX010000050.1 GCA_944389315.1 uncultured Opitutales bacterium
CGGAGGAAATAATAAAGAATTTCTTCGATAAAGACAGCAAATACTATGTTGGCAATTTCAAGCACATAAAGAGAATTGTCGCCGGACATTCATACCATTCAGATTTCAACAAGCAGGTAATAACATCAGTAAGAGAAAAGCTCGCCGGAGAATGTTCAAAATATGGGGTACAATACCAGCAGAGCGAATGGTGCATGCTTAGCTTTGCAACAAAGAAGCATGATGTATTAACTAAAGATTGGCATTCAGATAATTACGCTGATATTCAAATCTCTCTTGCAATGTGTAGGCTCATTTATGCGGACATCGTGATTGGAGGTTCCAATGCATGGGGATATTGGAAGGCGATGGAGATAAATGGCCATAATGCCCTTACCGGGGTGTATCCTAAAGACGGAGACATAACAAAGGGCGGAGTTGCCCGTCCGAACAAACTCCTGTGGGCGCTGGGCAACTACTCTTTCTTTATTCGTCCGGGATACAAGAGAATTGCGCTGAGCGGAGCGGACGACATCGACAAAGTTGCCGCCTCTGCATATATTTCCCCCGACGGAAAGAGGATTGTGGCGGTATTTGTAAATTCATCGTTTAATGAATATTCAGCAAACATTTCCCTCCCCAAAAGTTTTAAAGACAAAGTAAAAAACATCTCTGCATTTAGAACAGATTCCGCCTCGGATCTTGCTAATCTTAGACTATCAGATAATGACAGTACAACTATTGTACCAAGGTCTATTACAACCTTGGTTTGGGATCTGAAATAAGGAACACTTTCCTCTTAATAAAAATCTAAAAGCGCCTGCTGCGAAAGGAGGCGCTTTTTTCATTTAATTTATGTAAAAAAGCATATGAATCTAAGCAAAAAATATATAAGAGAATTCTCTAAACGACTGTCTTTTCCAAGCACAACAAAAACTCTTTGTTCCCGTCTCCGCCCAAGATTGGAGAATCTATAAGGCCCAAGACCTTTGCGCCGCGCAAAGATGCGGCAAAATTGCAAATTCTATCCGCCGCGGCTACCGCTTTAGATTCATCGCGAACAACGCCCCTGCCCTTCTTCACGGCTTCAACGCCCGCCTCAAACTGCGGCTTCACCAAGAACACGGCTCTATGCCCGGGCTTCAACATGTCGAACAGCCCGCCCAGAACCTTTTCAAGCGAGATGAAAGACAAGTCCCCGGCGATGAAGTCGAAAATTCCGTCCCCATGGGGAGAGGGGAAATCGGACGGATAGCTCTTTATAAAGAAATCTGCGGAAATATCGCGCACGTCCGTCTTTTCTATGTTTTCCGCCCTCGCGTCTGAGGCAATCTTGGGGTGCAGCTGGCCGGTGCCGACGTCCACGCAAAATACGCGACGTGCCCCCCTGGAAAGCATGCAGTCTGTAAAACCGCCTGTTGAAGCCCCGGCATCGAGGGCGACCGCGCCGTCAAGGCCGATGGAAAACTCGTCGAGGGCGCGCTCGAGCTTTACCCCCGCGCGCGAAACATACTTCAGCTCCAGGCAGCAACCCTCTATGCGCAGAAGCGTCCCGTCGGGAATTTTCCTCGAGGGCTTGTCTACCTGTTCGCCCGAGGGCAGAAATACCCGCCCGTCCTCTATCAGCACGCGCGCCTTAGAGCGGCTCTCTGCGAGAGAGTTTTTTACAAGATATTCGTCCGCTCGCAAGGACATGTCAACGGCCTACTCGCCCTCCTTATTGGGATCTGCCCTAACGGGATTTTTCGGGATGAAAGTTATGTCCATATCCTCCATTTTAACACCCTGCGCCTTGCCGGAAAGCTTCACGGACGCCTTAGCCATAGACTGAGGCAAATCACCGCCCTGGGTAATGACCAGATGCAAAAGCGCTATAAACGCCAGAATGCCCGTCGCCAATACCACATACCCGACTATAAAGCGCATTTTCTCCGCGCGTTTTGCCGTGGGGCTCAGCTTCACGCGCCTTCCGAAACGCCCTACGGGCTCCTCCGACGACGGGAACGCCCCGCCCAAGCCCATGGCCGCCTTGCTCTTGCGCCTGATTTTGCCTTCGTCTATAATCACGGCAAGGATTAAACATTTTTTTGCCCCCTCCGCGCAAGCAAAACTTTTACGTTTGACGAGGCAAGCATCGCCGATAGTCTTTTCAGACAATTTACGCTTGGGCAACCCGGAGTTTTCGGGTTTTCCAATGGTTAAAATACATAAAAACACGATATACGTTTTATGAAGAAACTGTTTTTTATCGCGACGCTGCTTGCGCTCTACACAAATATTACCCATGCGGATATAACCATGCCGAAGATATTTTCAGACGGCATGGTATTGCAACAGACCTATCCCGCGGCCGTATGGGGAAAATCCTCGCCAAACGCAGAAATAGAGGTAGCGTTCTCCGGAAGGAAGCAAAAGACGAAGGCCGACGCCAACGGAGAATGGAAACTGTCTCTAAAACCGCTGAAAGCTTCCGCGACGCCCTCCGAGATGCTCATTTTTGAAAACGGCAAAGAGGCAAAGAAGATTTCCAACGTGCTCGTGGGAGAGGTTTGGATAGCCGGCGGGCAGAGCAACATGGAGTTCGCGTTGAGCACTATGAAAGACGCGGATAAAATCATCGAAGAAAACGCGTCAGACAATTTGCGCTTCTTCCTTCAATGGCCCTCAAACACCTTTTCAGATAAGCCGCAGTTCGACAACCCCAAAGGCTCTCAATGGGTGTCTGCAAAGGATAAGATCGGCTCGCCAAGCGCGGTTGCGTTCTTGTTTGCAAACGGCATAAGGAAGGCCTTCGACATTCCGATGGGAGTTGTGATGACCTCCATGAGCGGCACGTCGATGTACTCGTGGGTGCCTGAGAAGACGTTCTCCGAAGACCCCCGCATGGAGCACGAGAGGAAAGCATTTGAAAGGCGCAAAGCCTCATACAATTTTGACAAGGCGCTCGAGAAATGGACGAACGACAAGAAGAATTACGAGGAGAAAGTCGCCAAGGCAAAGGCCGAAGGCAAACCCGCGCCCAGTGCCCCGTACACCTTCTCCGTGCATTATCCTAGGAAGGACACTCCGGACGGTTTTAGGACGCCGACATGGCTTTACAACGGCAAAGTTGCGCCTGTTGCGGGATATTCGGCCCGCGGATTCATATGGTACCAGGGCGAGAACGACTCCAACAAGAAGCGGGAGCTTTTCGCGGACCAACTTTCGGCGCTGATAGACTCGTGGCGTTCCGCCTGGAGAAGGGCCAATATGCCGTTTTTAATTGTGCAGCTCCCCAGCTACACATCGAAAAACTGGCCGGAAATAAGGCTCGCGCAGGCGCAGGTTGCCAAAGAGGGCAAAAATGTGTTTACGGCGGTGGTATTCGACACCGGAGAGGAGAAGGACGTGCACCCGAAGGACAAGCTTAAAGTCGGCCAGAGGCTGGCAAACATAGCATTAAAGGAAGTCTACAGGCAAAAGAACGTGCACGCCTTCGGGCCCACTTTCAAGAGCGCGCAATACTCCCGCGGAACGGTCAGGGTTTCCTTCGATATGGACGGCTCAAGATTTGCAAGGCCCTCCGGAGACATAAAATGCTTCGAGATTTCCCTCGACGGAAAGAACTGGCTGGAGGCAAATGCTAAAATAGTGTCCAACGACGCTCTGTCTGTCAGCGGCGGAGGCGGCGGGGAAATAGTCGGGGTTCGCTACGCCCACAAGGACTGGGCAAAACCGCATCTTAATTTGTTCGACGCAGACGGGTTGCCTACGGCGCCGTTTGAGGACATAAGAGAGGACAAATAAAAAAATCTTTCCATGAAAAAGCTCTCCGCATTCATACTCATACTGGCGTCCGCGGCCGTACTTTGCGCCGAAATAGCAATGCCGAAAATCTTCGGCGACAACATGGTTCTGCAGAGCGGAAAACCCGTAAAGGTTTGGGGAAAGGCCGACGCCAACTCTAAGGTGAGGGTATCCTACGCGGGCAAAAACGCCGAGGCAAAGGCCTCGGCTGACGGCTTGTGGAGCCTGCACCTGCCGCCGCTTGCCGCGTCCAAGAAGCCGGAGCAATTCAAGGTATTCGAGAACGGCAAAATCGCCAAGACTTTCTCAAACGTCCTTGCAGGAGAGGTTTGGATAGCTGGCGGGCAGAGCAATATGGAATTTACAATCCGCAACAGCACGGATTTTGATGCCTTCAAGAAAAGAATGGCCGCCGAGCCGCAGAAATATTCTCTAATAAGGTTCATAAAGCCCAAGAAGTCGAACATAAGCAAGACCAAGCTGTTCGACTTCGACTGCGACGCCGAGTGGACGGACATCGTGTCGAATCCGGATTTCAGGTTTTCGAGCGCGGTGGCATTTTATTTTGCCGAGAGGCTCGTAAACGAGCTGGACGTTCCGATAGGCCTTGTCATAACGCCGCTGGGGGGCTCGTCCATGACTGCGTGGGTTCCCGAGGAATTTTTAAAGGGCGAGCCCACCTTTGAGAGGGAGCTTGCCGCCTTCAACGAGAAACTTGCGACTTACGACTATCAAAAGGCGCTCGAGACATTCAACAGGAGGGTGGCCGAATACGAGGAGTCCGTCAAGGCGGCGAAGGCCGCGGGCAAACCCGAGCCTAAAAAGCCCTACGACCTTCAGCCCGTATGGACCCCAGACCCTATAACTCCGACGAACATCAGGTTTACGCCGGCGTGGCTGTACAACGCCAAGATTGCGCCCATTGCGGGATATACCGCGCGCGGCGTCATCTGGTACCAGGGAGAGGCAAACCTTACGGGGAGGCTCGACGGCACGTTCACAAGCCGCTTCAACCGCCTAATGCAGGCCTGGCGCGCGGAATGGCAGGACGAAAATCTGCCCTTCATTTTTGCGCAGCTGCCGAGCTTCGGCAGGCAGAGGTCTTGGCCAGAGACGCGCTGGCAGCAGTTTGAGAGCTTCAAGCAGACGCCCAATTCCCACATAGTAATAACTATAGACACCGGCGAGGAAAACGACATACACCCCAAGCAAAAGACCCCCGTGGCAGACCGTTTTGCCCGCATAGCTTTGAATAAATACTACGGCAAGAACATAACCGCGTATGGCCCCCTGCCCGTATCTGCAAAATTCGACGCCGATAGCGCCGTGGTAAAGCTCGACTGCAAGACCGCGCTAAAATGCAGGGGCAATCCCCGCGGATTCGAGGCGCGTTCGGGCGGCAAATGGGTGGAGGCAAAAGCGCAGGTATCCCCCAAGGGATTCGTTAAAATAAGCTCCACCGACGGCGCAAAAATAGACGCGGTCAGGTACGCATGGTTCGACTGGGCTGTTCCGCAGGTGTGCCTGTTCGACTCGGAGGATCTGCCCGCGGCGCCTTTCGTATTTTTCAAGAACAACAACTAAAGATTATGACCGCACGAATCTCCCGCAAGTATTTGGTTTTAGCCATTGCAGCATTGCACCTGGCCTTTGCTTCGGCATGGGCGACAGTGCGCACGCCAAAGATATTCTCCGACAACATGGTTTTGCAGGCTTTTGAGCCCGCAAAGATATGGGGCAGCGCAGACGCGAACTCCGCGATAAAGGTATCGGCGGGAAATGCGCACGCCGAAACCGTCGCCGATGAAAACGGGCAATGGAGCATTGCAATGCCCCCTATCAAGGCGGCTAAGACGCCTTTCGAGATACGCATATTTGAGAACGGCAAACTTGCAAAAACCATAAGAAACGTTCTGGCGGGAGAAGTATGGATAGCGGCGGGGCAGTCTAATATGTGGTGGCACATGAAAAATTCAGAGGGATTTGATCAGGCAAAGAAACGCCTGCCAAACGACATGCTGAGAATATTTGTGCAGCCGTCTGACGCAGTCGCAAAAGAGCCCCAGAAGGACTCTCCCGAGCAGGCGAAATGGGTGGAAGTATCCGCGGAAAACATCGGAGATTTCGGGGCGGTATCCTACTTTTTCGGAGAGTTCCTCTCAGACAAGCTAGGCATGCCCGTGGGCATAGTAGAAACTTCAAGGCCGGGCTCAAGCATGGTGGCCTGGGTGTCCAGGCAGGACGCCAGAGGCGTCGAGAAGTTTGAAAAACAGACTGCAATATTCGACAAGGCGATGCAAAACTTCGACTACGCCTCCGCCGAAAAAAAGTACAAGTCCGATCTAACCTCCTTTGAAGAGCGGAAGGCCCGTGCAAAGAGCGAGGGCAAAACGTTTTCGGAAAGCCGTCCGCGCGCCCCGCACAAGATGGCGGGAAATACGAATATAGGTTCAGCCCCGGCGCTTCTTTACAATGCGAAGATAGCTCCTTTGGCAGGCTATACCGCCCGGGGAATCATCTGGTACCAGGGGGAAGGCGACAGCCGCAACATAGAAAACCGCTCCTTCGCCAAGAAGTTTGAAAGGCTTATAACCTCGTGGCGCAACGCATGGGGCAAACAGGACATGCCGTTTTTATTCGTGCAGCTGACAAGCTACAGCACTACGGCGCAGTGGCCCCAGACGCGCTGGCAGCAATATGAAGTCTCTAAAAAACTCGGCGCGCCCATGGCGGTGATAACGGACATAGGCGCGAAGAACGACGTGCACCCGCGGAACAAGAGAACCGTGGGTTCAAGGCTCGCAAATTTGGCGTTTGAAAGCGTGTACAAGATGAAGCTTGCGCAGCCCGCAAGAGCGCCGGTATTTAAGAATGTCAGGTATGCCGGAGCCTCGGCCGAAGTTGAGTTTGAATGTTTCGGCGGAAGCCTCAAGGCTAAGGGGGATCCGCGCGGCTTTGAGACTCTGGAAAACGGCAAGTGGACAACCCCTAAAATATCCCTAAAGGGAAACCGCGTTCTGCTTAAGTCCAAGGACGGGCAAACCATAGACGCAGTCAGGTGCTTTTGGGAAAACTGGGCGGAGCCCAACCTCTGGCTTTTCGGATCCAACGGACTGCCCGCAATGGGCTGCATAGACACTAAAAACCCCGAAGATTTGGAGGCGGAATCCGAAAAAGAATAGGCGCCTACCAGACGCCGCACATCTTCAGCCAAGCCGCCGCGCAAATACGCCGGGCAAGCCGCCCGCCAAGGTTGCGGGGAAAAGCGCGCGCATGCACCCTCGGCAAAAACCGCGAACATAAAACCCGGATAACCTCCATATATATATTCGGCTCGACAAGTCCGTCTCCGAGGCCTTTTATAAATAATAAAACATAAAACCATGAAAAAGCTAATTGTCTTATCAATAGCGCTGGCGGCCATCGCGATGGCTGTAAACGCGGAAATTGTCATGCCGAAGATATTTTCGGACAATATGGTCATGCAGAGAAACGCCCCCGTAAAAATCTGGGGAAAAGCAGATCCGAACAGCCGGGTTGCCGTGGAGATAGGCAACATACGCAGGATAAGCGGAGCGGACAAGGACGGCTTTTGGAGCGTCACCCTGCCCCCGCTTCTGGTATCCGACAAACCGAGGGAATTGACCATTTATGAGAACGGGAAGCCCGCGCGGGTTATAGAAAACGTGCTCGTCGGCGAGGTATGGGTCTCGGGCGGGCAGAGCAACATGGAGATGACACTCGGGGAGTCTAACGAATATGCCGAGGCAAAATCGAGGGCGGGGAAGAACTCCTCCTTCAGGATTTTCGAGCAGGGGCGCATAGATTTTTCCAAGGAAAGGCGCTGGGACTCGGCACCGCAATCGGGTTGGAGAATCGCCTCAAAGGAGGAGGTTGGCAAGTTCTCGGCCGTTGCGTACCTCTTTGGGGAGAAGCTTTTAAACGAGCTGAAAATGCCCGTAGGCATAATACAGACTTCCCTCGGCGGCACGAAGATGTGCTGCTGGCTCTCAAGAGAGGATATGAAGGGCGTTGAGGCCTTTGAAAAACAGATGGAGAATTTCGACTCTCAAATGGAGGGGTTTGAAGGCGAAACCGTAAAGCGCCTGGCCGCCGAATATGCAGCAAAGGTAGCAAAATACAACGAGGAAAAAGCCGCAGCGAAGGCCGCCGGCAAGCCCTTCAAAAAGCCGGCTCCCGGAAAATTTACGGAATACGGCAACAGGTACACCTTCCATATAATACCAGAGTACCTCTTTAACGCAAAGGTTGCGCCCCTGGCAGGATACACTGCAAAAGGCTTCATATGGTACCAGGGAGAGAGCGACGCCAACGCCGTAAACAACGACGATTTCGCAAAGATGTTCGGCCGCCTTATAACTTCGTGGCGCAAATACTGGGGCAACGACGACATGCCGTTTATATTCGTGCAGTTGACGAGCTATTCTACGCAGAACAAATGGCCGGAGACGAGGCTCCTGCAGGAGAAGACGGCGAAGGAGCTCGACGACGTTTACATGGCTGTGACGATAGATCTGGGGGAGGAGAAAAACATACACCCCAAGGACAAGCCCGAGGTTGCCCGCAGAATGGCGATAATCGCCCTGGACAAGGTGTACGGCAAAGACATGGGAGACATATCCTTCCCGGCTCTGGAGGAGGTATCTTACAATGGGTCCAAGGCAAAGCTGGAATTTGAGCTTGACGGGAAATTGAAGTTTGAAGGTTCCCCCCGCGGGTTCGAGACCCTTTCGGAAGGAAAGTGGAGCCAGGCAGACGCCAAGATAAGCGGAGAAAAAACGGTTGAAATATCCTCAAAGGACGGTTCCGCCGTGGAGGGAGTCCGCTATCTTTGGAAGTGCTGGGCAAAGCCCGACGCATGCCTGTTCGGGGAGAACGGCCTGCCGGCAGCTCCGTTTAGCGACAAGAAAGCCCTGAATCAGGACTAAAACAGGCCGTACGGGCCACAAACTCCGGATTTTACTCCACGGAGGCAAAAGCGCCGACAAATACCGCTGTCGGCGTTTTTTTGCGCTCCTGGCGGCGGCCTTCACGGTCATTATTGTGGCGTCTGGGGCAAAAGAGAGCGAAAATTGAGATGTAAAAAGTTTTATGTTGAAATTTTTCCAAATGGACGGTTAGATTGGCTTCTTATGATGAAATACATTTCAATTTGCGCCGCCACTTTTGCGGCGGTTCTTTTTGCGTGCACGCAGACTTTAACCGCCCAAACCATGCCCACCCAACAGAATACAAAGACCTCGTTCAAATATAAGCTGAGGCCCTTGGACCTGTTGGAAATACGCGTCTTTCAGGAACCCGATCTGCAGAAGACTGTGAGGGTTGCAGCCGACGGCACCATAGATCTTCCGCTGATAGGAAGGCTGGAGGTCAAGGGCCTGACCATACAGGAAGCGCAGGAAAAAATCAGGCAGCTGTACGATAAAGACTACATCGTCAACCCGCAGGTCAGCGTTTTTATCATGGAGTATTCCCCGCAGCGCGTACACGTAATAGGCCAAGTATATAAGAACGGCGAGGTGCGCTTTCCGCCCGAGGAGCGCATGACCTTGTCCAAGGCCATAGCCGACGCCGGCGGCCCAACGCGCATAGCGAACAAATCAAGCATAATAATCAAGCGCAAGATGCCGGACGGCACCACCGCCACTTTCGAGCAAAACCTCAACAAAATTCTTTCCGACGAAAATACTGTGGATTTCCCTCTTGAAGACGGAGACACAATAGAAGTTAAGGAATCCATATTCTAATAAAACACAATTATAATAGCTTCAGATGAGCCAGACATCAGACTCCAAGGACAATTCACTCAGCAAAGACACCGCGAATAAGGTGTCCGCATCGACAAAGGTTATAAAGAAGAAGAAGGTGGTCTCCTCCGGCTACGGCGGCGGATACGGCGGCGGTTACGGGGGCTACGGCGGTGGATACGGCGGCTATGGCGGCGGATACGGCGGTAGCTATGGCGGCGGTTATGGCGGCGGATACGGCGGAAACTACGGCAGCTACGCGCAGTCCACAATGCCTAACAGAACCTTCAAGGACTATATGATGACTTTGAGGGAGCGCTTCTGGTACATAGTGGTGACGTTTTTCATCATATTTTTGGGCGTATTGCTGTACACGTACAGGCTGACTCCTATGTTCACTTCGGAGGCGTCGCTGCAGATTTTGCGCGATACGGACAACCCCATAGAGATGAAGGAGCGCGAAACCAGGAACAACACCATCTCCAATACGGAGGACTTCAACACGCAGGTCAAGATTCTGGATTCGTGGGAGCTTGTAAGGCTCGTGAAGTCGCGCTTGAAGGAGGACGAGCAGAAGCGCCTGATGGCCCCCTACCACGACATGTTCACATTCGGCCCGAAGCGCACGATAGAGGAGGTCCTATACGAGAACAAACGCGTGTATCCCGAGAGGATGTCTTTGATAGTGAAGGTATCCTACACGCATCCCGACAGTTTGATAGCATCGAGAATCGCAAACCTCTTTGCAACCGAATACACTAACTTCACCCAGCAGATGAGGGTTCAGAAGGTGTTGGATTCCATAGACGAGCTTAGGATGAAGGTCTCCCAGCAGGACGCCAAGGTCAAGGAGCTCGACAAGAAGCTTGTCGATTACCGGGACAAGAACGGCGCCGTAAGCCTCGAGCAGATAGACGACATAGACCGCAGAGAGGCCGCGAGGCTCTCCGACATGCTCACGACAGAAAAAGGCACCCTGGATCTCGTACAGGCCCAGTGGGACGCCGTGAACCAGCTGAAGCGCGAAGGCAAGGACCTTACGCAGCTGCCCTTCATAGCAGATTTGCCTTCCGTATCGCAGCTTATGGGCACGCGCGCCAACCAGCAGATACTCATAGCAGGCTTGGAGAAGCGCTATAGGGAAAAGCACCCGACCATGCTTGCGGCAAAGAAGACTCTCGACCAGATAAACAAGGAGTTGTCAGACGCCATAGAGCTTGCCGTCAAGAAGTTAAACTCCAATTACGAGACGGCGAAGGCCTCTTACGAGCAGGCGCAAAAGCGCGTCGCGCAGAAGCAGGAGGAGATACTGGATCTCGGCAAAAAGGCGGTTGCCTACAAGGCGATAGAGAGAGACAGGAATGTCGCAGAGAGCATGCATCTTGAGTTCATATCGCAGTTGAACAAGAATATGGCCAAGGTGAGCATGATTTCCGCCGGAGCGCAAATCATAGACAGAGCCGTGCCGAGCGGAAGGCCGTCTAGCCCGAATTACATTATAAACATAGGCCTTGGCTTTTTCGCTGCCCTACTCGGCGGCATCGGAATGGCCTTACTCGTGGCATTCTTGGACGACAGGGCGAAGAGCTCCTACGACATAGAAAACATAATAGGCGTGCCCCTGCTGGGCATAGTTCCCAGGGTGAAGCGCCTAAACTCCACGGAAAAGGCGCAGATTGCAGCTTCCAATGCGGACAGAACCTCTATGGAGGCATTCAGGGCCCTGCATTCTACAATGAAGGTCAGCGCTGTGGGCAAGAACGCAAAAGTTCTGTTGTTCACGAGCACGATGCCTTCGGAGGGCAAATCTTTCTGCATAACAAACCTTGCGTTCACGTCGGCTATAAACGGCGAGAAGACGATAATCATAGACGCGGACTTCCGCCTGCCGGCGATAGCAAAGACTCTCGGCATAGAATCGGACAAGGGAATGATATCCTTCATGGAGGGCAAATGCTCGTTCGACGAGGCGCTCCACAAGAATTATTTCCCGAATATGGACGTTCTTTGCTGCGAGCGCCGCGCGGCGAATCCTACCCAGATAATCAACTCCGAAAAGTTCATAAAGCTTCTCGAGAGCCTGAGGGAGAGCTACGACAAGATATTCATAGACACCCCGCCCATCGGAGCCGTCAGCGACGTAATATCCATGCTGCCTCTGGCGGACGGAGTTGTGTATGTAGTGAAGTTCAACAGCATAAAGCGCAAAACCATAAAGGCGTATGTGCGCCGCATAATGGAGTCGAACACTCCGATTGTCGGAGTAATAATGAACATGGTCAGCCTCTCCTCCGCATCCTTGTACAGCAGCTCCGGATACTACGACAAGCAGTATAAGGACTACTACACGGAGCCGCCCGCCATAGAGACCGACGTCCCCGAACAGGAGGACGGCAGCTCCAAAAAGGCAAAAGGCATAGAGGAGCTTTGATTCAAGAAAAGACGACTCGCATAAGTTTGCAAAAAGGCGGCCCATTGGGCCGCCTTTTTTGTCGGGATAAACCGGAATGTTTGATGTGAATAGGGAAAGGTAAAAGGTTGCAGCCGCAAGGGCGGGGGGAAAGCTGCAAGCAAAATGTGGGACGGGAAAATCCCCCTATAACGCGCGAATTTCGGGACTCTGCTCAGGGGCAAGAAGTGGCGCTGCCCGCGCAATGGTTAGATCTCTTGCGCGCGGCTGGCTCGGGAAAAGCGGGAGCAAAGGTTTAAAATCTTTGAAATTGCATAATGGGAGTTTTCGCCTAACATGCGCGCACAATGAAAAACAATGCGAAGAAATTCTCCTTGCTGATGGCTGCTGCATCGGTGTGCATATTGGCACTGTCCACGGCCTGTTCGAGCGTAAAGGCGCCAAAAGACGCCGAAACTATGGGGGTAATTTTACCGTTATCGGAGTTGTCTCCCGACTCGGAGACGGCGAACTCCGTAAAGAGGGGAATGATGCTCGCCCAAAAGCGCATAAACACCGAGGGAGGCATAGGCGGCAAACGCCTCGAGATAATATTCAAGGATGCCGGCAAAGATTATTTTGAGACAGGGCAAACCATAAGGGCCATGGCCGATTCCGGCATAAAATTTCTCCACTTGGGCTTCACCAACCAGATTATTTTTGAGATGCCGGATTTAAAGGACAGGGAGGATTTGCTCATAAATTATCTGGGCACCTACCCTCCGGCCACGGTTTCAAATAAAAATTCGGTGAGGATATTTCTCAACGGCGCGCAAATTGCGTTGCTTATGGCAACCGCTTACGAAAACCCGAGGAAAGAGGAGGTGCGCGTGGTCATACTAAACAATGCGGACAACTCCTGCAAGAGCTCGGCGGACTATCTGTCGTTTGAAATAAAGGACGAGAAGACAAAAATATACCGGGACATATACTCCCGCGGGGAGAAGAATTTTGAGATATTCGCATCCCAAATCATGCGGCTTAACGCCCCCTATTTTTTCAACTACGGATACGCGCCAGAAGCAGACAAACTTCTATCCGCGCTGACAAAGGCGGGATACAAGGGAACCTTTGTATCAAACGCCTTGGGCAATGAGTCCGGATTGGCGATAAACGGAGATATAAAAATATTCTCGGTTAAGACGGATTTCGAGCTCGGGAAAGTCAAGACGAGCGAAAATGCCGAATTTACAAAAGCCTACAAGGCCGAGTATTCCGCAGAGCCAAATTGGGCGGCGGCGTACGGATACGATTCGGTGGTGCTTTTCGCAAAAGCCATGCGCGAGGCAAATGGCGATACGAAAAAGGCGAGGGAATTTTTCCTAAATAAAAGTTTTGAATGTGCGGTCGGCAAAATAACGTTCGACTCCATGGCCGACTCCACCTCGGAGCTATCACTCGAAAGGCTAACGAAGTAAGCGCTTGTGCCTTACCCCTATAAAAGACAGGATAGCACAGCAAGCGTATCCGAGGACGCCGAAGCAGACTTCAAAGCGGCAAATCTGGCGCGCTCCTCGGCGCCTGCGCTTGTCTTGCTTGCCCCAGCTTGCCTCGGCTTTATTGCGGCAGGAATATTTGAATTTCCCAAAACTGCGCGTGCTGCAGAACTTTTCGCCCTACTCTTCTTTTCGGGCATATTTTTAAGCGCGGTGTTTTACCGCGCAAGAACCCGCAGGGCGGCGATAATCAGGGCGTGGACAAAGAAAATTTCTATTTTCGGGCTGGTGTTTTTTGCGGCGATTATGCGTTTTGGAATGGGCGACAAAACCGCTGGAGGCGCAGATCCGTTTCCGGCGGCCGAAGCCGCGGCAAGACTGAGAATAATATCAGCCACCCCCACTTCCTACGGCGGCGTATGCGGCAGGGCTGTCATAGAGGACATAGTATTGGACCCCGGCCCGGACTATGGGTGCAATCTGTCCATAGCCGACTCTGAATGCGAAAGATTCAAAGGGACAAAAGTCTGGTACAATTTCTACAACGACAGAAAGCGCACTCAGAAGATAGCGCTGACCCCGTCGGAAAGCGTGCAGGCCTTCGGCGCCATTTGCCCGCCTGCTAAGGATAAGGACTCATTTTCAAGATACCTTTACTACAACGGATTCTCCGGAACTTTCTCCGCATATATAGCAAACTGCAAGGCAGTTTCTCCGCCAGACGGCATGAGGGGTTTTTTCGCGGAGGCGGCCGGATACGTGAACAAAGTGCTCTCTAAATCGTACTTCAGCTCGAATCCCGAGATTGCAACGGCAAACAAGACCTACAGGGCGATGATACTCGGAGACAAGAGCCTGCTTGGGAGGGAAGCTAAGGATATCTATTCAAAGACAGGCGTAATGCACATATTCGCCGTAAGCGGCCTGCATATAGCCACCTTCGCCCTGGCGCTGGCTTTCGTGCTGCGGCTGATAAGGATTCCCTGGAGGTGGAGCCTGCTGGTATGCGCGCCGTGCGTATTTTTCTACGCGGGCATATGCTCGTTTCCGCCGTCGGCAATGCGCGCGGCAGCAATGATAACTTTCGTGTGGGGGCTCTGCGCGCTGATGAGAAAGCCAAAAACCTTGGCGGCTCTTGTGCTCTCGGCGCTCGTCTTTCTGTCAATATGGCCAAGGCAGGTCTTCGACGCCGGATTTGCCCTGTCCTACTGCGCGGTGGCGGCCATAATAATTTACGGGGTTCCGCTGTCGGAATTTCTGTCGGAGAAAATGCGCCCGTTCAAACTCCTGCCGGAAAGCGCCATGGGGCCGGCGGGCAAGCTTGCCGCAAGGCTTTCGGATACGCTTTGGGGAGGCTTTGCGATAGCATTTGCCGCGTCGTTTGCGAGCGCCCCGCTGACGCTTTATTTCTTCGGGATATGCGCTCCTTTTGCGGTGTTCTACTCCGTCGTGTATGTCATAGGGGCGTCGTTTTGCGTCTGCTGCGCGCTTGCGGCTATGCTGATTGCGCCTTTGGCAAAAATACCCAACACCGCGGCGGAATTGGTCTCTCTTGCGCTCGACCGCGCCGCAGAATTTATCAACTCCTTAAATCTTTGCGTGGAGGCTGACATAAAATCCTATATAGCAGCTATAGCCGCAGAGGCGGCCTTTCTTGCAACCGCGCAGATTCTCGCCTCAAACGGAGCCGGCAAACGGGCATTTTTCATAATTCCGCCCGTCGCGGGAGCCTGCGCTACATTTGCGGCTTGCCTGTTTTAGTTCTTGAAACGAAGGCGCCCATTTACTTTAATTTTCAAAATCTATAAAAATGATGGACGTATTTTACGAGAAAGTCTTAAGGCCCATACTTTTCAAGCAGGATCCCGAAACGATGCACGAGCTTGCTCTGAAAGTATGGAGAATTTCCGCGGCCATACCCCCGCTCAGGGCGGCTATGGAGACGCTTAATCTTGTGCACACGCAAAAGCCCATAAAAGTATTCGGGCTGAACTTTCCCAACCAGATAGGGCTTGCTGCCGGATTCGACAAGGACGCAAGATGCTGGAGGGCGGCGGCGGCTTTCGGATTCGGGCATGCAGAGATAGGGACTATAACGCGCCACAAGCAGTCCGGAAACCCAAAGCCGAGGATATTCCGCTATCCTGAGAGCGAGGCCGTGGTAAACGCCTGCGGATTCCCCAACGAGGGGGCGGAAGCCATCGCAAAACGCTTGGACAAATGCCCGCCTAAGTCAAAGAGGAAGGTTCCTCTCGGGATAAACATAGGCAAATCCAAGATAACGCCTCTCGACGAGGCTGCCGAGGATTATGTCTTCAGCTTCAACACCCTTGCCGACTATGCGGACTTTTTTGTAATCAACGTAAGCAGCCCCAACACGCCTGAGCTGCGCAGGCTCCAGGGGGCGGACTATCTTCCCGCCCTGCTCGGCGAGATAAGGAAGGCTAATTTGGACAGGGCAAAGAAGCTCGGCGCGCCGAAGATTCCGATAGTGCTGAAAATTGCCCCGGATCTTACTTTCAGGGAGATAGACGCAATTCTTTCCATTTTGTTCGAGCTTGAGTTCGACGGAATTTGCGCGACAAACACCACCGTTTCGCGCCCGATAGAAGGCATGGAAAGCATAGGCGGCCTGAGCGGCAGGCCGCTTTCGAAGATGTCTTTGGACATTGTCAAATACATATCGAAGGCGACCAACGGCAACCTTCCCATCATAGGGGTCGGGGGCGTGGTCGACGAGGATAGCGCCGGGCGCCTGGCAAATGCCGGGGCTACTCTCATACAGGTCTACACCGGAATGATTTACAGGGGGCCGTTCTTCGCCAAGGCTTTGGCAAACGCCCTGAAGTGGCGCTACAGCGACTGGGTATAAACTTTCATCATAAGAAACAACAATACGACAAAACAATATTATGGCATCACCCACAGACATAAGAAAAGGCAGGGTAATAATGTACAACGGCACTCCGCATGCGGTAATGAGCATGCTGCACCGCACGCAGGGCAGGCAGGCGGGGTTCGTTCAGACGACGCTTAGGAATCTCGAGACCGGCACGTCAACCACAACGAAGTTCCGCTCCACGGACTCCGTGGAATTTTGCATGACCACGAACAAGCCGCTGGATTTCTCCTATGTTGACGCCGACGGGTACCACTTCATGGATCCGGACACTTTCGACGACATAGTTCTGCCCGAGAGCATCGTTGGCGAGGACAAGCATTGGATAGCCGAGGGGCACTCCTACCCCGTACTTTTTGTGGACGACAAGCCCGTATCGATAGAGCTTCCCAACACCATAGAGATGAAGGTTGCCGAGTCTGCCGAGGGCGTAAGGGGAGACACCTCCAGCGCGCCGATGAAGCCCGCCACTTTGGAAAACGGCGTAATCATACAGGTGCCGCTTTTCATAAAGGCAGGCGACGTAGTCAGGATACGCACTGAGGACGAAACTTATTTAGGCAGGGCATAGGCGCTTTGCCTACCGATATGAGCCAGAACCCGACGTCTTTGGACACTTCTCCGGCGGGCAAGATTCCCCTGCTTAAGGCTTCGGACTTGCGCGCGATATTGGAGTATGTGCCTCTATACAGGAATCAGACTTTCGTAATAGCCATAGACGGAAGCGTCATAGAGTGCGACAATTTCTCCGATGTAATAACGGACATCGCCGTACTCAGGTCCCTGAACATCAGCGTTGCGCTGGTCCACGGCATAGGCAAGCAGCTCAAGGACGCGGGGGCTAAGGCAGGCGTAAAGCTCAGCGACGTTTACGGGAACAATCCCGTCGACGACGCCACTTTTGCCCTTGCGCACGACATATCCGCGCAGGTTCTGCAGACCGTGCGCGACGCGTTTGCCGCGCACGATTTAAACTGCGTGACAACAAATGCCATACGGGCCACTGAGGTTGGGATAATTTCCGGGGTTGACTATATGAACGCCGGCCGCACTGAAAAGATAGATTTCCCGTCCATAAAGGAGCTGTTAAAGCTGGGAATGATACCGGTGTTTTCTCCCATAGCCACGGGGAGGGACGGCAGGATATTCAGGATAAATTCCGACCTTTTGGCGGCGGAGCTGGCGTCGGGGCTGCACGCCTCAAAGCTCATATATCTCACGGAGACCAGCGGGCTTTCGATAGACGACGGCAGGCCTGTGGCCATACCTGTAGACAAGCTTCAGGAGATGATAGCCACAAACCGCGACAGGATAGATCCGAGGGTGTTTTCAAAGGCAAACTGCGCCGCGAAGATTCTGGATCCGTCTAAGACTCCGCGGGCGCACATTCTCGACGGAAGGCGTTTTGCGTGCCTGCTGACGGAGCTTTTCGATAAGGTCGGCTGCGGCACCATGATATATTGCGACGAGTACCAAAAGATACGCCCCGCCACCATGGACGACGCCCGCACTATATGGAACATATCCCAGGTTTCCTCCAAGGAGCAAAACCTTGTGGACAGAACTCTCGAGTATATAGAGAGCACTATAGGCCGCTATTTTGTCTACGAGGTTGACGGAAGCATAATAGGCTTTGTAAGCCTGCTCGATTTGGGCGACGGAAACGCCGAGCTCGCAAGCCTGCACGTTCAGGAATTTTACCGCAACAACGGTGTGGGCACTAAGCTCGTCGATTTTGTCGTAATGAAGGCGAAGCAATCCGGATACAAGCGCCTTTTTACGCTCAGCACAAAAAGCGCGCCCTTCTTCAAGGCCGTATGCGGTTTCGCAGAGGTTCCAAGTTCAGCACTGCCGCCCAAAAGGCTTGAGAAGTACGAGCAGTCGAAGAGAAACTCAAGGGTGTTTCTCAAGAACCTCCGTGAAGAGCCCGGCGCAGGCGATATGCAGTAATTTCTGCGGGAATAGTTTTCCCATATATTTCATGCGCTCAGGAGGAAAGGCTTGAATTGGAGCGCCCGGCCGCATATTTATAATGGAATGAAGCTTGCCTATAAAATTGCCTCTTTTGCTGCATTATGGTGTTGTTTTTCGGCATTGCTGCTTGCTGAGGAATCTTTTAAGCTATTTAAGGATTTGAGCTATGTCTCCTCCGGAGACGGTTACCGCATGGAGCGCTGCCTTTTGGATATATATGCGCCAAAGGACAGGAAAAATTACAGCGTATTTGTGTGGTTTCATGGGGGAGGCATCTCGTCTGGTGAAAAGCATCTGTTTCCTAAAGACTTTCCGGGAAAAGGCATAGGGGTAGTTGCGGTCAATTACAGGCTTTCCCCAAAAATAAAAGCCAACGAAGCCATATGGGACGCTGCCGAAGCGGTGGCGTGGGTGCTCGATAATATTGAGAAATTCGGAGGGAATCCAAATTGTGTTTTTATAGGCGGACATTCCGCCGGGGCTTATTTGGCGGGCATGGTAGGATTTGACCCACGATATCTGGCGAAATTTGGCCGCAAGAATACAGACATAGCCGGGATGTGCCTAATCAGCGGCCAGATGACTACCCATTTCCAAGTTAAGAGGGATTTGAAATATCCCGGAAGCCAATTCCGGCCCGTCATAGACAAATATGCCGTTTTAAATTTTGTGGAAAACGACATTTCCCCGCTTTTGATAGTGACCGGAGACGACGAGCTTGAATGGCCGTGCAGAGTGGCTGAAAATAGGCTTCTGATAGCAAGCGTAAGGAAGATTGCAAAGAGCCCTCTGGCGCGCATGTTTGTTTTGGGAGGCTACGGGCACGACTGCGCAAAGCCGAGCGAAGGGCTCATTTTCAATTTTATATCCGATTGCCTAAAGCAGCATAAACCCGAAAAATAGAAAAGGCTCATGCCGGGCTGCTTTTCGCATGCCGGGTTGTCACATACGCGCCTTGCGGCTCAACTATAAGCGGGAAAATTTCCAGCAT
The DNA here is from genome assembly GCA_944389315.1 of uncultured Opitutales bacterium. Classification (GTDB taxonomy): domain Bacteria; phylum Verrucomicrobiota; class Verrucomicrobiia; order Opitutales; family Intestinicryptomonadaceae; genus CALXQW01. The sequence continues at coordinate 19,283 of CALXLX010000050.1, forward strand.
GGCGGCAAGAGCTTAGACATACCCGGAATAATTGCGCTGGTTGCAAATACACACCGCCCTTGATACCCTCAATTGCATATGTTCATAATTTGGGCCAAATGAGCCAAATAATTAACATATAAGCTTAAGGGCGCAGTCCACGGCGCTTTTTAGGCTCGAATATGAGGCTATTGACTTGCCCGCTATGTCAAAGCCCGTGCCGTGGTCGGGAGAGGTTCTTATATGCCTAAGCCCCAAGGAGACATTGACGGCCTTGTCGAACTCCAGAGCCTTAAGCGGAGCGAGCCCCTGGTCGTGGTACATCGATACGATAGAGTCAAACTCCCCCCTGAGGGCGCGCATAAAGACGGTGTCGGGCGGAAGCGCATGGGATAAATTCGGATATTTTTCCCTGAGCGAGTCAACCCACGGGTCTATCAAATCCCTCTCCTCAAACCCCATTATGCCGCCCTCGCCCGCATGCGGATTTACCCCGCAAACCGCTATGCGCGGATTCCCTATCCCCCTCATCTTGCGGGCGAGAAAACACGCGCTTTCCACCGCCGCCGAAAAATTCTCAAAATTTATCGACGAGGAAACCTCCGAAAGCGGTATGTGCCATGTGACGAGGGAAAGCAAGAGCTTCTCCCCCGCAAAACTCATAACCGCCCGGCCCCCCCAGCGGGACTCGAAAAATTCCGTCTGCCCGGGGAAATTGAAGCCTACCGTCCGCATGTTGGCCTTGCTGACAGGAGCCGTCACCACTGCGGAATACAAACCTTTCTTACAACCGTCGGCGGCCTTCTCCAGGGCTTCAAAAGCCGCGCGTGCCCCATCTTGGGAAGGCCGACCGGGTTCAACTTTCAAAGAGGCCGGCCCAACCTCCGCGCTCTCGAAAGCCGACGGAAGCCTGCCGGTCAAAAACCTCGGGGCAATTACGCAGATTTCGTCCGCATAAGACGGATTCTCGCGCGCAAACGCCTCTATAATTTCCGGGCCTACCCCGCTCGGATCCCCCACGGTAAGGGCTATTTTATTCATGGTTTTGATATGGCTATTTCGTAAGGCTTTACATACCTTCTGCCCGCTATGAAGAAGTCCAAAAAGCGCTCGGCCTCGGGGCATTTTGCAATGCCGTTTTCGCGGGCGAGAACGGCGCGCTTGACATAGTTGAGGCAATCTCCATTTCGGCAGACGTAGGAAAAAGTCTCCTTCAAATTGGCAATCGCCTGGCGCGGCACCCCGCGCCTGTTCAGGCCGACAAGATTCAACCCCTTAAACGAATTGCGCCAAATTGCGTTGACAAAAGGAGGGACATCGTCGGACATGGCGGATGCCCCGCCAACCATCACGCCCTCTCCCACCCTTATGCGCTGGTGCAGCATGACTCCGCCGCTTATAAAACAGTCCGGCCCAACCTCGACAAAGCCGCCGAGCGCGCTGAAGGGCGCTATTATCACCCTGTCGCCCACGACGCAATCGTGCCCTACATGGGAATTGGCCATAAAGAAGCAATTTCTGCCTATCAGAGTCGATGCGTTTTCAACCGTCGCCCTGTGTATGGTGGACCCCTCCCTTATTACGCTGCCGGAGCATATGCGGGCATAAGACGGGGTTGACTCGTCGAAATGTATGTCCTGCGGCAGGCCAGATATCGTGCAAAAGCCGTGTATCTTCACGCCGCTTTCAAGCACGGCTCCTCGCAATATGTGCGCGTGCGGAAATATCTGGCAATCGGGGCCTATCTCCACGCCGTCCTCTATGTATGCGTACGCACCTATGCGCGCGCTTTCGGAAATTTTCGCGCCGCCGGAAACGACGGCAGTGGGGTGTATGTTGCTCATTTGCGGAACCTAAATTATTGGCGTTTCTGCACAGTGTCCGCGGCCGCCGCGGCGCGCGAGCACTCCATAATCAGCTTGCGCCTGTAGGAGCGCACGTTGATTATCTTCAGTATTGCCGTAAAGAGTATGCCGAAGAGCGTGGACATGTAAGCCGTCATAAGGCTCGCCTCGACTATGCCCAAGGAGAGCATCACCAAAGACAACACCGTGCCCCACAATCCGACGTAAAGACCCATGTCGAAAAGCTCGGACTCGTTGCCGAGCAATTCCAGCTTCACCTTTGCAGACACCCCGCTCCTCCTTATCGAGGAAATTTTAATAAGCCCTATTACATATATGATGAACTGGAGCAGGAAAAATATCACCAGCACCATTATATTGGTGGAATCCATCTCGAATTTCATACCTTCGTCCTTTACAGTATTTACTATTTTACTCAATGAAAAAACGGGAGCCTGAACGGCCTTCGGAGCAACGTCGGCCTTGAACATGACCGGCTCGAGGAACGCAAAGACCACTATCGCAAAAAGAGTGCCCTCGAAAAGCCCCCTCATCAGCGATAGCGGCGAGAACCACTTCGGAGTATCCCTGCGCGGAACCGCAAGATTCAGCAAACCGCGCACAATAAGATAGCCGGCGAGTATGCACAAGAGGGTCTTTACTACCAAGAATAATTGCGGATTACGCGCGCAGGCGGAATCCAACGCGCTGCCGAAAACAGGCAGGCCCAAGTGCTTCAAGGCGCGAGACAAGGCCGAAGGCCTGTAAAGCGGCTTGTCTAGCTCAAAGAGCAAATCCAGCGCGCCCTCCCCCCTGCAGAGAGCGTATGAGAACGCCTTTCTGTACTTTTCCGGCCGCCCGCGCAGATAATCGGCCGCGGCGGAAGGATTTCCGCAGAGGAATACATACGCAATCAATGCGCGGGCGTCCGCCTCGGAGGGGGACTGCTGCACTATGAGCGCGAAATCGTACAGGCTCTCAGTAGAATCAAACTGCGACACCAGCAGACCAAGCTCCACCCAATCGAGACGCTTTGAGAAACTCAGTATAGACATTCCGAAGCGCTCGAAAGGCTCCGTATCGGAATCCTCCGCCCGGGATATAAGGTCTGAAATAGACCTGACCAGTGCGGGAGTGGCAAACCCCGACTGGGTCAGCAAGGCGCTTGTCAATATCGCCGAACTCAGCGGCGCGCCGGCCGCCGACGATACAGGGGGAAATATCGACGGATTCATGTCGCGCAGCGCTATGATGCGCCTGACCGTTTCAAAATCGCTCTGCGCGAGGAACTCGTAGAGTTTCTTGCGGTGCTCGGTAAGGGCGAGTATCTCGTAAAAGCAGGACTGTTTCGGAGCCGACGGATCAACCCCCAAGGTTGAGTAAAACGCCTCGAAGAAAGGTTCGTCGCCCCCGGCGGCGCGCATTTTCGGGTTCTTTTTAAAAGACTTTTCAGCCGCGCTGAATGTTTCGTCCGAAAGATCTGTTGCCGAAGCCAAAAACATGGCAACGGAGGGCTTTGAAGTGTCGAGATAGGCCTTCACGACTTTCGCGGGGGAATCCTTAAAATTTCCCGCGGCGTCCAGAAGAGCGCAATCCGTCCCGAAGAAGTACACTGGCAGGCTCAAGGCCGCACAAAAAAACGCAACCCCCGCCGCTATGCGCGCAATCTGAAAAAGAATATGCCCTACTACTCTACCCATCTTTTACATGAGAATATGACTTCTCATAAGCCTCCAGTCAAGAACGTATAAAGCCAGAATATTCTTGCATTCGGCAGACGGCAGATGATATTTTTAGACAACAAACCGCAACGACTATGGAAGAAAAAACCCTGTTTCAGAAAATAGCCGACGGAGAAATCCCGTCTAAGATAATATATCGCGACGAGTTGTGCTTTGCCATATACGACATAAATCCGCAGGCCCCAAAACACATACTGCTCGTGCCTCTTAAGCCCATCAAACGGCTCTCAGAGGCCACCGCGCCGGAAGACGCGGAGATACTCGCGCACATGATGATCACCGTGCCGAAGATAGCCAGGCAGGAGGGCCTTACGGACGGCTTCAGAGTCGTGATAAACAACGGGCTCATCGCCGGGGAAACCGTGCCGCACATGCATATACACATACTCGGCGGGCGCCCCATGCATTGGCCTCCGGGCTGATTTACGGGGAGAAATGCCGTTGTAGACATGGGTAAATATTCGCAGCTCGCGAAGGTGTCCACGCGCGACGCAAATTGGCGCGCGCACTTAAAACTCCCTTCGCTTTTGGCCTTTCTGCAGGAGGCCGCGACGGAAAATGCCGACTTGTTGGGGGTCGGCAGAAAGGATATTTTGCCTCTGGGCCTGGGCTGGGCGCTGACGAGAATGCATCTTAAAATATTCAGGGTTCCCGCATGGCAGGATACCCTGGAGATACGCACATGGCCTTCCGGCAGAACCAAGATAGCAGCCGAGAGGGAGTTTGAGGTGGCGGACCTAACCTCCGGCGAAACCGCCGTATTGGGGCGCACCCAATGGGTATTGATAAATCTGCATACAAGGAGGCTCGAGCGCATAAGCGCCGTAAAGAACTGGGACGCCGCCTCGTTCAGCGAAAAGGCGTTTGACGAGCCTATATTCACAAAGATATCCCCCTGCGAGAAGGCGCAGTATTCGGCGAGATGCACCGTCCGCAAGGATGACATAGACATAAATTTGCACGTCAACAATGCCGTGTACCTCACCTGGGCGATGGAGGCCGTGCCAAACGAATATCTTAGCGAAGGCCACGTTCCCGCGGAGCTTAAGATGCATTTTATAAAGGAGGTTTCGCAGGGCAACCCCATATTGTCAGAGTGCAGTTTCGACGGCGCGGAGTCCAGACATTCCATAAGGAGGGCAGACACAGGGGAGGAATGCGCCAGGGTAAATATATGTTGGACTTGCGACTGATTTTGATGCAAAAAGTCTGCTTATGAATTTATATATTTCCACATATCTGCTTGCGCTTGTATATCTGCTTGCGGGTTTGCCGTTTTTATTCCCGGGGGAGAAGTCGAGAAAATTTGTGGCGGACTTTCTAAGGGGGCGCAGATGGGCCCTTTTTCTGACGCTCACGGCAACCGCATGGTTCGTGTATATTTTAAGCCAGCTCGGCGAGGCGGATTTCGGAGACTACAAACTGTGGCTGATACTGCTTTTCGGCGGGGCGGGACTATTGTCCATAAAGTTTTTGGACGATTTTTTAAGCGTCAGGGCGCTTTGCGTAATACTGCTTTTGGCATGCAGGGCGTTTATAGATTCGGCTTTCATGCAGGAGCCCGAGGCTCGCAAGATAATGGTTGCCGGGGCGTATTTTCTGGTTGTGGCGTGCATGTATTTCGGGTGCCTGCCCTACCGCGCGAGGGACCTTTCGGAATGGCTGTATGCAAACCCGAATCGGGCGCGGGTTTTCGGGGCGATTGCCGCCATATTCGGGATAGTGTGCATCTTTGCTACAATAAGCTACTGAGGCCATGCAAAAGCTCATAATAGTATCGGGCCCCGCGGGGAGCGGGAAGAACACGGTATGCGAGAGGCTGATGGAAAATTTCCCGTCGGTCGGGCGCATAGTAACGTCGACAAGCCGCGCACCGCGCGGGGCGGAACAGAACGGGGTGGACTACAACTTTTTCTCGCGCCAGGAGTTTGAAGACCTCATTTCAAAAAACGCCTTCTACGAATACGCCCTGGTGCACGGCAACTACTACGGCACTTTAAAACGCACTCTCGACGAAGGCTTTAAAAGCGGCAAGGACCTCGTGCTTATAATAGACGTGCAGGGCGCGCATACATGGACAGGACGCATTGCAAGCGAGAATCCAGACCTGAAGGAAAGAATGGTCTCCGTATTCATAATGCCGCCGAGCATAGACGAGCTTAAGAAGCGCCTGCACACGCGCGGCACAGAGGACGAAGCCCAGATAGCCCGCAGGATGGAAACCGCCATAAGCGAGATGAAGCGCGCAGGCGAGTTCGACTTCGTTATAAATTCCAAAACCAAGGACGAAGACTACGCGGCCTTGAGGGAAATATACTTGAAGGTGAAGGCTCTTTAAGTGGGGCCGCCCATATGGGCTCTTTCGTAAAAGCCGGAAGAGCAGACAAGCCCGTTATAATTTAACGGCCCTTATCCTGAGCCTGACGTAGTCGGCATACCATTTCCCGCAGCGGAATAAATCTTTTTCAGATGCGGAAACAACGTCGCGTATAATCGAGCTTTTGACATCTTCGCCGATTCCCTCAAAGGGGCGCTTTATAAACATTTCCAGCCATTTGCCAAGGCCCCCTTCTCCAAGGGGCGTGGGCCTGTCGAACAAATTGGCGTAACGCACCTGAAAGCCGTATTTTTCCAACATGGGGACATACTCGCCTATTGATGGGAAGAAAAACGGCATCTTGTAATGCAGGTTTCTCCTCTCGAAAGCCTCGGAAAGACGCGCGTGGATTTTTGCGTTGTTGCCAAAGCCGCCAAATTCGCAGACAAGCTCCCCTCCGCTTTTCAAAATACCGGCCGTGCAAAGCAGCAACGCGGGCTGGCGAGTGCGGTCTATCCAGTGGAACACGGCGTTGGAAAAGGCAAGGTCGAATTTCTTTTCGCTGTGGAAGTCGGATATGTCCGCAAGGATAAACTCCAATTCCGGATGGCGGCTGCGCGCAAGAGAGATGAATTCCGGAGAGGAATCTACGCCTACAACCTTAAAGCCAGCATCCGCCAGAAGCCGTGTAAGGGTGCCGGCGCCGCACCCCAAGTCAACCGCGCATCCGCCCTTTGCGGATACCAGATTTAAAAGATCCTCCCCGTATTTCGGAACGAAACCGAAGCTTGAATCGTACCCTTTTGCGTCCCAAGTCGCGTCCATAATTTCAACAATACATATGAGTTAGGCTATGACCCAATCGTAATTGTATTTCGAGAGTTTCTTTGCGCCGTCTTTGCAAACAAGGACGCAATCCTCAATTCTGCAGCCGCCCAAGCCCCTGTAATAAAGGCCAGGCTCCACCGTCACTACGGAGTTCTCCTTCAAGACGTTGTCGGCCAACCCGAGGCGGGGAGCCTCGTGGATATCAAGCCCCACCCCGTGCCCCGTACCGTGGAAGAAGCCGCCCCAGGCGCCGTCTTTAAACTCCGTAAAATAGCCTTTCGATTCAAAATACGAGCACACCCCGCCGTGGACCGAACTTGCAACCACGCCCGCCTTGACGGCCCTTATCGCGTTTTTCTGGGCCTGGAGAACGGTTTTTACAAGCCTCTCCTGAGCGGAGTTTGGCCTTCCCTTAAGAAATGTTCTGGTCATGTCGCCGTAGTATCCGCTGCTCTTGAGCCGGGGGAAGATGTCGGCAACTATCAGGCTGTTGGGCTTTATGTCGCCGTAGCCCTCGCAATGCGGGTCGCACGCCTGGTCGCCGCAGGCGAGTATGGTGCGCTTTATTTCCGCGTCCATTGAAAGGGCAACCTTTTCGAGCTCGTACTTTGCAATCTGGCTCGTGAGCGCGGCCCCGCGCCATACGAGCCTGCCAGAGGAAATCTTCGATTCGGCAAGGATGTCGGCAAGGGCCTTGTAGCACGCCGCGGCTGCGGCGTTTGCCCTGGATACCAGGCGCGCCTCCTCCGGGCTTTTTACCTCGCGGGACGGAAATATGGGTTCCGAGGCAACCTCTATATCCAAACCTTTTGAGCGCAACCGCTCCAGCTGCAAAGAGGGGAAATCCGCAGGAACCCTGAAACAGGACAGTTTCAAAGACTTAAAAAGAGCGGCGGCGGTGTCGGCGTCGGAGAGGGTAAAATATTTCTTCGAAATTTCGGCGGCGTCAAAACATTCGTCGAAGTCCGACTCCCTGCGCAGCCTGCCTATCTCAAGGGGATGCACGAGCGCGCATTTTTTGCCCCTGCGGGTAAATGCGAAAAACGCGTCTGGCACAAAGGTCTTTGCAAAATATAACATGTCCGCAGAGGAATCCGCAGAGGCGTATAGAAGTGTCTCCCTTTTCATGACGAAAATGATTGCCTAAAGCCGGCGCTTGTACAGAGTAAAAATCATGAAATTTGCATTTCGCGCCGCGCTTGCAATGGTGGTGGTTATGTGCGCGTCACTGTTTCAGGCATGCTCAGATTCCCCGTCCAAGAAGAATACGGAGGGTTTCGACACCTATTTTTACATGGAAATAGGCGGAAAGCCGTTCCGCGCGCGCCTGGCAATGTCCGACTCTGAAAAGGCGCGCGGATTGATGGGCGTAAAAAGCCTGGGGGAAAACGACGGCATGATATTTGTTTACGACGCCCCGCAGAAAATGTCGTTCTGGATGAAAAACACCCTGATAGGGCTAGATCTGGCGTATTTGGATTCTGACGGGAAAATTCTCGAGATAAAAAGGCTGTATCCGCGCAGCCTGGATCCGGTGGAGTCTGCGTCGGACAAGATATACTACTGCATAGAGATGAACAGCGGCTGGTTTGCAAAAAACGGCATCAAAGCTGGCGACAGGCTAAACCTTGACGCGCTCGGAAAGGCGGTCGAAAAAAGGCGCCCGTGAACTCCCGCAAGACAAAGCTTTCAAAGGCCCAAAAAGCGGCCATATACCTGACCGCGTTTTTCGTGGGAATCTCGGCGTTTCTCGGGGCGTATTCGTTCTTTTCCTCAACGCTCACGGATGAGCAGAAGGCTGAGAAAATCAGCCTTAAGGAAAAGACGGGCCTTGTGCGCTTAAAGGCTTATGCAGACGGTGCCTCCGTCGGCGGGCTATGCTTTGCGCTTTGCGCCGGATTGATGTTCTTCAACGCTTTGAGGGCTGAGGCAAAGAGAAAAAATGACAGATAGACAGGAAGAGACGATAGTTGCGCTTTCCACCCCCTCTGCGGAATCAGCCGTTGCGCTGATTAGGCTCAGCGGGAATAAATGCTTTGGGCTCGCCTCGAAGTGCTTCGGCAAAGACGCCAAAGAATTAAAGGCGAGAAAGGCCTGCTACGGAAGGTACGCGTCAGCCAAAGGGGACCTTCTCGACGATGTGATATTCACTCTATACAAGGCCCCCCATTCGTACACGGGCGAGGACATGCTGGAAATATCCTGCCACGGCAACCCTTTTATAATACAGAATATAATAGACGACCTCATCTTGCGCGGGGCGCGCGCGGCCGAGGGCGGGGAGTTTACGCGCAGGGCGTTTTGCAACGACAAGATGGACCTGTCCCAGGCCGAGGCTGTGGGGCTGCTGATAGGCGCAAGAAGCGCCCGCGCCCTCAAGGCAGCGCAAATGCAGCTCGACGGCGAGCTGGGCAAGCGCATAGGCGCCTTCAGCCAAAGGCTTTTGGACGTCTGCGCCCTGCTCGAGGCATATATAGACTTTCCCGAGGAGGAAATAGAGCAGCAAAGCGCCGAGGAAATTGCCCAAAGGCTTGAAAAACTATCGGCGGAAATAAAAAGCCTGGCAAAGACTTCAAAATATTCGGCTTTAGTGCACGGGGGCATAAACATAGTCATAGCAGGCGCGCCCAATGCGGGGAAGTCGTCCCTGCTAAACGCGCTGCTCGGCTCGGACAGGGCCATAGTCGACAGCCGCGCCGGCACAACCCGGGACTATATACGCGAACAGGCGGTGTTCGGGCCGCACCGCGTGAACCTTACGGATACCGCAGGCCTCAGGGACGCTTCGGACTCCATAGAATCCCGCGGGGTTGAAAAGGCGGAGGAAAAGATAAAAAAAGCCGACCTGCTTTTCTTTACGCTCGACGCCTCCTGCCCCCCCCCCGCCCTGCCTGAATGGATCACGAAGAACTTCGGCCCCGAAAATTCCATTCTGGTCTTGAACAAATCCGACCTGCCGTCGAACCCGCTCGCGGAGAGTTTCATGCCCAAGTGGCGCAGAGTGAGGATATCGTGCCTGAACGAAGACGGCATAGACGCCCTAAAGGAAGAAGCCATAAGCCTCATAGACTCCCACCACCTGGGGGCGGCCGCGGACGACATATTAGTCAGCGCGCGCCACGCGCGCATTCTCGACGAATCCGCCGCGCTGATAGATTCGGCAAAGGAGGCCATGAGGAACGGCAGCCCCATAGAGCTGGCCTCTTCGGATTTGCGCGAGGCGCTGGAGGCGCTAGGCCGCATAGTCGGAAAGTTGGACTGCGAAAACATACTTGACAAAATTTTCTCCAACTTTTGCATTGGGAAATAATAACGCTGTCGGGGGAAGACGGCTGTTTTTTTATGTTTTCTGAATATGTGGTACTATGTAAATGAAGGCAAGAAGATCGGTCCGATGCCGGATTTCGACATAAGCAGGTGCTACAACGAAGGCCTCGTAAATGACGAAACGAAAGTCTGGATAAAAGGCCAGAAAGGCTGGCTCGCCTTGAAGGATTCCTCCCTTTTCTTAAAGCTTTCCGCCAATAGGTATTCTGAATCAAACCGCAGAATAACAACTGCGACAATGTTTTTCAGACCCATGCTGGCGGCGTTTGCTATAGCCAACCTATCCACCGTAGGGTTTAATTTTCTGCTGCTCAGGCACCTCGACAAAATTATAAACGGCCGCTTCGAGTCTGCGCTCCAGGGCGAGATAGCCGCAAATGTCCTGAAGAACACAAATACGCTTATATCCCTCATTCTTTTCCTGCTGTTTTTAGTCTTACTGAGGACAGGTTTTAAGTGGATATACGCCGCGGCGTTAAACGCGCGCGCTATGGACAGGTCGCTGACCATTTCCCCCTCATTTTCGGCGTGGAGTTTCTTCATACCGTTTATAAACCTGATAGCGCCCTTCAAGGCGTTAAAAGACATATACAAGACCTCACTGAAGGCGATAGGCTTGAAGATGTCTTCATACGGCTACGCGTTCGTGCTAAATTGGTGGTTTCTGAACCTGTATGCGCTGGTTATGGTATTCTTCAACGATTATATGGTCGAAAAACTCGGCGGGGACGTTTTTAGAATGAGGATATACCTGTCTTGCTACACTTCCGTCTGCATAGCCCTTGTATGTTTAGTGTGGATACTCCTTATAAGCGCAATATCCTCAAGGCAGATGAGATATTTCGGCAAAGGCAGGGAGCGCCTGTAGCAAAACGGCCGGCGATGCGCCCCCTCCAAATCGGGCCGAAGGCCTACGGGAAAGATACAAACAAACGCCGTCAGTTTGAACGCAAAACCTCAGCGGAAGGAAATTTCAAATCGGTATAAACCGCGCTGTGGTCGCTCGCCGAAAGGTCTATGCCGTAGACTATCGGCGCGGAGGCCCATGCCTTCGCGGAAGAATTGGCTATGAAGAAGTCGTAAACGTAATTTACCGATTTGCGCTTCCAAAAGTACGAGTAGGGCCTGCCGCGGGAATCTCCCTGAACTATGTAGGAAAATTCGGACTCCCTTAAAACGTCGGAAATATGCTTTTCAAATGGCTCGTCGTTAAAATCTCCCGCCACCACGGCGGGACGGCCAGACACCTTCGCGCGGACATACTTAAGCAGCCGCGAGAGTTCCGCGCTTCTATACGCGTTGAACAGCCCGTCGGCCTTCTTGGCGCCGAATTTGCTCTTTAAATGCAAAGTGCCCGCAAACCAAAATTCCCCCGGAGCGTCCGGGCGCGCAAACCCCACGAGCAACACCCCCCTCGGAGAGCTTTTCAACTCCGAGCCCACCGCAAAGTCCATACCCCCCGAGGCGTAAACTTCGGCAATTTTAATCTTCGAGGCTATGCCCAAATGCCTGCTGTTATCTGCCCCCGAGGACAAAGTGTAGTAGGAGTAGTCTAGCCCCTCCTTGGAAAGCGCGTCGAGAAGCTCCTCCATATACTCGTATGAACCCATCTCCTGAAGCAAGAGCACGTCAGCGTCTATATCCAGGAGTATCTTTCTTATGGCGCGCTTTTCCGAAGCGGGTTTTGGATACTCCGAGCGCCACACCCCGCCGACATGCCTGTTTGAAACAAAATAATTCTTCACATTGAAGGAGCATACCCTTACCGCTCCGGCGGGCTTTGCCGAAGCGGACTTCCGCCTTTCCGCGGTAGAATTCCCCGCCTCGCCCAGCCTCTTTGCAAAGGCCGGATCCTTGCCAGGGGCGCGCACCCTTACCTGGTGGGGTTCCTCGAGTATGGAAAACGAGTCTAAAATCCCGTACCGGGCGTCGTACCAGAACAGAGCAAGGAAAAACAAAGCCCAAAAGAGGGCGAAAATCCCCCTTCTTTTGGACATCTTTACAAGGCCGCGTATCTTGCGCGCTTTAGACATTTAATCCTTGGGCTGGTAGGGGCTGTCGTCGCGCCGTCCGAGCGCGATTTTCTCCACATACTTTGCGAGCAAATCGAACTCGAGGTTCACGAACTTGCCTACGAAGCACTCCGACAGGTTGGTGACTTTCAGCGTATGCGGTATAAGCCATACGGCGAGGGAGTCTTCATGCGCCTCCGCTATGGTAAGCGAAATCCCGTCTATGGCGATGGACCCCTTGTAAACTACATACTTGATGAATTCGCGCGGCACGGAGACCCTAAGGTAGTAGTTCTTGCCGCGCTTTTCAAACGCCATGACAGACGACTTGAAATCAACATGCCCCGATACAAAATGCCCGCCGAGCCTGTCGCCCGCGGCGAGCGGACGCTCCAAATTTACAAGCGCCCCGTTTTTAAGGCCGTCGAAACTCGTAAGGCGGACGGTCTCGTCCAGGAGGTCGAAAGACAGCTTTATCTCGTCGTCAGACAGGCGCTGCGCCCCTACAAGCGTAAGGCAGCAGCCGTTGTTGGCGAGGGAATCGCCCTTTTTTAGCCCGGCGGCGATAGAATTAGGCGCGGCAACCTCCAACAGCCACGAATCTTTCCCCTCCGCAAAATTCAAAACCCTTCCTGTAGACTCTACTATTCCAGTAAACATAAGCTTATATAAATGTCGGTTTATAAAAAAGTCGTATAAAAACTATGTCCGCGGCCCCTCCTCGTCAAGAAGTATCGGGACTATCCAATGGCCAATTAGGCGCAAAAAGCGTCTTGCAAAGGGCGCGGGTTGTCCGTATGTTCCGCCTAAAAATTTTTATATTATGGATATTTGGTTTCACCCAGCGAAAGAATTGGAAAGGCTACTCGAGAAAGCCGCGGCAACCCTGCCCGGTTTCGACGGAACCTTCGACGCGAAACTGCGCCCGGCCGACCCGCGCTTCGGGGATTTTCAGGCAAACGGGGTATTGGCTCTCGCAAAGAGCAAAAAGGCAAACCCGCGCGCGCTCGGGGAAAAGCTCGTAGAGGCGCTGCGCGCGGACAGGGATTTTGACGAAAGCCTCGTGCAAGTCTCGATAGCCGGGCCTGGCTTCATAAACTTCGCCCTCACGCCGAAATTTCTGCACGCGTGGCTTCTGAAATTCAGCGGGGCCAAGGAACTGGAAAAAGCCGCGTCGAAATTCTACGACGGCAAGAAAATTGTGATAGACTACCCCTCGCCCAACACCGCAAAGCAGATGCATGTAGGGCATCTAAGGCCCATGGTCATAGGCGAGGCTATAAACAGGCTAGTTAGGTTCTGCGGCGGAGACGTAATCTGCGACAACCATATCGGCGATTGGGGCACGAACTTCGGGATACTCATTTACGGCATAAAGAGCCAGAAATACGATCTCGACGCCGAGCATGAAAACCCGCTGGAGGACTTGGAGAGAATGTACAAGGCCGGCAGCGCCGAGGTGAAGAACTCCGCCGAGGCGGCTGACAAGGCGCGCGAGGAGCTGGTAAAGCTCCAGAACGGGGATCCGGAGAATACCGCTTTGTGGCGCAAGATAACGGAGATTAGCAAGGTAGAATTCGACAAGATATACAAGATAATGTCTCTTACGTGCGACGTCACGCTCGGAGAGTCGTTCTACAGGGACAAAGTCGGCAGGATTTACGACGAGCTTACCTCTTGCGGCATGGCAGAGGAGGACCAGGGCGCCCTTGTCGTATTCTTCCGGGACGACGAGCGCTTCAAGAACCAGCCCTTCATAATAAGGAAGAAGGACGGCGCCTCTAACTACGCCTCCACGGACTTGGCCACAGTTTTGTACCGCACGGAGCACTTCGGCGCAAAGGAGATTATATATGTCACCGACGGCAGGCAGCAGGACCATTTCAAGCAGCTGTTTATGACGGTGGGCAAATGGTTTGGAGCCAAGGGCTATCCCCTGCCCGACTTAAGGCACGTATGGTTCGGCACCATACTCGGGCCGGACGGCAAGGCAATCAAGACAAAGAGCGGGGAACCCATACGCCTGCGCGAGCTGATAAACGAAGCCGTATCGAGGGCCAAGAAGATAGTTTTGGAAAAGTCTCCCGAAACCCCTGCCGACGAAGCCCAGGCGATAGCCGAAACTGTCGGCATAGCGGCCCTGAAATACGCGGACCTTTCGCAAAACAGAACCGGGGACTACCTGTTCTCTTGGGACAAGCTGCTTGCTTTCGACGGCAACACCGCCCCATATCTGCTCTACGCCGCCGCGCGCATACACTCCATTTTCAGAAAAGCATCTGTGCCCTTGGATACGGATTTTTCGAGCGAGGCATCCGCCCCCGAGACCGAGCAGGAGCTTGCGCTGGCAAAGAAGCTCGTTGCGCTGCCCTCCGTCTTTGAAATGACTCTGGCGGAGCTGCGGCCGCACTATCTGTGCACATACCTGTACGAGCTAGCGGGGCTGTTCTCGAGCTTCTACAACGCCAACAAGGTTATTGTAGACGACGCTGCCGTAAGGGCGCGCAGGCTCATGCTCTGCGCGCGCACTCTCGGGGTGCTCGAGACCGGCCTGAGGCTTCTGTCCATAGAACCCCTAAAGAAGATGTAGCCATGAGAATCAGCACTAAGACCGGAGATTTGGGCACCACAAGCCTCATGTTCGGCAGACGTGTTTCAAAAGCCTGCGAAAGAACCCAGGCCTACGGGGCTGTGGACGAATTTTCAGCTACCATAGGGCTTGCGAGGTCCTTCAACCAGGATTCCGATTTGGACAAGCTGCTTGAGACCGTGCAGCTGGCCCTGGTCAAGGCCATGACGGAACTGGCAACCGACAAGGAGGATTTCAGCAAGCTGGAGGAAAGATCCATACCCCTGCTTGAAGATTCCGACCTGAAGTTCTTAGAGGGCAACATAGAGTCCATCGAAAAAGAGGGGGTGTCATTCAAGGGCTGGATACAGCCGTGCGCAAGCCCGTGTTCGGCGGCGCTGTCGCTGGCAAGGGCGCAAACCAGACGGGCGGAAAGGTGCGTGGTGGCGCTTAAGGACGCGGGCATGCTTGCAAGGGACATGCCCCTTGTCTATTTAAACAGGCTCTCGGACCTTCTCTGGCTCATAAGCGCAAAGCTCGGGTAGAGCTTTTTATTGCAGCAAGGCTGCATTAGAGCCCGGACTATGGCATCTCCCTATGGCCAAATGCAAATAGGAGAATAATAGACTGCATAGACCGCCTGATAAAAAATATTCTTAACAGTGCGCAAATAAAAAACGGAGCGTTTTGCCGTGCTCCGTTTTTTATTATATTGCGGGGAAAAAAGCTTTTTCGGCCCTCAGAGCGCAACGAAAATAGCCCCCATGGCAATCATCAATATGCCCACAGCCGACGTAAGAGATATGCTCTCGCCCAGGAATAGAACCGCAATGACGCTTGCAAAAACCACGCTGAGCTTGTCTATGGGCATCACCTGGGATACTTTTCCGTCTTTGAGGGCGAGGAAGTAAAACAGCCAGGAAAGAGCGCCGGCAATTCCGCTTAGAACCACAAACAAGACGCCCCTGCCGTTGGAAAATATGGAGGAAAACGCCCCCGTTCCCCCGCGGGCAAGCACGACGCAAAATAAAAACAGCGCCATTATAACCGCACGCACGGCGGTTGCCGCATTTGCATCCATATCGCGAAGCCCAACCTTTCCGAAAACTCCTACAAGAGCGGCCATTATCGCGGAAAGGAGAGCATAGAATAACCATGAGTGCATCATGGGTAAAATTTTCTAAAAAACACCGGCCTGCTCAAGCCTATTTAGCGCGTTTATTCAAGATATTTTTTGCTGGCGCCGCAAAAGCAAAAACGGGGCATTTAAAAATGCGAATATGAAAAATTTGCTTGCCTGGCGGCGCAAAGGATATGCAATCACATACTTTATTTATGCATATATTCAGATATTTCTCGTTTTCGGCTCTGGTGACCTTCTTGGGGTTTGCTTTTGCGGGTTACTGGGCGCATAGATCCGGGTCGAGCATATCGGCGGCCATGGAGGCGGTTCTGTTCCTCGGCGCCCTTGAAGTGGCTTTGTCCTTCGACAACGCAATAGTAAACGCCAAGCGCCTGGAAAAGATGTCTGAGAAATGGCGCGTGCGCTTCCTGACATGGGGAATACTCATAGCGGTTTTCGGAACAAGATTTCTCTTTCCCATACTGCTGGTTTGCATTTTTGCCCATACGCCAATATCAACGGTGCTCGATTGGGTTCTAAACGACACTGCAAAATACGAGGAATGCCTGCACATGATACACGCGCCTCTGGTAAGCTTCGGCGGGGCGTTCTTGTTCATGCTGTTTTTCCACTATTTTCTAAATCCCACAAAAGACGCCCAAACTTTCTGGATAAGACCGCTTGAAAGAAAGCTGTCGACCCTCGGCAGGGTGAGGTTTTTGCCAGGAACTCTGACCTGCCTGGCGGTGGCAGCAGAGACGGCTTTCGTGGAAGCGCAGATGCGAGAGGAGGTTTTCCTTTCGGGAATAGCCGGGGTGGCCTGCTATGCGCTTATAAACTTTTTTGTAGGGGCGGCGGAGAATTCCGGAGGAAAGGTCGGGGCGGGTTTTGCCGCGTTTGCGTACCTTGAACTGATAGACACGTCTTTTTCGCTCGACGGCGTTCTTGGCGCCTTTGCGATAACTAAGGACGTTATTATAATGTCAACAGGCCTTGCCATAGGCGCGATGTTCGTGCGCTCCTTTACCGTTTACATGGTTGAGCGGCGCACTCTCAAAAGTTTCGCCCACCTTGAAAGCGGCGCGCATTGGGCCGTGGGAGCCCTTGCAACGACCATGTTCATAAGCGCGAGCGCCGAAATACCCGAGGCAATCGCGGGGCTTAGCGCCATGGTTATAATACTCTCCTCGCTGGCGACTTCCATGCTCAAAAAAAGGCGCGATGCCAAGCTGAAAAAGACCCGGAGCGCCCTTTAAACCCATTTAAAAAACAATACCGCTGTGAAATATATCCTTCCAACCCTATTGCTCCTGATAGCGAACTGTTTTATGATGTTCGCCTGGTACGGACATCTGAAATTCAAGGACGCGGCCCTTTGGATAGTAATTCCCGCAAGCTGGGCGGTGGCGTTTTTCGAGTACTGCTTTCAGGTTCCCGCAAACCGCATAGGAAACAAATATCTGTCCGTTGCCGAGCTTAAAACCATGCAGGAGACCATAACCCTCCTTGTGTTCTTGGTTTTTTCCGCCCTCTATCTGAAAGAGGAAATCAAGTGGAACCATATCGCGGGTTTCGCGCTTATGATATTGGCGGTATTTGTGGTGTTTAAAAAGTGGTAAAGCCACAAAAAGCCACAAAAAGCTTGCCCCGCAAAGATTTTATTAAAATAATTCCTCCATGGAAAATTTCAGGAGGATTATTTTTGGCGCAGGCATGTTTTTTTCATTATGCGCCGCATTTTTTAGTTCAACGGCAAGCGCCGCGCTCGAAACTTACGGGGAAATTCCCGATTCGGTAAAAAAGGCAAACTGGATATTTGCGAGCAATCCGGAGGACGATCCGTACAACCTCTATACGTTGTACGCAAAGACATTCACGCTGCCGTCGGCCCCAAAGACCGCAAAGCTGCTCATAAGCGCGGACCAGGCGTACAGGCTTTACATAAACGGCCAATACGTATCAAGCGGCCCCGCGCGCGGCTACCAGATATCGCAGCCTTGCGACATCTTCGACGCGGCAAAGTACCTCAAGGAGGGCAAGAACAGGATAGCCGTAAGGGTGTACAGCCCGGGCAAAAGCTCTTTCGGGTACAGGACAGAGGGCCAGGCCGGAGCGCTCCTATTCTGCCTTGAGGCGGACGGCAAGCCCGTTGTCGTATCGAACAGATCCTGGAAAGCCAGACGGCAAAGCGGGGTTGCGCGCGATACAGTGCCCTTCTCCATTCAAATTACGGGCGCGCAGGAGCAGGTTGACCTGCGCGAGGAAAGCCAAGACTGGTTCGCGGAGAATTTCGACGACTCCAAATGGAAGGGCATATACTCCACATACGTCTATAACGCCATGCCATATTACAATCTCGAGCCCCGCGGCACAAAGATGCTGAAGGAGGACGAGGTATTAGGCGCAAAGCTTATTGCGGAAGCGTCGGGGGTATCTAAGAACACCGGCAGGTTTGTCAGGAACATATCAGCCCTGCTGCTCGACGAGGGGGTGGAACATTCCCCCGCCTCCGGAGACCTCGATTCCGCCAAGGTCGGGGCCATTCCGGAAGGAAAATTCAAAAGCTACATATTCGATTTCGGACAAACCGTTGTGGGCATGCCCATACTCGACATAAAAGGCGCCAAGGGCGGGGAAATAGTGGACATTCAATTCTCCGAAAGGGCAAAGAACCTCACGCCAAGCATAGAGACTTTCACCCACAGCAAAATATCGCTCGCAGACCGCCTGATATGCGCTCAGGGAGACAACTTCTGGCAGTTCTTCCACTCCATGGGCTTCAGATACGCGATAGTCAGGGTAAGGGAGAGTTCATCGGACAACCTGCAGGTCGCCCTGAAGCTGCGCAGGGCCTCCTACCCGCTCGACGGGGCTGGAAACTTCTCGTGCTCCAACGACTACGTCAACAAGCTCTGGATGGCTTGCCGCAACGGCCAGAGGGTATGCGCTCTCGACGCATATGTTGATACGCCCTGGCGCGAGCAGGCCATGTGGTGGGGAGACGCGCGCGTGCAAAGCTGGAATACCTTTATGTTAGAGAACGACGCCTCGCTGCTAAGGCGCGGCATACGCATAATGACGGGGCAGAAAGTTCCCAACGGGCTGCTTTACGGGCACGCGCCGACCATCGCCCACTCCTGCATTCTGCCGGACTTCAACCTTGTCTGGATACTTACCCTGTGGGACTATTACTGGCAGACTGGCGACATATCCGCCTTCAAGGAGCACAAGGACACGGCCGACGGCATACTCGCATATTTCGACACCATGACCGACCCAAAGAGCGGCCTTGTCAAATACGACCCGCGCTACTGGCTGTTCCTCGACTGGACGAAAATACAGAAGGAGGGCCAGCCCACGGTTCTAAACCTGTGGCTGCTGCACGCCTTGGACAGGCTCTCCGACATGGCGGAGGCCGCAGGCATGCCCGGGGAGTCCAAGCGCTACAAAGATAAGGCCGACAAGCTCAGGGCGGCGGCGCAAAAGCACCTTGTAAATTCGGAATCTCTGGTGGTAGACGGCTTGGACAACAACGGAGCCGCCAGCAAGGAGACTTCCATACACGCGCAAGTCCTCGGAAAGCTTTGCAATTTGAAGTTCGACTTTGAAAAGGCCAAGCGCGATATAATAATGCCCTATTTGAAGGGTGAGGTAAAGCCGAACGACCCGTCATCCTACTGGGCTGTGTACGTGCTCGAGCTGATGATAAAGGAGGGGCATGAGAAGGAGTGCTACGAATTTATAAAGTCGCGCTGGAGCGAGATGGCCGAATACGGAAGCACATTTGAAAATTTCAAGAACAGTCCGTCGCTTTCGCACGCATGGAGCGCGCATCCGCTGTTCCTGATTCCCAAGATACTGCTTGGCGTAAGGCAGGAGGCTCCGGGGTGGAGCAAAGTCAGCGCAAAGCCAAATTTCTTCGAGAAGTCGGCAAGCGCGAAATATCCGACCCCGCGCGGGGTGATAAAGGCCAGCTACTCCGCGGGGGCCGACGGCAAGCCTGAATACAAGCTCGATTTGCCCGACGGAGTGGAATTAGTCAAGTAGCCACAGAAAATACGCCAAAAAAACCTGCAGTAAAGCTGCAGGTTTTTTTTTGCGGCGCGGCAGATTACTTCAATGCGGGCGCGGGAAAGAGCCTCCGAAAATCATGGAGGGAGGTTCAGTTGTATAAATCCCGTCTGCGGGCGAGAGGCGATATGAAAACCACCACAAGGAATACGAACGCCAACATGGTGGAAGATATTCTTAGGGGCATATCTACCAGTCCGTGAAAGAGAATTCCCAGGACGCCTACCCCCGCAATCAGATTTGCATTGTTCAGGCGGGCGCGCAGCTTCCATGCGCGCAGGACAGCCGCGAGCAGGGCGCACACTATAAGCGACGTGCCCACTATGCCGAATTCCACAAGGAATCCGAGAAAATCGCAATGGGCCTTGAATGCCGCCGACGGTTTTTGATCGAGTGAATTCTGTTTTGAGACCATCTTCGGCACGGTGTAATACGGATAACCGCCCGCTCCCACGCCCCAGACGGGATATTCGCAAAACACGTCGAAGGCAACTTTGTTTATGGCGACCCTGGAAAGCGCAGAGCCCATGGTATCGCGCTTTAAGAAGCGCGCCTCGGCGTCTGATACGCCCCCTCCTGGGGAGAAGAAAATCAAGGCAGCCAGGGCTATGGAGGCAAAGGATACCGCCCCCAGAAACGCAACGCTCGCGACAAACGAAAACCTTGCATAGAAGAACCTGAACACCTCTACCACGAAAATGCCAGCTAATATAAGCAGCATCGAAGCAATCCCTCCCTTGCTGGAGGACACCACAACCGCAGCCATGTTCAAAACTGCGCAAAGAGCCAGCGCGGAATAAGAAAAACAACGGTACAGGCGTGAGCTTTTAAAAATGTTTTTAACGGAGACAAAAAGCACGGCCGAGGAAACCAGCGCGGCGTTAAAGAACGCCGCGGAAACGTTCACGAGGAAGAAAGTTCCGAAGAATACGCCGTTTGCCTCGTAAGTCCAATATATGGCTGGCGCGCCAAGCTTCTTCTGGACTATGGCAAAGGCGGCCATGGCCGACGAGCTCAATACAAACACCGCCAAAGCGGCCAACACGCAGACTCTTTTTGAAAACACCGCATACGCGGCCGCAGAGAACATAAGCAACATGAGAGCCTGGGCGAAAAAGTTGCAAGCCCCTCCCCTGTCGAAGGAGTTTTCCACGCAGGAAGGCAGATAGGGAATGTGCTTTACAAATTCCAAAGAAGAGTATCCGTCCGCCTGTATAAAACGCGCTGACGGATTAGAAATCTGGACGAGAAGCAACACCAGGAACAGCGCACCAAACCAGAATCCGGAGAAGGCGAACGGGTTTCTAACCCCCCCTATCCCCGCGGCGCGCGGGAAAGCGACGGCAAACACCGCGCATGAGAACGCCGCGCATGATACAAGAAGCATGAAAAGAAGGGTCGGCCTGGTCGAGCCGGACAGAATCCATGCGGAGGAGCCTAAAAGCAGGCATATGAACGCCGCCGACAATGTTCTGAAATTCAAAGCCGAAAAGATTCTCATTTGGCGGATACTGAACAAAAAATCCGGCCTTTTCAAACAATAAAGCGCCCCCAAAGACGAATCCCTGCGGAAAACGCAGCAAAACGGCGTTCTGAAAAATCTTTGACTTTTTCATATTTTTAGAAGATGATTTTAGTACTTTTAACAATTTTCAATCCAATGTTTATTTTTAAGGGTAAAACACTTCTGATAACAGGAGGCACGGGTTCATTCGGAGACGCCGTACTGAAGAGATTTTTGAATACGGACATAGGCGAGATAAGGGTATTTTCGCGCGACGAAAAAAAGCAGGACGACATGCGCAAGCAATACGCCAATCCCAAGCTGAAGTTCTACATAGGCGACGTGCGCGACATTTCTTCCGTGCGCTCGGCCATGGACGAGGTCGACTTCGTATTCCACGCGGCGGCTCTCAAGCAGGTTCCCTCCTGCGAGTTCTTCCCGATGGAGGCTGTAAAGACCAACGTCATAGGCACAGACAATGTCCTATCCGCGGCAATAGACGAAGGAGTAAAGAAGGTGATATGCCTTTCCACCGACAAGGCAGCCTACCCCGTCAACGCCATGGGCATATCCAAGGCCATGATGGAAAAGGTATTTGTGGCGCGCTCCCGCACCAGCGCAAATACGATGATCTGCGGCACGCGCTACGGCAATGTCATGTGCTCGAGGGGCTCTGTGATACCGCTTTTTGTGGAGCAGATAAAGGCCGGGGAGCGCATCACCGTCACGGAGCCGTCTATGACGCGCTACATAATGAGCCTGGAGGAGGCTGTGGAGCTTGTCATATTCGCCTTTGAAAACGGCAACCCGGGAGACATAATGGTCCAGAAGGCGCCGGCCTGCACGATAGAGAATTTGGGCAGGGCCGTATGCGAAATTTTCGGGGTGGAATACAATCCGAAAATAATAGGCGTGCGCCACGGCGAGAAGCTATACGAGACCCTCCTAACGCGGGAGGAGTATGTGCGCGCGATGGATATGGGAAATTTCTTCAGGATCCCGACGGATTCTCGCGACTTAAATTACGACAAGTATTTTGAAAAGGGTAACGAGAACTTCTCGTCCATGGAGGAGTACAACTCGAACAATACGCAGCAGCTCGGCGTTCCGGAAATAAAGGAGAAGCTTCTGGAGCTAAACTACATACAAGACGAGCTTGCAAAATGGAAGAGCGCCGCAAAGTGAAGATTCTTGTGACCGGGGCAGGCGGGTTTGTCGGGAAAAACCTGCTTTGCAGGCTGAAGAATTCGGGATACGCAAATGTTGTAGCCTTTGATTTGGACACCCCGAAAGAGGTTTTGGATTCCGCCGTCAGGGACTGCGGTTTCGTATTTCATCTTGCGGGGGTGAACAGGCCGAAGGACGCCGCGGAATTTATGGAGGGCAACTACGGCTTTACGACGGAGCTTCTCGGCAAGCTTGCGGGCGCAGGCAACAAGGCTCCGGTGCTTATAACTTCCTCCATACAGGCCGCATTGGACAACCCGTACGGCAAGAGCAAGAAGGCAGCCGAGGACTATATTTTTGAATACGGCAAAAAGACGGGCGCAAAAGTGCTTGTTTACAGGCTGCCAAACGTATTCGGCAAGTGGTGCAGGCCCAACTACAACAGCGCAATAGCCACTTTCTGCCACAACATCGCCAGGGGAGAGCCGATAAGGATAAACGACCCCAACACCGACATGCACGTCGTGTACATAGACGACCTGCTCGACGCCCTCATGGAGGCTCTCGCAGGCAGAGAGACGGTTGAGGACGGCTTCTGCGTAGTTCCCGTCACGCACCGCGCGAAGCTCGGCTACATAGCAGACACCATAAGAAGTTTCAAGGCCTCGCGGGACAATCTGGAAGTTCCGTACACAAAGCCTGGCTCCCTGGAGACTAAGCTGTACAGCACATACCTAAGTTATCTGCCCGAGGCGGAGTTTTCATATCCGCTAAAAATGCACATAGACGCGCGCGGAAGCTTTACGGAGTTTCTACGCACGCCGGAGCGCGGGCAGGTATCGGTGAACATCACAAAAAGCGGCGTGACAAAAGGAAACCACTGGCACGACTCCAAGAACGAGAAGTTTCTTGTGGTGTCAGGAAAGGCGTCGATAAAATTTAAGAAGTTTGGGTCTGACGACGTGTTCGAGTATATCGTAAGTTCGGACAAGCTCGAGGTTGTCGACATACCTACGGGATATGCGCACAACATAACAAACATAGGATCCGGGGATTTGGTAACCGTAATGTGGGCCAACGAGGCCTTCTCTCCCGAAAAGCCGGACACATACGCGGAAAACGTTTGACCGTTTCTCGCGGCAGAAAACGGCATAGATATTTTCCCACAAAGCCACGGAAGGAAACATGCAGATGGAAAAGCTAAAGGTTATGACTATCATAGGGACGCGTCCCGAGATAATAAGGTTGTCGGAATGCATAAAGGCCTGCGACAGGTATTTTAACCATGTACTTGTGCATACGGGGCAAAATTGGGACTACTCGTTAAACGAGGTATTTTTCAAGGATTTGGGCTTGAGGCAGCCGGACTATTATCTCGACAGCGTGGGCAAGACTCTCGGAGAGACTATGGGCAACATCATAACAAAGTCCTACGAGGTTCTCTCGAAGGAAAAGCCCGACGCCATTTTGATATTGGGGGACACAAACTCCGCGCTATCGGCGATATCGGCCAAGCGCCTAAAGATACCCATTTTCCATATGGAGGCGGGCAACCGCTGTTTCGACCAGAATGTGCCCGAGGAGATAAACCGCAGAATCGTCGACCACATTTCCGACGTCAACCTGCCCTACACCGAGCATTCCCGCCGCTATCTGCTTTCAGAGGGAATACGCAAGGAGCACATATTTGTGACTGGCTCGCCCATGAGGGAGGTTCTGCTTGCTCACGAAAGAAAGATTTCCTCGAGCAAAGTTCTTACAAAGCTGGGGCTTTCCAAGGGCAAATACATACTGGTTTCCGCCCACAGGGAGGAAAACATCGACAACGAGAAGAACTTTATGTCTTTGATGGGGGCGATAAACAATATTGCAGAGCGCTACAAGATGCCTGTGGTCTATTCGACCCACCCGCGCAGCAGAAAGTTCATAGAGGCCAGAAATTTCAAATTCCACAAGCTTGTCAGAAATCTCGAGCCCTTCGGGTTTCTCGACTACAACAAGCTTCAGCAGAACGCCTTCTGCGTGCTTTCCGACAGCGGCACCCTATCCGAGGAAAGCGCGATGCTCGGGTTTGCGGGAGTGCTTCTTAGAACCTCCACGGAGCGCCCGGAAGTTCTCGACAAGGGCACGGTGGTTATAGGCGGCATAACCGGAAAAGACGTAGAGCAGGCGATAGATCTGGCCGTGGCAATGCGCAAGAACAAGGAGAAGACCCTGCTTGCGCCCGATTATCAGGATGACAACGTCTCCGTGAAAGTCGTAAAAATCATACAGAGCTATACGAAGATAATAAACAAGTTTGTCTGGGGCAAATAGCCCGCTGGCACAGTCGCCGCCGGTGCAGGGAAAATCCCCGGCATGCCATGCGGCAAAAAGCGCGCGCAAGAAATTGCGCGCGCTTTTTGTCTTTAAGAAGTGTTTAAAAATATGCAGCCTGCATGGGATTACTTGTCGAAGAACGACAAATCCCATTCGTCGCGCCAGCGCAGCACCAAACGGCCGTCTTCAAACTCGACCGGAAGGAAAATATAACGGCCGTCTATGGCGTTTTTCGGACGCCAGCTGTCGGCCACAAATATAAAAGCGTCTTTCTTGCCCGCCACGGGAATTACATATGTGCTCTGCCCGCCGAATGTTGTTCTCATCTGCTCCGGAGTGCCCTCCACCGGGTTTCCAAGGCTCTTCCATGGCCCGTATATGCTATCCGAAACATAACTGCGCGCGGAGTTTGGCGCCCAGCCCGTGCAAAACGAGGCGAACAAATAATACTTACCGCCCTTCTTAAAGACTGCGGGCGCCTCGTTCCAATCGGAACAGCGCACGCGCGCGAAACGCCCGGTGAAGTTCTGGTAGTCGTCGGTAAGCTCGTGTATCTGAAGGGTTGCGTTTTCCTCGCTCGAGCAAATCAGATAGGCTTTTGCGTCGTCATCGACAAAAAGCGTCATGTCGCGCGCCATCTGGCCCTTGCCGCGCATGTCCCGCACAAAGGCAAACCCCCTGCCCTTTAGCATCTTGTAATTGTTGTTGGCCAAAACCTTATCTATCTGGGCATCGTCGAAGCTTTTGTCTATGCTCGCGCAGTCGGCGACTTCTCCGTCTGTGGGCATGCGCCCCTTTTGTGGACGGAAACTGCCGACATAAGCATAGGGCCCCGCGGGCTTGTCGGCAACGGCAAGCGCGCAGCGGGCGGTAGTATAATTGGGCTTGCCGTCGGCGCTCCTAAATTCGAGGTGAAACCACATCACGTACTTGCCCGTCTTAGCGTTGTAGATTACCTTGGGGCGCTCCAATATGCACCCTTTTACTATCTCGCTCGACTCGTCGTCCGAAACGGCGAGGGCTATGCCTTCGTCCTTCCAGTTGTATAAATCGGTTGACGAATAGCAGTGCACCCCGACATTTGCGAGATTGCCGCCCGCCCCCTCCGTCTTGTGCTCTCCAAACCAATAATAGACGCCGTCCTTATGCAGAAATCCGCCTCCGTGGGCGTTTATGTGCACGCCATTATTGTCGGGCATAATCTGCCCTGGCTTAAAACTCTTAAACTCCCCCGCCGCTGCGGATAAAATACCCGCGGCAAAAGCCATAACCGCAATCGCAATGAATTTTTCCATGCGCAACCGATTAAACCAAAATACGCATCATTCAAGCAAATAACATAAACATAAAAATAAATTGCATGCACAATACGAATTTTCTTGCATAGATTTTCAAAAGCTTTTGACTGCGTATCTTCAAATCAGGAGAGGTGGCAGAGTGGCCGAATGCGCTGGTTTGCTAAACCGGTGTAGGGGTAAAACCCTACCACGGGTTCGAATCCCGTCTTCTCCGCGGTTTGAAAAAAAATATGCGGCGGGTCTTTCTGGCCCGCCGTTTTTTGCGCCTTCTTCTGGTTGTCCCGCACCCCAAACGCAGCGATGACCGCGCATGAGCGCTTCCAAGCCCCTATGTCTATACCCCAATTTGCCGTGCAACGCTAAAACGGCATCCTTAAAGCGGATTTCCCCCCGGCAATTTTTCATGTTCGCAGAGCAAAGAAAAAGGGGGTTCGTGCCCCCTTTTTTCCCGAATGCAATATGAACTATGGGTGGAATATTTCGTCATTCGTTAAAGAAATGTTTCTTTGCGAACTTTATAAAATAGCTCCAATCCTCAAAGGTTAAATCATGCTTGCCCTCGCGTATATGGTACCCCGTGTCGCCGCAGAAAGGCACCGTCTCATTGGCCATGGTCGGCAGCTCCTTTGCGCCGAAAAGCTCATACACTGGATTTGCCGCAACAAGCGCGCTTAGCTGGCCTTTGGGATCGGCCCAGCGGTCGGCCTTGGCGCTTTCGACATATACCGGCCGCGGAGCCATAAGTGCAAGGAGCTGGTGTTGGTCTATGGGCATCTTGTCCTCGGCGAAGGCGTATTTCTTAAGCTCGTCGGAGAACCAATGCCCGAACGACTCGGTTATGCTCGATACGTTCTCGCCGTAATTCCTGCGTGAAAGCTTTGCACCCATGCAGCCCGAACCGTTGGATATCGCCATCGCAAAACGGGTGTCGAGCGCGCCTGTAACAAGCGCGGTCTTGCCGTGGCGCGAATGCCCCACAACGGCAACACGCCTGCTGTCAAGAGAAACATCGGTTTCTATGTAATCCATCACGCGGCTTATAGCCCAGCTCCACACGGCTATTGCGGTGCGCTTGTGCGGATGAACCGCATCGGAAAAGATCCTGCTTATATTCTTTGAATTGATGGAAGCATCGGACGTATCGGGGAAGGCTTCGCAATAGCAGAAGGTAAGATACGCAAACCCGGCGTCGAGCATGGCCTCTATCGGGTGCCTGCTTTTGCGCACGCCACGCGCGTCGGCCGACGGAGTGTGCCCCCTAAACTTATAGCCTCCAACCTCGCCGTCCCTTATCCAAAACGCATCAACCAGTATCGCAGGATCGTCGGCGACGGTATGGTTGCCGTAGTAATTCATGTTGACAAATGCCGGAGAGGGCTTTTCTGCCCCCTTGGGAACGTACATCAACACCCCGAAAGATAATTCCTCGCCGGTGTCCCCCTTGACGTAAATTCTAATTTGCTTCCTGACTGCCTTTCCGCCGAAAGCCTCCCCGCTTTCGACCACTTCGAAATGCATTCCATATGGGCGCGGGGGGCGCGGGCTATAGAAGTTTTCAACCTCATCGAGCACAGCCGGCCTGACCTTCTCCAGCCATTCCAAAGCGTTTGTAGCCCTAAAACCGCTGTGCGGATTGACAAGCGGATCCGGCAAAACATACGGGGCAACCTTAGCTTCGTCATAATTTATCCTGTGCCTTTCGAGCTTCAATTCCCAGGAGGTTTTCTTGGGTTTTGGAACCTCATTGGGCGTGTTTTGAGCCCATAAGACCGAAAGAGTTAGAGAGCCTGCCAGCAGCAAAATTGCGATTTTAATCATGTTGTGCATATCCGTAAAACAATTATCTCAAACGATTGAATAAATATTTTATAAAATTTTCAAGACAAAAATTTTTACGCAAAAAATATGAATGAGAGCTTTAATCTTGTTGACTTATTGCGAATAAAAATATGGGCTTTCCGAATTCAAAACGACCGTAGCATATAAAATGTTTGCGCAATGCGTTTTGGCAGGGGGAATGTCCCTTTGATGCAATAAAATAAATAATAGGAAATAATATGGAAATATTCGTGGGCAATCTGCCCTTCGATATTACGGAGCAAGAGGTATCAGATGCCTTTGCCCAACACGGAGCCGTCTCAAAAATAAAAATGCTCACAGACAGGGAAACCGGAAGATTCCGCGGAATAGCCTTTGTCACGATGGACGACGACGCCCAAGCAAAAGCCGCAATAGAGGCTCTAAACGAGAAGGATCTCGGCGGGCGTCCCATGCGCGTAAGCCAGAGCCGCGGGAGGGACGAAAGGCCGCCCCGTTTCAGCGGTTTTTCGGGCGAGCGCAAATTCGGAAGCGGAGAGCGCAGGTTTGGCGGCGGACGCAGATTCGGCGGAGAGCGCAGGTTTTCCAACGACCGCGGAGACGCAGACTCCGAGCGCACTTTCAACCAGGAGCGCGGCGAAAATAGGCCTCACGGCAACCGCAGATCTGACTTCGACCGCAGGGAGCGCAGATTCCACAACGACCGCAAATATTCCGACGGCCCGCGCAGATTCGGGTACGGCAGGGATGAAAACTTCGGGCAAAACCGCAGGTTTAGACCTCAGGACGACAGGGAAAACAACTTCGGGGAAGATTTCTCGGAATAAATTTTTGCCCGCTAAAATAAAAAGACGGACCTTTTGAAAGAAAGGTCCGTTTTTTTTACATCTCTTACGGGCGCGGGCTTATTTCAGAAATTTCCATGAAAAACCCTGCAATATAAAAATCTGGGTAGATGCATCGGAGAGAAAAACCGCGCCATGGCCTAAAAAAACATGCATTGGCGCCGTAAAGATGCACACACTCCCCGCCGCAAACGGCGCAAAGGCCGGAGCAATGCCTCTCAATGCTTGGGGATATTCGGCTTAAGGCCTGCCGAGTCAACATTGGCACCTTGTGGAAGGGATTTAGCGTCAAAACGCCCCCAATATTGGTTTTGGCCGAACCCGAAAAGCTCGCCCCTTACAACAAGGCAGTCCTTCTCCGAATCGTACCAGGCCTTGCAGTTGTAAACGCTGCCGGAGTCCGGATCTATAACGCTGCCGGAATCGTATATTTTCCCGTTGAATTTCAAGCCCCAGATGAAGTCGAACTCGCAAAGTTTGGGATTCCCGCGTATGCCCTTTGAGCGCTGGGCGCAGTTTTCAGTAGTATCGGTAAGTTTCCCGTCGTCGTCATATACGGCCACCATTCTGCAGTAGTAGACCTCGTCTGCAGCGTAGCATATTATGACGCTCTCGGTTTTGCCGGTGTCGGAGTCTGCGATGCGCCAATACCCGCCTATTCCCCCCGCGGACTTAGGCTCGGGACGCTCCGTAAAGATGTCGCGAAAAAAATACATTCCCCCTGCGACACAGGCGGCAAAGGCTATTGTCAGTGCGGCTATTTTTATCGGAGACATGGACATAGAGATAATCTACGGATATAAACGGGCAAGGATTAAATTTAAAATCGGAATATTACTCCCCCGAATCCGGCAATAACGGCGGAGCCGGAAATATTTTGCGGCCAACGCAGATATGCATGCCAAGACGCGCCGCATGCCGCTTAAGAAAAAATGCGGATAAAATATGCTCGCATATGCGCGGAAAAATTGTTGTAGTTGCAAGCATGTCGAAAGTAGGAACTGTTTATAAAAAAGGAGCGGCAAAAGCCATGCTCCTGGGAAGCGGAGAACTCGGCCGCGAAGTCGTAATAGAGCTCAAGCGTCTCGGAGTCGAGGTTGTGGCGGTTGACAAATACGCGAACGCCCCGGCTATGCAGGTTGCGGACAGAAGCTATGTCGTATCCATGCTCGACGCCGAAAAGCTTGAAAAAATCATAACGGACGAAAATCCCGGCTACATCGTACCCGAAGTGGAGGCCATAGCCACGGGGAAGCTTCTCGAGCTGCAAAAGCGCGGTTTCAATGTAATTCCTACGGCGGAGGCGGTTAACTTTACCATGAACCGCCAGAACATACGCACTCTTGCTGCTGAAAAGCTCGGCATGAAAACCTCTCCCTACCTGTTTGCCGACGACTTTGAAAGCTTTAAGGAGGCGGTCGGCAAGATAGGCCTGCCCTGCGTTGTAAAGCCGATAATGAGCTCTTCGGGGCACGGGCAAAGCCTCGTAAAAACTCCCGACGACATCAAGAAAGCGTGGGACTATTCCCAAAGCGGAGGGCGCGCGGGCGCTGGGAGAGATATCGTCGAGGGTTTTGTGGATTTCGACTACGAGATAACCCTGCTGACAGTGCGCCACAGCGCAGGAACCGCATTTTGCGAGCCCGTAGGCCACAAGCAGATAGACGGAGACTACCGCGAAAGCTGGCAGCCGGCCGCCATGACAAGCCAGGCGAAAGAAAAGGCGAAGGAATACGCAAAAAAGATAACGGATGCGCTTGGCGGATACGGAATCTTCGGGGTGGAGCTGTTTATAAAGGGGGACGAGGTAATATTCAGCGAGGTATCCCCTCGCCCGCACGATACGGGCATGGTTACGCTAATATCGCAGAATTTGTCGGAGTTTGCCCTGCACGCACGCGCGATACTCGGCATACCGATACCGGCGATACGTTTTTACGGGCCTGCGGCCAGCCGTGCTGTCGTTGTTGAGGGCGACTACAAGAACCTGCAGTACGGAAACCTCGACAAGGTGCTCTCCAGGCCCGATACGGACATGAGAATTTTCTCAAAGCCGGAAACGGGCGGCCACAGGCGCATGGCGGTTTTGCTCGCGCGGGCGGACAGCGTTGAAAACGCCCGCAAAATAACAAAAGAAATGCTCGACGATCTCGAATTGTCCGAAGGCGAAATTTAGCGGGCATATATGGGATATAAAAAACGCGCCTATTTGAATGGGCGCGTTTTTTTTGCGCAGTATAATAATAAGTAAAACGCCTATTGCGCTCTGGGGCTAAAAGCCATTGACAGGCCCGTAAAGAGCAAGTCTATGCCAACGAGCGTTCCTATAAACCACATTCCCGCTGAGGGGTTTAGCAAAACGAGCACTCCGAGGACGAGCGTCACTATGCCGTTTAGCAGGCTCATGCCCTTAAACACGCGGGGAGCCGCTTTCATTTTTGAAAGCCACATCAGGACCAAAAGCCCCTCGAATATGAATATGAAACCAAGCGCCGTCATTAGGGCCGCAGCCCCCTGGACGGGATTGGCTACTATAAATACGCCGCCGGCAGCATACAAAACACCCAAAAGCGCGTAGAAAGCCTTGCCGCGGAAATCCCTCTGCCCCGGCATAAGCATAAAGGTAAAAATTGCGCCGGCAAATAGGCCAAGCCCCACCATAATCTCCACCCACAAGGTTGAAAATGCGGGGTACAATATGCAAAAGAACCCCAATATCGCAAATAGGATTCCGTAAATTAAGTTTGAATTTTTCATGAAGCGTAGATCCGTTTATTTTTATATCGGAAAAGTCGGAAAGTTCATTACCGATAAATTTGTTTGCGTAGGGCGCAGGCTAAGTTAGAGTGCCGATAAGTGAAAACCCTATACTACGATTGTTTTGCGGGCATCAGCGGAGATATGAATCTCGGCGCGATGATAGATTTGGGCTTGGACGCGGAAATTCTCAAGCGGGAATTGGATAAACTCGGCCTGGCAGGCTGGCGTATAGAAACCCATAAGGACTCCCGCGCAGGCATATGCGGGACTCGCTTGAAAGTTGTCTTGGAAGGCCGGGAGCATTGCGGGCAAACCCAAGGCCTTTGCGCCCACGGCCACGATAGCGCAGCGCCGCGGCACTCCGATGCCAAAGCGGATAAGGAAGCCTCCCCGCACAGCCATGGAGCCGAGCTAAATTGCCATGAACACCATCACGGGCATCACCACGAATGCCAAGGGCACGAGGCAAAACATTCCCACCACGAGCACAGGGCCTATTCGGATATAAAGCTAATTATAGAAAAGAGCGCCTTGAATGATAAGGTTAAAGCGGACGCCTTAAAAATATTCGACATTCTCGCAAGAGCCGAGGCTAAGGTGCACGGGGTGCCCGTGGACGATGTTTGTTTTCACGAGGTCGGCGCGCTCGACTCCATAATAGACATAGCGGGAGCCGCAATATGCCTCGATCTGCTCGGAGTAGAACGGGTTGCGTATTCATGCGCGGTTGAGCTGGGGGGCGGAAGGGTAAAATGCGCCCACGGCCTCATGCCTGTTCCCGCCCCGGCAACAGCTTTGCTCGCCGAGAATTTCGACTCCACGGCAGGCGCGGCCGACCACGAATGCACAACCCCCACCGGGGCTGCAATCATAGCCGCCCTTGCCGAAAAGGAATCTCCTGGACGCGAGCAAAGAATCATAGCCTGCGGAGTGGGCATAGGGGAAAGAAACTGCGAAAAGCTCCCCAATGTGCTGAGAGTGCGCCTTGCGGAAACCCCGGGCTTGCCCAGCTCCGCAAAGGGGGAAATAGAGAGGGAAAATCTTTGCCAGATATGCGCAAATATAGACGACTCCACCCCCGAAGCCCTATCCTATGCGCTTGACGAACTTTTAAGGCTCGGCGCCTTGGACGCCTGGCTTGAGGGCATAGTCATGAAAAAATCGCGCATGGCCACAAAGATATGCGCCCTCTGCCGCCCCGAGGATGCCGAAAAAATGGAGGACGCCATATTTTTAAACACGCCCACAATAGGGCTCAGGCGCATTTCTGTAAGCCGCAGGGCGCTTAAGAGAAGTTCTGTAGGCATAGAGACAAAATACGGCACGGTTAGAGTCAAGGTGTGCAAATTTAACGGGACGGAGAAGATAAAGGCGGAATTTGACGACTGTCTGGAAATAGCCAGGCGCAACGGAATTTCCGTTGGAGAGGCGGCGAAAGAGGCTGAGTATGAATACCGTAAAAGTCGCAAAGTTAAAGAGGATCTTGAGGGCTAAGAAGCGGGTTGCGATAGCGCTTTCCGGAGGCTTGGACAGCTGCGTATTGCTCGAATTTTGCGCAAGAGAGCTCGGGCCTGAGAACTGTCTGGCCCTGTGCGCGCAGACCCCCTACTCTATCAAAGAGGAGATTCTCTCGGCGCGGAAGTTGTGCGGAAAACTCGGAGTTGAGTGCATAACGGAAAAATTTTCCCTCCCGGAAGTTCTAAAGGACAACCCTCCGAACCGCTGCTATCTATGCAAGGCTATGATATTTAAGAGGCTTAAGGACAGGGCCGCAGAA
This sequence comes from uncultured Opitutales bacterium, assembly GCA_944389315.1. Taxonomy (GTDB): domain Bacteria; phylum Verrucomicrobiota; class Verrucomicrobiia; order Opitutales; family Intestinicryptomonadaceae; genus CALXQW01. The sequence continues at coordinate 52,583 of CALXLX010000050.1, forward strand.
CGCGGGTTTGCCGTCTTATGCGACGGGTCCAATGTATCGGATTTGTCGGACTACCGCCCCGGGAGGAAGGCGGCTGAAGAACTCGGCATAAAAAGCCCCCTCGAGGAGGCGGGCCTTGAAAAAAGCGATATACGCGCCCTCGCCTCGGAGCTTAAAAATTGCGCAAAATTTGCGTCGAAAAGGGCGAATTCCTGCATGCTTACGCGCTTTCCCTTCGGGGACAGGATATCCCCGGACAAATTGAGGCGCGCGGAAAGAGCGGAAGCGTTTTTAAAAGAATTGGGACTCCGCGGCCCACGGGTGCGCGTGCACGGCAATCTGGCGAGAATAGAGCTGGCTGACGAAGATTTTGAATTGTTCGTAGAAAAACGCCTCTTTAAAATCGCCGCGAAAGGATTGGGAGATTTGGGATACTCCTTTTGCGCGCTCGATTTGGGAGGATATAGGAAGGGAAGTTTCAACAATGTCTAAAAAAGCAAACACTCTTGCGGAGGCCGCCGACAAATTCAAGCGGGGGAAGATGTCTGCCAGGGAATTCGAGAAGTTCATGGCAAGAAACGCCACGCTGAATCTGGGGCATACGCTAGTGGACAATCTACGGCTGGCGAGGACGGGAGCGGCTGAGGTCATATACGGGGCGGGCAAGACGGACCCTCAGATTCTGCAGATAGCAAAGTCTATGAGGGAGCGCGGGCAGCGCGTCTTGGCAACGAGGCTCTCCGACTCTGCGATGGACTCCATTAAAAGCAATTTTCCCGAGGCGCAAATATGCAAAATAGGCAGAATCGCCTCCATAGGCGGAAACGCGAAGCGCATTTCAAGGAGTAAAATAGCCATAGTAAGCGCTGGCACGTCGGACATGCCCGTCGCAGAGGAAGCGCGCTTTACGGCCGAATTTCTCGGCAGCCGCACCGAAAGCTTCTTCGACTGCGGCGTGGCGGGGCTGCACAGGCTGCTCGAAAGGCTCGAGGACATCTCAAAGGCGAGGGTTGTAATAGCGGTTGCGGGCATGGAGGGAGCTCTGGCGACGGTCCTTGCCGGGCTGATAGACAAACCTCTCATAGCAGTCCCCACAAGCGTGGGATACGGGGCCAGCTTCAAGGGCATGGCGGCCCTGCTTGCGATGATGAACTCCTGCGCGAACGGAGTCAGCGTGGTGAACATAGACAACGGATTCGGCGCCGGATACAATGCCCATCTTATAAACACCTTGCCAAGATAGGATAGCCGATATGCCAGAAGACACCTTGTCAGCCCTGCTTATTGCAGCCGTATCCATAGGGGTTCTCCACACCGTCGCCGAACCGCAGCATTACCTGCCCTTTGCGGCTCTTTCAAAAAGCAACGGGTGGAGCTTTTCAAGAACTTTGTCGTGCGCGTTTCTGTGCGGCATGGGCCATGTGATATCCTCGGTTGCGGTGGGGGCGGCGGGCCTTGCGCTCGGCGCGGGGCTCGGAGCGGTGGAAGCGGCTGACATAGCAAGGGGGCAAATCGTAAAATGGATGTTCCTGTCCTTCGCGATAGCCTATACCCTATACGGTTTTAAGACGGCATTCCGCAGAAAGATACACATGCACCCTGACGGTTCCCTGCATCCCGACGAATCTTGCTGCGCGCACAAACATTCAGGGGCCTCATCGACCGCGTTTTGGACGCTTTTTTTGATTTTCGCCCTCGGCCCGTGCGAGGTGCTGATTCCGCTAGTGATACCGCCGGCGGCAAATTCCGACTGGGCGGGGGTATTCCTTGTAGTCACGGCGTTCTCCGCCGCGTCCGTACTGACTATGCTCTGCGCGGTGTCGGCGCTCCTATGGGGGATGAAACTTCTGCCCGCCAACGCCGATTTCTCGCGGTTTACGGGGTTGTTCACCGGCTTTGTCCTCCTATTTTGCTCCATTTGGCTGTTTATCGAAGGCTGAATGAATGCCGGTACGTTTTTCGATAAAAACGCCCCACATGGCCGCGACGGCGCAGGAGTTGGCAAGCTCCTACGAGCAGAAGAACAATATCAGCATCTGGGCGGTCAAAACCCGCATAAACATGGAGAGCGGATATACCGTAGCGTAGCTGACCGCGGGGGCGTCGTTTGCTGCAACTGCGTTTGAATACGCAAGAGCCGGAGGATTGGTACTGGCGCCGGAGAGCATTCCGCATATGGAAAAATAATCCATCTTGAAAACTCCCCTGGCGACTGCGCCCGCAGCCAGCATGGGCAGCATTGTTATAAGCGCCCCGTAGGCAATCCAAACATAGCCGCCGCCGAGGAGAGTCGAGAAGAAATTCGCCCCCGCGCCGAGCCCCACCGACGCCAAGAACAGCGATATACCCATCTCCCGAAGCATCAGGTTTGCGCTTAGCGTGGTGTATGTCACCATGTTTATCCTGTACCCGAAACGCCCTATGAGTATGGCAACCACCAAAGGCCCCCCCGCGAGCCCCAGCTTTACGGGCTGCGGTATGCCAGGGAACGCAAAAGGCACGCTGCCGAGAAGCACCCCAAGAAATATTCCGAAAAATATGGGGATAAGGTTCGGCTCGCGAAGGCGCTTCATGGAGTTCCCGAGCAGTTTCTCGACGCCCTCCACGGCGTCCGCGCTTCCCACTACGGTGACGCCGTCACCCATTTGGAGCTTCAGCCCTGGATGCGCCACAAGGTCTATTCCCGCGCGGTTTACCCTGGTAATGTTGTACGCCCCGCCGCCGAAAAGCCCCAATTTGCCGAGGCTTTTTCCATTTAGATTCGGGCGGGTTATGAGTATGCGGCGAGAAACCAGTTTAGTGTCGAGCTTGCGCCATTCCATCTCGACGGGCCTGCCTATGAACGCGCCGACAAAAGCCTCGTCCTTGGACTCGAGAACCACAAGAACGCTGTCTCCGCTGCGAAGGGCACTTGAAGCCGTCGGAATTTCCACGGAGGAATCGGCGCGGAGTATCCTTGATATGACGAGGTGCCGCTTTGAAAGCTCGGCTATCTTGGAAATCTCCATTCCGAAAAGCGCCGGATTTTCAACCCTGAAAGTAAGGCGCTTGGCGCTGCTGCCCGCCCCCTCCCGCGAATGTAAAATAGCGCGCTCGGAATCGAGATTTATGCGGAATATCCTTCGCAGCAACATCATGGAGGCTATCGCCCCCAAGACGCCGAGGGGATAGGCGACGGCATATCCGAGCGAGATGAGGTCCGCCCCCTCGCCTTTCATGTCGGCATAAGTCTGCTGGGCGGCGCCCAATCCGGGAGTGTTTGTGACTGCGCCGGAAAGTATGCCCACTACGGTGGGCATGTCCAGTGAAGTCGCAAAATATATGCCGACCGCCAAGGCCACGCCAAAAAGAATCATGAAAAGCGCGATGGCGTTGAGCCTTACCCCGCCCTCCTTGAACGATGAGAAAAATCCTGGCCCGACCTGGAGGCCTATGGAATATACGAAAAATATCAGGCCTATCTCCCTGGCAAAATGCAGGCAGTGGGAATCCGCATTAAGCCCCATATGGCTTAGGAATATTCCCACAAAGAGTATCCATGTGGAGCCTATGGACACCCCCTTAATCTTTATTTTTCCCAATGCTATGCCGAGCGCTATGACAAGTGAAAGCGCCAAAACGCTGCCCGCCACCGAAGATTCGGCAAAAATATCCCTCAGCCACTGCATAAGATTTTCCATCTATTTAAAAAGGCGCCTGCGCCGCATAATAACCGTATTAACAAGAGGCAACCTACGTCCTGGAATAGGCAATTTCAAATACAGACGTTTAAAAGACTTTGCAATAAATGCAAGCTCTGTTTGACAAAATGAAAAATTTTCTTGAAACTAAAGGGGTTTTGCGAATTCTACCATTGTTGAATTCGTTGTTTTTTATGGGGGATAATATTTGTAAAAGATGAAAAATTCAGGAAAAACAAAGAAAATCCTGTTTGTCGTTGCGGTGCTCGCATGCGCCGCAGCGGGGGCGTACTTCTACTTTTCGAACAGGGGTGCAAACTTCTCCTTCGATGTAGAGGAGCCGCAAACGCGGGAAATAGCGCTGAATATAGACGCAACCGGCACGGTTGAACCGGAGGACCTTGTTGAGGTCACGGCCAGAGTGTCGGGAGAGATAATGAGCTTTGGAAAGGACGTGGACGGGAACACCATAGACTACGGTTCCCGCGTCAGAAAGGGAGACCTTCTCGCCCTGATAGACGACGAAATACCAAAATCCAACCTCACCGAGTCTTCCGCGCAGCTTAAGCAGAAGGAATCCTCCCTGGCGCAGGCCCAGGCAAATCTTGTGCTCAGCCAGGCCAAGTTCAACCAGGCCAAGCGCGATTGGACCAGGGCCGAAAAGCTCGGCAAGGGCGAGGCGCTCTCCCAGGCCTCGTACGACGAGTACCTGTCGCAGTACGAGATAACCATGGCAGACGTGGAGGTCTCTAAAGCGGCAATAAAGCAGGCCGAGGCCGCAATAGAGGGCGCAAAGGCGGACTTGAAAATACAGCAGAGGAATCTTGAATACTGCCTGATAACCTCTCCGGTTGACGGGGTTATAATAGACAGGGTTGTGGATATAGGCCAGACGGTCGTCTCCAACATGAGCGCAAGCTCGCTGTTTCTGATAGCAAAAGACCTAAGCAGAATGCAGGTGTGGGCGAGCGTCAACGAGGCGGACATAGGGAACATAAGAAAGGGCCAGAAGGTGACCTTTACGGTCGACGCTTTTCCCGGGGAGACCTTCTACGGCGAAGTGGAAAAGATAAGGCTCAACGCCACTATGTCGCAGAATGTAGTCACATATATAGTGGAGGTTACCACGGACAATTCCTCAGGCAGGCTGCTGCCCTACCTTACGGCGAATTTGAAATTTGAGGTGGAAAAGCTCAAGGACGCCGTATGCGTGCCGATTTCCGCCCTGAGGCTGATAGTGGACGACAAGTACATATCCTCCGACGCTTCCGAGGAGGCCATCACCGCCAACGCAAAGGTGTGGACCCCCGCTCCGGACGGTCTTGCCATGCCCATTCCTGTGACTGTTCTTGTCACGGACGGCGAGTATGCGGCTATAAAGAATTTGGACGGTTCAAAATTCTCAAGACCCGTAATTACGGCCATAACCGAGATAAAGGACGACAGCGGCAAGGCGGTAAACCCGTTCATGCCAAAGCCGCGCGCGCGCAAGAAGAAGTAGGAAATACGCATCTTAGCGGAAAACACGCGTAAAAGAGGCCTCCAACATGAGTCTGATTTCTTTAAAAAACATAACAAAGACCTACAAGGTGGGCAATATACTCCTGCCCGTGCTCAAGGGCATAACTCTTGACGTCGAGAAGGGAGAGATGCTTGCGCTCACCGGGGCGAGCGGTTCGGGGAAGTCCACGCTTATGAACATACTCGGCTGTCTGGACAGGCCCTCCGGAGGGGAGTACTGGATAGACGGCATAGAGGCCTCAAAGCTCGACAACGACGGCCGCGCAGATTTGCGCAACAAGAAGATAGGCTTCGTATTTCAAAACTTCAATCTTCTGCCGAGGACAAGCGCGCTTGAAAACGTCATAATGCCCTTGGGCTACACTGCAGCGCACATGTCAGAGAAGGAAATGCTCGAGGCTGGAAGGACGGTACTTGAGAGGGTCGGCTTGAAGGACAGAATGGAGCACGAGCCGTCGCAGTTGTCCGGAGGCCAGCAGCAAAGGGTGGCCATAGCCAGGGCTTTGGTCAACCACCCGCAGATACTCTTTGCCGACGAGCCCACCGGGAACCTCGACACGAAGATGAGCGAGGAAATTTTGGACATATTCGACCAGATAAACGAGAACGAAGGCGTTACGATAGTGCTTGTCACGCACGAGCCAGACATAGCCGCCCGCGCAAAGCGCGTGATAAAGATGAGGGACGGCAATATAGAGACCGACGTTTCAAAAGACTCCACAATATAGCCAGATGAACATATTTAGAATAATAAAATCGGCGATAAAGGCCATATTGAGGAATCCGACGCGCACGTTCCTGACGACGCTGGGCATAGTCATAGGCACGGCCTCGGTGATAGCGCTTATGGAGGTTGGAAGCGGCGCGCAGGAGACGCTGGAAAAGAACATTTCTGCGATGGGCGTGACCACCATAAACATACGCCCCGGGACGGTGACTACGGGAGGGGTGAAATCCGGAACCCGCGCAAACCTGACAGCCCAGGACGCCGAGGCCATACGCAACGAATGTCCGCACGTAGTGGCCGTCTCGCCCGTAGTTTCCGCGAGGGGACAGATAATCTACGCGGGGAAGAACTGGTCGCCCTATTTCATAACCGGCATAGACGAGGACTACATGCGCATATCCAACTGGCATGTAGAGAAGGGTTCGGAAATAGACGCATCAAGAATAAGGCGCGGCGCGAAAGTATGCCTGATAGGCTCCACAATAGTAAGGGAGCTTTTCGGCAGCGAAAATCCCATAGGGAAGGACCTGCGCATACAAAATGTAGTATTCAAGATTATCGGGACGCTGAAGTCCAAGGGCGCAAACATGTTCGGCATGGACCAGGACGACTGCGTTTTCGCCCCGTGGACGACGGTTAAAAGCAGGCTTAAGGGCGCGGGGCAAAGCTCGTTGAGCTCCGTAAGCTCGTCGAGCGTAAACACGTCATCGTCAGACGGCATATACACGACAGGGGTGAGCTTCTATCCGGAGATAAAGAATGCCGACAGGATTCCGCCAGTAAGGTTCGTGAATGTAGACAGCATAAGCGCCTCTGCCGACAGCCTTGAAAACGTTCCCAAAGCGGTGGAGGAAATAACAAGAGTGCTGCGCCGCACGCACAGAATAGCAAAGGACGCCGACAACGACTTTAACATACGCACGATGTCCGAGATGTCGGACTTCTTCACCTCTCAGACGAAAACCATAACAAATCTGCTGCTCTGCGTGGCGCTGATATCGCTTTTGGTCGGCGGCATAGGAATAATGAACATAATGCTTGTGTCCGTGACGGAGCGCACGAGGGAGATAGGCCTTAGGATGGCGGTCGGGGCGAAGAAATCGGACATACTCAGGCAGTTTTTGATAGAGTCCGTGGTAATGTGCCTGATGGGTGGAATCATAGGCATGCTGCTCGGGCACGGGGCGTCTTTGCTGCTGGCAAAACTCATGAACTGGCCAAGCGCAATATCCTACCTTGCAATAGTAATATCCGTGGGGGTCTCCGCGGTCATAGGCATAGTATTCGGGTACTACCCGGCGTGGAAGGCCGCCAGACTCGACCCGATAGAAGCTTTGAGATATGAATAGACATTCACTCGCAACAATTTCGGCCTTGGCCGTGGCGCTGCTTTGCGGCTGCGCCGTAGGTCCGGACTACGAACGCCCGAACTTTGAAATCGACAACAACTGGTCAAAGAAGGGTCTCGACAAGGAGTCCCAAAACGTGGCCGACTGGTGGAAGATTTTCGGGGACGAGCAGCTCAACAGCCTTGTGGCACGGGCGCTGGAGAACAACTATTCCATAGCCACGGCCAGAGCGCGAATCCAACAGGCGAGAGCCACTCTCGGGGTATCCACAAGCGGTTTGTTCCCCACGCTCGACGGCTCGGGCAGCTATACGGAGTCCGGCAGGTTGGCGAGCGGGTACGGCAGGAGCGCATACAATATAGGCGCGAAGGCAAGCTGGGAGATAGACGTATTCGGCGGAACGCGCAGGGATATAGAGTCCAAAGCGGCAGACTACGCCTCGAGCCTGGCAAACGAGGCGGCCGCGCGCATAGCGGTTGCCGCCGAGGTTGCGAAGAACTATATGAACTACCGCTGCGTGCAGGAGGAGCTTGTCATAACGCAGAGGAATTTGGAAACCCAGAAGCGCACGCTGGAAGTGACGTCGCGCAAGCACAAAAACGGCTTTGTCTCCGAGTACGACGTCAGAAGGTCGGAGGCGCAGGTTGGATCCACCGCGGCGGAAATTCCCGCTTTGCAGAGGGAGCTCAACCAGACGCGCTACGCGATAGAATATCTTTTGGGCCTGCAGACGGGGGCTCTTGAGGAAGAGCTCAAGGATTTCAAACCGCTTCCCATGATAGAGGATTTCACACCGGAAGCGTCTGTGCCCGCCTCGCTGCTCAAGCGCCGTCCGGACGTAATATCCGCGGAGTTCGCCCTTAAGAGCGCCGTCGCAAGAATAGGGGCGGCCCGGGCAGACTACTATCCGCGCTTCTTCATAAGCGGAAACATTTACTACGACGCGGGGAATACCGCCTCCATGTTCAATGCAAATACGGGGAATTGGTCGGCTGGGCCGTCGGTCTCGTGGAATATATTTAGCGCGGGCAAGACATACTACAATGTAAAATATGCGGAATCGGCCGCGCGCGAAGCCGGTCTGGCATGGGAAAGCACCGTGTTAAACGCCATCAAAGAGGTGGAGGACGCAATGACCGCCCTCGGTCGCGAGCGCGAGCGCATGAAGTTGTTGGAGTCCGTTGTGGAGAGCAACAAGCGGGCCCTCGAACTTTCTAAAGAGCTCGAGGAGAACGGAGAAATAGAATTTCTCGACCTGCTCGAGACGCAGCGCACTCTGCTTTCTTCAGAGCAAAACTGCGCAATAAGCAGGATGAATTTCGTCTCCTACATAACAGACTTTTATCTGGCTCTCGGCGGAGGCTGGAACAGCGAGGAATATTTCCAAGACGCTCCCGACGACAACGTCCAAGAGGGCGCAAAGAAGGCTCCAGCACTCGAGGCAAAGCCGGATGCTCTTCCCATGTGCGATATAGAGCCCTACGATAAGGACAATCTGCGCCCAGACGCAAAACTTGCCGCGCAGGATGAAAAATAAAAGCCCCCTACCCACTTTTTCAAAACGCGCACTTTTTCCAGTGCGCGTTTTTTTGCCGCTAACGGGAAAGGTAAAATACGCAAATGCTTTTTGCAGAAGGTAAGAGCTCCATATCCTCCTATCCGCGAAGCGAGGCGGCTAAAAGGTGCAAATCCGGCGGTTTTCTTGTTTTCAAGGAGTAAATTCCGAAATGCTTAATTGCCAGGGACAGATATTTTTTGCCTTAACCCCTCAAAATCATCCCGCGATGCAGGCTGCAAAAGGCAAATTTGCGGCATTTGCTTAGGCTAAAAGAAAGCCTGGTCATCATCGCGCTTGTAAACCGCAAAAAATCCCCGCCCTTTAGGCGGAAGAAAAATTTTTAGAGAAAAAGATAAAAAATAGTTGACTTAAGAAAAATAAAAGTATTATAGTACTACTATTCTTTTATATGAAAAATCGCGCGGCCCCACTCCGCGGGAAAAGTATAGAAGATGCAAACGGGATAAAGGAAAGATGGCCTGCAGAATACTCAACATATCCACCGGAGCCGCCATAGCAATGCATGCGGTACGCCTGCTTGCGGACGCCCGGGAGCCCATAGGGGCGGCGGAGATGTCGAAAAGGCTCGGGGTATCCAAAAACCATCTTTCAAAGATAATGAGCAGGCTTGCGGCCTCGGGGATAGTCTCCTCGGAGAAGGGCCCGAGCGGGGGATTTTTCCTTTCGGAGGCGCAGGGAGGGAAAAGTTTCATGGAGGTTTTTACGGCCATAGACGGGTCTTTGCCCATATGCGACTGCATGTTTGAAACCCCTAACTGCGACAAGAGAAACTGCATATTCGGCGATCTGATAAAAAAGACCTACGCCGAATTTGAAAAGACGCTATCCCGGACGAAAATTTCTCCACAAAATAAACAAAAACAGAAGGTAAAATAATCATGAAAAAAACAGTATGCAGCGTGTGCGGTTATGTCTTTGAGGGCGAAGTTCCGGATTTCTGCCCCCAGTGCAAGGCTCCGAAATCTAAATTCATCGTAAAGGACGACGGCGGCGAGCTGACTTTTGCCGACGAGCACAGGATAGGCGTTGCCAAGGGGCTCGACGCGGAGGTTGTCGAGGGTCTGAGGGCTCACTTTACGGGCGAATGCACGGAGGTTGGCATGTATCTGGCGATGAGCCGCCAGGCGGACCGCGAGGGATATCCTGAGGTTGCCGAGGCCTACAAGCGCATAGCCTTCGAGGAGGCCGAGCACGCGGCGAAATTCGCCGAGCTTCTCGGCGAGTGCGTGTCGGAAAGCACGAAGGAAAACCTCGAGAAGCGCGTAGCCGCCGAGCACGGAGCCACCGAGGGCAAGCTTGCCATCGCAAAGCGCGCAAAACAGCTCGGATACGACGCCATTCATGACACCGTCCACGAGATGTGCAAGGACGAGGCGCGCCACGGCAAGGCATTCCAGGGCCTCTTGAAGCGCTACTTCGCATAACAGATAAAAAATCTATTTTATTGTCGGAAAACGGCCCCCGCGCGGCGCATTGCCCGCAGGGGCTTTTTTTGGCCCACAGACAGGCTTTTATACGGTTGACAAAAGCGGACGGCGGTTAAAAATTTTTTGGCAGTTGCTACAAAGTTCGTTTTTGGAGACTATCCGAAACAAGAAATGCCAGAAACAGACAATATAATGGGCCCGACGACACTCTTTGCCATACTTTCACTATTTGCGGCAATTTCCCCGCCGCCTTATGGGCTTTCCGCCGAAAATATCAAGGCAGGAAAATGAAAGGCGCCTCTCTTTAAGGAAAACCGTTCCAGGACAGAGGAAATTTAAGCAAAAGAATGTCTTAAGGATACATAAAGGAGAATATGTTAGTCAGAGAAAATAGGATGCAGATGTTTTTCAAGGCGGCAATTTTTAGCGCAGCCGGGGTGGCGGTATTGGCGGGTTGCTCTACCCATCTCGACAAAACCGCTCCCGCGCGAACCGCATGGGAAATGGGAGAAGCCGATGCCGCCCAAGCGGCACTTAAGCCTTTTGTATGGAAATACGAAAATACGGACGACGAAGTAATATGGCGGCTCGAATACGGAGCCGCCGCACACGCAAGCGGAGACGTAAAGAAGAGCGCGGAATCCTTCGAGGCGGCCGAGAAGAAGATGTCTTTTTTAGAGAATAATACAGACGCGGTAATCGCCGACGAGGCCGACGCCATACTGGCAAATAAGAGCCAGCTGCCGTACCGCGGGCGCAATTACGACAGGATAATGATGTCGGCCTACCAGGCTCTAAATTATATGGAACTCGGAGACTTCCGCCGCGCGGAGACGAGCCTGAAGCGCATGGAAGACTACCAGCAGAATGCAAAGAGCACCAATTTAAAAAACATAGAGAGGGCACAAAAGGCGCTATCCGCCGCGCAGAAGAAAAGCCAAAGCGCCTCCTACGACGTCTCAAAAACCCTTTCAGACGCCGGGGTGGAAAACGCGTTAAAATCCGTATACGGAGACGACTTTTCCGCAAAAGAGCGCGGGCGGCGCCCTTCTGGCGACTATGTAAACCCTTTTGCATACTGGCTTTCAGGAATATATTTTTCCACCCGTCCGGAGGATTCCTCCGGCAAGGAGAAGGCGGCTGATTTCTTCAGGTTGGCGGACAAATCCGCCGGCGGTAAGAACGCCGGGCTTAAGGCGGACAGAAAGCTGGCAGACGCGCTCGCAGACGGGGACATTGCTTCAATGCCTCCCCGTACCTACATAATATTTGAAAAGGGAGCCGCTCCTCTCAGGGTGCAAAGCAAGGTAGATTTGCCAATATACATCGCCAACGGGAATGCCCCTCATGTTACCATGAATTTCCCGCATTTAAAGCGAAGCCCGCTATTTAAAGACGATGTATCCGTAATCGCCGACGGCAAGGAGGTAAAGCTCGAGCGCATAGCCGATATGGACGCTATAATAGAGCATGAGTTCGACGAGGAACTTCCCGGAGTGATAACAAAAACCGTAGTATCTGCCGCAGTAAAGGCCGACTTGCAGGTTTCCTCTAAACAGGCCGAAGACGACGGCTTGGCGGGTTTTGCCGTGAATGTGGCCGGCTCCATCTACCAGAGCGTCGTAAACGATGCGGACCTGCGGACATGGACAAGTCTTCCCAAGGAAATTCTCACCGCTTCGTTCGACACTCCGAAAAACGGTTCCGTGCGCGTCGGAGAGGTTGCATTGGCACTAAATCCAGATTCCACAAACGTAATTCTGATAAGGAAGACCGCCGCCGGAGCAAAGACAACGGTTAGATCCTTCGAGCTTCCAACGCAAAAAAATGCCGCAAAATAAATTTTTGCCTGAAAAATACGGGCACAATTTATCCGCAATATAAATCCGCATATCCCCACCCCCCTTGCAAAAGGCTGCTGCATATTTAAACTCGCGGAGTATTTTGCCTGGCGCGTTTTTTTAGCTCTGCCGTCGCAAAATAGTAGCGCATAAAAAGAATCTGTCTGGATAAGAACCGAGGCGAATTAAATGTTTTCTTCCCCCGTTCACTTTCAAAACACCATGCTTATAAAATATAAAAAAATACCTTAAGCCGACGCCGGCCTAAGGTATTTTAATATTCACCTGCTTATAAAAAGCCTGCTTATGAATCACTTTTTCAAATCCGCAAAATTTTTGGATGAGAAATAATCATGCGCGTATTCCACAGACGCAATTTTCTCCAGCAAGTCCGCGGGAATATAGAAGTAGTGGTTGGAGGCTTCATAGCCGATAAATTCGTCCTCAAGGCAGAGTTTGTACATTTCCCTGGCAAGGAGTTTTTCCTCGTTTAATATGGAGAGTATCTCTTTCTTGTCGGCGTCGAAGGCCTCCTTTGCGGTTGATGAGAAAATTCTGTTCCTAAGAATTATAAATTTCGCCTGGTTGGCAAAGCTTTTGAGGCTCATGCTGGCGCAGCGGGCGTAGCGTATCTGGGAGGAAATTTCCCTTTTGGCGTCTTCCTTCAAGCCGTCGGCAGATTCGGCCTCGCGCAAAGAGGCTATGCCCTTGTCCAAGCCCGCTACGACTTTTTCAAGCTGGCCTATTAAAATGTCGTTCGGATATTTTGAACGCCAGAAAGCCAAGTTGTCGTACGGCAAGCCAACCATAGTGGCATGGTATCCGCTCGGCTTGGCGTATATGGGGTTGGCCACTCCCATGTGCTGCGCGCCGAAATAAACCAGTGTTATGTCGAAAGGAAACTGCCTCCATGCGTCGGAAAATTCCGTCCACGCCTTTAGGACGGAAGCAGAGGAATTCTCTCCATAGCGGCGAGCAGCGATATTTTTCAGATTATCCGACACAGAGAGGGATTTATCCAAAGAATTGAACGCCTCCATGTTTACCGACGGATACCCTCCCAAACTCCAATTCAAAAGCACATTTTCCACCCCCATATCCTTCAGATTTTTAGCATGGTTTGCGACTATATCCACATAGGGTATGTAGGGCACGGGAGAAAACTCCCAGGAGGTGTTTACCTGGACTTTGGCCATCGTGCGCATTCCGCGCTTTTTGGCCAGATTCCACAAATTCCTTGCGCGCGGGCCGGGAGCGTAATCTGAGCAGGATATGCAGTATTCGTTGACTTTGCTTTCCACAGTCCCCCGCTTGAAGGGCAAATCCCATTCGCTGACGCACATCAATATGCAATCCTTCTCAAGGAGCTCCACCGTTCCCTCCACGGCCTCGGGTCTCCAGCCCCAATCCCAGACTATTAGTTCAGCGTCCTTGCTTGCAGAGCGCATGCCGCGGAAAATGGCGTTGTTTACTTCCGATACAACAACGGGCCTGCCGCGCGCGGCGCACACCTTGCAGATATTCTTTGCCAATCTATGTGAAAGGCAGTTTGTAAGGCATTCTGAAGCGGTTATGGTAAATATGCCGCCGAGTTTCGGTGCTGCCTTAAAAAGCCTTGCCGTGGCGTTTTCGAGCCAGTCTATCACGGGTTTTTGCGACGTGCAAAGGGCGACCAGACCGCCGTCGGGCGTGCCCCTCAGGGTTGAACGCAGCTCTGAAGACTCGAAGAATTCGGGCGGCATGGAACGCGGCTCGTTGAAATACAAAAACACCTTTATCCCGTACTTTTCGGCGCGGGATATTAGCTTGTTAAGGTTTTTAATTCTGCGGGGGGCGTCGGGGGAATCGTCGTATACGCCGTCGTTTGAAACCAGAGTCCTTAAAACCACATGCAGCCATACGGCATTTACGCCGACTTGCTGGTAGCGCTTTAAAATCTCCTCGGGATAGGAGGAGATATCGTCGTCCAAAAGGCAGTCTCCGTATTCCGAAAAATACGGGTAGGCCATCACTATGCTTCCCTCCTTCGGAGCAGGCGCGGTACCCATGGGCATGAGGGATATTTCCTCGTTGAATCTGAATCTTTCAACGCCATCAAAAAGTTTTTCCGCGCCCTCGGATTGCATCAGTTTCCTAAATTCGGCGCACTTTTCCAATGTTGCGGCATCGGGCTCGGCGTAGGCAAGAGGGCCGCATTTGGGCTTTATGGAGCCGAGCTTTATGTATAGGAAATCGTCCGCTATAAGCTTAAATTCCAGCTCCTCGGCGGACATTCCCAGCAAAGCAAGAAGCTGGGGATAATCGAGCAGATGCCAGTTTCTGCGCAGAACCGTTATATATCCTTTATCTTTCCATTCGCTCTCTATCCTGCCCTGTTTTGGCAAGCCAAGCTGGGAAGCTATGGAACATATCTGCTCCTCTGTTGCGCCGACGGTCTGGGCCAGCCGGCTTGCGGGAACGCAGGTCCAGTTTCTAAATACAAACGCATGCAGGCGGCTTGGGAAATACGCATAATCTATCGCCGGGCGCTTCCCGTCCTGCCCGGGCAGGGAGACGGTTTTCCCCTCCTGGGTATCGGCACATGAGAATGAAAGCGCCGCCATAAATAAGAAAAGCGCAAGTACCAGTTTTCTTCTAATAAACATTTTATCCCTCCTGAAACAATAATACTTCTTTTCCCCCTGCCAAAGAAACTTGGCAACAATGCAAAGCCCATAGATAAAATATCACCCTATAATAGTAAAGGGAAAAAACGCCTACTTTGCGAAGTCCGAATTGCCGAAAGATTTATACGCCGCGGCGGTGGCGAGGAAAGAGACTAAAGTTCCCGCAAGCACCCACAGGAAGAAGTTTACGTATCCGCCAAGATATGCTTGCATATCCCCGCTTATCGCCCCCGGAAGCATAAGGCCAAGCGCCATGAAAGCCGTGCATATGGCATAGTGCGACGTCTTGTGCCCCCCCCGCGAGGCAAATATAAGATACATCATATATCCCGCGAACCCGAAACCGTACCCGAACTGCTCCACCACAACCGCCGCCGAGATAATAAAGATACTCTGGGGCTGGGCGAAGGCAAGATACACATACACTATGTTCGGCACGTTCATAAATAGCGCCATAGTCCAAAGCATGCTTTTTAGGGACTTTCTAGATATCGCAATCCCGCCCAAGATTCCGCCGCCAAACAGGGCTATGGGGGCTGCCACGCCGTAAACTAAACCCACGCTTTCAAGGCTGAGTTCCAAGCCTCCGTCCGCGCGCGCGGCGAGAAGAAAGGGCTGGACTATCTTTACAAGCTGGGACTCCGCAAACCTGTAAAACAATATGAAAAATAAAATGTAAAATATGCCGCGCCTTGCAAAAAACGAGGAAAACGCCCCTGCGGTTTCGGAGAGAAATTCCCCGGCTGATTTCGGCTCGGCCTTTCTGTCGGAATCGGGCTTAGGCAAAAAACCAAACAGCATCGCCGCGCAGACAAAAGACGTCAGCGCGCACAGCCCGAACGCCAACGCCCACCCCACCCTTACGCCGCCAAATTCGCGCGCGGCATAGCCCGCAAATACAAGAAGCCCGCCCTGCGCAAAAAGCACGGCAAGCCGATAGAAGGAATTTCTTATCCCGACGAAAAACGCCTGGCTTTTCTCATCGAGCGCGCACATGTAAAAGCCGTCTGCGGCAATGTCGAAGGTTGCGGAGGAAAAGCCGACTATCCAGAACAGCCCCGCCGAGACAAGCGCCCAATTTGAGGTAAACGGCGCAAACGCCAAGAGTAAAAACGCAAGGGAAAACGATGATATGCAAAACAGTATCCACCCCCTGCGCGTCCCCAAAGCCTCGACCGCAGGGCTCCAAAGCGCCTTCAACGCCCACGGCAGATAAAGCAGCGACGTAAGGCGCGCCATCTCTGGCAGGGACATGCCCATCGTCGTGTAAAACGCAACCGATGCGTTTGAGACTATCACATTTGGGAGCCCCTCCGCAAAATACAGAAACATTAACCAAATCCAGACGTTTTTCGCTCCCATGATGCAGATAAAAAAAGGCCTCCGCCTGTGCCGTCTTTACGAGTCGGTCATACTGCCCCGATCAACAAGGTGGGTGCCCGGGGAACGGTTTTTGCCTTCCGTTCGAGACGGCTTGACAGCCGCCGCCCGCCCTAAGGCTCCCTTAATGGTTAAATAAGGCTGTTGAACCTGTTTTGTCAGTGTCGAACACCGCAGAGGTTGACCGTAATATCTCATATTCGGGGCGAAAAATCAACCAAAATCTCCCGCTTCTTGCATATTTATAAGCGTTATGCGGCGCGCCAATTTCGCGGGGCAAAACACCTTTTCAAAAACGAAATTGACAAAATTTTAAATGCGGAGTTTTTAGTAAAAAACAACACATCAAAACGCGTCGGCAGACGGGAAAAATAGGATATAAAAATGTCCGCGATATCAGACAGCATAATAGACAAGATAGGCGAAACCCCTCTTGTAAGGATAAACAAGATAAACGAAGGCAAAGCCGAAGTGCTCGCGAAGGTCGAGTTTTTCAATCCAGGCGGCTCCGTAAAAGACAGAATAGCGCTTGCCATGATAGAGGCGGCGGAAAAATCCGGAGAGCTTAAGCCAGGCGCGCTTATAATAGAGCCCACAAGCGGGAATACGGGAGTCGGCCTGGCCCTCGTGGCCGCGGTAAAAGGGTACAAGTTGATTCTCACCATGCCCGATACCATGAGCATAGAGCGCCGCAAGCTTGCCGCGGCATACGGGGCGCAGATAGTGTTGACAGAGGGCTCAAAAGGCATGCAGGGCGCCATAGACAAGGCTGTCGAGCTTAAGAACTCCACGCCAGGGGCCTTCATTCCGCAGCAGTTTGAAAATCCGGCAAATCCGGCGTGGCATAAGTCGCATACAGGCCCAGAAATCTGGCGCGATACGAACGGCAAGATAGACGCCTTTGTTGCCGGGGTTGGAACCGGCGGCACCATAACGGGAATTGGGGAATACCTTAAGCAGAAGAATCCAGGCATCAAAATTTGCGCGGTGGAGCCCGACACAAGCGCGGTATTGTCGGGCGGAAAGCCCGGGCTGCACAAGCTGCAGGGAATAGGTGCGGGATTTATCCCGAAAGTGACCAATACGGACATAATAGACAAAGTTATAACCGTATCGGCGGAAAATGCCGGGATAGCCGCGCGCCAGGCGGCAAGCAAGGAGGGCATACTTGTGGGGATATCGTCTGGAGCAGCGCTATACGCGGCATTGGAGCTTTCAAAGCAGCCGGAATTTGACGGTAAGCGCATAGTTGTTCTGCTGCCCGACACGGGGGAGCGCTACCTTTCCACATGGCTTTACGACGCCTGATTTTTGCCGCCGCAACTTGCGCGCGCAATTTTTGAGCAAAACCGCCCCATTCAGGGCGGTTTGTTTTTGGCATGTTTCCAAAGTGTAAGTTCTAAATTTGGGGGGAGAAAAAAGTTGACAAGCGGCAGGGCCGATTTATCAACAAATTTGATTTTTAAATTACAGTGGACGCCCGCCAAACGCAGCGATAGTTTGGCGGAGAAGGTCGGGAACAAAAACACGGGTTTTTATGCATTACCATTAGCTCCATAAATGAAAAACAAACTTAAACTGCATGGCTTCAACAACCTGACGAAGTCATTGAGCTTTAATATCTACGACGTCTGCTACGCCAAGACGTCCAAGGAGCAGCTGAGTTATATAGACTACATCGACGAAGAATATAACTCGGAACGCATCACGGATATAATGATGCATCTTACAGAGAAGATAGGGGCGAAGGTAATAAGCGTTTCAAAGCAGGATTACGATCCCCAGGGGGCGTCGGTTACGTTTTTGATAGCGGAGAAGTCTTTAATTCCGCATTGCGGCAGCGAGATACTCGCCCATCTCGACAAGAGCCATGTCACGGTGCACACCTACCCCGAATACCACCCCGACAGAAG
This sequence comes from uncultured Opitutales bacterium, assembly GCA_944389315.1. Taxonomy (GTDB): domain Bacteria; phylum Verrucomicrobiota; class Verrucomicrobiia; order Opitutales; family Intestinicryptomonadaceae; genus CALXQW01. The sequence goes on from CALXLX010000050.1 coordinate 70,645, forward strand.
TTTGGCGACCTTCAGGGTTGACATAGACGTGGCCACCTGCGGGGAGATTACGCCGCTTTCCACGCTCGATTATTTGATAGGGAGTTTCGATTCCGACATAATTACAATGGACTACCGCGTAAGGGGCTTTACGCGCGACGTAAAGGGCAAGAAGATATTTCTCGACCACAAGATACACTCCATACAAGACTACATAAACAAGAACACCCTTCTGCGCTACAACGCCATAGATGTAAACGTTTTTGAGGCAAACATCTTCCACACGAAGATGCTCATAAAAGACATAGATTTAAAGAACTACCTTTTTGCCACGGACGCCAGAAAGCTGACAAAAGAGGAGCGCAACCGCATAACGCAGAGCCTCAAGCGCGAGATGACGGAAATTTACAGCGGCAGGAATATATACTGACATGTTCAAGCTAGACCAGACGCAGGCTCCGCTTTACGAGGCCCTGTTGGAGATGAAGGACAGCCGGCTTGTTCCGTTCGACGTGCCGGGACACAAGCGCGGCAGGGGGAATCCCGAGCTCGCCGAGTTTCTCGGCAAAGACTGCCTCGACGTGGACGTAAACTCCATGAAGCCGCTCGACAACCTCTGCCACCCCGTCTCCGTGATAGGCCGCGCGCAGGAGCTTGCCGCAGACGCCTTCGGGGCGGAGAGCGCGTTTTTCATGGTAAACGGCACTACCTCCGCGGTGCAGGCGATGATTCTCTACGCCTGCAAGGAGGGAGAGAAGATAATAATGCCAAGGAACGTCCACCGCAGCGCGATAAATGCGCTCATTGTAAGCGGGGCTAAGCCCGTTTATGTGGACCCGGGCATAGACGCAAATTTGGGAATACCGCTTGGAATGTCGGTAAAGTCTGTCGAGCGGGCTATGGAGGAGAATCCCGACGCGAAGGCGGTGCTCGTAAACAACCCGACCTATTACGGAGTATGCTCAGACTTGCGCAGCATAGTTTCCATGGCGCACGGGCGCGGCATGCTTGCTCTGGCGGACGAGGCTCACGGAACGCATTTTTACTTTTCAAGCCTATGCCCGCCTTCGGCTATGGAGTGCGGTGCGGATATCGCCGCGGCGAGCATGCACAAGTCGGGCGGCAGCCTCACGCAAAGCTCCATACTGCTGTGCGCAAAGAGCGTAGACGAGGGAAGGATGCGCCAGATAATAAACTTAACGCAGACTACAAGCCCGTCGTACCTGCTTACGTCCAGCCTGGACATATCGCGCAGAAACCTTGCGCTGAGGGGTGCGGAGACCTTCAGGAGGGTCATAGAATACGCCAGATACGCGCGCGGCGAGATAAACAAGATTGGTGACTATTATGCGTTTTCAAAGGAGCTTGTAAACGGCTCCACGGTGTTCGATTTCGACGAGACAAAGCTTTCCATACATACGCTGGGCACGGGGATATCGGGAATGGAAGTTTACGACATACTGCGCGACGAGTATGACATTCAGACGGAATTTGGCGACATATCCAACATACTCGCCTACATTTCCGTGGGCGACCGCCCTCGCGACATAGAGCGCCTCATAAGCGCCCTCGCGGACATACGCAGAAACTACAAGCGGCCCGGGTGCGGGCTGCCCTCGCGCGAGTACATACCGCCCGAGGTTGAAGTCTCCCCACGCGAGGCGTTTTATTCTGACACTGAAAGGCTACCTTTGAAAGATGCCGTCGGCAGGATATCCGCCGAATTTGCGATGTGCTATCCGCCCGGGATACCGATACTTGCGCCGGGGGAAAAAGTGACGGGGCAGATTGTTGAATACATACAATACGCCAAAGAAAAAGGCGGCTCAATGACGGGAACGTCGGACATAGACACAAAAACCCTTAAAGTTTTGAAAGGCTGACATGGATCTTTGGTTTACTGAAAATCACACGAGCAACGTCAGGCTGTCGATAAAGGTGGACAAGATGCTCTATTCTGAAACGTCGAAGTTTCAGAGGATAGACATATTTGAGTCCCCGGAATTCGGCAGGTTTCTGACGCTCGACGGCTACATGATGCTCACCGAGAAGGACGAATTTGTCTACCACGAGATGATAACGCACGTTCCCATGGCGGTAAATCCCGACGCAAAGAGCGTGCTTGTCATAGGCGCGGGAGACGGCGGCGTGGCCAGGGAGCTATGCAAGTACGACTCCATAAAGGAAATCGACATAGTTGAGATAGACGAGCGCGTGGTTGCTGCGTGCAAGAAATACCTGCCGCAGACGGCCTGCGGCTTCGACGACCCGAGGGTTTCCGTATGCTTTGAGGACGGCGTAAAATATGTGCGCAAGTGCGAGGAGGAATACGACATTATAATAGTGGATTCCACAGACCCCTTCGGGCCCGGAGAGGGAGTTTTCACGAAGGAGTTTTACGGCAGCTGCTTCAATGCGCTAAAGAAGAACGGCATAATGGTAAACCAGCACGAAAGCCCCTTCTACGCGGCCGACAGAGCCGCCATGAAAGCCGCGCACAAAAAGATATTTAAGACCTTTCCCGTCTGCAAAGTCTACCAGGCGCACATACCGACATATCCGTCGGGACACTGGCTTTTTGGGTTTGCCTCAAAAGGGCCGGATCCGCTTGAGGACGTAAAGACAAGGGAATGGAAAAAGCTTAAGATTAAGACAAAATACTACACACCCCAACTGCACGCGGGGGCCTTTGCACTGCCCGCGTATGTGATGGAGGCGCTCGAAGATGTTGAGTAAAAATTCAGAAACTTTCATAGCCTGCGACGCTCCCTACGGAGAGGCGAAAATAGCAATGTTCGGAGCCGGGAGCGACTCTACCACCTCCTTCAGGCCCGGCGCCCGCTTTGCGCCCAAATACATGAGGGCCGAATCCTACGGAATGGAGACCTTCAGCCCCTACCAAAACAGGGACATGGCCGACTGCCTCATAATAGACACGGGAGACCTGGATTTGCCCTTCGGGGACTCGGAGGCTACTTTGCGCGCCATACAGGAGCGCGCCGGGGAGATTTTAAAAGACGGCAAGCTGCCCTTCATGATGGGCGGAGAACACCTCGTCAGCCTTGGGGCGGTGCGTGCCTGCGCGGAAAAATACCCGGATTTGCGCATAGTGCATTTCGACGCCCATGCGGATTTGCGAGAGGACTATCTTGGCGTGAGGCTATCGCACGCCTGCGTTATGCGCCGCTGCCACGAGATAGTCGGCGACGGCCGCATATTCCAGTTTGGGATACGCTCCGGCGACAGGGCGGAGTTTGAATGGGGCGCAAAGCATGTGGAAACAACGCGCTTCGGGTTTTCTGGCATAGACGGCCTTCGGGAAAAGATAGGGGAAGCTCCCGTGTATTTTACAATAGATTTGGACGTGCTCGACCCTTCCGTATTTCCCGGGACGGGAACCCCCGAGGCCGGTGGGGTGAGTTTTGAGCAGCTTCGCGCGGCGGCGGAGAGCGTATGCAGAAATTTGAACGTCGTAGCCTGCGACGTTGTCGAACTTTCCCCCCATTACGACCATAGCGGGATATCCGTAGCCGCCGCCGTAAAGATAACAAGGGAATTGCTACTTAACCTCCACAAATGAAAGAAATGAAAAAAGCCCTAATCATAGGTTGCGGAGCGGTTGCCTCCGTGGCGATACACAAATGCTGCCAAAACAGCGAAGTTTTCGGCAAGATATGCATAGCAAGCCGCACAAAGTCCAAGTGCGACGCCCTTGCCGCGAAGCTCGCCCCGACCACCAAGACGTAAATTTCCACCGCCCAGGTGAATGCCGACAATGTCGGAGAGCTGATTAAGCTAATAGAGGAGCAGAAGCCCGACATAGTAATGAATCTCGCCCTGCCCTATCAGGACTTGGCGATAATGGACGCGTGCCTCGCCACAAAGACCAATTACATGGACACCGCCAACTACGAGCCAGAGGACACCGCTAAGTTCGAGTACAAATGGCAGTGGGCGTACGACCAGAAATTCAAAGACGCCGGCATAACCGCCTTGCTCGGCAGCGGGTTCGACCCCGGAGTGACCGGAGTTTTCAGCGCCTACGCCCAGAAGCACCAGTTCGACGAGATAAACTTCATAGACATACTCGACTGCAACGGCGGAGACCACGGCTACCCCTTTGCAACAAACTTCAACCCCGAGATAAACATCAGGGAGGTGTCCGCAAAGGGCAGCTACTGGGAGAACGGCAAGTGGGTGGAGACCGAGCCCATGGAGATAAAGCGCGAGTACGACTTTGAAGGCGTGGGCAGGCGCGACATGTACCTTCTGCACCACGAGGAGCTCGAGTCTTTGGCCCTCAACATAAAGGGCATAAAGAGAATCAGGTTTTTCATGACGTTTTCCCAGAATTATCTGACGCATTTAAAGTGTCTTGAAAACGTGGGAATGACGTCCATAAAGCCCATAAATTTCGAGGGCAAGGAGATAGTTCCATTGCAGTTTTTGAAGGCCGTACTGCCTGATCCGGCCTCCCTTGGCCCGCGCACGAAGGGCAAGACGAACATAGGCTGCATATTCATAGGAAAGAAGGACGGAAAGCCCAAGACCTATTATCTGTATAACATCTGCGACCATCAGGAGTGCTACAAGGAGGTGGGCTCGCAGGCAGTGGCCTACACCACGGGGGTACCCGCCATGATAGGAGCTTCAATGATACTCTCTGGCAAATGGAATAAGGCCGGGGTGTACAACATAGAGCAGTTCGACCCGGATCCTTTCATGGACGCCCTCAATAAGTGGGGCCTGCCCTGGAAGGAAAACTTCTCCCCCGCTCTTGTGGACTGATGAAAGATTCCGACCTTCCAACCCCCTGCTATCTTATAGACGAAGCGGCAATAATCTCAAACCTTGAGATATTGCGCGCTTTGAGGGACGAGACGGGCTGCAGGATACTGCTTGCGCAAAAAGCCTTTTCGCTATACGCGCTATATCCGCTGATATCGCGCTACATAGACGGCGTCTGCGCAAGCGGCCTGTACGAGGCTCGCCTCGGCGCGGAGGAAATGCGCGCGCAAACGCACGTATTTTGCGCGGCGTATTCGCAAAGTGAAATAGACGAGCTTGCAAAGATATGCTCGCACATAGTATTCAACTCCATGGCGCAGGCGGAGAGGTTCCACGAGAGAGCCTCGGCGCACGGCGCAAAGCTTGGGCTTAGGATAAACCCGCAGTGCTCCACCCAGGAGGGGCACGCCATATACGACCCGTGCGCAAAGGGTTCGCGCCTGGGAATTACAATAGAAAATTTCCCGGATACCCTGCCGGACTGGATAGACGGCCTGCACTTCCATACCCTTTGCGAACAAAACTCGGACGCGTTGGAAAAGACGCTTGAGGCTGTGGAGGAAAAATTCGGCAAATATTTTAATCGCATAAGGTGGATAAATTTTGGAGGCGGGCACCATATAACAAAGCCTGGATACGACATTGTGCGCCTTAAGAAGTGCATAAACAAAATGTCGGATAAATACGCTCTGCAGGTGTATCTCGAGCCCGGAGAGGCCGTTGCCCTAAACGCGGGGGAACTCATAGCGGAGGTTTTGGACATAGTGGACAACGACGGAAAGATAGCAATACTCGACGCCTCCGCCGCCTGCCATATGCCCGACGTAATAGAAATGCCCTACACCCCGCCCTTAAAGGGCGCCGGAAAGCCCGGAGAGAAGAAGCACACCTACACGCTTGCGGGGGCAACCTGCCTTGCAGGAGACGTAATAGGCAAATACTCCTTCGATTCTCCGCTTAAAGTGGGCGACAAACTGAGGTTTCAGGACATGGCAATATACAGCTTTGTGAAGAACAACACATTTAACGGCATGCCCCTGCCCTCTCTTGCAATACGCGACACAAACGGAGACTGCCGCATAGTAAAATCTTTCGGATACGAGGATTTTAAATCGCGCCTTGGCTGACACAGCCTACGGCAGGCGGCGGGAAAAGTACATCTTGATACGGAAAACGGGGGCGACTACTGGCGCCGCACAGGCTGCCTAAAAATGCGTATTACGCGAAGATTATGCCATAATATCTACTCGGTCAGCGCGGCCAAAGATATGTTGTCATATTTTTTACCTTTCAAGAAATCGCTTCCCAATATTGTAATTCTGTAGAATAAAGGATTGCCGTTGACGCGGACGTCGTCTCCTGAAGTGACAACCCGGATATGATATATGTGGTATCTATCCAATGTTTTGTCATTCATCTTCAATTCAGGAATTTCCCTTGATGAGGTTTCCTCAATGGTAAAATAAACCGCGTTCTCATCCTCGGATACTTTCATTTCCCTATTGTAATAAGGCCGTTTTGCGTTCATCTGGCCCTTTGAGCAAGAATTGCAAACGCACAAAAAGAGTAATTGGAGCAATAGCAAGACTATAGTTCGCAGCGTTTTCATGGTAAACATATCCTTATTTTCCGTTCTTGAGCCGATACTGAAAAGACGGGCAATGATACTATCAACGCGCTTTTCATAACGACTTCCAACCTCATTTTATGATGTATATTGCCTAAATTCTATAAGCATCAAATTCTGCGGCATTTCACTTTATGAATATCCTTATAGTCAAGAAGATAACCACGGCATAGTTTCCAGGCCTTGTTCTATATGGCTAAAATCATATCATCTTTTGACTCTCTTGCATGCGGCCTGCCCTGCATGGAATATTTATAAGAAAACCATTCGCAGAAATACTTCTCAAAAATGCAATCTCCGTCCGCAAAGAGAAGGGCCGCCGCCGCACCTTAAAGCAACAAATACAAGACAAAGATTATTTGCCGCAATACTCGCGAATCTTCGTTAAAAATAAATTTGCAGGGGCGGAAAATGCACGATCCTTCTTCCATATTATCCCCATCTCCGACTCGAGCTTTGGCATTAGCGGCCTAAAGCACAATGCGCTGCCTGGGGAAGTGTCGACAATTCCGTCGAGGCCTATTAAGTATCCCATGCCTTTTGAGGCCATCACAGAGGCGTTAAACAACAGATTGTACCTTGCAACAATGTCATACTTGGAAAGATTTGGCCCGAGCCATTTGGCCAGGCCGCCCTTGCTTGATATGCGTCTGGCTATCTGCTTTGATATTATCAGTGGCTGCCCGAACAAATCCTCCCGCCGAATCGCCCTCTTGGAGGCGAGCGGGCTGTCCTTAAGCATTATGATTCCCCATATGTCCTTGTCGGGAAGAGTTATGCTGTCGTATTTGGAAATATCCGCAGGCTGGATTATCAGCCCGAAATCCAACAATCCCTTGTCCAATCTCTCCATTATGTCTTCGGCGTTCCCGCTGTGAAGATTCACGGATACTTTCGGATATTCTCTACGCAATTCGCACGCCGCCGAGGCAATGCTTCTTATGCCGTTTGTCTCTCCGGCGCCTATATAAATCTCGCCGGATACCTCATCGCTCCTGCTAGAGAATTCCGCCAGTGTCCGATCGGACATCTCCAGAATTTCCTCGGCCCGCCGCTTAAGCAGCATGCCGTCTTCCGTAAGGCTTACGCTGTGGCTCTGACGCTTGAAAAGCTTGCAGCTTAATTCTTCCTCCAAGGAAATAATCTGCTTTGAAAGCGCCGGCTGCGAAACATGCAGGGAATTTGCCGCCTTTGTAAAGCTCCGGCACCCGGCGACGACCAAGAAATAACGCAATACCCTTAAGTCCATGAAACAACCACCTTTCATTTGCATAATTTCCCATTCTGTTATTCCCGTCAAGAATATGATGATATAAATTATAAATATTTGCTATTTCATAAAATTGTGCGATAATAAGAGCGCAAAGAGGGCAAAAAACACAGCCAACCTGAAAGCCGAAAAACATGAAAGATAAAGCCGCCATAACAACCAGCTACGCAAGACAAATAGGCAATGCCGCAGCGCGGCCATGCGCCGAAACCGCCCCATTTGCATGCCTCGGATGGCCAAGTTTCCCCGAAGTGGCATGCCGCAGCATGCAGAATATGCGCGGCTCAACAGCAATTTCCCTCTCGGGAAGGATAATGGAGGCCGCCGCATGAAAATTTTAACAAATTTGCTTTTATTCGCCGCTTTAGCATCGCTAACCCGCGCTTCTGTTAGCTTTGCGGAGGGAATAACAGCCGACACCGATAAAATGCAAAACAACACAATAACGCTCACATTGAAAAACGGCAAAATCTTCACCGCGAAGTTGGAGGACAATTCCTCCGCCAAGGCCCTGATGGAAGTTCTGCGCAAGAGAGATATTTCCGTCCACATGCAGGACTATGCAAACATGGAGAAAGTCGGCCCGCTGGATATAAATCTGCCCAGGAACGACACCCACACCTCTACGCTTCCGGGAGATCTTATCTTATATCAGGGCAGATACCTTGTAATATACTACGCGCCCAATACATGGAACTTTACTCGGCTGGGGCGAATTGAAAACGCAAGCCAGCAGAATCTGATATCCGCCCTCGGGAAAGGCGATATCGCCGTAACTCTTTCCACAAAACGTTAAAGGAGAATCCGAAGTTATGAAAATAAAAACCGGCATAGCAACAGCCATAGTTTTAGGGCTTTTAATATTATCAATGAACAATCAACAAGCCATGGCGCAGGAAAAGATAACACAGGATGCGGGCCGCAAACAGTTGGGGGAATTTGCCCCTAAGTTCGCAGAGATAAACGACGACGTACTCTTCGGAGACGTATGGAACCGCCAGGGGCTCTGCCCCCGCGACCGCAGCATGATTACTGTGGCGACATTGATTGGGAAGGGAATCATAGACTCCTCCCTAACGCACCATCTTCAATTTGCGAAAAAGAACGGCATTACCAGAACGGAGATATCCGAAATGCTCACCCATATCGCATTTTACGCCGGCTGGCCAAATGCATGGGGAGCTTTCCGCCTCGCAAAAGAGGTATGGGCGGACGATGCCGAAGGCGACGGAGGCAAGGCGTCCTTTCAACGCGAGATGATTTTCCCCATAGGGGAACCTAACAGCGCATACGCGAAATACTTTGTGGGAAAGAGCTATTTAGCCCCTATATCTAAAGAGCAAATCCCCTTTTCAAACGTAACATTCGAGCCGCGCTGCAGGAACAACTGGCACATACACCATGCCGACAAGGGGGGCGGCCAAATGCTCGTTTGCGTAGCCGGCAAAGGCTGGTATCAGGAGTGGGGGAAACCCGCCCGGCGCATGGTGCCCGGAGACATAATACACATACCCGCGAATGTAAAGCACTGGCACGGAGCCGCAAGCGACAGCTGGTTTGCCCATTTGGCGTTTGAAATCCCCGGAGAGAACGCCTCCAACGAGTGGCTGGAGCCCGTAAGCGACAAAGACTACGACTCGCTGGAAAAATAAGTTTCACACCCCAGAAAAAAGGAGCCAGACATGAAACATAGATTAAACAGGAGGAATTTTCTGAAACTTTCCGCATTCGCCGGAACCGTATTTGGGGCGGGCGGCATAATATCGGCAAAATCCGGCGGGAAGCCGCAGGAAGAAAATGCCGACAATTTGGAGCGCCCCGTTCTTATGGCAGGCCGCAGGAGGCTCGGCAGCGGCAAGGCTGCCATGGAAGTTTCATCGCTGGGGCTCGGTTGCATGGGCATGAGCCACGGGCACGGACCGGCGCGGGACAAAAAAGCAATGATCAACCTGATTGCCGAAGCCGTAGACCTCGGTGTGGACTTTTTTGACACCGCCGAGATATACGGCCCGCACACTAACGAAGAGCTCGTCGGCGAAGCTCTCGCCCCCTACCGCGACAAAGTGAAAATCGGGAGCAAATTCGGCTTGTATTACCCCGAGGGCAGACAGCTTGAGGACGCGCGTCCCGAGCGCATACGCGCAGCCATCGAGGCTTCTTTAAAGCGACTAAAAACAGACCATATCGACATTTATTACCAGCACCGCATAGACAATAAAATTCCGATTGAGGAAGTTGCCGGAACAATGAGGGAACTTGTCGGAGAGGGAAAGATTTTACATTGGGGCATGAGCGAACCCAATGCTGAGACCATACGCCGCGCGCACAAAGAATTTCCAGTTACCGCCGTGGAAGACCAATATGCCCTTACATTTCGCCTGCATGAGAAAGAGACTTTCCCCGTTTTGGAGGAATTGGGGATAGGGCTTGTGGCATACAGCCCGCTCGACAGAGGATATTTAGGGGGAGAGATGGACGGTAAAACCCGGTTTGATCCGCAAACGGATATGCGCGCAAATTTTCCGCGCTTGAGTCCGGAAGCCATGGAAAAGAATAGAGTTTTTATAGATTTTCTCGACGAAACGGGCAGGGAGAAACGCGCAAGCTGCGCACAGGTTGCTCTTGCATGGATACTGGCGCAAAGGCCGTGGATAGTCCCTATCCCGGAGACGACAAAACGCGCCCATCTGCTGGAGAACGTCAGAGCTTCCGCGCTGATTTTCACTCCCGAAGAGATTGCCCGCATAAACGGGCGCTTGTCCAAAATGGTTCCATTCGGGGAGCGCTACAAACCTGGCACCGACATGGCAAGGAGCGTGTATAACCTAATTTGACATGCGTCAAGATCGGGCAATGCAAGGCAATTTCGGGCAAATGGCGGCTGCCGTGCAGCAGGAATCCCCCGCCAACGCAGCAGACGGCTATTGCCCTTTTATGTGCATTGCGCAATACCCTTATTTGGAGTGTATCGGGCGGATAGGTTTAAAGAATCCTGAGTATTGGAAGCCCCGCCCTATTTGATAATTGCTCCTTCAAGAAGAGCAGCCCCATACGGTTATATCCTTCCACGGCGCGCCGCGCTGTAAGTTGCGGCACGCGGGGCATGTTCCCCCGTCTCTTGCCCGCTTGCATCACTGCCTTGCCCTTGGAACTTGGGATATTCTCCCGCAGGCACATTTCAGATGCAAGATAGCGCTTGCGGCAGCCCTTAATTGACATTCCTCTTAAAGGAGACTACCGCGTAAATATTGAGCAGGAGAGTGAAAACGCAAATTATATAAAACTGCGACTGGAGGTCCTCAAACGTTCCGCCTTTTAGATATATGGAACGCATCACCTCGACCATGTAGCGTATTGGATTGCAAATGGTAATATTCTGGGCCCAATGCGGCATGCTGTCGATTGGTGTGAAAATTCCGCTCATCAACAGGAATATGAGAATGAAGAACAAAAATGTCAAAATAGCCTGCTGAGCGCTCGAAGATATGTTTGATATTATAAGGCCAAACGCGGTAAACGCAGTTAGATACACCGCCGCAAAAACATAAACTATAAGGAAACTGCCCTTTGGAAGCAAGCCATAGACAAGGTATGCTATGGCCATTCCTATCGTTAAAATCAGCATGCCCAATATCCACACGGGAAGGAGCTTCGATGCTATAAACATCGTCTTGGAAATGGGCGCTACGTTCATTTGCTCCATAGTTCCAAGCTCCTTCTCGCCGACGATATTTAGAGCCGCCAATATCCCGCCGATTAGAGAGAATAAAAACACGACGATTGCCGGCACGATAAACGCCTTTGAATTCAAATACGGATTAAACCTATAGTCCGCCAAGACCTCCACGTTGAAAGGTTTTGAATCCGGGAAATTGCGCAATGCCATTTCGGAGCAGAAGTCGGATATTATATCGTTGGCATACGATGTTCCCATGCCCCCTTTCAGACCGTTGATTGCGTTTACGCCGAGCAGCACTTGGGAGCCTTTATGCTTTATCAAGTCTGACTCAAATCCATGGGGGATTTCCAAAATCATATCGGTTTGACCCCTCTCGATTTTCCATAGGGAGTCTTCGTAGGATCCTGACGAAAATGTGGCTGTAAAATACTCGGATGCCGAGATTTTCAGGCATAGTCTCCTCGATAGAGAGGACATATCCCGGTCCAATATCTCTATATTGATGTTCTTTACCTCGAAATCGGCCGCCCAGGGCAATATGAGCAGTTGGATTATAGGAATTACAAAGATAAGCTTCGGCATAAATTTATCCCTAAATATATGCTTAAACTCCTTCTCTATCAGATATAAAAAACGCCTCATAGAGCTATTCCAATCTGGTTTTGAATCTTGCCAAAGCGACGAGCGAAAAGGCCAGCGTCATAAGCGCCATAATGGCGATGTTTCCCGCGACAAACCGGAGAGTTGCGCCCTTTAGCATTATGTCCCTCAAGGCCGAAATATACCACTTTGCAGGGACAATTTCCGAGATGCATTGCAATATTTTTGGCATATTTTCCACGGGAAACACCATTCCGGACAGGAGCACGGTGGGCAGCATGAAGACCGATGTTGATATAAACATGGCGGTTTGCTGAGTGTTTGCCAGCGTCGAAACCATTATGCCTATTGTAAGCGCCAGAAGCGTGTACAACAGCGATATCCCAAATACGAGCGCAACGCTACCGCGTATAGGAACCCCGAGCAGCGAGTTCGCCAAAAATACGGATAGCGCAACGATTAAGACGGACAGTATAAAGTAAGGCACCGCCTTGGCTATTATTATATAGGCCGGGCGTATTGGCGATATCAGAAGAACTTCCATGTTGCCCATCTCCTTCTCGCGGACTATTCCCACGGAGGTCATCAGAGTGCATATTAGGAACAATATCAACCCCATGACGCCAGGCACAAAATCGTAGGCGCTCTTCAACTGGGGGTTGTAGAACATGTTTGAGGCGACGTCTATCCTGGGGGCCGAGAAACGGCATCCTGTCTTGCGGGCGCACTCGTGCGATATGATAGCCTTCATATAATTTGAAAGGTTGTAAGATTCGTTAGGGTCGCATGCGTCGAGAATCACGCCTATTTGGGCCTTATCCCCGCGGAGCGCTCCGCTTTCCAGCTTGGATTCAAACACCACGACGGCCTTTACAATTCCCCGCCGAAGAAGGGTGTCAGCCTCATTTCGGCTGCTTAATACATCGTATAGCTTGAAATATTCGCTGGCGTTCAGCCGCTCTATGATCGAATGGGAAAGAGGGCTTTTTGAATTGTCGACAACCGCAAAACTGGACTCTTTAATGTCGTTCGTTATCGCGAACCCGAAAAGGATCAAAAGAACTATGGGCAATATAAACAGGAAAGCCACGCTGCGTTTGTCGCGCGAGATCTGCCTGAACTCCTTGCCTACGAATGCGAAAAACTTCCCCATAATCAGTCCGATTTCCTCTTTGCCGTGCGCGCCAATACTTTGAAAACCCCCTCCATCTTTTCCTGTGAAAATTTCCGCTTCAACTCGGACGGGCTGCCCATGGCCCTGATTTTACCGTCGACCATGACGGATACCCTGTCGCAATATTCGGCCTCGTCCAAATAGTGGGTAGTCACAAAAACGGTTATCCCCCGCCTGCTGGCATCAAAAATCATCTCCCAAAATTTGCGCCTCACAAGCGGATCCACGCCGCCGGTGGGCTCGTCGAGAAATACAATCTGCGGATTGTGTATAATAGATATCGAAAACGACAACTTTTGCTTCCAGCCCAAAGGCAGGGAGTTCACGAACGAGTTTTCCAGACTCCCCATCCCCAACACGTCCATAATTTCGGATTTCCGGGCTCTGATTTCCGAATATGAAAGACCGTAAAGCCCGCCCCAGAACTTGATGTTTTCACCGACGGTCAAATCACCGTAGAGAGAGAATTTCTGGCTCATATAGCCTATGTTTCTCTTTATCTGCTCGCTCTGGGTATAGACGTCGAATCCGGCCACTTTCGCCCTTCCCGATGTCGGGGTCAGCAGCCCGCACAACATGCGCATGGCGGTGGATTTCCCCGCGCCATTTGCGCCCAAGAACCCGAATATTTCCCCGCGCTCCACGCCGAAGCTTATGGAGTCAACCGCGATAAAGTCTCCGAACCTCTTGGTGAGGTTTTCCGCTTCAATTGTCATCATTTTGAGCAAGCCTTATGAAACAGTCTTCGAGGCTGGCGGAAAACTCTTCCACCTTTATCCCCGGACCAACATCACGGGCCAACAGGCGCTTTACGTCCCCAATATCGGACGTTGATTTTACGCATACATGGCAGGAGTCCCCGAAGGAATAGGCACTCCGGACACAGGGAAGCCCCCGAAGGAATTTTAGTAGCCTAAACGCATCGGGCCCCCTTACGCGGTAAACCTGCTGCGGGAATGAATCTATTATATTCTGGGGGGAGCCCGTCTTTAAGATTTTTCCCTTGGAAATAAATGCCATTTTGTCGCAGTTCATGGCCTCGTCCATATACGGGGTGGACACCAATACGCTTATGCCCTTAGACCTCATCGCTCCGAGTATCTCCCATAGCTCCTGCCTGGACACCGGGTCCACCCCCGTCGTTGGCTCGTCGAGAAGAAGCAGTCTTGGACAGTGTATTAACGCGCAGCACAGGGCGAGTTTCTGTTTCATTCCGCCAGACAGCCTTCCCGCAAGGCGGTTTTTAAAGGGCTCTAGCTGCGAATATATGCCTTCGATAAGCCCGAGATTGTCCCCGATTTTCACGCCGAAAATCCTCGCGAAGAATTCCAAATTCTCCTGTACGCTCAGATCCTGGTAAAGGGAGAATCTGCCGGGCATGTAGCCGATAAACCTGCGTATTTCCCTATAGTCGCGTTTGGCACTTAAGCCAGAAACTGTCACCTCTCCGCAGTCGGGAAGCATGAGGGTCGCAATTATGCGGAATGTTGTCGTCTTGCCGGCCCCGTCGGGCCCAATCAGCCCGAAGATACAGCCTTGCGGAACATCGAAAGACACGTCGACAAGCGCAGGAACCCTCCCGGAGGCGCCCGCATAGAATTTTGAGACTCCAGAAACTGTTATAATGTTATTTAGCATCTGTTGAGACAACTTCCGCGTATTGGCCTATCTTTAAATAACCGTCGTTTTCCACGGCAATTTTGGCCGCGTAGACTAAATCAGCCCGCTCTGAGCGGGTGCGTATGCCCTTGGGGGTAAACTCGGACTCGCCGGAAATCCATATCAGAGTCCCTTCGTATCTGCGGCTCGCCTCCTTTCCGAAATCGGTTACAACGACAACTTTTTGGCCGAGCTTTAACTTGCTTATGTCCGCCGCGGAAAAATAAGCCCGCAAATGCATCTTTCTAAGGTCGCCTATCTTGTACAACGGCTTCGCATACGAGGCAATCTCGTTAGGCTCGGCGTATTTAGCCAGAACCGTGCCCTCCACCGGGTTTTTGACGGAGCATTTTGCGATGTTGTCCTCCACGATTCCTATTTGGGCGGATACGGACTTTATCTTTTCAGAAATCTCAGAAACGGTTTTATCGAGCGTGGATTTTTTTGCCTCTATGGTGCGCTCGAGATATTTTATCTCGGAGACAATATCGTCCAGGGCCTTTTGCCCTGCGGACTTAGCCGCTACAAGACGCTCGGTTCTTCCGCGCTCCGAGCGTTGCTTTTCCAGCCGTTCCTCCAACGCCGAAATTTGCAGGACAACTTCCGGAGACGCGCTTTTTAAGGCGGAAATCTGCGCCCGGAGGCTTTTTCTTTGCAATTCCAACTGGGTGGAATCTATCTTGGCAACCGTCTTGCCCTTTTGAACAAAGTCGCCCTCCTCTATGTCGAAATATAGGAGTTTTCCCGCGACCTCGCTGGAGACCATCGTCTCCGTAGTCTCAAAGGTTCCGGACGCCATCGGCGGCTCGCTTTTATCGCACGAGGTCAGAAACAGCAGCGCAAAGATGCATATATATTTATAAAACCGCTTCATAGTTTTAATTGTTGGTTAGGTATTTGAAATTGTATTCGCGCGCGAGTTTCTCCAGCGAATGCAGTATCAGATTTTGCCGGGCAAGCTCCTTCGCGTTGAGCTCCCTTATAAAATCGGTGACGCTTATCGTTCCGTTTTTCATGCGCGCAAAGGCTATTTTCTTAATATCCTCGCGCAAACCGACTATCTCCCTGTCCTGCACAAGCAACGCAGACATCTTTCTTATTTCGGCATCTTCTTGCAGCATTTTCAATCTGGTGTTGAAGACGAAAGACTCGCTTTCTGCCCTCACCATCTTCTCCTTGGCAACGACGTCCAGCCTTTCGTTTCGTTCCGTATAGTAATTCCCGAAACTCCAGCTGAAGGCTATTCCCCCAAGGCCATACAACCTCTCGTCCCTTAAGGAGGCAAAACTTGACTGCCCATAGCCCCCGTACCCGAAAAGAGAGATTTTAGGCATGAGCCCCGCGTCGATGGACTCCCTTTTCGCGTCGAAATACTCTTCCTTGGAGGCAAAGTAGTCCATCTCCGGACGCAAAATCTCTTTTTTAAGCTCATCTATGTCGGGCGGGCGCTCAAGCGTCGTTTTTTCGTCGACAGGCCTGCCGATTAAAAATGACAGCATATTCCTATACGCCGCGCGCAGGGAACCCAACTCAGTCTCCCTCTGTTTCGCTTTTAGAAGCTCCACCTTCAGCAGGCTCAAATCATATTGGCTGGAGACTCCGTTTGCCACCATTGCCTCGACACTCGCAACTGCATCCCGTATGTCCTTTTGGTGGATTTTATTCTGCTTCAGGCTTTCATCCTGGAGAAGTATTCCGAAGAACAGGCGGTTTACCCTGTCGTTTAGCTCATACAAAATTACGTTGTTGTTCTCCAGCTCCATCTTTGCCCGGGCATTGATAAGGCGCCTCTTAGAAGATATGTCCCCCCCGTCCCATACGACTTGGTTGACCCCTATTTGCACCCTGTATTGCTCCTGCGGCAAAAGAGACGTCCCCATTATTTCCGGAGAGTCCGAAAGATACGCGGCGTTTGCGCTTAGGGAAAATTGCGGCAAATATCCGGTCGTGGCGTTTTCAATATTATATTTCTCGGATTCTTTTATAAGATTGAACTGCTTTATCATCGGATAGTTTTCGCGCGCGAGCTTGTAGCACTCCCCTATGGTTAGAATTTCCGGGGAGGCTATAAGAGGCAGCAATGCAATACCTGCGAATATGGATAAAAATCTATTCATCTTTCTATGGATTAAATATCGATTTCATCGAGTCGGAGACGAACCTCCGCCGTTCCAATATAAAATTATTGAAAGAAGCCTCGTTGTTTTTAAAGAACACCCCTTTAATGATATTGCGCCCCATGAAGGGGAAGAAGAGAAGCCCGAGAAACGTCGTAACAAAGTATGCAAGCGGGACATCTTTCAATTTTCCCTCGTCCATATTTCGCCGGATTTCCCTGCCTATCCGCCTGGCCGATTTCCCTATTTCCGGAAATAATTTTATTATGCCGAAATACCTTTCCGGATCTTTGGAAGACTCGGCCGCCATAAAGAGTATCACGTCCGGATTTTCCAAGAAGACCCGCGTATATATATCCACACATTCCTCTATGCGCGCAAAAACAGGCTTATCGCTCAGGACGACTTTTTCCACCAAAGGCAGAAACTGCAGTATGATGTCTTTGTATATCTCGGCAAAAAGACGCTCTTTTGACCGAAAATAATAGTTCAACGAAGTTCGCGTTATCCCGGCGTTATACGCTATCTCCGTCATGCTGGCCGAATCAAACCCCTTTTTCATGAACACGCTGCGCGCTTCATCCAATATACGCTTTCCCGTATCAGCGACATGCCCCGACTTTCTCATGGGACAATTTCAAACAATATTTGACAGAACTGTCAAACATAATAGTCAAATTATGTACCGGGCTAAAAGTCCGCAAAATCATGCGCATCGGCAAAGAATTTAAGAGGCGGCGCCCGAGAGCAAAACAAGGCGCATTAAAGGCTCCCGCGCGGGGCGGTTTCAATGCTGCGCAAGCCCCCTGTTAGAATCCAAGCGGCATTTTCTAATAGGCTATTGCAAGGCCCTAACCCGGTTTTGGAATGAATAGAAACCTTGAGCCGGACATCATTCCCATAGGCGCATAAAACATTTGCAGCATACATTGCACCGCATAGTCCGAGTCGGAAAATTATTGAAACTTTTTTACAATATGTATAAATCCAACAGTTTCTAACATCTTTGTTGAAAACCAATTTGGCATAATCTTTTCATACAAGCATTTGAGGAATTTTAGCTCCTTTTTACGCGGCGCATCGAGCCAGGATAAAATCTGACTATATAATTTATATACAAAATCTTATAATAATAATTCCGCCTTTGAGCAGTGGGCTGTTCCCAGGCGGATTTTCCAATAAAACACCCATTTTACAATCGGAGAAATATTCTAAAATATTTTCGCTTTTATTATTGACATTTTTGTTCTAATTTAATATAAATTTATTGTTCAAACAGTATAGGAAACCAATTACAAGGCTGATGCGTTATAAAAACAAAAACAATAGCATTACTTGCAATCATTGCCTCGGGGTTATCGGTTGCGGCGCAGACATTGGAAAATGTCACATACACTAAAGAGTCGATGTCATTCTCCAATTACGCGGGATTCACGTTAAACAACGTCACATTTGAAGCTACTAATGTGAGCGGCTCGATTTTCTCTGGAGCCGAAATGAACAATGTCGCATTCCATGTCAGGCACGACACGGGGCTGCCAAGTAGCGATATAAACGGCTACTTTTTAGATTTGGACTTCTCGAATTCGCGCTGGAACGGCGGCAGCATATCAGGCCAGACCGACGTTGTTAGCGAGAATTCAACGACAACCTACCGGGTAAATATAAATCTATACAATGCGAATTTCTCAAACGCAGTGATAAATAACGTGGCGTTTCAATCTATACAACTAGACGAGAAAACCACGTTTGCTAACGCGGATTTGTACGGTTCGTCATTCTTTGTGGTAGATTTGAAAGACTCCACTTTGAAAAACGCGAATATTGCGGGCACTACCTTTATAGATACAGGGTTCAACCGCAGCATGCTGGAAACTACCGCAAGTTACAAGAACAAGAAGTTAAACGAAATTTCCGTAGCTTCAAACGGAGGCCTCGTAGACTTCTCCGGGGTGGATTTCTCCGGCGTAAATCTCCGCAATGCGGTTCTCATGAACGTGAATATTGCTAATGCCGATTTTACAGGCGCGGATTTGCGCGGTTCCCTGATCTTCGGCAACGATAGCGGTGCGATATATAAGAATACGATAACTTCAAGCGGCGTTTTGTCCAATATCTCGATGCAGAGCGAATCTGACAAGATAACGATATACGCAAACGACGCAAGGCTGGGGAGAGAGTCATCCCAAAGCGCAAAAATAACAGGCGACACAGAATTGCTCGCCGGCACAATAGAAATCCAGGAGGGCGAGAAGCTGGAGCTGGCGGACGGAATAACAGTTGGCATAGGCGATGGGCTGAACATCATATTTGATTCCGAAGCCGCAAGCGGGATTGACGATCTGCTCGTCATAGGCGAGGACACAAGCATCGTCATGTCCGGGTACGACAACGACTTGAGCGCGCAGGAAGCCTTTATCGGGTTGTTTAAGGACAGCGACGGCAATGTTGCAAGTTGGGCTCCCGAAACGGTCGCCTCATTTGTGACTGCGGCAATTCCGGAGCCGTCCACATACGCTTTTGTTTTTGGGGCTTTGGCGCTTTGTTTTGCCGCATACCGCAGAAAGATGTAACCCTGCCAGTTATGGATAATCGTTAGAGCTTCTCTATTTGAGAAGCTCTTTTTTTACCGTTTAGGCTGCAAATCCTCCGCGCGGGAAATATATTAGCGCTTTTCCGCAAAAACACTTCAATAGAATAGGCCTCAAATAAATTCCCGCGGGCTCAACCATAACAGCGGGGAAATGAAGCCCTCCATAACCATAAAAGCCGTCCGCAGCTTCAATTAATTTAGGCTTTGGTTTTTACATATACAAGGCGCGCGCAATACCCACGCTCCTACACATATATTAAACTGAAAGCATTATATCCCCTTTGCGTTGCGGGTAATCGCACGCACCCTACCCCGCGCGGAAATGATACAAAAAAAGCCTCCTGAAAGCGGAGGCCTCTTTGAATAAAACAGATCTTATCAAGTTTTGCCACTATCTTCTCTTTCTATATGCGGCAAATGCCCATGCGAGAACGCCGAATATCGCCGCGCAAGTTGCAGGTTCGGGAATAGCGGCTCCCGCGGTAATAATGCTGCCGGAGATTTCCGCATAGAATGAATTTCCTTCATAATCGCTCATATACACATTGTCCCCAACCGCGGCGAGGACATCTCCGAAACGCTCGCCAAAGATGTTGACGAGATCGCAATTCATTCCGCTTTCCAGATCGGCAATCAAGATCTCCAACTTTTCAAAATTTAAAATGCTATCTTGAGACAAAGTGACTCGAGCATTTTCGAATACTGAGAGATAATCCGCAGTTATTGTGGAGTTTCCGGCGATATTAAGGGTTCTGTCGTCCCTGACGATAATACCCTC
Organism: uncultured Opitutales bacterium; assembly: GCA_944389315.1. Lineage (GTDB taxonomy): Bacteria > Verrucomicrobiota > Verrucomicrobiia > Opitutales > Intestinicryptomonadaceae > CALXQW01. Next base: position 90,909 of record CALXLX010000050.1, read on the forward strand.
CGAGACAAGGTTTCCGTTTTCGACATCCAGTCTTGAAACGTCTATAACGCCTTCAACATAAGCACTCGCGTCGTCGGAGATGACGAGAGATGAAGTATAGACCTGATCATCTACCGAAACACCTTGTATGACGGAAGACTTCACTATTAAAACAGTATTCTCGCCGGAAACAGTTATAGTACCACCGCGCATATATCGAACGGCTTTGTACCACTCACCAGTGTCCCAATCGTAAGCGTCGTAAGTTTGTTCAAGCACAATTGTTGCATGAGATCCCTTCGTAATATTAACGGCAGGAAGAGCTCCGGAAGAATCATAACCATACAGATCGATATATCCGGATACAAACGTGCTATTCTCCACGTTTATTGTCGCAGAACTATTTGAATATGAGGAATCTGTTTTAGTAGAAAGTTCGGCCCCTGAAAAATCCACATTCGCGTCTCTAAAAGTTAATGAACTCCCTTGCCAAACAGAAAAAAATTCACTGGTCGATGATCCTTTTCCCACATTGAAAACGCCTCCTTCAACAATCATTGATGCCCCGCCACCAATTTTACTACCATCCAAATTAGCAATATTGGTTTCGCAATTTTTCAAGACCAACTGGGAAGCGAAGTTGTTGAAGAAATGAACATCAGAAACGGTGAGTTTGTTTTCTATATTGAGTTTAGAATTACTTATGGTTGCTGAATACTTTTGCGGATTAGATTTAACAGGAAACTCCTGTGTAACACAATAACGGTTAACTAAAAAAACATTAAAGTCAACACAAAATGGGCGCACAACTATTCACAGGCAAAATGGCCTTAAAAAGCAGAAACGTAGACTAAAGAACTTATAAGAAAAAAGAGGCCAAAGGGAAGATGGCGACTATACCATCGCAGAAAGTCTTTCTCCGTCCTTCCTGAAGGCATCAATAAAGCGAGCAAAGGCAATACCAACACAAAGATTCCCCCGCCGGAAACACGGCGTATAAATTGCGATAAAACCATATACATAGGCAGGCGAAACGCTGGAAAATGCCCCGCAAAAACCAACAAAGGCGTCGAAAACTCCCAGATTGCGCTTCGCAAATAAAAGCCTCCTGGACCTAAGCGTTCTATCCACACGAAAATCTCCGATCCGAAACCGCCCATACCAAGCCGACAATTAATGTCCTGCGGAAGATGCCTATATGTCCCCTCTTGGGTGGCCATGCCCGCTCCGGAGGGAAAAATCCCGAAGATAATGCCTATGACCTTGCGGCTTGTCCGCTCCATTACAGGCCTGACAGACTGGCAGGTTTACTCTACGAGACATATGTCAAGTTCCACGAATGCATCCCAAGCACTGAAACACGAGGATATCCGCTGCCCAAATACCTTATAGTTCCATCGGCGGGAACAGTGGGAAGAATGATTCTCAAGAGGAAACCTCCATTCCCTTTTAAATGTTCAGACAGATTTTTGCGTGCCCTTTAGTATATTCATCATTAAACTTAAATAAATTTAGAAATAAGCTTGATTCGTTAAATAAATATAATTTAACTAAGAGTGTAATATGAAGTACGAGTTAGGAAAATTTCTAAAGACGTGCATTATCAATGCAGGAATCTCGCAGAAAGATTTTGCGCAAAAGCTCGGATTGTCTCCAACCGCGCTAAGTCAAATTATCACCGGCAAAGTTAAACCGCGGCAGGTGACCATTTCTAAAATAATGGATTTGCTAAATCTTTCGGGGGAGGATGAACAGATTCTTCTAAAAGCGTTTGAGAACCATTCGTCATTGCCAGAAGATAAATCTGCGCCGGCCGATCCTATTCGCATATACCAAGAGAATCGCGAGCGGGTATTTAGATATATAGAAATGAAAGCGCGCTCGATTTCCTTCAATGAAGAAGTTGAAAACATTTTTAAGGAGTCGGGCTTAAAATATAAAAAGAACTACATCAAAAACGGGCTTGTCTGCGACTTTCTGCTTGAACGCGAAGGCATAGGATTTGAATGTAAATTCAACGCGACGCGCGATATTGAAAGGACAATCACAACGCTGAAAATCCTCCTGGACAATTTAGAGCTGAAGAAAATCGCGCTTATAGTGCCGCTAAAATCCGAAATATCAGAATCAATTATCGAAGATCTGGAAAAATTCAATATCGGCGTGTTAAGCCTACATGAGCTGGGGAACTTTTTTAAGCGACAAGCATAAATTGGGAATAATACATCTAACTACATGATATAGGAAGGAAACGTCATGGAAATACATATAGTAGACTTCAACACGGGGAATTGTGTAATTGATTTTCTCCTTGAGGCACTAGTTATAATACAGCAAGTGGGGCTGTGGTGCGTTGATAAGATATTGAAATATCCTATCTTAACGGCGATTTTCCTTGTTATTGTGTTTATCCTTGCGGCAATAAATAGGACGATTGAGACAGAAATACGGGGGAATTTGTGGAAGTGGAGGAATAAATGAAAATCGCGCTTTTGTGGAAGGCAATGGCAAACGGTCGGCATGAATCCGCTCTATAACATTCTGAAAAAAATCCATGCAGGGGCGGCAAGCGTCAGAATTCAGGCCTAAAGATAGACGCCCCTTTTATATGTATCATATGTTGCAGACAGTACAATTTTCGCCATCTTGCATACGAGTAAAAAAATAACACTCCCTAATACATTCCACAAGGGAGTTGTCGCAGATAAAAAATGCGAAACTTATCTACACGTCTACTATTACGTCATATACTAATGAGATTACAACGAATAACAATAATAATATAATATTAAAAATATTGGCGATCAATAGAAATATATCTTCCTTCTTAGAAGAAAGAAGAAGTATTATGGATACTATTGATATAACGATTGAAAATATAAACCAAATAAGACCGAAAACGGAGTAGATAATTTCGCTAAATTCAGGATTGCTTCCTAAAATTTCAAATGCGCAGATAGATATAATGTATATCAGAGTCAAATGAGAATTCAAATAAGGCAAATATAAGGACCACTTATATAAAGACTTCCTGAAGGAGTCTCCTTTCTCGGTTTCGCCGCTAAATGCATTGAATTGCCGAGCAGCTTTTTTGGGGGACGTTTGCATAGGAAGGAGGCCTTCTACGGCAGCGTTCCCTCCCAAACGGCTCCCACAGTTAGTGCAAAAGACACTATCCTCAGGAACATTTACGCCGCAACTTTTACAGAACATGAATACTTTTCTCCTTTATTTAAAATATGATGCATAGCATACCTTCCCGGGCACAAAATGCGACCGGGAAGGCGATGTACATTAATAACCACTATTCATTGCCACATATTGAGAAATCATATAGAAAATTATCCGCAGGAACAGGAAGACAAATATTGCTATAATAGACCCCAAGTTAATGTAAAACAATGTCATCGGTCGATTTAAAGCCTTTTGGCGTTTGAAATAGTACACAGGGGGAATCAAGCCCCACCAAAAAGACGGAACATTAGCAAACTTTGCCTGCTTGAGTAATATAGCGTCGACTACGATAAATATAAACATAAGGTTATTGAATATATTAGAATACGTCAACAGCTCCATCGGCGCTGTCAAAAATGTCAACGCCTGCATAATGCCGCATCCTACCGAGGCATATTCCCAACCATTGGATATGTTTTTATTTTCCATGTTTTCAATGTTTTCCATATTATTATACTCCTTGTTTATATTGGTTTAACATTTAGAGATTAATGCATAAGGCTGTGCTCAACAGAGTTTGCTGCCGCAATTTCTACAGTACTTGGCATGCCCTTCGTTTTTCATACCGCAATTGGTGCAAAAATTGTTCGGCCCGGAATTACCGCCTTCATTCTCCGGGACAATTTCGCCCTCTGATGACGTTTCTATCGAGCCGGGGGCCGCCGCTTCGCAGAAACTTCTCATGTTCTCGCCGTAACGGGTATAAATAGCCTTGTTTGAGCTTCTAGAATTGCTCGTGGGATCGTTTATGAGGGGGTCCAAAACTCCTGTATCGGAAGGCCATATAGACCAGATAAACGCAATAATCCAACCGCAACCAAATACAAGAGAGCCGAATATATTTAAGATAAGAATAATCCACCTGTAATGGTGCCCGCGAATAAAGGCTATTATAGTTGGAATAAAAAATAATATTAGCAGCAGCAAAAGAATTGCAAGTGAGCATATTAATGCGATCGTCTCTTCCATATTATTAAACTCCTATAATAATTTTCATAAGTTTTATATTCACCGATATTAACCTACTCCAAAATATTTAGCCACGAAGATCCGTCTGTAAGAAAAAATTCCCCCGCACACTACTTGTAAATATTATACAAATTTAAGAGTTGATATTTGCCGGAAAAAAATTCTTTTACCAATTCTTTGCATACACAATTCTTTTAAAAGCAACAATATCAGCCAAAAAATTTACGCATATACAATCTGTACATTTGTTTAATAAAAATATGCATCAAAACCTCCCAAAAATCAAGCGCTTATTTAATCAGTCTTAATAACCGCACCTATCCACGAACGAAGAACTAAAATGCGGCAATCTCCGAATATTTTATGCCTATGCCGAAGCGACTTCCATAGACAAAATCGGCCCAGATAACATTGCCGCAAATAACGCCGGGAAGGCTCACTAAAAAAACGCAAAACTGATATGGCGCTACTCATAGATCAGAATCGGATTCATCCGCCTGCGAACATGGGGAGCTCAACTGCGGACAAAGCAGATAAAAAATACTATTTTTGAACTATAGAAATTCCCATCTCCTATCTACTCCCGCCTTCCGATTTAAACTGACGCATCTTCTGGTTTCTCTTTTTGACTTCTCAATCTGCGCTCCACATCCAAGACGATTTTCCTATGCGAAGGTGTTTTTTGAAGTGCATTTATCGCCCTGTATGCCCTTTTTAACTCGTCGATTATATTTTCGGCGTCGTCTGAATTCCCACGCTCCTTGCATTTACCTGTGTTTTTTTTCATCGAAAAACTCTTTCATTGATGGATCTCCGGAAATTACTTCCCGCAGTTTCTTTGTTATTCTGTAAACGGCGCTACTTACTACGTTCGGCGATACGCCCAACTCTTCTACCACCCTATCGACATCGGCATCCTCTAGTTTTATCATTTCAAAGGCGGTGCATGTTCTAGGATCGAAATTGTGCCTTATAGACATATAAGTATCCAAAACCACGGATTCTTTGAAGGCGCGCTGCTCCTCTTCTGCGAGCTTTGCGCTTTCGCTTTCCAGGGTGATGGATTCGGCCATCTCTTTCATGTTGCAATTTTCATCGTCGAGAGAATCCGTCTTAAAGGCTTCCATGTTCCGCCTCAGATAATCGACTACCCTGCGGTCGCAAATGGTCTTTAAATAGGAGCGGAAGCGCGATTTTTTGGGATCGTACAGGTTGTTCGTAAAAATTTTATTCAGAGAAATTATCACGTCGCTGACAATCTCGTCTATAACATTGCCCGGTATGGAATATATGCCACGCTTAAAGAACGAATTGCCTATCATAATCTTAATGGGCGCATGGTACAAATCGAAGAATCTGTGCCACGTTAAGTTCCACAGTGAAGCGCTATCTGGATTCACCAGCCGAGAAATAATCGTTTGTGGAGTTTTTGGAAGAAACATAAAATTGCTCTATATCCCTATATTCGCAAAAATTTCTTAAAAATCACTTCAACCCTTCCAAATATTTTTTATATGTCTCGGAAACGTATTTTCTGTATTGGCTATCGTTTTTTAGAGCGTCCTCAAATTCATTCAATGTCTCAAGCTCGTCGGCAAGACCGTCTCTTGCAAGTTTCCAGGAAAACAATGCCATCTCAACCTCGGAGGCCCTAAATGCCTCAAAGCGTTCCTTATCCCCGTATATCGGTAAATCGGGCTCGCTTTCTTTCCTTCTCAAGAGATCTTCATCCACCATGGAGACAACCTGCTCTCTGGTCATCTCGGAAAGGGCTTTAGATTTTGCGTAATTTTCCCTGAGCACTAGCAAAACCGAAAGTTTCGCCTGTTTCCAGCTCTCGATGTCGTCAATAAAAAACTCTCCCGAATGGAAACCGTCGGATTTTATCTTAAGATATATTTCATCCGGAATTTCATAAGTGGACGAATCCGGCCCCATTGAACCTCCACTTGAAGATAAACCGCTCGGAGAAATCCCTCCAAAAAATTTAGCAAATAAAAGAATTGCAAAAACCGCTGCGAGTGCCGCCGGTATATAAAACCTTTTCCGAGAGAAAAATTTTCTTCCTGCTGGCGGATTATAAATTTTGGAGCTTTCGAAGTCTTCCGAAAACACCGCTTTTTTAAAATCCTGCAAGGTAACATACCTGTCTCCGGAACTTTCTGAAACTGCCCTCAATATGCATCTGTGCCAATGCAGCCAGCGCTCCTTCTCGTTCTCGGCTATGTTTTTTTCGGGAAATCTGTATGCCGGACGCCCCAAAGTGTCCGGCAAATTCCCCGAGATCAAGGCATAAAAAGTCGCGGCGAGGCCATATGCGTCCGGATTCCCGCCCCTGCTGACGTACCAAGAGGGCGCTATGTAAAGAGGAGTCCCCATATTTGACAGAGAATGGGTATCCTTTTCTATAAGTCCGAAATCTGAAAGCTTTGCCTTGCCGTTGAAGAACAATATGTTGTCGGGCTTGATATCGCGGTGTAAAAGTCCATTTTCCCCGAGAGTTATGGCGGCGTCGAAAATTGGAGACATAATTTCAAGGATTTCTCCCGCGGAAAACCAGCCACTATCGGGACTATCCAATTTATTCTCTATTAAATTTTGCAAAGACTTAGGCTGCCACCTGAAATCTTCCGGGCTAAAAGAAGCGTCTATAGGATCCGCAAGCGCGGAGGAATAATAGAGGAAATTCTCCGTGGCGCCATAGTCGATGATTTCGACCATATTGCCCTGTGCCGGAATCTCCAAATATTTTTCCAATGCCTTTTGTTCCCGCGCGGCAGAGTCGGACATTATTACTTTTAGAGCTACATAGGGGAAACTATCTTTTAATTTCGCAAGATAAACCTTTCCGTAACCGCCCTCACCGATTTTACGAATTATTTTGTAATTTGAAATTTCAGGTAAATCTGACATGCCCGAAGTCTTGGAATGAAAACAATCTTTTTATATTTTTTCAATCTTTTAGTCCAATTTGCGTTTGCAAATTCTAAGAGCGGCCCTCCCTAACAGGATTAAATCTTACAAAACCGTATTTAGGGCTTTAAACATATCCTATGCGGGCTAAGAATTTCTTCTTTGGCATATCCCGAACTTGCCTGGCATTTTCCCAAAGCGTCATTCTCTTAGGCGAGATTAAATGGAAAGTGCTGCGTCTAGACAAACTATTTTTGCGAACGTTTATATCTTTTATTATATATAGCCCTGTTGAGATTTTCTACATGGATATGAATCAAAATGTGTTTATAAATAATATTATTTACAAAGTTAATCAATAGTGTTACTATAATAAAGTTATGGACAAATATTTTGATTTATCCCGAAAGGGAAGCGTCGGAGAATGTATTGCATTCTATTTTATTTTTCTTTTGCTGGCAGTTCTTTTAGGAGGTTCCATCGGCGCAGTATCCGGCGTTATTTTTCCAAATGATGCGGCTAATATCTCCATGAGGTGTGGACATATCGCCATCATGGTTGCCTCCCCCATCATAGCCGCGCTAATGATATCCAAAAAAAAGTTATGGCTTACATTTCGCGCCTATCTGCTGTTATTCCTTAGTTTAATTGGCGCGGCATTCTTTGGAGCCATCCTCTCTTGTGTATTTTTGGCAATTATATACGGATTGTCGCCGAATAAGCAAGATGGCAAGGAGGATGCTCCAAACTCGTAATTGATAGAATTTCCGCAAGACCAGGATTCCGAGGGCAACAGTGTTGATTGGGCACCTGACAGCGTTGCAAATTTTGTCGTAGGCGGACCGGCCATTCCAGAACCATCCACCTATACGGCGATATTTGGAGCTTTGGCACTCGCCTTTGCCGCGTATCGCAGGAGAAAGTAGCCGAACAGCTCGGATAGTTCTCCTTCCAAGATACATAATATTTTCGCAAACTAATCTGCCAGATGTGAATTGCCGATGTTTACGGCAAAAACTTAAGTTGTACAAGCAGACATCCCAGTACACAGGTTCTGGAGGAAATATAGTAGGAGTTATGGCCGATAATGGGCTCAAGGAGTTGGAACTGGTTCCATGCGATGTACCCCAAATCCTTCACCCCTGCGATAGGTTTCTTTGGAATTGATATAATATCGAACAATTCAGCCGCAACTCCGTCATGAATGTAATATAAAAGCATTTATGCATGCAGTTGGGGTGTTTTTATACATAATAGGAATATTAACTTTTATTATATTCTGTGTTTTGCTTTGTTCTACTTTTGCGAACATCTCCATTGAAAAAAAAGACAAGTCTTTGCAGAATTTGGCTTTAAGGGAGAATGAAATTGCCAGTAAAACTGTCGAATTTGGCGAACGAGGCTATTGCAGGCTATATGTATATAATGCCCTCGGGAATCAGGGCAGCGATTACGATTTTAAAATTTTTGATGAGATGGACGCAGAGGCTAAAAAAATTTGGGAAAACATAAAGAAAAATAGCGACTTATTTGCTCCCGAATTTGAAATAGGCGACACCGCATCTTGCAAGGCGGCTTATAAATTGATCTCATGGACGTCTGGAATGCGTCCATACGAGGCTGAGTTTTTACTTTACGACGCAAAGGCGGGTAAATGTTTTCATTTTGAGTTCAAAGGCGGAGCTGGAGGTTTTTAATGAAGCTTTCTTTTCAAAAATTTTTTAAAATTTTCTTTATCTTGTGGGGGATAATCGGCACATGCGCTGTTATCGGCATAGTGGGCTGCATTGTATCTATTTACTCGTATCTTTTTCAAGACCACACAAGCCACGACGGAGATTTTGGAGATGTTTCGTTCATGTTTGAATCCGGGGGTATGGGTAAGCCTAATTTTGAAAAAGTGGAATATCGATACGACTCGGCGCGCTCATTCACTGGCTACGGCGATTCCGTTTATATTGTAAAGACTAAGAATGTGGACGTCGCTCGGTTGGACAAAAATTTTTGGTTCACGCATCAGACAATGCACCCGGTGATTTCCGAGGCTATAGAATTTTTAGATGGCATAGCGCAAATGCATGTACCCGAAATCGACTTTGATAGCGATAATATCTATATTGCCCCTCTTTACATCAGGAAATACAATTCTGTCTCCGACGCGAGCTTGCTTGTTTATGATGCGGAAAACAGCCGTATTTATTACCTTAACCTAAACTTATAGCGCGCATTATAGCCCTCTAACCAAAGAAAATATTAATAGTCGGCATATTTTAATATAATATAGACACCTTCTAAAAGTCTATTTGCAAGGAGAAACAGAGCTGCCGAGTATCCCTGCCCTATTTGGCAAGTTAAAATAGATTATTTGGGTTTCAATATCGTTGCCAATATGGAAAGCCAAGCGGCGGTTGTCGTTTAGTTGCTTGGACAATATGCTCGTGCAAATGAATCTATTTTACCTCGTCGTAAACCCGCACAAAGTCCACTTCAAAGTAGTCCGGCAATACAGCTTTGAAAAGCAAGGGATCAGGTTTACCCCATTTGCGGGAGGCGGCTGAGAGCCCCCCGTCGTTCCCCTCGGCATTGCGGTAACCGCGCGGTTCGGTGGAAACAAGGATAAACTGGCTGACGTGCGATACTGGTGAATTTTGTTCGCCGATTTTCTTTCCGTTGGCGTAAAATGTGTAACCTTCGGGCGTCCATTCCACTCCGTAATAGCACCATCCGTCAGGAGCGGTTTCGTATTCCCAAGCAAAATGTCCATACCATTTAGAATCTTTTCCGTAACCGTTCCAACCGTTTCCGCCCACAATTTGTCCGTGGGAAAACTGGCGGTAATTTTCCATAATATCGGTCTCCACACCACATTCGGAAGGATTAGGAGAAGATCCTATCCCAGGCGCCTGCAACCAAAATGCCGAATGCCATCCAGGATTTTTAGGCTGCTTACAGCGTATCTCATAGTATCCGTATTTATGCATAAACAATGGCTTGCGATACTTTCCAAATGGCCAAAACCCTTTTGAGTCTTTAGGAATATCAAAAGTAAGGGATCCCGTTTGCAGGTGCGGCGAAGAGAAATCATCGCCTTTGCGTAGCAGATGGAGCCTTACTGTTTTCCCAGTCATTTCCACGCCTTCAAAATCGTGGGCGAAAGCCGGGAAATCCTTTCCCCAGAAGGATTCTCGGCACATCCATTTTGTCTTATCGATTTCTTTTCCGTTAAATTCATCATTCCATATAAGTTTCCATTTCTTCCCGGGGGGAAGAAAACTTGGCGCTTCATCTTTCAGCGGCTTTGTTTCAACCTGAACTACCGGGAGGTCCTTTACCGAAGTAAATACGAATGCCGCATCGGAATCAAAGCCGAAGAATAAAGCTGCTAGAGAAATGCAAAATATTAACGTTTTCATGCGATTTTTTCAACTAGTACATTAAAATGTTCACCTATCCATATGTCAAACAAAAAACTTGATAATTAAAATCTTCCCCACATAAATCGCACAGAATTCCGCAGCATTAAAAAGAATCTGAGAGAAAATGTTCTTAATTGGGACCATTTCATTTACGAATTTTGAAGGAAGAGAAGATTTGTTTCAAAATGGGCCAAAATTGCCAGAAATTGTCTAACACATTTTCCCGCTCATCATCAAAGATAGTGGGATGAGGGTAGAAGAAGAAAAAAAGGGAGGCAAAGAGGACGGAAGTCCTACAATGCCTCTGATGCTATTTAATTTTTATAGAGTAATACGAAGTTGGCGAAATG
>CALXLX010000051.1 GCA_944389315.1 uncultured Opitutales bacterium
GGGAGTGCGCTACAGCTATCTGACGGAGAAGTCTGCGGACATGAGGTACAACTACAATGTGGGCGGGCACGACCAGCATTTGTGGTTTGGCGCGAAGGTGGACTTTGGTTTCTAAACGAAGAAAAGAGTATTTGCAATAAAAAATCCCCGTTACGGATAGTTCGGGGATTTTTTTACCCTCGGTACAATCAACGAAAGAATCTATATATGAGAGGAATGTTGGCAAGAACGGCAGGCATGTTAGGCGCTTTTTTATTTGCATGCGCGGGGGTATTCGCGCAGGAGCAGCCCGAAAATTTGAGGAATTTCATAAACGGGGAGATAGCCGCGGGCAAGAAGGAGATAAAGGTTCCCGCGGGAACATACAGGCTTAAGTCGGAGAACAGGCAGCATTTGGTGTTCAGGAATCTCAAAGGAGTGCACATAGACGCGCGCGGGGTAAAGCTAATATGCCTGGACACGACTAGGGCCGTGACGATAGACAAGTGCGAGGATTTCACTTTGGAGGGGCTTTGGATAGACTATGATCCGCTGCCGTTTACGCAGGGGAAGATAGTAAAGATTTCCGACGACAAGACCGTCACGGAAGTCGAGATATTCGACGGGTATCCGGACTCTAAGGAAGTGGAGATAACGCCCGACAAGTACGAGATATTCAACCCGCAGACGCGCAGGCTGCGCACATGGGATTCCTACTCGAACAAGATAAACGTTCTCTCCGACAAGCGTTTTGAGGTGATAAGGCCCTATTCAAACGCGCTGGTCAGGAGAGCCATAGAGCAGGTGGGAGACCATGTCGTCACGGCTGTCAGGAACATAAAGCATCCCATTCCGCACGCGATAATGCTAAGCGACTGCAAGAACGTAAAGCTCAAGGGCATAAAGCTCTACGCGGCAGAGGGTTTTTCATATTTCGAGGAGAATTGCATAGCCACCGTTTACGAGGACTGCCTGGTGGACCGCTGCCCGCCCGAGGCCGACATAGCAAAGCGCGAGTTTCCGCGCCTGCGCGGCGGCAATGCCGACGGATTCCACAGCAAGTATTCCCAGAATGGCCCGGTGTTGATAAACTGCAAGGCTATGTACGGCGGGGACGATTGCGTTGCAATAAGCGGCAGATATTTCCATTGCGTCTCTGGGAAAGGGAATGTCCTGAGGGTAGCGACATTCGTAGACAAGATGAATTTCGACGTTGGCGACGAGGTTGAGATATTCTCCCCCAGGACCGGCGCATTGGAATACTCCAAGGTAAAGAGCATTGCCGAGGCAGAGCCTCTTACGCAGGAGGAGTTCGACTCCATAAGCAAAACGATATTTCCCCGGACGGTTTACAGAACTTCAAATTTGAAGCGCGAACGCATAAAGGTTTATACGGTGGAGCTTGAGACCGCGCCGCAGAAGCTGGACCCTGAGAGCATGATATGCGCGGTAAACAAGATAGGAAACGGCTTTAAGATTATAGGCGGCGCCTTCGGGAACAACAGGTCGAGGGGCATGCTGCTGAGGGCTTCAAACGGGCTTGTTAAGGGTGCGAGAATAGAGGGAGCGCGCATGTCGGGCATACTTTGCGCCCCGGAGATATACTGGTACGGGGCGGGGCATTCCCGCTCGGTGAGGATAGAAAACTGCGAGATAATCGCGGGCATGCATCCTGCGATATGCGTGTATTCCATGTCTTTGGGTAACAAGTTTTCCCCCGCGGGCGCGCACCGCAATATAAGCATAGTGGGCAACCGCATACGCGGGTATTATGAGCCCCTGGTATTCCTTTCGTCCATAAAGAATCTTTCCTTCTCGGGCAACAAGATTACCAGGGACGAAGAACCCTATTACGAGCACGAGTTCTTCCCCTGGCCGATTTCTCCTTATAAATTCGGCTGGGAGGGCGGAGACGTCTTTAAAGCCCAGTGCGATTGACGATGTCTTTGCGGGTGCGGCGCGCATTTGGCGTTTGCCGCGCCTTTTATGTTGACGGGCGAGCCGCCGCGTGAGCCTTTAAAGGGGATATTCTTACTGCAGACGATATTTAATTGCTTTTTTGCCAACCTGAAATATCAATAAATATTCAACAGATTTCATTAATTGCCATGAAGACAAGTTTTTATAAATCGATGCTTGCCATTGCGCTTTCGGCGTTCTTTTTTTGCGGCCTTTTTGCTTCGGAAAATAAGATATCTTCCGGCGGAGCGAAAGTCGCTGTAGACGAGGCGTGCAATATTGTGTTTGAATCGAACGGCATAAGGGTGATAGCCACTCCGTCCTTCGAGGTGTTTTATACGGACAGAAACCCGAAGCTGAAGATGAGCCCGTCGGGGCTCGACAAGGGGATTTTATACAACGTCCCCTCATGGGAGAGAAAAGGGCTCGATAAAAAGTATGTGTTGAGGACGAAAAAGGCCTCGGACAACGAGATAGGAGACGGTTTTGACGACAGCATAATACGCGCGAAGAATACCGTAGCGAGAACCGCCAACGTGTGGATGTGCGCGCCGTCCGAGAAGATAAAGGCTTCTTCGGCGAAGGTGGAATCCGGCGTTATAAGGCTGTCTTTCCCTGAGAGCGAGAAATTCTCCCTCGAAGCGAAGATATATTTCCCAAAAGGCTCGGATATTCCTGCGATGGAGTATTCCTTCAAGCCCAAGGCAAAAGGGTACTACTCCGTGGCCTTTGTCGGCCTGCCCGCGTACGGTTTTGACGAGGTTGACGGAATTTGGCAGCCTTTCATCTGGCAGGGCAAGAGATTTCCCGCCCAGCCCTTTGCGACGCCGGCATTCGAGTGTTCTTTGCCCGCCACCTTTGTGAATGTGGGCGGAGACGTCTTCGGCATTGCCGCGGACACTTCTGAGATTCCTTTTATGCCCTTGCCCAAGCTCGACAACAGCCGTTTTGCGGTTGCTCTTAGAACTTTGGACGGCAAGGCCGGCAGCTTCATACTCTCTCCCATACTCGGAGGATATGGCTCTTTGATGAAGCCCGGCGACGTCCACAACTTCAAGATGCGCATCTTCACCGCGAAGGGCGACATAACCGACGCCTACGAGCGCATGGCGCGCACGCTTTTTAAAATGCGCGACTACCGCCAAAACGAGATATGCTCCATAAACGAGACTTTGGAGAACATGATAGACTATTCCATGAGCGGATACGCGCAGTTCATAGACGAGATGAAAGGCTGCTCCTACGCAACCGACGCCCCCGGCACGGTGAAGAACGTATCGTGCTTAAATCCGCTCGAGGTTGCTCTTGTTGCGGACTCCGACGCGGTTTACGACAAGCGGGCCTATCCTATAATGGAGTACCTTCTTTCGAGGGAAAAATTCCTGCTTGCGCTGGACAAGAACTGCAAGATACAAAACCCGTCGCGGAATATGAACGGGCCGTGCACGCCCGTGAGCGAGATGGCCGTTCTCTACGGTATCAGCCGCGGGGCGAGCCCCATGTTCATGATGCACGCAAAGGCTCTTTTCCCGAAATACAGAATTTTGAACCTCAACGAAGTTTCCGGCGGATCCGCCTGGCAGGACGCGCTCGACATCTACATAAACGGCGGCGGCGACGAGTATCTCCAGAAGGCAAAGGAGGGAGCGGATAAATACATTGCAAAATACATAGATTCCGCCCCGCAGGAGTTCGACGACCAGAGCTTTTTCTGGACGAGCTTTGCGCCGCGCTTTGTTGATTTGTACAGGCTCTACGAGGTGACAAAAGACAAGCGCCATCTTGCCGCTGCCCGCAAGGCTGCGAGGCTGTATGCCATGTTTGTGTGGATGTGCCCGCAGATTCCCGCCGAGAAGATAACCGTCAACCCGGACGGCAAGGCTCCGTGGTACGGCTACCTGAAGGGCAAGGGGCACAAGCGCATGTCTGCTCCGCGCGAGGAGGTCGACGCGTGGCGCCTGTCGGAGATAGGCCTTACGCCCGAGTCTTCGGGTACGATGAGCGGGCATAGGGGTATATTCATGACGCACTACGCCCCGTGGTTTATGCGCATAGGCGCCGCTTCGGGGGACAGATTCTTGAAGGACATATCCAGGAGCGCCGTTGTAGGCAGGTATCGCAATTTCCCGGGCTACCATATAAATACGGACAGAACCACCATATACGAGAAGGCCGATTATCCCTTGCGCGATCCCAAGGAGCTCAGCGTAAACTCCTTCCACTACAACCATATTTTCCCGATGATCTCCATGCTCATAGACTGGCTTGTAGCCGACATAGAGGCGCGTTCTGGCGGGGAGATTTCCTTCCCGGCGCGCTATATAGAGGCGTATTCGTACATGCAGAGCAATTTCTACGGGGACAGGGCGGGAACTTTCTTTGGACGGAAGGCGTACATCTGGCTTCCGAAGGGCCTGCTCGACTCCACCTCCAACGAGCTTAATTGGCTTTCGGCCAGAGGCGAGAACGGCGGCTTGTACATAGCATTTGCAAACCAGTCGCGCAGGAGCGCGGGGGCCAAGATAACGCTCAATAAGGAGCTTGCGGGGCTGCCCGATGAGGCGGAGGTCCTGCTGTACAAGAACTCGGAGAAGACTCCGTTTAAGAAAGTCACAGCAAAGGACGGGGTGTTCGAGGTAGATGTTCCGCCTATGGGCATGGTAAGCGCGGTGATAGAATCTGCAAAGCCTCAGGTAAAATTCCAGAGCAATTTCCTCAAGATGTCGGCCGCAGACGCTTGGAGCAAGGACTATGAGGAGCTTTCCGTGGGCAATGCCAGAGCCATGATAATAAACTTCGGCACGGACAGGGTGTCGGCGTTTGTGTATCTTAAGGACGACGATTCCGCAGTGCGCAAGGCCCGCCTGAAATATTCCGAAGGAGGCAAGGAGAAAGTCCTCGAGGACGCGGAGTATCCGTACGAGTTTACCGTCAGGCTCTCCGACGCCGACAAGTCTTTCGACTACGTGCTTGAAACGGAGCTTGTCGACGGTTCGGTAAAATCCCAAAAGGGGCGACTTGAAAAATAGAGGCGCCAAAAAGAGAGAAAAATAGTTTTCCATGCCAAAACGAAGCGGAAAGAAACAGGCGGCGCTGCTATCGGTCATCGCTGCGGTATTTCTGACAGCCTTCAAGGTGGTTGTGGGAGTTTCCACGGGGAGTTTGGGCATACTGTCCGAGGCGCTGCACTCCACGCTCGATTTGGTCGCCGCGCTCATAACGTGGTTTGCCGTGAGAATATCGGACAAGCCCGCCGACAAGGACCACAACTTCGGGCATGGAAAGGTGGAAAACCTCTCTGCGCTCTTTGAAACCCTGCTGCTTTTTGCAACCTGCTTTTGGATAGTTTATGAGGCGTCGTGCCGCCTTGCAGCGGGTGGGGTCGGCATAGAGGTCGGGTTTTGGAGCTATGCGGTGGTGGTCGTCTCCATAATTGTGGACGCAAACCGTTCAAGGGTTTTGATGAAGGCGGCAAAAAAATATAAAAGCGAGGCTCTCGAGGCCGACGCTCTCCACTTTTCCACAGATATATGGAGTTCTGTCGTCGTGCTCGCGGGGCTGGTGCTATCGTCGTTTGAAATCTATGTGGCGGACAGTATCGCAGCTTTGTGCGTGGCCTTTGTGGTCATGTTCGTAAGCTACAGGCTCGGCAAGCGCTCCATCTTTGCCCTGATAGACGGCGTATCGGCGCACACACGCAGCGAGGTTTGCGAAATTATAGAGTCTGTAGAGGGCGTTAAGCGTTTCCATTCCGTGCGCGTGCGCAGCGCGGGGCCGGAGACTTTCGTGGAGGCGAACATTCACGTATCTGCAAACCTTTCTATAGTCGAGGCGCACGACATTTCCACCCACGTCGAAAACGCCCTCAGAAAGCGTTTCGGGAAATGCATAATAAACGTCCACATAGAGCCCGACTCCCACTGATATTTATGAAGACATTGAAATTCTTAAGAAGACTGCCCGCATATTTTGCGGTTTTATCCTTATTGTCCGCCTGCAATTCCGCAAGGGAGGCGGAGAGTGCCGATAGGGCGGATATAGTCATTTACGGGGGCACGTCTGCGGGGGTTGTATCGGCGATAAGGGGGGCGCAGTCTGGAAAGAAGGTTATACTTGTTTCACCCACGCAGGAGCTCGGCGCGATGAGCAGCTCCGGTCTTGGGCTGACGGATTCCGGTAAGACGGAAGCAATAGGCGGGCTGTCTTTGGAGTTTTACAAGCGCGTCTATGCCGAGTATCAGAAGCCCGAAAACTGGTACGCCGAGCGCCAAAGCGATTTCAAGGGGCGCGGTCAGGGCACCAAGGCAATAGACAATAAGAAGAAAGTAATGTGGATTTTCGAGCCCCGCATAGCCACGGCCGTTTACGAGAAGTGGCTTGCGGAATATCCGAACATAAAAATCTTCAGAAACGAGTATCTCGACAGGGAAAACGGCGTGGAGATGTCCTCCGGGCGCATAAAGTCCATAACAACCCTCAGCGGCAAAAAATTTGAGGGAAAAATTTTTATAGACGCCACCTTTGAGGGCGACCTGATGGCTTCTGCCGGCTGCGAGTATGCGATAGGCCGCGAGGGCAACGAGAAGTACGGCGAGACATACAACGGCTACAGGGCGGATTTGCGGCACAACTACCATAATTTCTCGGTGAAGGTGGATCCGTACAAAATCAGGGGAGATAAATCCAGCGGCCTTCTTAAGTATATATCCGACGAGGCCCCCCTGAAGGGCGGCGAGGCCGACAGTAAAATTCAGGCGTACAACTACCGCATTTGCCTTACGGACTACGAGCCAAATAAAATTCCGCTGACCAAGCCGGACAATTACAATCCCGAGGATTATGAATTGTGCGGAAGGTGGTTTGAGGCATATCCCGATGCGAGCCCGCTTATAATATCGCGCATGCCAAACCGCAAGACGGATATAAATAACAGGCAGGCTTTCTCCACGGACTTCATAGGCGAAAACTACGATTATCCCGAGGCCTCATATGCCGAGAGGGAGCTTATCGTAAAGCGCCATAAGGACTACCATTTGGGATTGCTGTATTTCTGGAATACGGATCCGCGCACTCCGAAGGAGTTTAAGGACAAGATAAAAAATCTGGGCCTGCCCAAGGACGAATTTAAAAGCAGCGGAAACTGGCCTTATTATCTGTATATCCGCGAAGCCCGCAGGCTAGTGGGAGACTACGTCATGACGGAGCACGACTGTCTCAACGAAAAGGCCACGCCCGAACCCATAGGCATGGGCTCTTATACGATAGATTCCCACAACACTTCCCGCTACATCGACGCAGACGGATTTGTCCAAAACGAGGGGGACGTGGAGGTCAACATTTCAAAAAGCGGCCCTTACAGCATAGCGTACGGTTCCATAATCCCCAAGCGGGAGGACTGCAAGAACCTGTATGTTGTCTGCGCGCTTTCGGCGTCGCACACGGCTTACGGCTCTATAAGAATGGAGCCCGTCTTTATGATATTGGGCCATTCGGCGGCGGCCGCGGCGGTGCAATGCATGAACACAGGCCGCGATGTCCAGGATATAAACTATTCGCAGCTGGCCTCCACCCTCCGCAAGGAAGGGCAGGTGCTCGGTATTTCAAAGAGGTAGTTGGCGCTTCATGTTGCGAACTTGCCGTGGAGGAATTTTACCGTTCTTTTGCAGGAAATTTTCCCCGCGGCATTTGCGTATGAACAGGCATAGCTGACGCCCGCGGGCTGCATGTTTTCCGCACATTTTCGGGATAAAGCTCTTATGCTTGGAGGAAAATTTTGGGTTGAACGGAGGGGGATTTTCGGTTTTAATAATCTTTTATGTTTAGGTTTCTACTTATTACCCTGGTTTCCGCCCTGCTTTGCGCATGCGCCTCTAAAAATACCCCCCTTGAATTTACGGAGGTGGACATGCAGTCGGATAATGTCGTGTCTGTCGGGCAGTGCTTTAAAGTTATATTAACATCAAACCCTTCCACGGGGTTTACTTGGGAGCTGGTCCAGCCGGACAGCGACGTTCTATCCCTCGGAGGGTCTGACTACGTCGCGCCGGATAAAAAACTTGCGGGCGCGCCTGGCAAACAGGTCTTCTATTTCCGCGCCGAACGCGTCGGAGAGCAGACTTTGAATTTTGAGTGCAGACGCTCTTGGGAGGAGCGCAAGCTCAAGGCGCTTCAGGCAATATCCATGAAATTTAAAGTGGAAAACTGACGCGTTTTTTTCCCGTAGGGATATTTTTTTATTTTATGCGCGGCAGCTCAAAGTTTCCGCGCGCTTTCGCGCGGCGGGCGCCTTGCCGCAATATCCTGCCTGATGCTGATAAAAGCCGCAGGCAAACGCGCTGCGCGCCTTTATCCTGCGCCGGCATTTCCCCCGCCATGATGCCTGCCTTTGCCTCATAATGCGGGTTCCTCTAAAAAAACGGCGGGCAAAACAAATGTTTGCCCGCCGCTTTTAGCCTGTAAATTTCCTTGTGGGCTTGGAAAAATACCCACTATTGCGCGGAAAATTTTTCCCCATGAGCCTCTTTGTGGTAGGGGGATTTTTCTACCGCAGAATCTCGGGATCCATGTCGTATAAGCCCACTCTCGTGGCAGGGCCCGTCATGGTTATGGAAAAGTCCGGAGCTATTTTTATCGAGAGCTTTCCGCCGGGCATGTGCACAGTTATGTCGGAATCGCAAAGGCCTATTTTGTGGGCGACTGCCGCCGCCGCGCTCGAGGAAGACCCGGAAGCGAGCGTGTATCCGGCGCCCCTCTCCCATATCTGTATCTCTATGTTGTTTCTGTCGAGAGCCTTTAGAAGCTGCACGTTTGTGCGGTTCGGGAAAAGGCTTGTCATGTTCTCTATGTGCGGGCCTATCTGCCTGGCGAGGGCCTCGGAAATATCGTCGAGCGGAAGCACGCAGTGGGGGTTGCCTATGGTCGCGCAGCAGTACTTGTACTTCTTGCCGAGTATTTCAAACTCGCGGTTTATTACCTCGCCTGCGGGGCCGTTTACGGGAATCTTCGCGGCGTCGAAACTCACCTTGCCCATCTCCACTGTAATCTTTGCCCCCTTCTCGGATACGGTGCTTCTTACTATGCCACCGAGAGTCTCCAAAGAAAATTCCTGGTCCTCTTTAACAAGACCCATATCGTAAAGGTATCGGGAGAATATCCTTATGCCGTTGCCGCTCTTTTCGGCCTCGGAGGCGTCGGGATTTATTATGCGAAGCTTGAAGTCTGCCTTGTCGCTCTTCTCCGGCCCGAAGAGTATGCCGTCGCTGCCAAGCCCAAAATTGCGGTGGCATATCGTAATTATGTCCTTGTCTGAAGGCAGGGCAGGGCAGTCTTTGGGGTCCAAAACAAGATAGTCGTTGCCTAGAGCGTGGTATTTTGAAAACTTCATTTTGCTTACTCCTGTTAAATTTATCCTGCGCATAGTGCCCCTCGGGCTTACTTCTTTCAAGTCTTTTATAAAAAAAGACGGGGCCTTTAGCCCCGCCTCTTGCGCGAAAATCTTATCTGCCCCGGTATTACTTTTCGGCGTCCTTCTTGAATACGCGCCTTACAGCCTCAAGATAGGCCCAGCCGAAGTATTCGTCGGGCTCGAGGTAGGAGCCCTCCGTCCACTCGTTCCAGGAGTTTACGGTTATGAGCTTCGTGTCGGGATTGTGTTTGTCCGTCCAATCCTTTGCCTTGCGCAGATATTCCTCGAACTTGGCGGGGTTGGAATTCATCACTATGGGCGTGAACCTGCCGGCCGGATAGCGCATATTGTTGTCCCAGCCTATGGATACATGGCAAAAATACGGTATGGAGGCCGTGCCGGCGAGCTTGTCCCAGTTGGATACGTTCCAGTCTCCCCATTCCTTGTAGTCCATGCCGCCGGGCGCGCGGTAGTGCACCCATTGGTAGCTCGTAAACGAATCGAGCCCCAGAAATTCCACTATCTTTTTCGACGTTGGAGTGGAGTCTCCGGGAACGCCCTGCAGCCCCTTGGGAAGATTCCAGCACATGGTCTGTATGTGAACCCCAGGCAAGCCAGAGTCAACTGCCTTCTGCTTCATATAGTCCAAAGCCGCCTTTGCGTTCTCCACGCCGCCGACTCCCTTTATAAACGTGCCAAGCTCGTATATGCTAAATACTGGCTTGCCGCCTATCTTGTAGTAGTTTGGCTGCTTGAAGTATTTTTCTATCACGCGGTCGGCTATCTTCTTAAACTCCTCGAGCTTGACCTCTCCGGACCATATTACATTGTCCAGATGCTTGTAGGCGACTTTGTTGTCCCAAACGTCTACTACGTTGTGGTTGGCCCACATCAGGAAGAACTTCATTCTGCCATTGTTCTTCGCCTTTAGGAACCCGTTGTTGAGAGCCTCCTCGAGGAAGGGCTTGCCCTCGTACCAGTACCAGTCGAATATGAATACGTTTACCCCGTAGTCGGCCGCGGCGTCTATCTTCTTTGCCATCACTTCCGGATCGGACTCGTCCGTATAGCCCCACACGGGAACCCTCGGCTGGTAGTGGCCGACAAACTTCGGCACAGCCTCGTAAACATTCTGCCATTCCCCCTTGCCGTCCTTGAATACGCCAAGCTCCTGCCACCGCGGTTCCGGATGGTATGCGGGCCAGTAGTAGGCCGCTATGTCGTAGGCTTGCGCGGTCAGCGCGCTCAGCCCCAAAACGCATATTGCGCTTTTTAATAAGCTATTTATTTTCATGTGCGTGTCTTTTTTTGTTGTGTTTTTTAAGATTGAAATACCCCTGTGAAAACTACAGAAGTATTATTTACTTCTTAAAGTTTTGCATTGCAAGAAAAAGCAAAATAAACAAGAAAAATCCAACGCAATGAAAGAATTTGAATTTACACTCACTGCGATGAACGGCTCTTTGGACGCCACTCTTTGCGCTTCAGATAAAACCTACGCGTACAGTGCCTTCCACGAGCTCGAGCAGGAAATGCTTTTTTTGGAGGACAACCTCTCCGTGTACAAATACGGAGGCGATGTGAACATCATAAATTCCATGGATGTTGGTTCGAGCGAGCGCATAAGCGAGCATACCATGCAGTGCCTGAAGATTGGCGCGGAGGCCTATCTTATGAGCGGTGGAGTTGTAGACGTGACTATGGGCGCGTATTTTATCAAGAACAAGGGTGCCGACGTGAAAGAGTGCGGGAAAATCACCCTCGACATAGACACCTCCAGCTATCTTGTCAGGAAAAAGAGCTACGGCGCGCTGGACTTTGGCGCCCTGGGCAAGGGATATGCCCTCGACGTGCTCTCCTCCATGCTCTCCAAGGATTGGAATATAAAGAATGCGTTTTTCTCCTTCGCTTCAAGTAGCATTTGCGCCATGGGGCATAGGGCCGACGGCTCCGTATGGAAGGTGTCCCTGGGCGGGAAAGGCGAAATAGAGCTCAAGGACGAAAGTCTCGGAGCCTCGGGAACGGCTGTCTTGGGCGAGCATATAATAGACTGCCGCAACCCGGAGGAAAAGCCAAAGACAAATTTCAGGACCTGGGCCATATGCAAAAACGCAGCGATAGCCGACGCCATGTCCACCGCCTTTATGGTTCTGTCGGTGGACGAGGCCCGCGAGATATGCTCAAAATACAACATAAGGGGCTATATACAGCAGGACAAGGATTCCGAAATAACACCCCTTACATAGGGATATCTTTTGCATTTTTTTTACCCCCCCAGAGCCTGGGCCAAATATGCGGGTTTCCCTCAGGGCTGTTTGCGCGTTTTCCTATGCCGCATATGAAGGAATTTCCCAGCAGTGCCCGGATATAATCCCCCATGCGTGCAAAAAATTACGGCCTATGGGCGAGGCTTGCGCTTATTTGCTTTTAATTGCATCTTTTTTTTCAGCAGACATATTCTCTTATCGCCTTTGAGAGCATTTTTGCGGAGCTATCATAAAAATGCGGCCTCCTAAAAATAAAAAAACGCGGATCTAAGGATCCGCGCAGATGAAAAGCCCGATCCGCCACGCAAGTGACGCCGGATTTTTGCTATTTTCCCTTCTTTTCCGCCTGGATTTTTAGCAGCTCCTCTTGCGTGAGAACAAGGTACAACTTTGATAGATCCACCTCTATGATGTAGGACTTCGCATCGCCAAGGCCGTATTTTTGCTTGAGCTCGTCCTCGTTCTGCTTGAGCGCCTTCTCAGCAAGGCTTATCTTCTCCGTCAGTGACATCTGTTCCGTCGGGTCCGTGGTCTCGGAAAGCTTGACCCTGAGCTTGTCCGCCTCGGCCCTGCGCGTCAGAGTAAAGGCTATGGCCTTTTGAAGCTCCTCGTTGGCCTTTGCCCCGTCCACATTTTTCATGATGTAGAAGTTCTTTCCGTCTCGCTCTATAATCTTGAGCGGGTCAAGCTCCATGCCGGAGGCGGAACGCAGGTTTGAAAGCTCATCCGCAGTAAGAGGCACGCATATGCTCGTTTTCAGGAAAACCTGCCTGTACTGCCTGTTCGACGCGAAGGAATATATCCTTATCATGGCCTTCTCGTTGGACTCAAACTCGTCCTCCAACTGCTTTATCTTGTTCTGAAGCTCGGCGCGCTCGTCTGAATTCTCGATTTTCTCGAGCTTGAGCTTGTACTCGGATATCGCCTGGGCGTACTGCCTCATTATATTGACGTTGCGCTGGAAAGTGTCGTTCTTCTGCGGGGTGTCGAAAACCCTGACAAGCATGAAGGCGTTGGACCCCAGCATCACAACGTCTCCTATCTTCTCCTGCGCTGGCACCTGCACCGCGGTGGTTGCCTCCGCAGGCTTTTCGGCAGCCTTCTGGGGCGCGGCGGAGGCGGTTTCCCCGCCCTCATCGGCGTTGGCGCAAAGCGCAAAAAGAAGCGGCAAAACCGCGCTCAAACGTATTATGGGCTTTATCATTTCTGTCATTTTTCTTCTTTGTCGTTTTGAAATATGTATAGCCTACCGGCTATCTTGGGAGTGGATCCAACGCTCTCCTTTTCCTCGGATTCGTATTTTGTCAAGTCGCGTATTATCGTTGCATGGAAGGTGTCAAGCTCGGCCTCGTTTGCGACGGCGTATTCTATTGTCTTTGCGTGCGTAGTTGACGGGTAAACCTTTGTGACAGTGTCCGCCCCGTCAACAACTTTGGAATACTCCGTTTGCTTTTTTATTTCGCTTTCAAGCTTGTCCATCCTGTTGTAGGCAGAATCAAAAACAGAGGTCGCCTGCTTTGAATCCGCCTTGGGAAGGCTGGATTTTACCATGCCGGCCATGTCTTTGGCTTCGGGCGCGCGCATGTTGTATATCCTAAGAAGCGAGTCCGAATTTTCAAAATCTATGGAAATCTCCTTTATTATCAGCCCGTTTAACAAATAAACCTGCTCCGAGACGGAGTTTATCTTCGCGTGTTTTGCAACAAAAAGCGTGCCGTTGGGGAACTCTATCCCGAAATAATCCTTGTTGGCGATTTTTGAGTCGTCAACTGTCAGCGCGGATAGAACTGTGGTTTGTATATAATAAAATACCAAAATCCACTTGATAAAGGTTTTCATGGTTGCATTTATCGCTCTTTTTTGAGATAACGCAAGAGCAATGTTAAGTTGTGAGAATTTGACGGTAAGAGTTGCGGGAGCGGAGAAACCCATACTTGCAAAAGCGTCGGTGTCGTTTAAGCCGAAAGCGATGAACGCCGTGATTGGCCCTTCGGGCTGCGGGAAGACCACATTGCTAAAAGCCATGATGCGCATATTGCCCGCGGAGGGAAAATCGTTCTTCATGGGGCAGCCTGTCGAAAAGAGCGAGGATCTTGTGGGCAAGGTGGGGTTCGCCCCCCAGTTTACATGCGCCCACCCGAAACTTACCGTCAGGGAAAGCTTGAGGGGAGTTCTCGATTTGACCGTGGCGGATCCCTCCCGCAAAAACGGCAGGGAGGATTACATCCTAAAAATTACGGGTTTGGCGGAACATGCGGACAAGTTTGTCTGCTCTTTGTCAGGAGGGCAGCTGCGCAGGCTGGGGCTGGCCCTCGAGCTGGCCAACGACCCTCCCGCTATGTTTTGCGACGAGGTCACCACAGGGTTAGATCCGCTATCTGAGAACAACATCCTAGATTTCCTAAAAAGCCTTTGCCTGTCCGAGGGGAAAACCTTTATCTGCATAATCCACAATCTTGCCAAGCTCGACTACTTCGACTTGATAACCGTAATATACGAGGGGGAAGTCGTATTTCAGGGAAGTCTGGCGCAGATGAAGGAGTATTTTTCGCTGGAGTCGGCTTTGGAGCTTTACGATGTGCTCAATTCAAAGAAGATAGACTACTGGCGGGCAAAATGGGCTCAGAAGGGGCACTCTGTCGGGGGAGACCGCGCGTCGGGCGAAGGGTGCGAAAATGCCGGCGGAGGCGCCGCCGCCGATAGCCCCAATGCCGTGGGTCCGGATGGGCAACCGGAGGGCCGCTCCGGCCGCAGAGGGGCGGGGCGCCCCGGGGTTATATACCAGTTTCTGACCCTTCTGAGGCGAAGGGGCGTGCTGTTCTTCAGGGATTCTGGATATATGCTCCTTACTTTGGGCATAACTTTCGGATTTCCCATAGTGGTTGTGATATTTGCTCTCGGCGGATTGCCGCAGATAGAGAGCTTGTCCATAGAGAGGAATATGGGATTCATCGAGGAGATGAAGGCGAGTTTGGGCATGCAGATATCGGCGGCGCACGCTTCGGCTTTGGTCACGGGTCTGATACTGTTCCAGGTTGTGCTTTTGGCATTGATGGGGGCCAACAATTCCGCAAGGGAGATTGCCGGCGAACGCCAAATTTACGAGAAGGAGCGCCTCTTGGGCCTGAGCCCCGTAGCCTACGCGCTTTCAAAGATGGTGTTTACCGGAGTCTTAGCCGTGCTCCAGGGCATATGGATGTGCGCCTTCGTAAAATATGTGTGCAAATTCCCGGGAGATTTTCTTCCGCAGGCTGCCGTGCTTTCGGCCGTGTGCCTTACGATGACGGTGATATGCCTGTCCTTTAGCGCCTTGCTGTCGACGGCGGACAAGGCCAATTTGGTCTCCATATACCTAGTGGGGTTTCAGCTTCCTCTCTCCGGCATAGTCCTGGCCCTTCCCGAGGCGCTAAAATGGGTTTGCAGGCCTTTTATAAGTACGTATTGGGGGTGGGCGGGCTACATGGGCTCCATGAAAGATTCAAGGCTTTACGATGCGTTCGTGCAGACCCAGGCTTCCCCGGAATTCATCCCGAGCCCGTCGGCCGCCGCGGCGGTTTTGTTCGCCCAGTGCGCCGTTGCGGCTTTGTTCGTGCTGAAGGGTTGCTACGATAAACGCTGGAACTAATTGCGCCACCGAAATGTCTTGAATATTTGCGGGGCATAAAAAATAATTAAGAACATGAAAGCAAAGATACACCCCGCGCTGGTTGCGCTTATAATACCGCTTGCGGCGGTTGCCGTCGGAGGATTGATCGTGCTCTTTGGCGGGCGTTCGGGTTCTTCGGCGGAGACGTTTTCCTACGATCGCTACATAAAGGCCCCCGGCCAACTGACGGGGAACGAATACTCATTGCGCGCGGAGATAGACTTGCTTCTCTCGGAGGCTGACGGCGGAAGAGTTGTCTCAGTGAAGTGTTTGGACGGTGATTTCGGGGAGAAGCTTGCGGTGTTTGTGCCCAACGGCGTGGGAGACGCCATTTATACGGGGCAGCGTTACGAGATGTCCGTAAAGATAGGGCCCAAGGGCAGGGTGGTAGTCAATAAAATGAAAAAGTTCTGATATGAAGCAGCTCGGGAATATTTTTGCGTTTGCGGTTATGGTTTGCTCGGGAGCGTCACTTTCGGCGCAGATGCCCGGAGGAGTGGCTGCACTGCCGGCGGCGCAGACGCCGCCCGTTGCGGCGCCAAATCCGACGGTCAACGAGCACAACTACAGGGCTTTTGAAAGCAAGACCTCGGAGAATCTCGTAGACAGGCTCTTCGACGTGAACAAAGACTCCTTCGATCTCGAAAACGGGACGTATAATTGGAAGGGGAAGACTTTTAACATAGGCAACACGCGCGTTGTCAAAGCACGTTTCGAGAAGTATCTTTCCACTCCCGTGCCAGAGCAGAGCTATAAGGAGTACAAGCGCATAATGGACGAGATATCCTCCGCGCTTTCGGCGAGCAACGACAATCTCGACGAGGATGTAATCCGCTATGAATGGAAACGTCTGTTCGATGCGGCGGAATACGACATAGACGGAAATTTCTGCATGCTTATTGCGAACAATGTTTATGCAACCTGGCGCATGAGGTCGGAATACGACATATTCAAGGGCAGGGAGGGCGCACAGGAGCTTTTCAAAAAATCCGAGGAGACAAAGCTGATAGGCAGAATGATGCTTGCCAACGAGGTCCGCCAGGCGACTTCCGTCCGCAGGGCGATAAAAGACCCGAAGCTTTCGAGGCATTCTCAGCAGAGCATAGAAAACGCCACGCAGGACGTCGCAAAGGCTTCGGCGGACCTTCTCGCAGCCAAGACGGAAAAGGAGATTACGGGGATACAGTCTGTTCTCAGATACCAATCCCAGACTTTGTCGTTTTTGCTCGGGAGGAAGTTTATTCATGCGCAGATATCCTGCGCTTTTTACAGGCATCTTTTCAGGGGCAGGGCCCAGGAGCTGACCGTTGGGCTTAAGGAGGTTAAGGACTTGTTTCCCGTATCGGATTTCGTCCCTACGAACGACTCTCTCGAGAACATCGCATTGGAGGCGCTAAACGACGTGCGCGGAGGCATGTCGGCGGTGGAGGCTCTGTACTCTTCAAACCAGCGTTACAATGCGCTGATGAGGCTTATGGAGACTTTTGTCCTCGGGGAATACTGCATGGAGGTTCAGATGTTCCCGTTTGAAAAGAAAGCGGTGCTGTTGAAAATATACAGGGAGCTTTCAACCATTCAGAAGCTTGTAGACAACAAGGATTACGGCGCGATAGAGGAGTCCGTAGCACAGATGGAAAAGCTATGCTCGGATTTCCCCAGCTCGGAGATACTTTCAGGGGTAAAGACCGCGCAGAGGGTCAGCAACATGCATCTTATGTCCGCGCGGCAGGCTGCAATTGCCGGGGACGCGGAGGGCGTCAAGCGCAGCATTGAAGAAGCCGCAAAGGTGTGGCCGCTTAACCCGGAAATAGCGAAGCTCAACGACGAGATAATAGGCATGGCTTCGGGGTCCGCAAAGTTTACCGAGAAGTTCGACAGCCTCTACGACAGCGGATCTTTCCGCCAGATAGTTGCCGAGGCTCCGGAGTACGGCATCGTGTTTGCCAGAGATGCGGAGAGGGCCAAGAAGCTTAAGGACATCGTCTCAAAGACAGGCCAGATAGATATGCTTATTGCCCAGGCGGCGGAGTTTGTCGCGCAGAAGAATCCGTATTACGCATGGGAGCTTTTGGAGAGCGCAAAGAAGATAGAGCCGTCGGACCCCGAGCTGGCGAGGGCCATGTCCAACCTTGCTCCTCATGTAGCCGACTACGTCAAGTTGTTGAGCTCGGCGGCAAAGGCGGAGGAAAACGGCAACTGGGCGGAGGCGCTTAACTTGTATCTTGCCGCTCAGAAAATTCTGCCCGCCTCGGCAACCTGCCGGCAGGGCATAGAACGCACCGCGCCTCTTTACAACAAGTAGAGGTATCCTCCATTTTCCGCAGAGGAGAGAAAATCCATGAGCATAAGGCGTATCTTTATGCATTCGGCTCGGCGGCGGGCTTACTCGGAAAGCTCGAGGCTGAATGTTTAGCGCAATATGTTCTTTATATTATGCGCCGGGCGATGCCCTCTTTTGGCGCAATAAAAAAACTCCGCGGATATTTCCGCGGAGTTTTTTTAATAATGAGCTTTTCTTACTTCACCTCGGGAAATTGCGCGTTTTCAACGTCGAGAGTTTGTTTAGCCCTGTATTCCTCGAGGGTCTTGGCGAAAGTTTCATCTTGCAATGCCAGCACCTGGAGCGCGGCAACCGCGGCGTTGACCGCTCCGGCCTTACCTATCGCAAAAGTGCAAACCGGCATGCCGCGCGGCATCATCACCGTTGAGAGCAGCGAGTCTAGACCGTCTAGAGCCCAGCCTTTCATGGGAACCCCGAAGACCGGAAGAGTCGTTTCCGAGGCGCATACGCCCGCAAGATGCGCCGCGCCGCCTGCGGCTGCTATTATTATCTTTATGCCCCTGTCCTTTGCTGTGGATACTATTCTCGCGGTTTTCGCGGGCGTGCGGTGGGCGCTGGATATGTTCTTTTCGTAGGCTATGCCGAACTTCTCAAGCTGGCGCGCGCAGTGGACCATGGTTTCCCAGTCGCTGGCGCTGCCTATTATTATGCTGACGAGCGGTTTTTCCGAAGAGTTTGTGCTGTTCATGAATGAAAATAATTTCATTCGCATAGACTCCAATCAAGAATAATCTTTCCTTTTCGGAGGCCCTAAAACACGGGCGGAAGGGCGCGCGCATCGCAAGAATTAGAACAAAAGCTCTCTGTTCTAAAAATTTTTTCTGCGAATTTTCTTTCAATTGGGGAATTTAAGAGTAAAGTCTGCGGCGCTTTTTTTATTATAAAAGCAATTTTTAACCAACACAGGAAATGAACAGAAGATTATTGTTTGTTATCCCGTGCGTCGCACTAACTTATGTCGCATGGGGTTCGGGTTTTCAGATTATAGAGCAGGGCGCGTCGAATATCGGCACGGCGGCGGCGGGTGCGGTCACCAACGCAAATGAG
This sequence comes from uncultured Opitutales bacterium, assembly GCA_944389315.1. Classification (GTDB taxonomy): domain Bacteria; phylum Verrucomicrobiota; class Verrucomicrobiia; order Opitutales; family Intestinicryptomonadaceae; genus CALXQW01. Next base: position 18,645 of record CALXLX010000051.1, read on the forward strand.
GACGCCACGGCGGCGTATTGGAATCCGTCGGCGATAGCCTTCTCCAACTTTACCTCAAAGATTGATTCGTCTTTGAGCGTGATAGTTCCATCCTTCGTCTTTTCGGACGCCGGCACTACGGACAAGTTCGGCCAGCCGGTGGAAGGCAACGGCAGCGGGAACGGCGGAAAGACCGCTTTGGTTCCTAACCTATATATGGCCCACAAGTTCTCCGATACATGGATGGCTACGCTGGCGGTAAGCTCTCCTTTCGGCCTTGAAACCTGTTACGACAACGACTGGATAGGCCGCTACCACGCGGTAAAGAGCGACATTCTGACCCTCGATTTCAACCCGAGCATAGTCTACAAGCCCACGGATTGGCTGTCTTTTTCGGTAGGCGCTTATGCGCAGTATATAGACGCGGATCTGTCGAGCTATTTGCAGCTGGCGCCGGCGGGGTCGGGGATTCCGGATATACATTCGGAGATAGAGGGCTGCGGTTGGAGCGGCGGGGCGACAGTTGGCGCTACGGTCAAATACGACGATTTTGGAAGGATAGGCTTCAGCTGGCGCAGCGCGGTGAAATACGAAATCTCTGGAGATTTGAGTTTCAGCCCGGTGATAAGCCCGGCGTTGAATCCCCAGAAGGTTTCCGCAGACCTTACTTTGCCGGACGTCTTTACCGTAGGCATCTATCAGAGGCTCTGGGGAGATCTGGAGAAGTTTGCCGTCATGTGCGACTATTCCTACACTCGTTGGAGTGTCTTTGAGGAGCTGAATATAGAAAATTCCGGGACTTCGGTTTCCTACACGCCCGAGAATTGGAAGGATACGTCGAGGGTGTCTTTTGGCATACATTATTATTTGGACGACAACATCACTCTCCGCATAGGATCTGCATGGGACGAAAGCCCTGTTAAAAACGAGCTTTTCAGAACCCCGAGGGTTCCCGACGGAGACAGACTTTGGCTCTCCTGCGGCATAGGATACAAGTATAAGGGCATAAACATAGATTTGGCCTACACCTATCTTATGTTCCTGCCGCCTACTATAAACAATTCCGCAAAGCCCGGCACTCCAGAATCGGACAAGGGCAGAATATACGGCTCCTACGAGGGGCATGCCCATGTGATATCCATGCAGGTGGGTTTTGTCTGGTAGCGCCTGCTTTTTCGCATGCATGCGGCCCAAAAAGGGAGGCTCGCGGTCCATGGACTTTGAGCCTCTCTTAAATTTATATTTTTCTCTTGACCATTTTTCTGTTGGAGACAAAATCCATACCTTTAATTTTTAAGTAGCAATGGATTGCCAAACAGAAATAACCCGCACTTTTACCGTCCTTAACAAGATGGGCATACATGCGCGTCCCGCGGCTATGATAGTGCGCATATCCAACAAGCATTCCGATGTAGAAGTCTGGGTGGAAAAAGACGGCGAGCGCGTCAACGGCAAGAGCATAATGAGCCTGATGATGCTTGCGGCGGGAAAGGGGTCGGAGCTGAAATTCATAGCTTCGGGCGAGTCCGCCCCGGCCATGTTCGACGAGCTTGCCGACCTTTTCGAGCGCAAGTTTGACGAAGATTAAAATATTCCCTGTTCAAGAAATTTTTAGGCGCACATTTTGTGCGCCTTTTTTATTTCCCCCTCTGCCTATGGTTATTTTTTTCGCATTTTTCTTCGTTGGAAGGGCAGGGGAAGGCGGCAAATAGCCGGCGCAAAAATAAACAACTCCCGCAAGGTTTTGACCCATGCGGGAGTTATCGCTTTGCAAATGCTCCCCGGGCGTGCCTTTCCTATGCCCGAGGGTTTAGAATGAGACTATAAGCTGGCCCCCGATGACGAGGCAGTCGTCTATGGAGTCGTTCCCGTAGGGCCTGAATATGTATTGGATGTCGGGCTGTAAGGAGACGTTTTCGTTTAGCTGTATAACATAGGTTGCCTCCACGACCATCTCGTACGAGGCGTCGTATCCGACGTTCGCGCGGTTTTGATTCTTGCTAAACCAGCCCCCGAGCCACGAGAAGTATATGCCGTCGTCTGGACGCTGGGGGACGAACCCTTGCAGCTGTATGCCGGCGTAGCCCATCCACGGCATTAGCGTCACGCTCTGAACCGGCGATATCTGGGCGCCGAGCCATGCGCTGAGGTATTTGCCCGGGTTGTTTGCGTCTCTCCAGAGCATCTGCTGGGCTTGGGCGTAGAGGCCGTACCCGTTTTCGCGGCCGTAGTTGAAATTTCCCGTATCGTATCCGCCAAAGTAGTACCCGCCTATCTGATAGACCCCTTCCAGGCCCGTGTCGGCCTTTGTTGTTCCGTCGGCGTTCTTTTCGCCGAGAAAAACCGGGCTCCAGGCTGCCTGGAACATAATCATGAACCCGTCTTCGGAGGAGATTTTCATGTCGCAGCCGTCCCAGTTCGGAGAGGAAAGATTTTTCGGGGCTTGATATACGCCCGCGGCAAAGCTCAGGTCTTTCGCCGCCGAGTACTGCATGTCCGCTCCCCACGTTGCTATCGGAGACGACGTAAAGGGCGAATTGTAGAATATCGCCTCCGGTGTGCCGCTTATCCCCCCGCTTACAAGATTCCCCAATACAGGCAAAGAGCCGAAGACCCCCGACATGGACACCCTCCCGAGCCTTGCGGAAAGTTCCCCTCCGCAAATTTCCATATTCTGCCTAATGTACAGCTGGTAGAGCATTGCGCCGTTTGCGACGTAGGATTCCGACACCGTAAATGCGTTGCCTATTTTGCCGCTCAAATTGCCTCCCGCGTTGTACGCTCCGGATATTACTAAGTTTGCCTTATTCCAGCCTAGAATCTTCTCCATGTCGAGATTCAGCCCGTATATCATCTCGTGAGTGTAATCAGTGCCCTGCAAGTCGCCCCCGTAGGGATTTGAAAGAAGGACCGCGTAGTAGTCGAAAAATACCTTTGCGCCGCTTTGCTTCTGAATGGCGCTCTGGGCTTTTCCTATGCCGCCGCACAGGGCGTTAAGCCCGAAGTTGCCGCAAGGAAGCTGCCATTTGTCTTCGGCCGTGGACGTTGGCGCGGCATTTTTCATTTTCGCCTCGGAGTCTGCCCTTATCGTAAGGCGTTTTTTTAGCGCCCCGGATGTTGCTCGGCGGTCTTCTTTTCTTATGCCGGGGCCGATTTCTTTGCTTGCTGCCGATGAAACCGCTTGCGCGGCTTTCCCTTCCGGCGAAGGCTGACGGCACCCCGCCGCGCCGTCCTGCGCGCGCACCGCGCCGCATGACGCAGCCAAAAATACGCACAACCAAGCCAAAAGCGCGCGTTTGCATAGGTGGGATATTTTCATAATAGCTTCTTCTTATTTTATGCCCTTTCGGCCCGAGGCAACATTCTAAATGCAATATCGTAAATATGGGCTTTCTTTTGCGGTTTTTTATGCCGCGGAGGATTCTTGCCCGGCGCCTCTTGCCTCAGGGTAGGGGGAGCGGAAACCGCATGCCGGCGCATGAGTCGAAAGGCCAAAATGTTTGTGCAGTCGGCCATGCTGCGGATTTAAAAAAGACATAATATGATAAGTTATGCTTATCTGTAATTTAACGACTTGCCGGCGCGCACGTATAAAGGCGCGCAGCCAGCGCCAGGCCTGCGTCAAAGGACGCGATAAAAAAAGCGTCCGGAAAGATTCCCGGACGCTTTAAGTCGAAAATGTTTTCTGCTACGCAAAGAGGCGCTTTTCCTTGACCTTGCTGGCCTCCTTGCCGACCCTGTCGCGCAGATAGTAAAGGCGCGCGCGCATCGTGACGGACTCCCTGTCAACCTCTATCTTCTCGATGTTGGGGCTGTTCACGGGGAATACGCGCTCTATGCCCTCGCCGTAGGATATGCGGCGAACCGTGAAAGTCTCGTGTATGCCGCTGCCCTTCCTGGCTATCACTATGCCGGAGAATATCTGTATTCTCTCCTTGTCGCCCTCGCGGACTTTCGTGTGCACGCGTACTCCGTCGCCAACCTTGAAGTTCGCGACGTCGGTCTTTATCTGGTCTTTGGTTATGTCTTTTAACAATTCCTGGTTCATTGTCTTTCCTGTTCTTTTAAAATGTCCGGTCTTCTTTGTTTTGTTCGCTGCAGTTGTTGTGCGCGTCGCCAGCGCGCGATTTCGGCGTGGTTGCCCGATAACAGAACCTCCGGAACTTTCATTCCTCGAAATTCGCACGGACGGGTATATTGTGGAAAAGAAAGTAGATTGCCGTTAAATGAGTCGTTAGTCAAGGAATTTTCTTCACCCAAAACTCCGGGCACATATCTGGCCACGGCATCGGCCAAAACGGCGGCAGGAAGGGTGCCGTTCGTAAGAACGTAGTCCCCTATGGAAATCTCCCTGTCTATTATGCACTCCCTTATGCGTTCGTCTATGCCCTCGTAGTGCCCGCTGAGTATTATAAGATGCTTCTTGCCCGCAAGCTCGGAGGCTATGGCCGCGCTCATGGGCTCCCCGTCCGGGCACATGTATATGCGCACGCAACCGGGCGTCTGCAGCTCCTCTATGGCGTCGAAAACGGGCTCCGGCTTAATGACCATTCCGGGCCCCCCCCCGAAGGGCCTGTCGTCGGTCGTGTTGTGCTTGTCCTTGGTCCAGTCGCGCAGATTGTGTATCCTTACGTCCAATATGCCGTTGGCCGTGGCTCTGCCCAACATGCTCTCGGACATAAACCCGCCGAGCATGTCGGGAAAAAGCGTAAGAAAATCTATCCTCAATGAGGCCATGGTCAAACTTCTGTGTGTCTTTGTTCGTATTCCCTGCCTGAGACCGGGCTTTGCCTTCCTTCCGGATAAATATTTCCCTATCCCGTATCCGTTTAGAATGGCGGCCGCGCGCTTGGCAAAATAAAACTTCGCCCGCGCAGCCTTTCCGCGGAATAAAGACGCTCCCACCGGCTCTTTTGGAAACTTTGAACTTTACCTTCCGGATTTTACCCCCGGGCGGAAAAGCCACGCCGCATCCGAAAAATAAAATATCGCACCCGACGGGATTCAACACCCTGCCTGTGCGATATTTCAGCGCCTATATGCCTGCCCGAAACAGACTCTTAGGCCTTCGCCTCCGCAGCCTTGCGGACGCGCTTGACTATGGACTTTGCCGTCTCCGACATCTGGGCCCCTACGCCCGTCCAATAATCAACCCTGTCGAGCTTGATGTCGAACTCGGTGTCCTTACCTTTAGCCTGCGGGTTGTAGTTGCCGAGTATCTCGACAAACCTTCCGTCGCGCTTGTAGGACTTTTCCGTGACGACCATGCGGTACATAGGCGAATGTATCGCGCCGTGTCTTTGTAATCTTATAGTAAGTGCCATTTTTGAATTATCCTTAAAATTTAAAACGCTACAAAGAATAGCCTGAGCCGCTCTTTGTCAACAATTTTTTATTTTCGTTTTCCGAGGCCTATTGGGCGTCGAAATCCTTAAACTCGGCTACGGACTTTATCTTTAGGTCCCTGCTGATGCGTTTTCCCATTCCAGCGAGGATTCCGCCGGGGCCGCACTCGTAGAACTGCTCCACGCCGAGCGCCGCCGCCGCGTTCTGGCAGTCCGCCCAGCGGACGGTGGAAACTACCTGGCTGACGAGATTCCTCTTGATGTCCTCCGGATCGGAAACCTCCTTGCCGCTGACATTGGTGAACACCTTTATAGACGGACTCTTAAATTCCACCGTCTGGAGGAATTTTTCAAAAGCGTCCCTCGCGGGCTTCATCAACCTGCTGTGGTACGCCCCCGCAACTTTAAGCGGCACTACCATCTTGAAGGATTTGTCCTCCTTGGCCGCCTTCACGGCCTCTGCGATCTTGTCCGCCTCGCCCGATATGACAACCTGTCCGGGGCAGTTGAGGTTGGATATGTCAACGTCGAACCTCTCGGCATACTGCCTTGCCTGCTCCTCTGTCGCGCCTATGAGGGAGGCCATAGCGCCCTTGGAGGCGTCGCAGGCCTCCTGCATCAGCCTGCCGCGCTCCGCGACTATCTTCAGGCCGTCCTCGAAACTGTATGTGCCCGCTATCGCATGGGCTGTCAGCTCTCCCAGCGACAAACCTATCGCCGAGAGAAGCTCGTCGAGCAGGCCGCGCTTCCTCAAAATAGTGGCGGCGGCTATGCCGTGAAGGTAGAGGGCCGGCTGGCATACGCTGGTCTTCGTGAGAGTCTCCATGGGGCCCTCAAAGCAGTAGGAGGATATTGGCATGCCCAAAACCTCGTCCGCAGTTTTAAAGAGCTTCGCAACGTCGGCATCGGCGTCAAACAGGCTCTTTGCCATTCCGACGCTCTGCGCGCCCTGTCCGGAGAATAGTAATCCCGCTTTCATGTCTATTTCTTATGTTTTTGGATTATTGTTTTTTGGAAAGTTTATTAAGTTCTGCGGCGATCTCTCTCGAAATGTCCGCGCAGGCAAGATTTATCGCCTCAACATATGAATCCATCCCTCCCGTCACGGGATAGCTCTTGATGAAATCCTTGGAGCGCAACAAGCCTTTCTTGCTCTGCGAGAGTATCTGCCAGTTGGCCTTGAACGACAAGTCTCCTCCTATGGAACCTATGCACTCAAACACGGACACCTTTATCCACACCGCCTCTTTTGAAAACGCAACCGACGGATATACCGATATGTTGGAGTCCTTCGCGTTCGCCGAGATATTCTCCATCAAAATACGGCTGAAACTCGCCGAAGGCGGCTCTATCCAGCGGTTGAACTCGGACACGTTCACCCGGTTGTCCCCGTCTGAGGTGACTATCTGCGTCCTGTCCATATAGGGGGGCAAAATTACCGGCATTAGCGTTGCGGAAACCCCGTTTTTCACCTCGGCGGCGGTCTTTATGCCGTCTTTTGCCGCAAGCTTGTAAAATACCGTGGGGTCCGGCTTCGGCGAAAGGGCGTCTCCAAGGCAGCCCGCCAATATCGCCGCCGACAACAGCGGCAGCGCGAATCTTGAAAGTACGGAAATCTTCCTGCTCATAACAATATCCTTACTTGTTCTTTGTTTCCTCCTGAGCCTTGCCCTTCAAAAGACTGCTCGGATTGCGCTGAATGTAATCCGCCAACGCCCTGACGGATGCGAAAGTGTCGCTTATGTTCTTAAGCGTCATGGCCAATTCAAACCGGAACGGAGACTGCGGGGCGATTATATCGTTTAGGTTCCCCAAGGCTTCGTTTGTCTCCAATACCGTCTTGTCGACAGAATCGGCGATGTTGTCGAAACGCCCGCTCAACTTCTCGAGGAACATGCGGCTGTCCTTCAGCAGGGTGTGGAGCTCCTCGAGGGAGTCGCTTATGCCGGGGTCCGTCATCAGCTTGTCCGCGTCGTTCAGGGCCTTTAGAACGGAGTCGTTTATCTTGTCGGCGTCTATCTGGCTTATCTTGCTGTTGACCGTCAATAAAAGCCCGTTGGCGTTCTCGGCTATCTCCTGGAAGTCTATCCTCGAAACGTTGTTGAGCGTCATCTCGAGGGTCTTCATCATCTCCGTCGCGGCGGATTTCGCCGTGGGAATCTCCTTGAAGTCAGGATTGCGGTTCATCAGAACGTAGGGCTCGTTCTTGTCGGCGGCGAAGTCCAGCTCAATATACAGCATGCCCGTCACTATGCTCTGGTAGTTTAGGCGCGCGCGCAGGCCGTCCTTTATCTGCTGGGATATGTTCTCGCCAAGGGTTATCTGCGCGTGCTCCGTGCGCTTGCTGAGCGTGCGGGCGTCTATCGAATATATCAATACCACGTAGGAGTTGCGCATGTCGTTTAGCTTGGGGGAGCGCAGTATTATCTTCTCCACCTTGCCTATGGTCACCCCCTTGTATTTGACGGGCGCCCCCACGTCCAACCCGTTTATGCTCTCCGAAAAATACGAGACGAACATCTCCGTCTGAGAGAAGAACTTTGAGCTGCCCAGTATCATTACCGCGGCTACGGCTATCGCTATCGCGCCCACCACGAAAGCTCCTATCGCCGTTGGATTTGTCTTGATTGCCATTGTCTTTATCCCTTTGAGAGCGGATCGACGCCCCTGTTTAAAAATATTCTCACATTTTCGTCCGGACTTTCCAGTAGATCCTTCGGCGCGCCCACGGCAGTTTGCGTCTTGGTCTTGGCGTCCAGAAATATCGCCCGGTCCGCGATGGAAAAGATGCTCGAAAGCTCGTGCGTGACAACCACGACAGTTGCTCCCAAACTGTCGCGCATCTGGAGTATCAGCTGGTCTAGCCTGTAAGATGAAATCGGGTCCAAGCCCGCGCTCGGCTCGTCGAAGAAAAGTATCTTAGGGTCGAGCGCTATGGCTCTTGCCAGGCCGGCGCGCTTGCGCATTCCGCCGCTTATCTCCGAAGGGTAAAACTCCCCGAAGCCCCTAAGCCCTACGAGCGCAAGCTTCAAATTGACAAGCTCCGCCACGTCGCGCTGGTCGAGGTTCGTAAATTCAGTTATGGGCAAGGCGACGTTTTCCGACAAAGTCATGCTGGACCACAGCGCCCCTCCCTGGTACATCACCCCGAAGCCCCTGAGCATCTCGTCCTTCTCCTCCCGCGAGGCCGACGTAAACTCCTTGTCACCGTAGAATATCTTCCCCTCGGCGGGTTCTCTCAAGCCTATGAGGTTCCTAAGCAGGGTGCTCTTTCCGCAGCCGCTGCCCCCCATTATCACAAACACCTCCCCGCGCCTGACGGAGAAGTTCAGATTTCTCATCACCACATATGACCCGTACGCCAGAGTCAGATTCTCGACCCTGATTGCGTCTTGCGGCGTATTTTTCTTCTCCGTCTGCATCAGATCCCGAATATGTTAAACGCCACCGCGAATACGGCGTCTATTACGACTATTGTAGTTATGCTCGCAACCACGCTTGCGGTGGTCGCAAGGCCGACCGCCGATGAGCTGTTCCCGCACCTCATTCCCTTCATGCAGCCGATTAAAGCAACCGCAATTCCGAAAACTACGCTCTTTAAGACGCCGGTGGAACATTGGGTTATCGTTAGGGCTTCGCAAGTCCTGTTCCAGTACTGGTCGTAGTTTAAGTCGAAAAGGCCTATGCCTATTACCATGCCGCCGAGCATCCCCATGACGTCGGCAAATATCGTCAGAAGCGGAAACACGCAGATCAATGCGACCATTCTTGGAAAGACGAGAAACTCCATGGGGGATATGCCGAAAGTGGAAAACGCGTCTATCTCCTCGTTGACTTTCATGGATCCGAGCTCCGCTGCGAACGCCGCGCCTGTGCGGCCGCTCATGACAACTCCCACCATTATCGCGCCCATCTCGCGGACCATCGCTATTCCCACGAGGTCCGCAACGAATATCTCCGAGCCGTATTTTGCAAGCTGCACCGCGCCCACAAACGCAAGAATCAGCCCCACGAGAAAACTTATCATGCTGACTATCCCGAGCGCCTCCGGACCCGCGCGCTGTATGATGGTGAGCAAGTCGGATATCCTGAACCTTGCCTTGCCGCATGCGGCCCTGCACAGCATTATGGTAGCGCTTCCTATGAATTCCAGCTGGTCCTTGAACCCCTGCACACCCTCCATCGCGCCCGTCCCTACGCCGTACAGAAACCCTCCGTTGCTTTCCCCGCGCTTTGCGCCCTCGTTCTCGGGGACGGCCACCGCCAGCTGAAGCAGCTTGCGCGGGCCGTCCGGAAGGGTGGAGATGTCGAAATAGGCTGACTTCTTTTTGCAGTGGTCGTAGCAGTCCAAAAGCAGGCATATCAGGGACGAGTCGTACGACGTCATCCCGGAACAATCGCACTCTATCCTGCCCGCGGAGAATTTTTCCAAACGCCCGAGCACCTCCTCGGAAGGCGCCCTCTTTGAAGATAAAACCCAGTCTCCGGAAAATTTAAGTACGGCAACTCCGCCAGATGCCTCAACGACATCAACTCCAGCCGAATGTGCCTTGTTTTCCATCTGTCCTTTTTATCGTTCTTCAACGGGGATATATAATACCCGCTTTCCCGAGTCCCGGGCGCGCCCGGGGATTCTCTATCTGAAATCGTCGTCGGAATCCATGCGGGAGTCCAAATCGTCGGTGTAGTCCCCGTATTCGTCGGTATCGCCGACATCGTCGTCGTCCCAATGCATGGTCTCGTCCTCCTCGATGTTCTCGTCGTCCTCGTCGGGGAGATCCTCTATGTCGTCGTACTTGTCCTCCTCGTCATCCTTCTCCTCGTCGTCCTCGCCCTCGTCCTCAAGGGAATATCCGTCGGGCACGTACTCGAGTATGTCCATGACCTCCGAAAACGCGTGTATGGCCTTGCCCTCCATATAGTCGTTCTGGTACTTGTCTCGCACCTGCTCCTCAAGATCCTCTATCGTAAGGGGAACCTCAAAGTCGAAGCAGTCGTTGAGCATCTTGACCTGCAAACGCGTTATGTGGTCCAAAAACTCGGCGTAGGGAGACCTGTCGTCGTCAAGATTGTCGGGAAGAAGAAACAGCTGGGAGTCGGTGTCGAACACGGAGTCCTTCGAGCGCACAAGCTTTACGCCGTCGTCCCCTGATTTTGAATCTATCGCAAAGGTGTAGAACGCCTCCTCAACAAGGCTCTCGTCCAGCCCGTATTCCTTCAGCCCCATAAGGGTGTCTATCATGTGGTCGGCCTGCTTGGGGTCTATCACGCTCAGGCCGTCTATGTCCCAGTTTACCTTGTCGGAGGTTTCCGTAACCCACCAGTTCAGGTCGTTGCCGAGCCTCGCCTTGCACCACGATAACTTTGGAGATTTCTTAGACATATCTTATTCTTTGTTTTTGCAGCCCGCCCGGGCACTCCGCCGGCGGCGCGTCGTATTTTTATATTGCGGGGAAAGTGAACACATTTTTATCCCGGGCGCAACCTATTTTTAAGCCCGCCTACGCCGCCCCTTCGTTTAGGGACTTTATCGCGTAATCGTGCAGGGCCTTCGTGCAGGCGGCAACGCAGCCGCGCTTGCCGAGATTGTCCGCGCCGTCCCAGTCGGAAAAGCAGATGCCCGCTCCCTTCATGACGGGTATGAGCGGAACCAAGTCCCAAACCTCGAGGCGCGCGTCGAGCATGAGGTGCGCGCAGCCCCTGGCTATCAGCATGTACCCGAAGCAATCTCCCCAACTGCGAAATATGGCCGCCCGGTTTATAAGATTGCGGAAGTTCTGCGCGTTGTAGTCCTCCTCGGCATGCCTGTGGTCGGAGGTCAGCACCGTGGCTTTTGCGATGTCCTCAAGGTCGGATATTTTCACGGGAGAGCCGTTGAAAGTGCAGGTCTGGCAGTCGCCCACGCATCTTTGCTTCAGTATGGGCTGGTCTATTACGCCCACTATAGGCTCCTTATTTTTCATAAGGCCTATTATCGTCCCGAAGAGCGGAACTTTGCTTATGAAGGATTTTGTCCCGTCTATGGGGTCTATCACCCATACGTACTCGGCGTCTGTGTTTTCGTTTCCGTACTCCTCTCCTATTATGCCGTGGGAGGGAAAGCGCTTCTTTATCGCCTCGCGGAGCATCAGCTCAGTGTTCTTGTCGACGAGGGTTACGGGGGAGGAGTCGGCCTTGTAGTCGACTTTGATATCCCCGCTGAAATTTTTGGATATGTATTGGCCGCTTATGTCCGCCAGTTCGTTTATAAAATTCTTGAAAACCGATAATTCCATATATCTTATAGGGTTTAGCATGGGTGCGCGTTTGGCAAGATGAAAAAACTTTTCCCGAGTATATTTGCGGTTGATTTTGAAGGCTCCAAGAAGTCCGGAGTGGTGGAATTCGGCGTAGTCGAGCTTGCGCCTGACGGAACTATAGGCTTTTTCCGCACCTCTCTATGCGCCCCCAAAAAACCATTGTCCGAGAGGGAAAGTTTGATTACGGGCATAGATACATCCGAGGCCTCTTGCGAATCTCCCTTTGACAGCCACATAGAGTTTTTCGCGAAATTGCGTTCAAAGGGGGCCTTTGCCGCGCATAACGCCGCTACGGAAGACGCCTTTTTGCGCTCGTACGCCCCCGTGTTGGGCTGCGTCCCAAATTTCTTCTCAGGGGGAGCGTGCAACACTTGGGGCCCGTGGGTGGATTCTCTCGTTCTGGCGCGCTTTGCGGGGGTGGATAACCCAAAGCTTTCCGCCGCGGCGCAATATTTTCAAATAGAATGCGAACTAGAAGATGTTTCCATGCGCATATGCCCCGGCGGGCGGCGCAAATGGCACTGCGCACTCTACGACGCCATAGCCAGCGCGCTCATAATAAAAAAGATACTCTCCCTGCCGGAATTCGGCGGAATCTCCTTTTCCTCATTCGGGGCAAGGTGCGGCGTGAAAGATTCGGGGCAGACGTCTTTTATATAAAGTTGTACTTTTCCCCCTGCATAGGCGTTTTTGCCTTCCTTTTGCTTGGGGCAATCTTAAATGCCTCGCAAATTTTTACTCTTTTACCGCAGCTTGCCGTGGCGGATCAAAAAAACTATGTTCCGCCAAGAAAACAGGAGAGGGATGGTATATATTATTATTGCATGAAAGATTTTTCCCGTCAGCCGGAAATTTCTTTTGTAGGTTCGATATGGCAACGGGCCGTGCTTTGCCTGTAAATTTAGGCGCCGCTTGTATATTATAATATGGGTGCTTTCACCAGGCCCGCTTTTGCCCGCCTGCGTGGCATGGGCTTTTATTATGGACTTGATAAAGGAGCGCGATGTCTTAAAAATGCGCTCCCATGAAGAAGTTTTTGCTTTTCATTCTTGCGGGGTTTTCCGCAAGCGGGTTGTCTTTCGCACAGGGCTCGTCCGCCGTGGCATGCCAGGGGACGGTTGTCCCCCAGACGCGCATTTCGCGCCTGGGTGCGTATAATCCGGCGGGCGCGCAAACGGTATTTGCGGAGGTTCTGGTCAAGAAGGGGCAGGCTGTCAAGAAGGGGCAGCCCGTAGCCCGCATAATGGGCTATGCGCGCGCGCAGGCCGCTTACCAGACGGCTTTGGCGGCAGAAAAGAGCGCCCAGGCGCAGGCCGATATGGCCATTCTAAGGCAGAAGAACCTCATAGCGGACCTCGAGGGCAACATGGCGCAAAACAAAAAGGTCTTGGACGAGAAGGACCCGCCGAGGCGCGAGAGGGAGCAGATAGAGTTCGAGCAGGATACGCTCGCAAGGCATCTTGCCCAGTCCAAGGCGATGCTTCCGCTGGTGCTTGCCGCGCAGAATGCCGCAGTCGAGCAGGCGCGCAAAGCCGCCGAAGAAGCGAAGGTTAATATGGACTCCTTCACGGTGCTTTCGCCCATAGACGGCAAGGTAATAGACGTCTACGCCAAGGCGGGGGAGGCTGAGGGCGAAAGCGGCGTGTGCGAGATTTCCGACACCTCAAAGATGTTCGTAGACGCGGAGGTTTATTTCAGCGACGTTCTGAAGGTTAAGCCCGGCGACAAGGCAGAGATTTTCTCGGACGCTCAGAAGGGCAGGAAATTCGGCGGCACGGTGGTGGAGGTTTCCTCCCAGGTGAAGCGCAACAATGTTTACAGTTTGGATCCCAACGAGTATTCCGACACGCGCGTCGTAAACGTAAAAATAGCCGTGGACGACGGGGCGAGTTTCGAGAATCTCATAGGTTCGCAGGTTTCAGTACGCATACTTGTCTCAGATGAAAAGAGGTAGGGGAAAGTCCCTGCGGGAGCGCATTTTTCCTCTCGGCATACCCCTCGCGTGGCTTCAGCTGACCTCCGAGGGCAAGCGTTTTGCAGTCGCGATAGCGGGCATAACCTTTGCGGTTACGATGATGCTCTTTCAGATAGGCCTGCGCGGCGCGCTTTTCAGGCAGGCGGTCGCGCCCATATCTTTGCTTGATTGCGACGTTGTCTTGGTCAGCCCAAACTACGAATATTTCGGGGTGGGAAGGGGCTTCCCGCAGGCGAGGCTGCATCAGGCGCGCGCTGTCGACGGCGTCAAGGAGGTATCCGGCCTGAAACTCGGGTGCATGTCGTTTAAGAATCCGGACAGCGGGCGCGAGAGGGACATATTTGTCATCGCCTTCGACCCGTCAAAAGACGTGTTCTTGTCCGACGACATAAAAGCCGGGGCCCCCCTGTTAAAGGAAAACGGCGCGGTTCTTTTCGACGTGTTGTCCCGCGGGCAGTACGGAGACGTGGAGGGGGCTTTCCTGAGGGACGGCTATGTAAATACGGAGCTTGCCAACCGCAAGGCGAGGGTCGCGGCGCTTATAAAAATAGGGGCCACCTTCGCAGCGGAGGGAAACGTGCTCATGAGCCTTTCTACTTTCGACTCCATCTGGCCCAACGCCGCAAAGAACGTCTACAATGTGGGCCTGATAAAGCTTGAAAATCCGGACGACGCCGCGCTTGTCAGGGACCGGCTTAAGGAGATATACCCGCCCGACACCGTGGTGATGACAAGGGGGGAGTTTATCGACAAGGAGAAGGAATACTGGGCGGTCAGAACGCCTATAGGCTTTGTCATAGGGGCGTCCATGGCCGTGGCGATATTCGTCGGGGCGGTGATAGTCTACCAGATTCTCTACACGGACGTTTCCGACCACATACCCGAATACGCTACCCTCAAGGCTATAGGCTTTGACGACAGGTTTTTCATATGGATAGTAATGCAGGAGTCGGCGATACTTTCCGTATTGGGCTTCATGCCTGGCACGCTGCTTGCGGCGGGGCTTTACAAGCTGACAAGGGACGTCGCCAATATGCCCACAAGGCTCGAGTTTGTAAACTTGCTGATAGTATTTACGATGTCGGTAGGCATGTGCATGGTAGCCGGGCTTCTTGCAACCCGCAAGTTGCGTTCAGCCAATCCGGCGGACATATTCTAATTCTATTTCCCCGCGCGGCCTGGGGAAATTTAGTGGTTTTTTAAATAGTTCCCCGGAAGGGTGGCGCCGCATTTCCCGCAGGACGAGCAGCCGTTGCATATGGGTTTCGACGCGCAGGTTTGGCAGGAGGGCAGATAGCAGGGCCTGTACAGATTATCCTCCTCCACGGGGCCGTATTCGTCGAAAAGCTTGAATTTCAGCGTGGAGGCGGGGCTGCTGAGGCCCGACTTAAAAGCCATGAGGCTTTGGGTTTTCTTGTCGGGAATCTTGTACCTCTTTGAGTCTTTGATGAACACGGTGCCCGTCTCTATGAAGAAAAAATCGACATTGTATCTTTTGCATTGGGCGGCCAGAGATTTCACCCAGTCGAAGTTGCAGGGCCGCGCGCCGTCGTAATTTTCGCCGCCGCAGACGACCTGCTCTATGCGTCCTGAGGCAAGATGCCCCTCTATGTCTATGGGCCCTATGAAAGGGGCGGCCATTATGCCCTTGTGCAAAAACGGCAGATTTAAAAGAAACGGGATTCTCTCGTCGGCGCGCCGCTGGTTTTCGCAGGTTATGTTGAAAAATACGTTTTCCCAGCCGCCGCCCCAATTCTTCGGGAGCCTGTCGGAGACAAGCTCGGGGCGCTTTGTGAGCAGGTAGAATTTTACGTCGGAACGCAGCCTTATTATCTCCCAGGCTTCGTCGCGCCACGGGTCGGCTTCGGGGAGAAAGAAGTCGGAGGTCATGCACACTCGGATAAATTCCCCGCTCTTTATCTTGTAGTTTCCCTTTCTGTCGCGCGAGAGCGGATAGGAGAAAGAGGAAGTCCTGTATATGCGCCCGCCGTGTTCCCCGCGCATTCTGTCGAGAAAGTACATGTAGCAGTTCTGGCAGCCTTCGCTTATCTTGCGGCAGCCGTGCCACGGATTCCATATATCGTGCATATAAAATTCTCCCTATCCCGGCGGCAGAGGCCAAAGAGCTTTTGCGCACGCGGGAGAAAAGATTCTTGCCTTAACCATAAGATTCCCATTCACCTCCTCAAGGAGTTTTTTTAACGCAGCTTCGGCGCGCAACATAGAAAGCGCATGAAACGCAGTGGGGGATAATCGGCTTGACATAAAATACTTGGAGCGCATACTGCATGCTTTTAGTTATATTGAAATTCCCAAGTAGAATTTTGAATAAGGGCGTATGAAACAAAGAACCATTTTAAGGGAAGTGAGCATAAACGGCAAGTCTCTGCACACCGCAGCGGACGTGACGCTTTCCCTCAAGCCCGCCCCAGTGAACACCGGCCTGGTGTTCCGCAGGAAGGATATTTACGGCAAGCCCGAAATAAAACCCTCCATACAGCATGTGGGGGATCTCGTCAGAAATACGGGAATAAGCGAGGGCCATGTGAAGCTCTTTACCATAGAGCACGTTCTCTCGGCTCTAAATGGGATGGGCGTTGACAACTGTTTCATAGAGATGGACGCTGCGGAGCCCCCCATATTGGACGGCTCGTCGAAGTTTTTCGTCAATCTCATACAGGAGGCCGAGCCCGTCGAGCAGGACGCGGAGCGCGAGTATTATTCCCTCAGCTCTCCGATATCGGTCAGCGAGGGGAACCGCTCCCTGATTGCGCTTCCGTACGACGGCCTGAAGATAACCTGCACTTCCGCAGACGACAGGGGCTTCCACACGCAGCACCTTTCCATAGACATAGATCCGGACACCTACCAGCATGCGATAGCTCCGGCGCGCACCTTCACCATTTACGAGGACATAGAGGAGCTCCTCAAAATGGGCAAGATACAGGGGGGAAGCCTGGATTCGGCGATAGTCATCAAGGGCGACAAAATTCTTTCAAAGGAGCCCCTGCGCTATCAGGACGAGTTTGTACGCCACAAGATTCTGGACCTGATTGGCGACATAGCGCTTCTGGGCAGGCATCTTAAGGCGCACATAGTGGCCGTAAGGCCGGGCCATTCGCTCAATGCCAAGCTTACGGCAAAGATTTTCGAGCAGATGACATCCGCTCCCAAGGAGCCGGAGGCGAAGCCCCGCAAGATCTCGACGAAAATCACCACCGAGACCCAGCTGGACGCCCGCAGAATATTGGAGCTTCTCCCGCACCGTTACCCGTTCCTGCTCATAGACAGGGTCGCGGAGTTTAGGGGCAATACGGAGCTTACCGCAATAAAGAATGTGACGATAAACGAGCCCTTCTTCCAGGGGCATTTCCCGGGAAGTCCCGTAATGCCTGGAGTCTTGCAGCTTGAAGCAATGGCGCAGGCGGCGGGCATTCTCATGCTCAGGCAGGTCGATTCTGAGGGCAAGCTTGCGTTTTTCATGAGCGCGGACAAGGTGAAGTTCCGCCGCACGGTAAAGCCGGGTGACCAGATCAAGATAGACGTCAAGATAACCAAGGCCAGAGGCACGAAGATAGCCTGCGCGGAGGCGGTATGCTCGGTTGACGGCAAGGCGGTGTCGTCGGCGGATTTGATGTTTACAATACTTCCCGCGAACGAGGCTCCGTAGAAAAGATTTTTCAGATGACAAAGGTTCATCCAACAGCGATAGTTGAGAAGGGCGCGCAGCTCGACGACGGGGTCGAGGTGGGCGCATATGCGTATGTGGGCTCCGAGGTGTCCATAGGTTCCGGGACGGTCGTTGCACACCACGCCACGGTTGACGGATACACTTTTTTGGGCAGGGACAACCAGATTTTCCCCTATGCGTTCATAGGCGGAAAAACCCACGACTTAAAGTACAAAGGCGGCCGCACCGGCCTTAAGATAGGCGACAGAAACGTCTTCAGGGAGTACACCACCGCGCATCTTGCAACCGCGGACGGCGGTTTTACGATAATAGGAAACGACAACAATATTTTGGCCTACAGCCATATCGCGCACGATTGCTTCGTGGGAAACAGGCTTGTGATGAGTTCCCATGCAGCTTTGGGCGGGCATGTTGTCGTTGAGGACTACGCCGTGATAGGCTGGGGCAGCGGGGTTCACCAGTTCTGCAGGGTGGGGGCATACGCCATGCTCAGCGCGTCGAGCAAGCTTGTTAAGGATCTTCCCCCCTTCTTGATGGCCGACGGTTCCCCCGCCGCTGTGTGCGCAATAAACAAGATAAACATGCAGCGCAACGGGTTCTCGCAAGACGAAATAGAGACGGTCTTTAGCGCATTTAAGACAATCTATAAGCACGGTCTTTCAAGGAAGCACGCCATAGAGGAGCTGAAGATAGGAGCAAAGTCTGACTCGTGCGTGATGAAGCGCATAATAGAATTTGCCGAGACGCCTTCGGAGAGGGGCCTGCTCTAAGGGTATTTTTTCGGTAACAGGAACGCTGTTTCATTATTTTTTGCGGAGTATAGGGCCTTGTTGTAAACGCATTCCCAATGCAAGGCGGACGGGAGGATTCCGCCAAGGTCCGAAGCCTCGTATGCAGCCGCAATAAGGCTTGTGTCCCGTGGGGTACGGCCGTTTATCTTTAGTATCTTGCAATCAGGAATGAACCTTACGGAAAAATCCATAGAGATAGCGGCTTCCTTCGCGCGCAAGAGTCTCCCAAGGTTCGCCATGGACATGACTCTGGGCAACGGGCGCGATACCCTTGCCCTGGCTCGCATGGTGGCGGAGGGCGGCGCGGTTTTTGCCTTCGACGTGCAGGAGGCCGCAATAGAAAATTCCCGCAGGCTTATATTGGAATCGGGAGGGGAGGCTCTTTTGAAAAAATGCAGAATGTTTCTTCTCTCTCACGATAAATTTGCCGGGGCGGTCCCGGCGGAGGTTCTCAAGGATGTGTCGGTGGCGTTTTTCAATCTCGGCTGGCTGCCTGGGTCGGACAAGAGCGTTATCACGCGGGCTCAGTCGACATTGCCTGCGCTTAAGGCGCTGGAGGCTTTGTTCCGCCGCAGGGCGGAGGATGGACATGACAGCCTGCTAAACGTCCTCTCCTACAGGGGGCACGAAGGCGGGTCCGTCGAGTATGCCGCAGTGGGCAAATTCTTCAATTCTCTAAGAGCGGAAACGCCCCTTGGAAATGCGCGCGCCGAAGTGGAAGTTTACGGGCAGAGGGGAAACCCCTCTTGCCCCATACTGTTTTCCGCGAGGTTTTTCCCCGCGCGGTAGTGATATTTCAAAAAGCGGCGGAGGGGGCAATTTCCGCGTTTTGTAAAAAAAGAGTTTCCAATTTGGGCCAATAGTGTAAAACTTCAAAGCGAATATGAATAAAGTACTGAAATTGCTTCTCGACTCCGAAGGGCTCTCAACAGAGCAGATAGGAAAGATACTAAAGCTGACGCCAAAGCAGCTCGACGCCCAGCTTGAAAAACTTAAGGATGACAAGATCCTGCTTGGGTGGCGTCCTGTTCTCAATCCGGACGTCATGGCCGACTGTCTCGTGAGGGCGGCCATAGAGCTGAAGATAAGCCCCGAGCGCGGGGGCGGGTTCGACACTCTCGCCCAGCGCGTTGCGAAGTTTTCGCAGGTGGACTCCTGCTATCTTATGAGCGGCGGGTACGACATATTGCTCTTCGTCCACGCGAAGTCCCTTAAGGAGGTGGCGAGCTTTGTGTACGAGAAACTGGCCACCATACACGGGGTGCAGTCGACAGCCACGCATTTCTTCTTGCGCACATACAAACAGCAGGGCTTCATGATAGCCAAGGATTCATCCGACAGCGACAAGCCCATAATATCGGCCTAAAGGCGGGTTATGAAGATGAAACCGACGAGAAATTTTATCGCTTCCCATGTCTCGGACATTCCAAAATCTGGCATAAGGGAGTTCTTTGCGATAGCCTCCACGATGAAAGACGCTGTTTCTCTTGGAATAGGGGAGCCAGATTTCATCACTCCGTGGCATATACGCGAGGCCGCGATATTCGCGTTGGAACACGGCAAGACGTCCTATACGGACAACCGCGGCCTCAAGCAGCTGAGGGCGGAGGTTTCAAAGTACGTTGCGCGCAAATATTCTATGGAGTACGACCCTGAAAGGGAGGTACTCCTTACGGTCGGCGCATCTGAGGGCATGGATATGGCGCTCCGGGCGATTATAAACCCGGGGGACAAAGTGATGTTCCACGAGCCCTGCTTCGTATCTTATGAGGCTACCATACGCCTTTGCCACGGCGTGCCGGTTCCGGTGTCCACACCCGCGGAAACGGGTTTTTCTCTCGATATGAATGCCGTGCGCAAGGCGTGGGTACCTGGGTGCAAGGCCATGATTATAAATTTCCCGACCAATCCTACGGGAGGTGTTGTTGACAAGAAGACGCTCGAGGAGCTTGCGGAATTTATAAAGGAGAAGGATATGCTCGTCATAAGCGACGAGATATACTCCAATTTGCTCTTTGAGGGGACGCACACTTCCATAGCCTCGCTCGACGGAATGAAGGATCGCACAATATTCCTTCACGGCTTTTCCAAGGCGTTTGCCATGACGGGATTCAGAATGGGCTACGCCTGCGCGCCCGCGGAGATTATGGAGGCGATGGTTAAAATACACCAGTACGCGATAATGTGCGCTTCGATAATCTGCCAGGAGGCGGCCATAGAGGCCCTCAGAAACGGAGATTCGGACATAGAGCAGATGCGCGACGAGTACATGACAAGGAGGGACTATATCGTCGGGCGCTTCAACGATATGGGCTTGAAGTGCCATCTTCCGAAGGGCACATTCTACGCATTTCCGTCGGTGAAAAGTTTGGGGTTGAAATCCGTGGATTTCGCAAAGAAGGCTTTGGAGCTGCAGAAGGTTGCGGTGGTTCCGGGGTCGGCGTTTGGCCCGTCGGGAGAGGGTTTTGTAAGGGCGAGTTTTTCTACGAGCTACGAGAATTTGATAGAGGCCGCAGACAGGCTCGAGCGCGCTGTCGCGAAGATGAGGAGGAAGAAATAGGCATGCCTTCCGAACAGAAATGCGTTGCGCTTGTGGGCAGGCCCAATGTGGGCAAGAGCAGGCTCTTTAACAGGCTTCTGGGGCGCAGGGTCTCCATAGTGCACGACCAGCCCGGCGTAACGAGGGACGTTCTCGCAGAGCCATTGGGCGAAAACGTCGTGTTGATGGATACGGGAGGAATGTTTGCCGATTTGCCCTAGGCGCAGAAGTCCATCGCCGCGGCGACCGACGCGCAGGCGGAGTTTGCCATAAACGCCGCCGACGCCATAATATTTGTGGTGGACGCCCGCGAGGCTCCTACCCAGCTGGACATGAGCCTTGCGGAAATTTTGAGGCGCTCGGGCAAGCCCGTGCTTGTGGCCGCGAACAAGGCGGATACTCCGGCGGTTTCTGTTGAGGACTACTACTCCCTGGGTTTCCCAGACGTGGTTGCCGTTTCCGCGGAGCACGGCATAGGCGCGGAGAGAATCACTGATTTTATCTCGGAGAAACTGGGAAAGATAATGCCGATAGAGAATGCGCGCGCGGAGGGGTTGGTGTATCTGTGCGCGGCCGGCAGGCCTAATGTCGGGAAAAGCTCGGTGTGCAACAGGCTGCTTGGCTCCGACAAGCTCATAGTGAGCCCTGTGGCGGGAACCACGAGAGACTGCGTCTGGCACGATATTTCATTCAGAAGCAAAAGGGGGGAAGACCTGTCCTTCAGGCTTTACGACACGGCGGGGTTGCGCACAAAGCGCAAGATAAATACTTCTTTGGATTTTCTCTCGGGGGTAAGGACGAAGAGCGCGATAGAAAATTCAGACATAGTTATGCTCGTCATAGACGCCCTTGAAGGCGTCTCGGAGCTGGACAAGAAGCTTGCCGGAGAGATACTGCAGGCTGGCGCGTCCATAATGATAGTCGTAAACAAGTGGGACAAGGCGTCAGAGTTTTTCAAGCGCGGAACCTTAAAGGGGTACAAGAACCTTGCCGACTTTAAGGACGGCTTTGAGCGCGCAGTCAGGAAGGAGCTTTTCTTCCTCGCGGATTCCCCCGTGCATTTTGTCTCGGCGCTCGAGAATAGGGGCATGGAGTCGCTTCTAGAAGGGGCGGCGGGGCTCTATAAGAGAATGTTAAGGCCCATATCCACGGGAAGGGTAAACTCCGTGCTGCAGAAACTTTTGGAGGAGAATCCGCCGGCGCACATAGGGGGAAAGCGCTTCAAGATATATTATGCGGTAAAGACATCGGCTAGGCCGCTGACGTTTAAGATATTTTGCAATAAGAAAAGCATACTCACCCAGACATACCAGCGTTATCTAGAGAACGGCCTTAGGAGGGAATTTAAGCTCGGGGGGATATCCCTTAAACTCGACCTTGTCGGCAAGGAGCCCCGCGCACGGAAAGAAGGGGAAGGTGGCAGGAAATGAATATAGCTTTTATGGCTTCAGATGCGGTGGCGCTGCCGTCGCTTAAGATGCTCGCGGAAAACCGAGCGCACAGGCTTTCGTGCGTGATAAGCAATCCGGACAAGCCCAAGGGCAGGGGAGGGAAAATCTCCCCCAACGAAATTTCCGCATGGGCTCTCGAAAAGGGGCTGGAGTTGATGCGCCCGCAGGGGCGCCCGTCGGGGGCGGAGATTGAAAAGATGGCGTCGCTGGGCGTCGACTGCATTGTCGTAATGGCATACGGACACATATTGGGAGCCGACATACTCAATTTTCCAAAGTACGGCTGCCTGAATCTGCACGCGTCGTTGCTTCCCAAATACAGGGGAGCCTCCCCGATAGAGACTGCGCTTGCCCTCGGCGACAAGACTACGGGGGTAAGCCTAATGCGCATAGAGCCGAAGATGGATACCGGCGCGGTATGCGCCCAGAGGCTTGTTCCCATTTCTGACGACGACACTTCCGCGAGCCTGCGCGCGAAGATAGCCTCGTGCGCGGCGGAGCTTCTGTGCAGCAACCTTTCCAACATAGAGGCCTCCAAGACGATGTTTATCGCCCAGGACGATTCCGCCGCTACATACACGCGCAAGCTCGACAAATCCGATATGTTCTTGGACTTTTCAAAACCTGCGCGGGAGTTGTCGTGCAGGATAAGGGCCTTTGGCGGCGGCATATTTAATTTCGGCGGGTTGGCCATAAAGGCCGGAGATGCGAAAGCCTTGCCGTATCCGTTCTCAGAGCCCTGCGTTGCCGGCACGGTTCTGAAATCCGGGGACACTCTCGACATAGCGTGCGGCGACGGGGTCCTGAGCATTTTATCGCTGCAGAAACCCTGCGCGAAGATGCTTTGCGCGAGGGATTTTTTCAACTCTAATAAAATTCCCGCCGGAGTCGTTTTGGACAGCGTCTCCAACAGGCCGCTTCTTGTCCAGAGGTAGATTAGTGCGGGGAAATTTTTTTCGTAAATGTTTTTACGGCGCGGCGCGGAATATTTTTTTATCCCGCGCTTTTTTTTGCGGCGCATATGCAATCATTCGCGGAAAAACTTCCGCAAAAAATTCCGGCTGTATTTTTCCCGCATGCGGCGCTATTAAAAATTTTTTATCGTCGAAAAGAAAAATTTTCTTTTTTTGTTTCGTTTTAAATTTCTATGGAAGCCCGCGAAGCCGCTAAAACAAAGGGTTTACCGGGGGTAGGTGCAGCCGTGTAGGAACCGCGGCGGCTTGCGCTTAAAAATTTTCCCCGCGCGTATGTACGCAAAAATTTTTTTGAATTTTATTTTAGAGAGAGCGAAAAAAATTTTTTGCGCGGAAGTTTTTTTGTTGCAAAAAATTTTTCACGGCAACATATTGCACTTGGCAAAGTTAAAAATTCATAGCCGCCTTCTCAAATTAAAAAATGTTTTTAGGGAAAAATAAAGTATCGACAAAAGCGTTTTATGCGGACGCTTTGGGAAGGCATCTCTCTCTCTTTAAAAACTTGCGAAGTTCCATTTGCTGCCGTTATGATTGCGGGCAAGTTTCAACTGCATTTTTTAGTATTTTATATTTTGAAAAGTTTTTAGATATTTTCGCGGAGACTCCGTCGCAAGACGGGTTTTTCGGGCGCTTTCTGCGTGCGATAAACTCCGCGATCAACAAAAAAATAAACCAAAATACATAAATACCATGGCAGTAAAAAAAGCAGCACCCAAGAAAACAGCAGCAAAGAAGGCTCCCGCTAAGAAGGCGGTAGCCAAGAAGGCCCCCGCCAAGAAAGCCCCGGCGAAGAAAGCTCCCGCGAAGAAGGCTCCGGCCAAGAAAGTGGCAGCGAAGAAAGCCCCGGCGAAAAAAGCTCCCGCCAAGAAGGCTCCGGCTAAGAAGGTGGCAGCGAAAAAAGCTCCCGCCAAGAAGGCTCCGGCTAAGAAGGTGGCAGCGAAGAAGGCTCCGGCAAAAAAGGCTTGCAGAAAGTGCGGCTGCAAAAAGTAGTCCGCAAACGGCTCGCACGGCGCATAGCGCGCCGCGTGCGCCTTTGGACGGCGCAAGGGTACAAGCCTTTGCGCCGTCATTTTTTTATTGGCCTTGGATAATTGAAATCTTAGAGGACAATTTCTCCGGGAATCTAAAGAATATGGCGTTTGGATTGTAGTTCCAGGGAGATTCGCGGGGCTTTTGGAGTCTCTGCAGGCTTTTGTCGGGGAAACAGCCTCAAAAAAATATGTCCAGCAGGCGGGGGGATTCTTGCGGATAGGAAATCCGGCGGGGCGCCGGATTCTTGCGCCTTGCGATGCATAAGGGCTTATGTTTTTTCGGCGCGCACTATTGTTCCAATGATATTTATAGGCGTTTTTTTGTGTTTTCGACCGCAAGGGGTATCTTATTGCTTGATTTTTTTCCGTTCGGTTTCATTCTTTTCTCTCCGGTTTAACAAAGGCGTCGGGAGTTTTGTTTGAAACTCTATACGCGCAAAAAGATTATGAACAGCAGATTGTCAAACTGGGCACTTAACATATCTCCGTCTCCTACGCTGGCGGTTGATTCAAAGGCAAAAGCATTAAAGGCGGAAGGCAAGGACGTTTGCGGCTTCGGCGCGGGCGAACCTAATTTCGACACTCCCGACTTTATAAAGGAGGCCTGCATCAAGGCTATCGAGGCGGGAAAGACAAAGTATATCCCCGCGGCTGGGCTTCCCGATCTGCGGGAGGCTCTTGCGGCCTTCTACCGCGACGAAAAGCACATAGGCGGAGTTAAGGCTTCGGACATAATAATAAGCTCGGGCGGTAAATTCACCTGCTATCTTGCTATTCTGGCGGTCTGCGGAGTCGGCGACGAGGTTGTCATACCCGCGCCCTATTGGGTAAGCTATCCGGAGATGGTGAAGCTTGCGGGGGCTACCCCCGTATTTGTCTCCTGTTCGGACGAGTCGGATTTCAAGATAACTCCCGCCCAGCTCGAGGCGGCAATCACGCCCAAGACGAAGATGTTCATACTTACCAGCCCGTCGAATCCGACTGGCGCGGTGTATTCGAGGGACGAGCTCAAGGCGCTGGCTGACGTTGCGATAAAACACGACATATTTATTCTTTCCGACGAAATCTACGAGTTTTTAACGTACGACGGGGTCGAGTCTGTAAGCCCGGCGTCATTTTCGGCGGAGGCCCGGGAGCATGTAATTATTGCGTCGGGTTTCAGCAAGTCCTATGCGATGACCGGCTGGAGGCTCGGGACTTTGTGCGCTCCTTCGGACGTTGCGGCAGCGGTGTCGAAACTTCAGAGCCAGACTACCTCGAATGCCACTACATTTGCTCAGTACGGCGCCCTCGAGGTATTCAAGCGCCCTGGAGAAGCAAAGCGCGCCAGGGAGGAAATGTTAAAAGTTTTCGACCGCAGGAGAATAACCCTTCTGGACGGGCTCAATGCCATAGACGGAATTTCCTGCCGCAGGGCTAAGGGGGCTTTTTATCTGTTCCCGAACATTTCCAAATTCGGAATGAGTTCCTCGGAGTTTTGCGCGAAGATTCTCGAGAAGGAGCTTGTTGCGATTGTCCCGGGAGTGGCGTTCGGGGCTGACGGCAACATAAGGTTCAGCTATGCCGTAGGTGACGATGTCATATCAAAGGGTCTTGAGCGCATATCGCGCTTCTGCGCCTCGCTATGAGTTCTATCTCGGATTTCTCCGGTACGCACATCACGCGCGGGCGCGAGGAAACCGTGCGCTTGGGCGAGGATTTCGCCCGCGCGCTTCCGCCCTGCGCGACTTTGGCTCTCTACGGAGATCTGGGCAGCGGCAAGACTACTTTCGCCAAGGGCCTTGCGGCGGGGCTCGGCGTGGAGGATACGGTGAAGAGTCCGTCGTTTAATATATATTGCGTATATTCGGGCAGGGATAGGGCGTTTGTGCACATGGACGCCTACAGGCTTCAGTCGCCTGCCGCGTACGACGACTTGCTCATAGACGAGATAGCACCAGACCCAAAGATACTATGCGTGGAATGGCCGGAGAATGTTGAGCCTTCGCTGCCCGCGGATACGGTGAAAATTTTCTTTTCCATTCTGCCGGATTCCTCCCATATGATAGACGTAAAGGTCTGACTTTAGAGGGCTATGGGTTCACCAAGCCCTTTTTTCTGCAAGGCATGATTCTGGCGGGGGAGGGAAAATTGCGCCGGTTTTTTCCGGAAAAATTTGTTCGCTAAGAGCCGGTAAATATATTTTTTTATAGAAAAGATGAGATTGTTTCTTCTAAGGCACGCCCATGCGAGGGACACTTGGCCCGATGAAACGCGCCATCTCAGCGCGCGCGGGCTTAACCAGATAAAAAAGCTGTTCTCCACGCTGGACAAGTCTATGTTCTCGGACGTCGTGCAGATCTGGCATAGCCCTTATCTCAGGGCAAGGCAGACTGCGGAAGAGTTTAAGCGCATCGCCTCCATAGGCGCTCCGCTTGTTGAAAACGCGTTCTTGCGCCCTGCGGATTCCGCGGAGAACACCGCAAAAGACATAGCCATGCTATCGTCTTTCGGGGGTGATTTGATGATAGTCGGGCATAATCCGCACCTTGAGCAGCTTTCGGATATACTCCTTGGCTCTGGCTCGGATTGCGGCAAGACGATGTTCCACAAATGCACCCTTGCAATGTACATACTCTCAGAAGCTCCCGGGGTGTCTTCTCCATACGGCAGGTGGACTTTGTCCTTCCTAATATCGCCCTGCGTTTTAAACGCCGAAGATTTTGACTCTTAAATAAGATCTCAAAGCCTTGACGCGTCTTTCTTGTGCAAACGCCGCCAAAGCATGCTTGTCAGCTTCTATGGCATTTTGCGTTGCGTCGGTTTGCCGCAACCGACCCATGCAAGGGAATAAGAAACTTTTAGGGGAGTCTTTTTAATTTGGAAATATTCAATATAGGTTCTTTATCAGAACCTGAATAGCCTGTCTGCCTTGCGCACGGGAGAGGGCGTCTTTAGAGTTATTACGTTTCCCTTCTCCGCCGAGTCGGCGGGTTTTGAGTCTATGAAAAACGATTCGGCATTCATTTTTAGGAAACCCGTCTTTGCGCCTTCAAACTGTATTTCGTCCCCGGCTTTTAAAGACGAGTTGTCTATGGATATCTCGGCGACTCCCGCTTTGGGGTAATATTTTAAGACGTGTCCCAATATAATTTTGCGCTTTCGCGTCTGTACGCCTTTGCTCGTCCAGTCGCCCATGGGCCTGCCGTGGTAGAATCCGTCGGAAAAGCCGCGGTTGAACACGTCCATCAATGGCTCGACAAGCGGCTTTTGAAACTCCGCGTAGCCTTCTAAATTCCTGTTCTTTGCGATGAAATCTAGCGCGCTTCTATATGCCCTGACTGTCTCATAGACATATTCTGCGTTTCTGCTGCGCCCCTCTATCTTTAGGCTGTCAACGCCGGCCGAAACAAGCTTGTCTAGAAAGGGAAGGGTACATAGGTCCTTAGGGCTTAACACATAGCTTGGGCCGAGCCTGTAGGAGAAGCGCGGGTCCGAAGGGTCTGAAATTAAATATTCCCTACGGCAGGGCTGCGCGCATGCCCCCCTGTTTGCGCTCTTCCCGCAGGAAAATTCCGACATGAAACACCTGCCGCTTTCGGATACGCACATGGCCCCGTGGGCGAAGACCTCTATGCGTATCTTTGAAGCGGCCTCCCGTCCGAGCTTTTTTCTTAGCGAAGCGCGCATCTTCTTTATGCCGTCCAAGGAACATTCACGCGCAAGCACAAAACGGCGTATCCCGAATTTCTCGTAATATTCCGCAACAGCTTCTGCGTTTGCCACAGAAGCCTGTGTCGACAGGAAAACCTCCATCCCCATGTCCCTTGCAAGCCTTATTGCGCCAAAATCCCATGCTATCAGCGCGTCTATTCCGCAATTTTTTGCGCACTTTATGATGCGCTTGAGCATGGACATATCCCTGTCGAAGAAAATTGTGTTCAAGGCCAAGTAGGCCTTTGCTCCGGCTTCCGAGCAGATTTTTCTTATCCGCTTTAGATCTGCTAGGGAAAAGTTGCGCGCGCCAGCGCGCATGTTTGCCCCCTTTACGCCGAAGTAAACGGCGTCTGCGCCGGCTTTTAAAGCGGCGTCAAGGCAGGTGAAATCCCCCGCAGGGGCCATGAGCTCGGGAATCTTTCGCATGGGGAATTAGATTTTCCCCTCGTTTACGAGGCGGGCAAAGTGCTCGAAAGAGCGGTCGTAGGTCTTTTCGGCCTCGGGAGGAAAGAAGCATGCGGGAAGCTGCCTGCGCTCCGCATGCCGCTTGACACACTCGCAGCACAGACCCTGTTTGGGGCATCCGTCGTATGTGCACTTGCAGCGTTTGAGATTTTCCGTTCTTTTACATTCCATATGCTATAAGCTATGCCTGTTTTTATCGCGGGCAATCAAAATTTCCCTTCGGGGAGATTAAAATTTCCCTCTGGGGAGATTAAAATTTCCCTCTGGGCAATCAAAATTTTCCCTCCGAGAAAGTATGCTTGAAAGCGGAGCGCCTTTGGATTTTTATCTTTGTCTAAAACGCATAAAATGCAGCAGGATTTGTCCCAGTCTCAGAAGGTGGAGCAGAGGTTGTCGTTGACGCCCCAGCTGAAACGGAGTCTGGAGATTTTGCAGGTGCCGTCGCTGGAATTGGAGGCTCTTGTGGCGAGGGAGCTGAGCTCAAACCCGCTGATTGAAGTTGTCGGCGCCGGCGACGAGGGCATAATATGCCCGCTAGATCCGCAAAAACAGCCCAAAAGCGGGCTTTCCGAGGGGGATTTTGACGATTCCCCCGATACCTCGTCCAACGGCGGGGAGATAATACCGCGCGGGGAGGACTACTCAGAATATATGGAGGATTCCGGCGCGGATTCCCGGGAGGCAAACTCCCGGCGCGACTACATATTCAATTCCGTGGAGCAGAGGGAGTCCGCCATAGAGAATATATTGAGGCAGGCGTATCTCGACGCTCCCGACAAATCCACCGCAAACGCCTGCGCGTTTCTCGTCTCTCTGATGGACGAACGCGGTTTTGTGCCCGAGGACGCTCTCGACAGAACCGAAAAAGCCGGATTCTCAAAGAGCGAGGCCTCGCGCGCGCTCGAGCTTCTCAGGGGCATGGCGCCTTCTGGCATAGGCGCCTTCGACATGCGCGACAGCCTCATGCTTCAGCTTGAGCACATGGGCAGGGTGGATTCTGTCGCCTATAGGATTTTGCGCGACCATTACCAGCTTTTGCTGAAGCGCAGGATTTCGGAGATAGCCTCTCTAATGAGGATAGGCACGTCGGAGGTGGAGGAGGCAATCAATTCTCTATCCGAATTGAAAACCTCGCCGCTGAGGGATTTTGAAAGCCAGCAGAGCGACTATGTCTGCGTAGACCTCGTAGCCCGCCGCGGGGAGGACGGCCTGTGGCGCGCGCAGCTTACAAACGAGCGCATACCCGAGCTGCGCATAAATACGGACTACCGCAATATGCTCGCCCTCGGCAAACTCGGCAAAGAGGCGCGCGCGTACGTCGGGGAAAAGACCCGCGAGGGAAGGTTTTTAATAAACGCAATAGCCCACAGGCAGCGCACGCTAAAAAATATAGGAGACCAGATTTGCATGAGGCAGTCGTCCTTCTTTTCTGGCGGCGGCTTCGGCGCGCTGAAACCGCTGACTATGCAGACGGTTGCGGAGGCTCTTGATTTGCATCCCACCACCGTAAGCAGGGCCGTCAGCGAAAAATACATGCAAACGCCTTTCGGGGTTGTTCCGCTTAAGAGGTTTTTCGTATCTTCGGTTTCCTCGGCAGACGGCACGGACGACGTCTCCAACGCAGCGGTAAAGAGCCTGATAGAGGAGATTATCGGCGGTGAATCCGCGGCGAATCCGCTGAGCGATTCCGAAATAGCGGATATTCTGAAGAAGTCGCACAATATGTCAGTTGCCAGAAGGACCGTCGCAAAATATAGGGACAGCCTGGGTATACCTCCCAAGTCTATGCGGAGGAGATACTAGGCGTTGCGGTTATGCAGCGGGAAACATTGTTATAAATTTGCTCGCAAAATGTTCGGACAAGGGCTTATATTCCGCCGAAATTTATGAATTCTTCGGAAGAAATTTTAGAGAAAATTTCGCCCGGGCAAATCCGCAGCGCGCTGCTGGCGGACACATGTTTCGGGAGGGTTTCGGTCGGTCTTGTGTCCGGCGGAAAATTTGCGGTGGAGCTGTCGGCCGAGGGCGGCGCGATGGAGAATTTCTTTCCGCTGCTGTCAGAGCTTTCCGAAAAATCTTCCGTGCGATTGTCTTCGATAGAGGCCTTCGGGCTTTGCGACGGGGTCGGGTCGGTGCTCGGCATAAGGGTTTCTTCGGCGGCGCTTTCAACCATGGCGCTGGCCTGCGGCGGGCGCAAAACATTGTTTACATGGAACCTCTTTGACGCCGCCAGGGCAAACGCCGACGAACTGTGCAAAAGCGGCGGGGATTACGCCGTGGCGGCACCGTCTCGCAAGAATTTTATAAACGCCATATGGCGCGAAGGCGGAGTGCGCGGTGAGGCCGAGCTCGAATGCGGGGCATTCGCGGAAAGATTCTCGGCTGGCAAGGCGCGCCTATTCTATATAAACCAAAGGCCCGTTTCCGACGGCCGGCTCTCGTTTCTCGAAACGGCCGAGACCATGCGGCTTTCTTTGGAAGATGTCTGGAAATACGCCTGCGAGGGCCTTGTTGAAATGCGCCGCAGGAGCATTCCGCCCGACGCTCTGCTGCTGTCGAAAAGGGAATACGTCAAATGGAACTCTCAAGCACGCATATAAGGTGCTCCGTAGGGATAGATCTCTGCGCACTGGAACGCAATCTGGGCAGGCTTAAAAATCTGCTCAGCGTGTCGCAAAAATACATAGCGCTCGTCTCGGCGGACGCTTTCGGCTTCGGCGTTGAGGCGGCCGCCGTGCGCCTTATGCTCAGCGGAGCGGACGCCTTTGCCGTGACAAATTTGTCCGAGGGCGAGCGCGTGAGGGGAATAGGCGAGGGGTGGCCAGTAATAGTTATGAGCTCCTCGCTTCCGGGAGAGGAGGAGTTCTATTTCAGAAACGAGCTTCGGCCGACTCTCGTTGGCGTCGAGGAAATAGAGCGCTTTGCGGCTTGCGCAAAGCGGCTCGGGGAGAAAATAAAGGTTCACATGAGGGTTCCCAGGGCGGAGGATTTCTCTCTGCCCTCCCGCGAGGAGGCCCTTAAAATGCTCGATATGCTTCTGAGCGGAACTTTGCCTCTCGAGCTTGAGGGAATGTGCATAGCCGGCATGGGCAGCGGCGCCCCGGAGGAGGGCGAGACTCCGGATTTCGAGTTTTTGAAAAAGGCCGATTCGGCGTTGAGGGCGGCGGGCAGGAGAATACTCGTGCACCATAGCGACACTTTTAACCCGGCTTTGTTGCCGCCGAGCTTTGAGTCGGCGTTCAGGGCGGGGCTGGTGCTTTTTGGAATCAGCCCTAAGGAAGGGTCCATACTCGGAAATTTCAGGCCAGAACCCGTCATGACGTTCAGGGGGGCTGTCAGCCAGGTGAAGATGCTCCCCAAGGGGGCGACTGTCGGCTACAACAAGACCTACACCCTTACGAGAGACTCCAAAGTTGCGCTTCTTTCCATAGGCTATGGAGACGGTCTAAGGCGCAATGCCGGGGAGCGCGGGCGCGTTTTGATAAACGGCAAGAGCCTGCCCATAATAGGCAGGGTGTCTATGGACCAGGCGAGCGTCGATGTCACCGATCTTCCCGACGTGCAGGTGGGCGACGAGGCCGTTTTGATAGGTTCGAGCGGGAACGAGAGCATAAGCATAGAGCAATACTGCGACTCTTTGGGCATAAGCCCCGCAGAGGCTCTCACTTCAATCACAAAGCGCGTTCCCAGGTATTATAAGACGGTATATTAGTTTATTTAGCATCTGGAAGAGAGAAAAACCTTTGCCGTAATGGTACATAGGCTCAATGGAGGTGTTTTATAGCCTTTTATGTGCGCCGAAGTTATATATGTGCCCATAGCATGGCAGGGTTTTTGGAGACTGTTATAGTGAGGAAGCGTTCCCATATAAACAAAGGCGTATCTGGATTCTTGCGATAACCAGAAGGCGCCTTTTTCTATGCAGGGCTTTGAAATTTTTTTCTTGTGCTTTGCATAAAAATTTTCATTATCCGCGGGAATTATTCAGATAAGCAATTTTTGTTGTTTTATTTGAAAATACAAAAGCCAGCTTAGCTCAGTTGGTAGAGCAGTTGATTTGTAATCATCAGGTCGTCAGTTCAAGCCTGACAGCTGGCTCCACTTTAAAAAGCCCGCAATCCGCGTAATCAAACGCCTTGCGGGCTTTCTTGTTTCTCGGGAAAACAAAAAAGCGGCCCTCCTTTGTTGAAGGAGAACCGCCTTCCGGCAATTAAAACCCCATCAGAGATACTTGTCGTCTTTCCTGACTCCGCCGCCGTATTTGAAGGGGCTTGAAATCTCCATCTTCAATGCGCTGTCTTTGTTGACAAGCTTGCCGGCCTCTATGTCGGCTTCGGTTATCTTCGCGAGAAGAATTTCATGGGCTTTATATGTTCCGCGCCCCCTGTCATAGGCGATATAGAGAAAACCGCCGTATTCGCAAACCGACGGATAACTCGTGTAGCGCTCGTCCAACAACAGTTTCTTCGGAAATGTTCTGCCTTCGTCGTAGCTTATATATGCGGTCATATTTATGCGCGAGCTCTTTACTGTCTTCCTCTTGCCGTTCTCCATATGGTAGATGGTCTTTTTGCCGCCTTTATCCAATTCGGTGGAAACATCGTTGCAGACATATATTATGTTTCCGGATTTCGCCCGGAAAAATACGGATTTTGTGTCGCTCGAGACGTTCAAGGGGAAGCCGACTTCCTTCCAGGTCTTCCCGTTGTCATAAGATTCAAATCCGGTGGGGGGTTGGGACTTTCTCCTGACCAGCGCGTATATGCTGCCGTCCTTCCTCTGCAGCAGGGTCTGCTCGGCAAAGCTCGCCTCCGGGCAATGCAGAGTGGATACGAAGTTTATCTTCCCGTCTATGTCCTCTGATATGAAAAACTGCTTGTCGGGATTATCCATCTGGGAGAATCTGTCGCCGGGGCGGAGTATGGAACCGTCCCTGAGTATCAGCGGCTTCATTATGGAAGCGTTGTCCCTGCACAGCAAGCGCGGCTTTGTCCAGCCCGGGTTCTCGGAGTCGGGATTCTCCATCTTAAACTCCCAAGTTGTGGTGGTCACGCCATCCTTGTCCCGCACGTCCATATTCCTCGCGACTACAAACCTGATTTTCCCCTCGGGATCTTTCCACAGAAGCGGATCTGACGCCGAACCGTTAAGAATGGGGCTTGGGTCAAACACATAGACCTCCTTCCAAGTCTTGCCGAAATCTTCGCTCGTGGCGAGTATCGAAAACTGCCCAAGGTGGTTTACGTTGTCTGGCTGGTAGTCGAATATCTTGTCGTCGGGAAGGCTGCGGGCGCGCTCGGCGTGCAGATTGCTCCCGAACCATGCCGCCCAAAGCCTGCCATTGCCCGACACTTCTATAGTCGGGCACCCCTGGAAAACTCTAAGGCCTATCCTGTGAACCGCATTGCCCTTTTCGTTTATTATTTTTGATATGTACGGCGGAGTCTTGTAGGTGATTCCGTAGGGATAGGTCTGGGATATGTCGCCTTGCGGAGGCGGCTCGGTGTCGCCGATTATGTCGCGGCAATCATTCGGGTATGCTGTTAGGGCCAGAGCAAAGGCGGATAGAATAGATAAGAAAAATCCCCGTTCCATAGTTTTAATCCCCATTTTTTATTTGTTTTTAATATGCGTCCTAATTCAAAAAATATTTATTCCGGATGTGGAATAATGCGGTATTTATCCTATCGCCCTGAAGGTTTCCCGGAAGCTGCCTTTGCATGCTGGTACAGGCGCGCTATATTCCCTTCCAGCCTTTAAAGGAGAAAAATATGGCCCGCAGGCTTATTCCTAAAACCCGAACAGTTCCCTTACCGTTTGAGCCTCAGACTTTAGCTCGTCCACGCTTGCGGATATTTTCTTCTTGGCAAACTCGCCGAGCTGCAGCCCTTTTACTATCTCCCAATCTCCGTCCGCCTTTACACGCACGGGGAACGAACATATAAGCCCCTCGTCCACACCGTAGGAGCCGTCCGAAAGCACCCCAACGCTGTGCCATTGGCCCGGGGCGGAAGGGTAGTGGAGGCTCTTTATCGTGTCTATTACCGCATTTGCCGCGCTCGCCGCGCTAGACTTGCCCCTCGCGGCTATTATCTGCGCCCCGCGAGATTGCACCGTCTTTATAAAGTCGTTTTCAAGCCACTTCCTGTCCCCTACGGCTTCCTCCGCAGGCCGCCCACCTATGCGGGCGTTCTCAAAATCCGGATACTGCGTGGAGGAGTGGTTGCCCCATATGCATACATTTTCAACCTCCCCGAGCTCAACCCCGCTCTTTTTTGCAAGAAGGGCCTTCGCGCGGTTCTCGTCTAGCCTCGTGAGGGCAAACCAGTTCCGCGCGGGCATTTTGTCCTTTGCAAAATTCATGCCTATGTATGCGTTGGTGTTGCACGGATTCCCCACGACGAGCACCTTGGCGTCTGGCGCCTGCCTGGCTATCTGGCGCCCCTGCTCCATGAACATTCTGCCGTTGACCTCAAGCAAATCTGAACGCTCCATCCCCTGTTTGCGTGGCATGGAGCCTATAAGTATTATCCAGTCCGCCCCCGAGAAACCTTGGGACAAATCCGTCGTGGAAGTCAGGCGCGCAAGCAGCGGAAATGCGCAGTCCTCAATTTCCATCATCAGGCCCTCCCTTGCCGAATTTCTCGACGGGAATACGCCCATCAAGCCTATTTCAACGGGAGTCTCCTCCCCGAATACCCCTCCCGAGGCGAGCCTGAACAGCAGGCTGTATCCTATGTTCCCCGTAGCTCCAGTTAAGACAACTTTTATCGGTTTTGCCATATTTGTATGTCTTGTGCTTGAAAAAGACCACCGCCGACTTGCGAGGTGTCTTTTAGAAATCTAAAACATACCTCCCCCTTGTCAAAAGAAAAAGGCGCTAAATAATCTTGAAAAGCGCTCCAACTGTGCAATGCTTGGATCAGTAGGCTCTTTTTGGGGTCTATATATAGGGGTATATCGGATTTATGGACGTCGCAAAAGTTGGAGTTGGTTCCATAAGCGTCCCGAAGGAGACTGCATCTGCTTCGGTGGATTCCGATATTGCCATAGTAAACCGCGTCAAGGCCGGAGACATGACGGCGTTCGACGAGCTTACAAAAAAATACAGGGAGCGTATCTTCAGCGTCGTCTACAATATGGTCTCGAACCGCGAGGACGCCTTCGACATCACGCAGGACGTTTTCATAAAAGCCTTTACGGGCATAAACTCCTTCAAGGGCAACAGCGGTTTTTACACCTGGATTTACCGCATAGCGGTGAATATGTCCATAAGCTTCATTCGGAAGAACCGCTTCCGCAGATTTTTCAGCTTTGAAAACGTCAACGAGGAATTGGCCCCGTCGGAGATAGTCGACAAGCTTATGATACATTCCTCGGGCCAAAAGAGCGCGGTTCTTAAAGAATTGCGTGAAAAATTGAACGAATCTTTGCAAAGTTTGTCTATAAAACATAGAACGGTTGTGGTTTTGCATGAGATAGAAGGCCTTTCCCATGATGAAATCGCAAAGATAACAGGTACAACTTCTGCGACGGTCCGCACGCGTTTGCATTACGCAAAACAGCAGCTGCAGGCCCTTTTGAAGGACTATCTGGGCGGCCGTTCAAAATAAATCCCCACAAAAAATTATGCAAAAACCCGAAGATTTAAAACTTGAGGAGCTTCTTAAGCTCAAGAAAGCGGAGCTTCCCTCTAAGGTTGAATGGAACGAGTTTGACGAAGGACTTCGCAGAAAAATGGCGCTCTGCGTCGTAGGCAGGGAGTCTTTGTGGAATAGAATTTTATCTAAAGCGCCTGCGGGCTCGCTAAGATACGCCTCTGCGGGAGCAGCGCTTCTGGTTGTCGCGGCGGCGTTGTTTGTGCCTGCGTACATCTCTTCGGTGGATTCGGCTGCTGGCGGTTATATGCGCGCCATGGCTTCCGAGGGCGAGAGCCTGCCCAATCTTGCGGCCTCTTTTACGGGGAACGAGCTGTTGGGCTTGTCGGATTCGGAAAATCCGGTGGCGGCGAGCATGAGTGCGGGAGTTGCAGGGCCCGTCAGTTACGTGTCAGGGAATACGGCTTCTCTGGCCGGCCTGAACACTTACTGAGCATGCTTTTCCCCTCCGTTAGGACATGAAAAAGCCCCTTGTAAAAAGGGGCTTTTTTGTATTTGCCAACCTGCGCGGCTTAAAATGCGTAAAAGGCTTGGAGCTATTAGGCCGAAAAACGCCTGAGGTCTTGCGTCTTTACGCCCGCGCAACGCGGCTATGCCGCCCATTTGAGCGTTCCTAAGCCGGCTTTAGGCGCAGCGGAGTCTGTTTGCTCCTTGCCGGAGGCGGCTGCAATTTTGCTAATCGAGCCTGATTTCCAGGCTTCGGCCGTGCGCGTCAAGACTTTCCATCTTGGCAAATTCCGCGACGGTTTTTAGGGCCCTCTTGCACGAACCGTTCGCCTTGGAGTACTTCACGTAGGAGCTTCTTCTCATGAAGTCCGACACCTGCAAGCCGCTCGAGAACCTTCCCGTGCGGCCTGTTGGCAGGGTGTGGCTCGGTCCGGCGCAGAAATCGCCAAGAACAGTAGGCGTTTCTTCCCCCACAAGCACGGCTCCTGCGGTGTGTATCAGCTTGGAGAGCTTTTCTGCCTCGGGCGCTTGGAGATGCAGCTCCATGTGCTCCGGGGCTATGAAATTTGCCGTTTCCGCCGCCGCCTCAAGATTGGGGACGTGTATTATGCATGTGCCCACATCTATTATCTTTAAGAGCTTTTCGGCTCTCGAAAGGCTCTTGGCCTGCTTGGGCAGCTCCTTCTTGACCTTTTCGGCAAGCGGCTTTGAGACTGTTATAAAATATATCTTCTCCTTGCCGCTGCCGTGTTCGGCCTGGGAGAGCAAGTCTGCGGCGACGAATTCCGGCTTTGCGCCGCCGTCGGCTATTATGAGAACTTCGCTCGGCCCCGGCAGGAGGTCTATGCCGACCTCTCCGAAAAGTATGCGCTTGGCCCCTATTACAAAGGCGTTTCCCGGCCCGAAAATCTTGTCGACAGGCTTTATGGACTTGGTGCCTATGGCCATTGCCGCTATCGCCTGGGCGCCTCCGACTTTGTATATCTCCCTTATCCCGAGCAGATCGAGCGCGCGCAGCAGGTACGCGTTTATCGAGCCGTCGGGCGCGGGCGGCGTGCATACGCATATCTCCCTGCAGCCGGCAATCTTCGCAAGGGTGCAGGTCATTATGACTGTGGATACCAACGGCGCCTGCCCACCGGGAATATACAGCC
The DNA here is from genome assembly GCA_944389315.1 of uncultured Opitutales bacterium. Lineage (GTDB taxonomy): Bacteria > Verrucomicrobiota > Verrucomicrobiia > Opitutales > Intestinicryptomonadaceae > CALXQW01. Next base: position 56,140 of record CALXLX010000051.1, read on the forward strand.
CAACCCTGTCTATCGGATAGAAATTTTCTCCCACGGTGGCTCCGTGGGGGTTTTTGGCGCGCCAGTTCTTCGGCTTAGTCTTGGAGTTGAAAAAGGATACATTCTTGATGGAATCCCTCAGGGCGTCGGCGTCCCTCTTTGAAACGAGCTTTCTGGCGCGCAGAATCTCATCCCCGGAAACCCTGATGTTCTTCGCGCTTATGTACGCCCTGTCGAATTTCTTGGTGGCTTCGAAAAGGGCTTTGTCTCCCCTTTTCCTCACGTCCTCTATGACGGCCTTTGCCACGCTCTCGGCCTCGGGCGAGTTGGCCGCATTCGCGCACGATTTCTGTAAATCGGTCCAGAAATTCTTAGATGAATACTCCAAAATTTTCATATCTGTAAGCCAACTGTGCATCCGGCGCGGGATTTTTCAAACATAATTTTATCGCATGGGCGCTTATTCTTTCCTTCGGCCCTAAAGAGATGCCTCCCGTACCGATGTCCTTCGGGTGGATTTATTTGGTTGAAAAATATGCGCCTTTGTGCTCGAATTGTCGTTTAATATGGCATGGCCCTCTTTCAAGGCGGGCCTGTTTTGACTGTGCGCAACGCAAGTTCACTATGAAAAATACCTTAAATTTGTTTATCGGAGCTCCCAGGAGACTGCTCCCGGGATTTTTCTCGCTTAGAACCCTCTTTATTTTTATCCTTTATACCGCAATAATATTCGGCTGTTTCGTACTGGCAATGCTGTTTAGGTTCGATTTTAAACTCGGGGTAATAGAGGATTACCACCCCCGGGAGGCCTTCTTGCTGCTGCTGTGCGTCAAAATGTTCTTCCTGGTGGCCTGCGGGCAGTTCAGGGATATGCTCACCTTTTTCCACATGCCCGATTTGCTCAGGATATTTTGGGCGATGTTCCTTTCCAGCTGCGTGCTGTTGCTGTGCAATTCTGCGTCGTGGTTCGTGTGGGTTCCCAAAGGGGTAATTGCGGTGGACTTCATCCTTTCCGTACTTTCCTTCGGAGCGCTGAGAATGTCATTGCGCATATTGAGGGAGCGTTCGTATAGGGCGGACGGCATAGGCATGGCGAAACGGGTGGCCATAATAGGGGCAGGCGACATAGGAACTACGATAGCCTCCAACCTCATCGCCCATAGGAACCTCGGCCTCCACCCCGTGATATTCATCGACGAAGACCCCTCCAAGCAGGGCAGGCAGATAAGCTCCCTAAACGTGATCCCCATGCCGGAAAGCTTCGTACCCCTGAAGAGCGTCTACAAGGTGGACAAGGTGATAATAGCCATAAAGCACATATCTCCGGCCAAGATAAACAGCATAGTCAAGGAGTGCAGAATAGCAGATATAGACGTCTCCATAATTCCCTCGACGGCGGATTTGGCCGAGGGTATTGTTAAAGTCTCACAGATCAGGAATGTGGAGATAGAGGACATCCTCGACAGGGATCCGGTGGAGCTGGATTCTGCGGAGATAGATTCCATGATAAAAGGCAAGGTTGTCCTTGTCACCGGGGCGGGCGGCAGCATAGGCGGGGAGCTCTGCCGCCAGATTGCGGCCAGAAACCCCTCTTTGCTGATATTGTTAGACCAGTGCGAGGTCCAGCTTTTTAAGATAGAGCAGGATTTGCGCGACTCCGGATACGGAGTGACAATGCTGAGCATTGTTGCCGATGTAGAGGACGCCCCGCGCATGAACTGCCTGTTCTCAAGGTACAATATAGATATCGTCTTCCACGCGGCGGCCCATAAGCATGTTCCCATGATGGAAAGCCAGCCCAGCGAGGCTCTGCGGAACAACAGCCACGGAACTTGGGTCCTTGCAAATATAGCCTCGGAGCACGCAGTGGAAAAATTTATTCTCATATCCACGGACAAGGCCATAAACCCGACGAACGTGATGGGGGCCTCGAAGCGCCTCGCGGAGATGTTCGTCCATTCCATGGTCGGCAAGCCGGGCAATAAGACGAAGTTCGGGGCGGTCCGTTTCGGGAACGTGCTGGGGTCTTCGGGCAGCGTCATACCGACTTTCAAAAAGCAGATAGCCAGGGGAGGGCCGCTGACGGTCACACATCCGGATGTAACCCGCTATTTTATGACCATCCCCGAGGCGGTGGGGCTTGTGTTGCAGTGCGCAACGCAACTATCAGGGTGCGAAATTTTCGTCTTGGATATGGGCAAGCCCGTCAAGATTATAGACGTTGCCCGGAAACTTATAAATCTGAGCGGATTCAGGCCGGACATAGACATAGAGATAAAAATAATAGGGCTGCGCCCGGGCGAGAAGCTTTACGAGGAGATACAGCACAAGGACGAGTCCGTGGTGCAGACGGCCCATCCGAGGATATTCGGCTTCATATCGGAGACCCCGTCTTACGAGGATATGAGCCGGATAGACCAGGAGATAATCGGCTTTTCCAACAAGAAGTCCGTCAACGAGATGAAGGAGTTTATACATTCCAAGGTGCCGGAGTACAAACCGCAGTTCTACCAGTAAGGTCGGCCTTTCTGCCGGGGATAGGGCGTTTCCTTTTCGCGAATATTAAATTGTAGTTGTTTTTATTTGTATAGATTTATGAATAAGGAGAATTTTAAGAGATGGCCGCATTTTGACGCGGCAGAAATATCTGCGGTGGCGGATGTGCTCCGCAGCGGTAAAATCAACCGCTGGACGGGAGGGGAAAACATCAAATTCGAGGAGGCCATCTGCAACTTTACAGGCGCCAAGAGGGCTATCGCAGTATCAAACGGAACTTTGGCTTTGGAGCTTGCCCTTAGGGGGGTATCTCTCGAGAGGGGCTCTGAGGTTGTAACATCGTGCAGAACATTTGTAGCCAGCGCAAGTTCGGTAGTCGCGCAGGGTGGGGTTCCAGTTGTGGCCGATGTCGACTTGGACTCCCAGTGCATAACCGCGCAGACCGTTGAAAAGTGCCTGACGAAGAAAACCAGGGGAATCATAGTAGTGCACCATGCCGGGTGGCCGGCCGATATGGACGGCATAATGGCTCTGGCTAAGGACAGGGGGCTGTTCGTCATAGAAGACTGCGCCCAGGCTCACGGAGCCGCGTATAAAGGCAAATCCGTGGGGTCCATAGGCGATGTCGGTGCGTGGTCGTTCTGCCAGGATAAAATCATCACCACCGGAGGGGAGGGCGGGGCGGTTACGACAAGCTCCGACGAGGCGTACTTTAAAATGTGGTCGTACAAGGATCACGGCAGGGACTACGACGCCGTCTATAACCGCAAGCATCCCGAGGGGTTCAGATGGCTGATAGAGTCATTCGGGAGCAATTTCAGAATGACGGAAATGCAGGCTGTTTTGGGAATTTCCGGCGTAAGGAAACTTGCAGAGTGGGTAAAGAGGCGCAGGGAAAACGCCGCTGCCTACATAGAGGCCTTGAAGGACATTCCGTGCGTGCGCGTTCCACTGCCGAAAGAGGGGGAGTTTTGCTCATATTACAAATTCTATTTCTTCCTCAGGCCCGAGGCTATGAAAAGCGGAATATCCAGGGAGGAGGTCATCGCGAAGATAAATTCTTTGGGTATTCCGGCATTTTCAGGGACATGTTGGAATATCTCGGCGGAGAAATGCTTTGTCGACCGCGGATGGGGCAAGTCTGCGGAGGATCTGCCCAATGCGGCGGTCCTTCGCGATACGTCGGTAATGCTCCTTACGCATCCTACCATAGAGCCGGAGGATTCCCGCTGGGCCGCTGAGGAAATCGCAAAAATACTGCGCGGAGTGTGCAGGTAGGCTCTAAGACCGGGAGGGAATTTTTCCCCTGACTATCCGCGGCTTTCCTGTCTTTCGGCCGCGGGGAAAAAAGTATCCGCACATGGGCGTGCGGATATTTTTTTATCGGCGGCAGGGGCGTGAACATGCGTGGCAATCTGCGCGCGCCATCAATGTAAATAGCAGCTTGCCTTTACGGATTATTCCCAAAGGGCGATGGCTCATGTGCCGCAGCTTTGCAGAGCGCCAGATTCGGGCGGAATTATATATTGGTTGATTTTGAAGGACGAAAAGTTTAGTATGCCTTCAGAATTTTTCATGGAGAGCGGAGAATACGCTGTATTGAAGGATCTGGCCATAATCGTATCGTCGGCGACTGTGGCCACATGGATATTTTCGTACCTTAAGCTGCCTGTTTTGGTGGGGTATATAGTGGTAGGCATTTTGCTCTCTCCGATTCTCGGGCTGTTGAACGAGTCGGAGATACTCAGCCAGGCGGGAGAGTTCGGCGTGATGCTGATGATGTTCTATGTGGGCATGGAATTCGGGTTCGACCGGCTCAAAAAAGTGTTTCTGCCAAGCCTCTTCGGCGTCTGCGCGCTTGCCTTGGTGATGGGGGCCCTCGGGGTTGCTGCGGCGCGCCTGATGGGGATGGGACTGTCCGACGGGATATTCCTGGGCGGGATACTGTCTATGAGTTCCACTATAATAGTGGTGGAAAACCTCGGAATGCGCGGCCAACTGCAGAAGCCCTTTGCGCAGATAGCCGTGGGCGTGCTGATATTCGAGGATATATATGCGGTCTTGCTGATGGTGGTTCTGTCGGGATTGGCGGTCCAGTCGGAGAGCGGCATGGGCAGGATATTTGAGACCATCGTGCTGGCCAGCACTTTTGTCGTGGCGGTGTTCGTTGGCGGAAAGCTGGCGATAAACATGCTCGCGGCAAGATTGTCCATCTCGAAGGAGCCACAAATGCTCATAATGTTCGCTATATGCATTGTGCTGGCGCTCGGATTCCTCGCAAAGCAGTTCGGCTTGTCTTTCGCATTGGGTGCGTTTCTTGCAGGGTCGGTAATATCTGGCTCCCCGGTGGCGGGAAAGGTGGAAAGGCTCATGTCGCCCTTCAGAAACTTGTTCGTGGCGATATTTTTCGTCTCCGTTGGCACTATGATAAAGCCGGGACTCATACTCGATTTGTGGCTGCCTATAATTTTGCTCTCGCTTTTTGCGGTCGTATTCCAGATAGCGGCATGTTTCACAGGGGCGGTAATAGGCGGGGCGCGGGCTAAAGATTCCTTCCTGGCCGCCGTAAATATGGCCCAGATCGGAGAATTCGGATTTGTAATAGCCGGGCTGGGAATAGGGTCGGGCCTGATAGGGGATTCTGTGATGGCAATTACGATGGGGGTATCGTTCCTAACGGTGTCGGCAAATCCGTTCCTGGCGGAGCGCGCTCCCGCGGTGGCGAACTTCCTGTCCAAACGCGTCCCGTCGGCGGTGAGGAAAACCTTGAAAGGCTACGAGAGGGAACTGACTAAAATAAAGGAGGCCTCGGTCAGACACGAGAGCCTGCATCTGGCCTTCAGGGGAATATCCATGGCGGCAATCTACGCCTTCCTGTTCAACGCCCTCGTAGTTACGGGCGCCTTTATCTCAAACGCAGTCGTGGATTCTATGCAAAGGCAAGCCCATATGTGGCTTTTATATACGGTCTGGAGCATTGTGGGAGCCCTTGCGCTGCCGCTTGCAGTGGGCTGCTTTAGAAAGGTGGAAGGCTGCGTGCGCTCTATTGCAAAAGCCTCGTTTCAGCCTCGGACATTCGGGAATGTCGTCTGCAAGATATTGTCCATCTCCGGAGGCGGCGCGGCTGCGGCTTTTTGCGCCCTGGTGTATTTCGGAGTCGCCCACGGCTATGTGGGAAGCGATGCCATGCTGGGGCTGAATATAGTCTGCGGGCTGTTGCTGGGCATCGTATTTTACACCCCCTTGAGGACTTTTAACATATCCTTGGAGTCCAAATTTAAGCTGATATTTCTGCGCCATCTCGAGAATGCCGACGCCTACCGCCACGACAGAATGATAGAAAAAATAAAGGACAGGTACTCCTGGGCCATGGATATATCCGAGGTCGAGCTTGGGGATCTGAGCCCCGCGGCGGGAAGGACGGTCGCCCAAACGGAATTGAGGCGGCTTACAGGCGCGGAGATAGTGGCGGTCAAGCGCGGGTTTTTCGTGATATATAACATATTTCCGGACACGGCCCTTTATCCGGGGGACGTGGTTGTCCTTTGCGGAGAGCCGTCGGAGCTGAAAGCTGCGGCGGAGACCCTGGCGGAAAAAGGGCGTTTCTCCTCGGCCGACGCCGTCGCGGAAAATCGGCTTTCGGACTTTTCCGTTTCGACTTTAAAGGTGCCGGAAGCCTCCGGTCTAACCGGGATAAACCTGCGCTCGGCGAATCTTACGAAACTTTATGCCGTGAAGATACTGGGAGTGGGGAAATCCGGCGAGGCGCTGCGCAGGCCCTCCCCGGACGATGTCTTTGAATGCGGAGATATGATCGTCGTCATGGGGGATTCAGAGAAAATCTCCGCGTTTAAGCGCGCCTTCGGGCTGGCGTAAAGTTTTTCCATCCCCTGGCGGGCGCGTCTTTTTGGCGCGAGCATCCGCACCACTTGCCTGTTTTTTTTAGTTTTTCCGTTTCGCGCTCTTTTTTTATGGGGAAAAGCGATTTTCCTAAAAAATACCAAAGTTTGGCGAAAATGCTTGAATACGTTCTAAAATTGGTTTTAATCTTTGAATTTATGAAAAAGAAAACCGCTTTTTTGCTTTCCACGGCATTACTATTTGTGTGTGGATCCTTGTTGTCCGCTCCTAACGAAGATCCTGTTATAATAGACAACGGCAGAAACGGAGTGAAATTTGAGAGCATACAGAAATCCCAGATAAGTAACAGCGGGGGGCCTGTGACAAGGATAACAATACCCCTGAAGGCTTTGACCACCCCGGATAAGGACAAGTGGGTGCGCAATGTGTCCGTGGAGCTCACCGTGGTGTACAGGGACGAAAAGGCAAAGAAGAAGGATCCCAGCTTTCTCGTGTTTAAGTCGTCCGCGAAGCTTTTTGCGATAAAGGTCAACCAGTCGACTCCGGTTCAGTTCTTCATCCCGTGGGAGGCGTATGAGATTTACGGTTTAAAGAACGCTCCCTGCGCATGGAGGATAAACCTGAAGGTCAACGGAGAGCCTGTCGAATGGACGAAGGCCAACATAGACTCCTTCTTCTTTATGGAGCCCTCCCTCATGAAGAAAACTACGGACTTGAAAGCCGCCTACGACGCATTTGACGAGTTGGTTAAGAAATCTGCCGGCTACAACGAGAACGTGTTGGTGCCGCTGCCTTTGGCTCCTTTCGCGATAAGGTACTACCAGTGCTATCGCAATCCCAACGAAGTTTCGCCGACCTATATAGTCAATTCACAGTAGGGTTTTTTTTAGATATCTCTATTCTGGATTCAGGTAGGCGGTATTTTTTGCTTTCCCGGAAGTCGGTTGCCGAATATTCCGTGTAGATACAAAATTTTATCCCATATAAATTCGAAAATATGAGTTCCAAAAATAAACTTATAATAAATTGTACGTCCACTTCCGTTGTGGCGGGCGAGTTCTCCTCCGTAAACGGGCGTTTGGTTCTGCAGAACTTTAAAACGCAGGAGCTCTTGTACGACTACTCCAACCAGGAGCAATGGTGGCCGGCGCTGGAAGCAGCCCTGAAGGCGTTGCGCATGTCCGGAGAGGCGACTGTGATAGCTCCGGCGTTCATGCTTCTGACGAAGACCATAAAGGTTCCCAATGTGGGTTCTCAGAGCCAGTCGGACGTCATAAAGTTCGAGGCTTCCAAGGCTATACCCTACGACCTTTCCGAGGTTTCCTGGGATTACCAGGAAATAGCCAAGGACGAGGTCGAGACGGAAATACTGCTTGTCCCCATGCGCACTTCGGAGGCCGACAGGCTTTGCAAGGCCGTCATGGCCGCGGGCATAACCCCCAAAAAACTCGAGGCTTCGTCGATACTCGACTACAACGCATGGAAATATTGTTCCCTCGAGGAGGATGTCATGCTCCTGAATATAGGCGCGCGTTCCTCGAATCTGATAATAGCGCGTTCCGACGGGTTCTTTGTAAGAAGCATTCCCCTCGGCGGGAACACGTTTACGCAGGCTATCGCCGATTCCCAGGACAAGCCCTTTGAGGCTGCGGAGGCGGACAAGATAAACTTCTGCAATTCGGCGGAGGCCCAGAAGGGCGGCAATCCGGTGGCCGACCAGATTATAGCGGCGGTAAAGTCTTCCGTAAAGAGGCTCGGAATGGAGCTGAAGCGTTCTGTCCTCAATTACAGGCGCAAGTCCAGCCTGAAGCCCCCGACGAAGATTTATCTGACCGGCAAGGGCTCTTTGATACCCGGTTTGGCGGAAGCCCTGAGCGAAGACCAGAAGATGAGCGTCGAGTATCTCGACGTGTTGTCGCACATTTCCGTAGGTTCGTCGGTGAACCAGCAGCTTCTTTCCGATTGTTCTACGCAGGTCAGCGAGCTGATAGGCGAGGCGGCCGGGGAGATAGTTCCCCAGAGTGTCGGGGTAAATCTGCTGCCCGAGCACATAGTTAAGGATATGGCCTTTAGGCGGAAGCGTCCGCTTATACTTATCAGCGCGGCTATATTGGCCATTTCGGTGCTGCCCGTATCTATATGCCTTAAGTCGCAGATATCTTCTGCGGAGTCTTGCGGCAAGGAGTTTTCGAGGGCAATACCGCCGCTTCAGGAGCACATAGACACTCTTGCAGCAAACAAGGAAAACGCCGAGAAGCTCATCGGCAAGATAAAGGACCTCGAGGTGCTTGCTCGTTCCAAGGCAAATTGGATAAATCTCTTTGTTGATCTGGAGAAGCGCCTGGTAAAATTGAAGGACGTATGGCTTGACGATCTTCGCGTTGTCCGCACGGGGACGGGGGCCAAGGCCCGTTACGATCTCGAGCTTACGGGCAAGCTTTTGATACGCGAGTTCAATCCGGACAATCCGGACGCCTACGATTCATCAAAGGCAATAGAGCGCGTGCAGAGTCTGCTTACGTCGTTTAAGGAGTCTTCCTTCATAAAGGATTACAGGAATGTCAAGACAGACCCCTCAAACCCGAGGATACTCAAGTTCGACTTTACGCTTGTCGTCAATCCGGACAAGCCCATATAATCCTTTTTCAACCGCACATTTTGTAGACGAAAATGAACAACTTTAAGAAATACCCCTTGTTTTACGGGATTCTATCGGCTCTGATTCTGGTATTCATAGCGGGGTCGGCCTATAATTTCTATTTGTATCAAGGCCCTCTTTCTGAGGCCGAGACTACAGCCAAGCGTGCGCAGAGTTCGTTTAAGCGCACACTTTCCGATGCTCCCTCGGAGGAACAGTTGAAGATTTCCGAGGCGAACATCAAAAAGCTGGACGAGAAGCTTGATTTTCTCGTGAAGGACTTAAGCCGCGCGAGCTCCGACATAATCAAGAAATGCCCTTACAAGGAGGGTTACCAGTTGGTCGAGGGGATTCGCGGCATAGTCAACCGTTGGAAGCAGACTTGCAAGGCGAAGGGGATAACCCTTCCGGAGGAGATGGATTTCTCCTTCAAGCGTTATTATCAGCCCGGTGCGGATCCTGCGGTCAGCGAGGCGATAGAGCCTCTATGGAAGCAGGCTTGCGTGTTGGATTACATACTCGGCAAGCTGTTCAACTCCAAGCCTGAGGACATGGAGATGGGCATAGTTTCCGTGCAGAGGGAGGTTCTTCCGTCCGAGGGCGTGAAGCGGGACAAGAAGGGGCGCGCCATGCGCACTTCAGACGGCGACGAGGTTTTCACGATAGAGCCTCTTGTCAGCGCGCGGGTTCCCGGCAGCATAGACACTCTTGCCTACAAGTTTGTATTCAAGGGGCAGACCGAAGTTTTGAGGCTGTTCCTCAACCAGCTGAAGTCTTTTGACGCGATGCTTGTCGTAAGGAGCGTGGAAGTTAAGCCCTACCAGGAGGAGTCCTACTTCTCCGAGGAAGGCGGCGACGATGTCTCCATGGAGGACATAGCTGCTTCCGCAGGAGACGATGCGTCTTCGTCGGGCGGCGGGGACAGTGTTGAAGACATCGCGGCTTTGATGGGAATGGGCGGAGACGCTGCAGCGCAGCCTGCGGTAGAGGCTCCCGCGTCCGATACTCCTCCGGCCGATGGGTCTTCTTCCGAGTCTCCGGTTGACGAGAGCAACACTCCGATAGTCACGAACAACACTTCGGAATTTTCAGTGGTCATAGAGTATTTGGAGGTCATAAAAGATCTTCCTAAGAAACCCGCCAAGAAGGACGACCAGGCTGCGTCCTCCGCAGACGAATAAAGTATAGGATTTTAGAATATGAAACATTACGATAAGATATTTCTTTTAGTTAGCCTTGTTGTTCTGGGGCTTTCGATGTCGTTTTTCTTTATGAACGAGCCGAAGGTTGCCCAGCAGAAGGCGCAGACGAAGGAGATTCTCGCGGGAGCGCCCGCGGGAGAGGCATGGAAGGACATAGACATTCAGATCAAGACCGAGGAGCCGTTGGAGTGGCCCGAGGTCAAGGCTCAGGACGATGAAGGGCTATGGCTTTTCCAGGTTTTCACTCCGCCGAAGATTTGGGTCGACAAGAGCGGTGTATTCATTTCCCAGCCTCCCAGGAAGGCCGAGGCGGATCCTGTCAAGACATTCCCGATTATATTCAGCGAGATTTTAAGCACGGCATATCCGATAAAGTACACCGGTGCGTTTGGGGCGGATTTGGTCCAGTTGTTGGACACCCGCAACAACAAGCCGATGCTGGCTCGAAAGGGCGAGGAGATAATCGTCGAGGAGCTTGGAACCGGCGGTGTCGCGAACAAGGTCAAGACGGGTCTTACGATGCTTTCCTTCTCGAAGGAGCGCATCAAGAACGACAAGAACGACACGTATGAGGACATTGTTACCGTTGTATTGGACGACAAGAATCTCGGCAGAAAGGTCACGATATATTCCAACAAGCCCACAGTGCTGGAGGATTTGAACGAGATGGTGTTGAAGTCTAAGCTCAATCCGTCGTTTGTTTGGAAGATGAAGAAGGCCGGCGAGAAGACCTCTTTGGACGGTTTGGACTACCTTATAAAGGAGCTTGATTTCGCCAAGAAGTCTGCAGTTGTAGAGCAGTCGAAAAACGGCAAAGTCATTCAGACTGTTAGGGTTTCCGCGGACGGGAACACCACATTGTAAACAAAATTCAAAATTTATATAAAAAAAGCTTTCAATTTTTTTTTAAATACATATCTTTACCCTCAACCAATTACAAATATACAGCCAACTATATGAAAAAAATAAGCATCACCAAGAAGTCTGTGATGGCGGTAGCGCTGGTTGCGTGCGTTTCGTTCGCATTTTCCGCGTTTGCCCAACAGGCCGACAATACGCAGGAGAAAATACGTCTGATGGTAGCAGCCGTGCAGGCGCGTGACTCCGGCGATTTGCAGGCGTCAAAGCAGGCTATTGAAGAACTCCTTAAAATAACCCCTAACGACAAGGGCGTTCAGCAGCTGCTTATCGATGTCAATGCCGACATTGAAAGACAGGCCAAAGGCCAGCCCCTTCTCGTAAGCCAAAAGGCGAAACCCGTAGCGGAGGTTGTCGATGAGACTGTTTCAGTCGATGAGGAATCGGCTGCGCCGCAGAATGTGGACGAAGCCATGGAGCAGGCCGTACACAAGCAGAAGCTCCAGATTGTCGCAGCGTATGATTTGATAGATTCTGCGTACGACAGCATGGATGACGCCAAGTGGGACGAGGCTACAGACAAGCTCGCAAGAGCCGAGGCAAAGCTTCCCAATACGGAGCTCGCCGACGAGGCCAGGGCCGAGGTTAAGAAAGCCAGGGCTGCGATGGCCAAGGATAGGGCAAATGCCGCTTTGGAGGCCCGCGACATGTCCGAGGCTACCGCGCAGGCTGCCGAGTATGCGGCCAACGAGGAGAACGCCCAGAAGGCCAAGAAGTTTGTCGACGAGGTTGACGATCTTTCCAACAATCCTTACTTCAATTCTTTGGAGGAGGTAAGTCCGGATTATGTCGCCCGCCAGAAGAAGGTCAAGGAGCTGATGAAGATAGGCCGGACCAAGTATCTTTATGGCGACTACCAGGGCGCACAGATAACCTTCCGCGAGATAGAGACTCTCGATGCCGACAATGTGGAGGCCAAGGGTTATCAGAAGCTTATAGCCAAGAAGCTTGAGAACACGAATCTTCTTACTTACGAGGCTACCAGGGCCAACATGATAAACGAGGTAAACGGAGCTTGGATGCGCCCCAAGGTATATGTGGGCAACAATACCGAGACCGACACCGCAAGGACGGAGTCTCCTGTTGAGCAGAAGTTGACGGACATCGTCATTCCCGAGATCAGCTTCCCTGATCCAGGAGTACCGCTTTCGCAGGCTATCAACACTTTGTCCATACTTTCATCCGAGTTTGACAAGAGCTCCGACGGCAAGAAGGGCGTCAATATGATGCTCATAGACAGCGGCACCGAGGCTCCCAAGAATGTCATTCTCACTCTCCGCGGTCTCTCGTTGGCGCAGGTACTCGATTTGGTAACCCGCCAGGTCGGATATCAGTACGACATAGAGAACGACATAGTTGTCGTTCGCAAGGGCGAGTCCAAGACGAATCTCGACACTCAGGACTTCCCCGTCAGCGCTACTGCTGTAAAGCGCATGATAGGCATAAGGGGCGGCGGCGCCTCTGCGGATTCTTCCGATCCCTTTGCAAGCGCTCCTGCTGCTGGCAGTTCCGGCGGCGAGGATGGCGACAAGATCAAGGAATTCCTCACAAGAGCAGGTGTAGAGTTCGGTCCTGGTGCGGCGCTCGCTTTCGACGGCAGCAACCTCTTGGTGACCAATACTCGCAGAAACCTCGAGAAAATCCGCACGATACTTCTGCGCTACAGCGAGGTAAAGCAGGTTGAAATCGAAGCGAAGTTCATAGAGGTCAATCAGGGCGCTCTCAAGGAAATCGCTTTTAATTACAATGTAACAAACACCGGTGTAGATGGCAACAAGAACACTCTCTTCTCAACGAGCAATAGAACCCTTGCCGAGAGCTATTCCTCCGGAAGCACTCAGTCTGTCATAACTATAACTCAGCCTGTAGATGGTGTTGATAAAGAAACAGGACTTCCTACTGGAACTAAGGTTATGCAGACGGACGAGGTTCCCCAGAAGTATCCTACTATACCTTCTTCTATAAATCTTGGTCCCTCGGGCGGTTCAACCGTTAATGCGACACTTGGTTTCCTCTATGGCACGGCGTTCTCGGCTCTGATAACCGCCATAGAGCAGGACAACGGTTCCGACATGCTCAGCAGCCCGAAGGTGACTGTTATCTCCGGCGATACCGCCACCATCACGGTTTCGCAGCAGATGCGCTACCCCGAAAGCTGGGGTGACGTTCAGTCCAACGTTGGTACTTCCGGCGGCGGTGACGACCAAAGCAGCGCTGGTATCACCATCACTCCCGGTACTCCGCAGGACTTCGTAACTGCAGACGTTGGTGTTGTCATGGAGGTAACTCCCCAGGTTGAAGAGGATGATTCCATAACCTTGCAGCTCAATCCCAGAGTCACCGAGTTTGAAGGCTTCATGGAGTACGGCGGTTATGCGGTTGGTATTTCTTCCGGCACGACTGTTACGGTACCTTCCGGATTCATACAGCCTGTGTTCTCCGTACGTGAAATCAAGACTCGCTTGACGGTATTTGACGGCGCGACGGTTGTAATGGGCGGTCTGACCAGAGAGGAAGTTCGTTCCGTACACGACAAGGTTCCTGTCTTGGGCGACATACCCTTGCTCGGCAGGCTGTTCCGTTCGGATGGCGAAGTTCGCCAGAAGAGAAACTTGTTGATCTTTGTCACCGCCAACAGAATCTCCCCAGGAGGCAGTGTTGGCAGGGAACAGTTCCAGGGAACCCGCGAGGGTGCGGGCAGCGTATTCCAGAGCCCGATTATCATAGCCCCCAGTGGTGCTGTGCAGAGAATTTCGGACAGCGCTACGGAATAAGAATCATATAGTTTTGGTTGAATGAACGGAAGGGTTTATCCCTTCCGTTCTTTTTTTGTATATATAGATAAAAAAGCGCTCGGGAAAGTAGGAAGGATGCGTATCGTATCTTATGAATGTTAATTATTCATTTCTGCCTGCTATAAATTTTTCTTCTTTATGTTGTATCTATGGCAGATTATATATTTTTAGGAATCGTTTTTGGCATTAGCGTCTTCTTAAATATTTTTCTTCAATGTTTCATGTTGGCGTTGTGTGCTTAAGTGTGTTATCTATAAGGTCATGGGGGAATCGATATAATAAAAATATTCTACTTTTTGCTTATTGCCGCATTTACCCTTTTACGGGTATGCTTTGCGGCAAATACGAACATTGCATCGTTTAAGGAAGGCTTCCCAAAAGGCGGCATAAACAAAGATGGACTATTGTCTGTGGCGGATTTTGGAGCCATTCCAAACGACGGAAAAGACGACCTTGCATCAATACGCGCCGCTATCGAGCATGCAAAGAAAATAGGCGCAAAGGGTATTTTATTCGACTCCGGGGTATATGAACTTCATGTATCGGAAAATTTTAAAGACGAACTCATCTTGCTGGATAGCCTTCCAGATTTTTCCTTCTTGGGCGCCGCTTCTGAGGGGGGAGAGCCAAAGACGGTTCTCCGGCGCGTATATGAGCAAAGGCCTTATATGGAGTTCGGCTATATTCTGAAGGCCGATAGATGCCCGAATCTGTCCGTTAAAAATATAGAGTTTGACAATTCTCCGAGGTTTTTTGTTAGCGCGGAGGTTTTGGAAAATGACGGAATGGAAATAATCTTAAAAGTGTTGGACGGCAGCCCTTATATCGACGGTACATATTTATACTGCGCTAATCTTTGGAATAGGGAAACCAAAAATCTAAAAAATAAGCCGAGTGTAACCTACGGCGGGGATGTGGATTCGGATAGGGAAAATTTTAAAATACGCGTATTCGGGGATCCGTCGGAAAGGCTGATGAGGCTCAAGAATCCGAAAGTTGCGAGAATGTGCGAAGTGGGGGAAGTCTTAAGCTGGCATTTTAATTGGCAGAGCAGCTCCATGTGCCATTTTCAATATTGCGACAACCTCTCCTTGGAAAATATACTCATAACAAACGGGATATCGGGCCTGGTGGGCATACATTTGTCGGAGAACGTAAACGTAAAAAATGTGAAATTTATCCCGGATAAAAACGGATATCCTGTGGGCAGCCGTGACGGTCTTCACTTTGCCGGCTGCAGGGGCAAAATTGTAATAGACGGCTTCGTATGCGAGGCAGTCAGATGGGACGGAATAAACATTCACGGTTCGGCCCTTTGGGTAAAGAAGATTGTGGGGCCAAAAACGGCGGTATTTGTCCATGAGGGCTGGGGTTGCGGCGAGAATGACTTTATCCCTGGTTATAAAGTTGGTTTTTGCTTCGACAGGCAGGAGAAAGTCTTGCTCACCATGGAAAGAGCAAAATTCATAAAATCCCCCGGCGGGCTGGGGGAAGTCGAGGTTACTTTTAAGGAGAATCTTCCGGAGAGGTTGGACTCATCTACGGTCTGCAATGTATATTCGCTTACGGCCGAGCAAGTCGTAATTAAAAATTCTTCGTTTAAAAATATAGCCGGCACTGCGGCGATATTTAGGAACGACAATGTCCTGGTGGAAAACTGCAGCTTTGAAAATATAATGTTTCCCGCTATATGTTTTGGCGCCGCGCTGGGAGAGCACGAAGGCGTAGTGTGCAAGAACGGGACGGTCAGAAATTGCGTATTTAAAAACTGCGGCTGGATGCCCAGACATTCCGCCTGCGGAGCTATTGTTGCAAAGGTTCAGGAGTGTGAAAAGGTGCCGAAAGGCCATACCCCGTATATGAAAAATATCATTTTAGAAAATAATAAGGTGTATAATTGCGCTATAGGCTTTCAGCTTGAAGGCGTCGACGGGCTTTTTGTGTGCCAAAATATCTTCACAGATGTAAGCGTTCCGATAAAGGAGACGGATAATCTGAAGGTGTCTCTGGAAGGCAATTCCTTCGAATAGCGTTTCTTGCAAAGATCCATCTTAATTTAGCGCAAACGGCTTTTGCCCTGCAAAGCGGCCTAGAAAAAAACTGCGCTTCAGGGGAAACGTTTTTTAAGCTATTTTGTTTGCTTGCGGGAAGCTTGTCTGTAATCCTAATAGGCGGATTACAGAAGTCTAATGCAAGAGGATATTATGAGAGCAGGAAAAGCCATCGCGGGAGTTTTTTTATCGGTTTTATTGGGCGTAAATATTTATTCATATGCGCAGACGGGTGCAGAAAACTGTATAAATGTTTCGGATTTCGGCGCTTTTCCCGACGACGGCAAGGACGACTTGCCGTCAATACGCGCCGCTCTTGCCCACGCCAAGAAGACGGGGGCTAAGGCCGTTTCTTTCGATGCCGGAGTATACGAGCTGCACACTCCCAAAGGATATGCCGGGGAGCTTATACTTATAGATTCTATCCCAAATTTTTCGTTCTTCGGAGCGGTCTCTGAAAAGGGCGAACCAAAGACCGTATTCCGCCGCATGTACGAACAGCAGCCCCATATGGAGCTGGGTTCCATACTCCGCGCCTACAAATGCCCTAATCTGACCGTAAAGAATATAGAGTTTGACAACTATCCCCGTTTTTTTGCCAACGCCGAAGTTGTGGAAAACGACGGAATGGAAATTGTGCTGAGAGTTTTGGATGGAAGCCCGTATGTCGCCGGCTCCTATTTGTTCTGCGGGAACCTATGGGACAAAAAAACGGGGAATCTAAAGAATAAGCCGAGCGTGACCTACGGCGGAGATGTGGAGTCGGACAGGGAAAAGTACAGGCTTAATAAGGTGGGAGACGGGAAGGACAGGTTGCTTAGCCTCGAGAATCCCAAGGTCGCGGCGATGTGCGGGGTTGGGGAGGTCTTAAGCTGGCATTTCAACTGGAAGAGCCATTCCATGTGTTATTTTTTGGATTGCGACAATCTTACCGTGGAAAATGTGCTTATAACAAACGGCGTGGCTGCGCTGATCGGCGTGCAAGTCTGCGAGAATGTGCTTATAAAAGACGTCAAGTTTCTGTCTGATTCCTATTCTGTAGGCAGCCGAGACGGCCTTCATTTTGCGGGCTGCAGGGGCAAAATTGTGATAGACGGCTTTGTATGCGAGGCAGTCAGGTGGGACGGAATAAACGTCCACGGAATAACCGTATGGGCAGAGAAGATTGTCTCGCCGAAGACGGTGATATTTTCCAACGACGGTGGCGGCTGCAGGGGCTGGGACTTTATCCCGGGCGATAAAATGGGGTTTTGCTTTGACAGGGAGGAGAATGTCTTTCTTACGATAGAGAGCGCAAAAACGGTAAAGATTTCCGACGGGCGCTGGGGCGCGGAAGTGACATTCAAGGAGGAGGTCCCCAAGGAGCTTAACCGGACTACGGTATGCAACCTTTATTCCCTCACTGCGGACGAGGTTATCGTTAAAAACTCCACTTTTAAAAATATAGCAGGCACAGCCGCGATATTTAGAAACGACAACGTGACAGTCGAAAACTGCAGCTTTGAAAATATAATGTATCCTGCCATATGTTTCGGCGCGGCTTTGGCCGAGCATGAGGGCGTATTGTGCAAGGATGAGGTCGTTAGGAATTGCGTATTTAAAAACTGCGGGTGGATGTCGAGGCACTCGGCATACGGCGCGGTTGCCGCAAGGGTGCAGGAATGTAGAAGGGTACCGAAAGGGGCGGTGCCGTACATGAAAAATATTTCCCTTGAAGGAAATAAAGTTTACGACAGCAAAGTAGGGTTCCATCTTGAGGGCATAGACGGCCTTACCGTAAAGAATAACACATTTATAAATGTTGCCACTCCAATAGTAAAAGAGGACAATTTCAACGACTCTGTACAGGAGGCTTCTTCCAATTGATTTTCTCCGCAGGCCTTGAGGGGGAATATATTTGCCAAAGGCGGTTGCTTCCTTTTCTTTCCCCGGGAAAATTCTATTAACCGCGCGGACAAGGTTTTTTTTCGTAAAAGGGCAGGCCGGATATGGGATGCAGGCTCATAAGCCGTCCGGCTTTGAATGGGCGTTCTTGTATGCGGCGCGGTTCCGGCCTATTATAAGCTTGCAGTGACGATTTTTTTATATAACCGTGAAAAAGCCGTTTAATTTTTCGGCATGGGCGTTTGGGCGTTTTGCCCGAACAGGGAGAGATAACTAACTAACAATTCTGTACATGAAAAAATCTACAATATTAACATGCGCTTTGTTCGCATTTTGTTCTGCCGCATTTGCGCAAAATGTAATACGCGTTTCCGACTTCGGCGCCGTTCCGAACGACGGCAAGTGCGACAGGGACGCCATCGCCAAGGCTCTTAGCGCCGCATCGAAAGTCGAAAACCCTGTGCTTGAGTTCGATTCGGGCGTATACGACCTTTTTGTCGCCGATTTAAACAATGAGATGTGCATAGCATTTTCCGACATAAAAAACCTTACCATAAAGGGTGCTGTTGACGATAAGGGCAGGCCAGCGACTGAGCTTATACGCAATTATAAGATGAAGTTTGATGTAAACGCCAACCGCATTCTCTACGCGCAGAATTGCCCAAATCTGACAGTAAAGAACATAGTTTTCGACAATAAGCCCCAGTATATGACATGCGGAGAAGTGGTTGAAAACGACGGCCAAAGCATAGTTGTAAAAGTTCCCGAGGGGCTTCCCTATGTGGACGGCAGCAGGGCATACTGCGGAAATATCTGGGATAAAAAGACGGGGAATCTTGTTGTAGGCAAGGGAAGCTTCAGCTTCGGCGGAGCGGTGGACAATATGCCGGACCTTACTTTACGTTTCCATGGGGATCCTAAGGACAGGCTTCTTAAGATGGATTCCCCGAGGGTTGCGAAAGTTGCGAAAGTCGGCGAGATAATTTCATGGAACTTCGGGTGGCTCGGTTATCAGGTCATTTTCAGCAAGTGCGACAACCTCCGCGTGGAGAATGTCTGGACGCATAGCGCAATAGGTTTTTGCATGCAGGCCTCCTATTGCAGAAATGTCACCGCAAAAGGCGTCAAATTTATAAAGCGCGAGGGCTCGAGGCAGATGCATGTCGGCAGCCGCGATGCCTGGAAGCTGTTCTCATGCAAGGGGGTGGCCATAATAGAGGACATGTATGTAGAGGGAGTACGCTGGGACGGCCAAAATGTCCACGGCATATTTGCCTGGCCGTATGAAATTATAGATAAAAATACGGCGATTTTCTCGAACGACTTATACGGCATTTCCGGGGGAACCTTTTTTATCGGTTCCAAGGTTGGCTTCTTCAAGGATAAGGACACTGAAGTATTCCTGACTGTAAAAAGCGTTGAAGAACTCCCGACGCAGCCAGCCGGCAAGATTGTGGATTACGGCTATGGGAAGGAGGCCAATATGGACGAGCCCCAATCGTCGAAGGTTGCATTGTCGCAGAACCTGCCTCCGAAAAACAAGAAGTCCGTCAAGGTGACATTTGAGGAGGAGATTCCCGATTTTGTGAACGGAAGTACTATATGCAATCTCTACGGGCTCAACCTCGAAAGCTATCTGCTAATAAATTCGACATTCCGCAACATAGCCGGCTGCGCGAGCCTCATACGCAATGACGACGTTAACATAGTGGGAAACACCTTCGACCATATAATGTATCCGGCGGTCTGCATAGGCGGGGCCCTCGCCGAAGTCGAGGGTGTGATTTCCAAGAACGCCTATGTTGCAAACAACACGTTTATTGCCTGCGGATGGCAGGACAGGCACGGGGCTTCCGCAGCTCTCAGCGCTAAGGTTCAGCTTTCTAAGCGCACTCCAAGAAGCATGACGCCCTACATGAGAAATATAAACGCCAGCGGCAACACATTCATAGATTGCCCAAAAGGCATAGAGATGAGCGGTGTTGACGGGCTTTACATATACGGCAACACGTTCATAAACACTAAAAAGCCCATAGACGAGTACGGAAACAAGAACGTCAACATTCAAAACAATATCCCCGAAACGGTGGACGACTTGATGTGATAGATATTCTTTCCTTGCATGCCGCCTATCCGCATTTGCGCGCATAGGCGGCTCTTATCAGGAGTTACGGCGCATATGCGCAAGTCAAGTTTCCGTATCGGCGGCGAGTTTGTCTTAGGCCTTCAATATCGGCCTATCCTTAAAAAATCTCGACGCATGCGGAAATTTTTATTCGATGCCGGTAAATAAGAATTATATATTTTTAAAATAAATATTTTATTACAATCATGAAGTTTGGTCTTAATTTTCTGTACGGAAGCGGGCTGCGTCTTTCGTTATTTTTTATCTGTACATGCATCGCGGCAACGTCGTATGGGGCGGAAGGCGCAAAAGTTTTCAGGGTGTCGGACTTCGGCGCATTTCCAAACGACGGCAAATGCGATATCGAAGCGGTGAAGTCGGCCATAGAGGCCTGCGCAAAACACGGGGGCAAAGCCGTGCTAAAATTCGACGCGGGCAAATATGAATTTTTCGTGAAGGACCCAAATAAGGACTGCGCGGTAAAAATAACTAAGGTAAACGGCCTGTCCATAGAGGGCGCGGTGTCTGCGGACGGGGCTCCCGCAACGGTGTTTTTGCGCAGATACAAATATGCGCCCTCGCTCGACGCCGCCTCGATATTGCTTGCCGACAGGTGCGAAGGTTTTTCCCTAAAGAACGTAGTATTCGACAATTTTCCCCGCTACATGACCGCAGGGACAATAGTTTCCAAGGACGAAAAGTCCATAACAGTAAAGATACTCGACGGCAATCCCGCCATAAACGACACCATAATCTACTGCGCCAACTTATGGGACTCCAAAACTCGCAATTTGAAGAAGGTTCCCAGCCTTACATACGGCGGCACCCTGAGCGGAGACGTAGACGAGCGCAAATCGGAATACACAATGCGCAGGGTGGGGGATATGGGGGAAAATCTCTTTAGGCTTGATTGTCCGTCCGTGGCGGGGAAGTGCGCTGTCGGGGACATTTTCAGCTGGCATTTCGGGTGGCTTGGCTACCAGGTGAATTTTGCCTATTGCAAGAATCTGTATCTTGAGAATGTAAGGACTTTGAGCGCGATAGGAATAGCGATGAACTCTTGGATGTGCGAGGATGTCAGGGCCAAGAAGGTCGAGTTCATGCGCGACGGCAACCAGATGCAGGTCGGCTGCCGCGACGCTTGGATACTAAACGCGTGCAGGGGAGACTTCATCGTCGAGCAGATGTATGCCGAGGGTGTAAGATGGGACGGCCAGAATGTCTGCGGGCGCTTTGCCTGGCCTGTCGAGATTACGGGGAAGAACTCCGCGGTGCTATCAAACGACGCTTTTGGAATGAAGACTTTTCTCTTCCGCAGGGGGGATAAAATCGGTTTTTGCAATCCCGACGGGGGCGAGGCAATGCTTGGCGTTGAGCGTATAGGCCCGCAGCGCACGGCAAAGAACGGTAAACCTGGCGTGGAGGTGTTTTTCGACGCTCCGTTGCCGGATTTTGTCGATGAAACTACCGTCTGCAACCTCTATGGACTCAATCTCGACTCCTACATTTTGAAGGATTCTGCATTTAAAAACATAGCCGGGACCGCCAGCGTTCTCAGGGCGAACAACGCAAAAGTTCAGAACTGCAAATTCTCGTACATAATGTATCCCGCAGTATGTGTGGGAGGCGATTTGGCCTGTGCTGAAGGCCCTCTAAGCAAAAACGTTTCTGTTGAGGGGTGCAGCTTTGACAATTGCGCCTGGGAATTGCGACACGAGGCCAAAGGCGCCTTGAGCGTTGCTTTGAATCCTTGCAGCCGCGTGCCCGGGGATAAGATGCCTCCCATATGCGGCGTTTCGCTCAGGAACAACAGCTTCAAAGACTGTTCTGTGGGAATAGAGGCCCGCGGAGTAAGGGGGCTTACGCTTTCGGGCAACCGCTTTGATAGGGTGGAGCGCGATACAGTGCTGGAAGACTGCGAGCTTTCCAAAAACTAAAAGTCCGCCGATAGAACCGATGAATATAAATAAAGCATATTTTTTTATATCCTCAAAAATCTTTGGGTTTCTTTTGCTGGCCCTATGCCTTGCCATTCCCCAGCTGCTGTCCGCGCAGGAAGGCGGCCGGGGCGGAGGGGCTTTGTCTGATGTCGTTTTTGTGAGGGATTTCGGCGCAGTGCCCGGAGACGGCAAGTGCGATATGCAGGCTGTAAAGATGGCCATATCCGAAGCTGTAAAGACGGGCGCAAAGCGCCTGGTATTTGACGCGGGGGTGTACGATATTTTTGTGAAGGACGCGGAGAAGTTTGTCTTTGTAATAAAGGGCGCGAAGAACCTGTCTGTGGAAGGCGCGGCTTCGGCTGACGGCACTCCCCTTACAAAGATTGTCCGCCATTATAAGATGGCAGTTGACATAGACGCCCGGGCGATATTTCAGGTGTCGGAGTGCGAGAATTTCCGCCTGAAAAACATGATATTCGACAATTCCCCCCGCTATTTTACCGCGGGGGAGGTTGTATCAAACGACGGCAAAAATATGCTTGTAAGGATATTCGACGGCAATCCCTTGGGGGACGGAACCTTGCTTTTTTGCTCAAATTTGTGGGACATAAAAACGCGGAACTTAAAGCACGTCCCAAGCCCGACTTTCGGCGGGGAGGGCGTCACAAAGAGGGCGGGCGAGCTGACTGTTCGCGCCGTTCCCGAAAAAGGTCCAAATGTTGTAAAGATTTCTTCGGAAACTGTTGCCGCCCATGCCGCAGTCGGCGACGGGCTGAGCTGGAACTTCGGCTGGCGCGGATCCCAGCTGAGCTTTCTTCTGTGCAGGAACCTTTATTTTGAAAACGTCTTTACGTACAGCTCCATGGGCTTTTGCATCTTTGTGGGGCAATGCGAAAACGTCTACGCAAAAAATGTGCGTTTCAAGGCTCAGGACAACCAGTTTCATGTCGGCAGCCGCGACGCCTTTATGATTTCCAGCTGCAGCGGAAAGGTAATTATGGACGGCCTATATGTAGAAGGCGTCAGGTGGGACGGCCAGAACGTCAACTCGCTCTTGCTTTGGCCGGAGAAAATTTTAGACCCCCATACGGCGGTGTTCTCAAACCATTTCCGGGGCGGCAGGCCCATGCCGAAGAAAGGCTCCAAAATAGGCTTCTTCATAAACCCCGACGAGGAGGAAATCTTGACCGTTGAGAGCTGCGAGCCTTTTGAAGGCTCCCCGACCAGGCCAAAGAAGCTGAAGATACGCTTTAAGGAGGAGATGCCGGACACCATAGACGCGTATTCCACCTGCAGCCTTTACGGTCAGATTCCGCTCTCTTACACATTGCTAAATTCGACTTTCAGAAACATAGCCGGCTGCGCGAGCCTCATACGCCAAAACGACGTACTTATAAGAAACTGCGTTTACGACAACATAATGTATCCGGCAATCTGTATAGGAGCCTCGCTCCACGAGGACGAGGGCCCTGTGTCGAGAAATATAAGAGTGGAGAATAGCCGCTTTATATCTTCTGGCTGGCAGGCAAGGCACGGGGCCTTGGGGTGCATAGGCGTAAAGCTCGCCAAGACAAGAAGGCTGCCGCCGCACAGGGTGCCCTATATTTGCAATGTAAAAATCTTGAATAACAGTTTTGAAGATTCCGACATAGGCATAGACGCCGATAGGGTGCTGGACTTTGAAATACGCGGCAACACCTTTGCCAATGTAAAAAATCCCATATTGCAAAACGATTGCGAAGAGGTGTCTGAGGCGGATAATAAAATAAAAAATATTGTTAAATAATAATATTTATGCAAGCCCCCCGCGGCCCTTTCCGTAGCCCGCGCGCGCGGCAGTCTGGCCGATTTGGGGGCTGTTTTGCCTTTATTCTTTTTTGGGGCTATTCCCTGTCGAGCTTGTCGCGCTTTAAGATTTCGTTAAAGCCCATGAAAATGTCGTTGCGGTTTACTATGCCGTAGAATTCGTTAGCGGAGTTTACTATGGGCATGGATTCGTAGCGCGGGTTTTCCGCAAATATTTTTACGCCGTCTATGAGCGGCATATCCGTCTTCAGCACCGGAATGTCGGACCTCATTATATCCTCGGCAATCACGTTTGAGGACAGAGTCTTTGACTTTATAAAGCTTAAAATGTCGCTCCGCAAAATTCCGCCTATGTATTTATTGCTCCGGGAGACAACATACACCGCGTATTCTGGATTTCTCAGGAAGATTCTCGCCACACCGTCGAATGTTTCCGTTACCGATACTGTGTCCTCAGACTTGCGGAAAATATCCTTTATCCTGACGCTTTTTAGGGGCTTCCCGAATGCGCCCCTCATGCCGCCTTCCGCGGATTGCGCGTACATGGACTTAGTTCGCATCATTATAGACACCCCGTGAGATACCAAAACCGCCACAATCAGGGGGAATATCAGCTGGCCTGCCATGGTGAACTCTATTACGAGCATCATCGACGTAAGCGGGGCCGCCGCGGCGGTGGTGAAGAACGCGGCCATTCCTATTACAGAAAAACCTATTATTTCATTCCCCGAAAGAGGCACTCCCATGTAGATGAGCATGTGAGCGAAGAAGAACCCGAACACCCCGCCTATCGTAAGGCTCGGCGTAAGCACTCCGCCCACCGCGCCCATCCCGAAGAACAGCGCTACGGAAAGTATTTTAAGAACGAGTATTGCCGATATTTCGTCGAGCGCAAAATTCATGGAGACTATGCCCCTTATTATATGCGCGCCGTTTCCCGTCACTTCCGGGAACCATATCGATATTGTTCCCACAATTGCTCCCGCAATAGCCAGCCTTATGGGGAGGAAATTGACATTCCTGTTAAGGAGCTTTCTGGTATGGTTGAGCATTATAAGCCAGAAGCGGGCCATAAGAGAGGCGAGAATTCCCAACAATATTGTGAATGAAACTATTTCAAAATCTACGTTGACGAAGGCGTTGGAATTTTCGTACAGCGGCGCGGAATTTCCTATGACAGTCAAGACAAGATAGCTCGTGCAGCTTGATACGAGCAGCGGGGCAAGTATGTCTATGGACATTATCCCTATTACTATTTCGCATACGAACAGCCCCCCCGCAAGCGGCGTGTGAAATACCGCAGACATCGCGCCCGCGGCCGAACAGGCTATGAGCAGCCTTAGCCTTGTCGTGGACATATTCGTCCTTCTGCCGAACATAGACGCAAAGACCGTCACCGTCTGAACCAGCGGGCCCTCCCTGCCTATCGAAGCCCCCGAGCCAATCGTAACTATCGCCGCCAAGCTCCTCAGCAGATTTGCCCTGACGGGTATGTATCCGTTTCCGATTGAGACGGCCTCCATGTATGGGGTGGGGCGCTTCTTTACTTTCTTTGCCGCCAGCAGCAGGATTATTCCGGCTATTATTCCCCCGACTACAAGAGAGGTTATCCGCTGCCACGGTTGCGCCTGGGAGAAGCTTGCCACAACTTCGTTTCCGTCGGATGAGGTAAATACGGATAATATAAAATGGCTCGCCTTTTGGAATCCGAGGGCGATGACCGCCGCAAATATGCCGGAGATTACCGCATAGAAATAAACGCCCTTTTTACCGTTTAGGTTTACCCTGCTTCTTATGAAAAAAAGGGTTTTGGAGACGTTCTTCATTTTGCGGGGGAAATATGTTTCTTAGTGTTGGGTCATGCGAGCATGTCTTCAAAGCTCGCCTTGACCGCCTCGCAGGATAGGGAGTTTATATCCTCTCCCGAGGTTTTCTTCCATTTGATTATCTTCTGCAATACGGACAGGTACGTGGATATCTTGGATTTGTCCACTCCTATCATAACCACCATTTTTGCGGTGCAGTCTTCCGAGGGCCAATCCACGCCGTTTTTGCATAGACAAACCGCGACATATTCCGCGTCGAGCCCGTTGACTCTGCCGTGGGGTACGGCCAATCCGTCGCCTACGTAAGTCGAGGCCGTGTCCTCCCTCATATAGACGGCCTCTTTTAATTGGTCAAAATTCTCGGACGACATGGAATCTTCTATCTGGCCGAACATAAACTCCAGACATTCCGTCTGTTCTCTTTCGCCATTGTACTCCATTACTCGTATTAAAGCCATGGAGGTATTTTTTCTACAAATTCCCGCCGCGTCAAGATTGATAATCGCTATCTGCCTTTATTTATTTTTCCATATGCATAGCGGCTTCTTTTTGGCCGCTGTAACGCCGCATGCTGCCGCATATGGGCATGGGGTTCCATGCTTATTGCAAATGGAGCTTGGAGACTGATGTTTTTTTCTCCGCTTCGCTTTTGTCTCGAAAAGTTTTGCAAAATAAAAACTCCGATATTCTAATTGCGGCTATGAAACCCGATACGCCAGCAACCCGCCTGATGAAGCGGGCGACTTTGTCAGCAATATGTTTTTACCTTTGCTTGCTTTTATTTAGCGTTCTGCAAAGCATCAGCATTCCTTCTTTTATCGCCGGTTTTGTGGATACCCTGAAACTTGTTCTATTCGCCCTTCTTATACTCGTCTATCCCGCCTATTGCTCCTATAAGATAGCCGATTTGAAGGACGCCTTGCTCTCGAAGAAATGGCGTTTCTTGCAGCTTTCTCACATAGTCTGCTGCATGCCTCTTTGGTATGCGTTTTTCACCAGCAAAGTAAGCGTTTCTGCGGAATCTGCGGAACCTGTGGAAACCATAGCTACAAGGCTGTTTGTCGTGCTTGTGATAGTCTCGCTTGCGCCTTTGATAGGGTTTATAGTCGAGCGTTTTGTGAGGAACCAGAGATGGAACAGGCTGTGATTTCCGATAACAAAAAAGCCTTTGATGCCACGCGAAGACGCGCTATAAAGGCTGTTTGCGCGGGTTGGGGCCTCTCTTACATGGTTTTGTTGGCGGCAACTTTTGTATACGATAACTTTCATCCGTTTTCCTCGGGCGTTCTTTTGTCCGTAGCCGGGGTGCTGTACGTCTCTTCCTCGCTGCTTTCAGCCGCTTGCGGATACGGTCTTTCCCGGCTAAAACAGAGGCTTTGGGGAGTTTTTGCGGCAAATTTTTTGTTCAATATTCCGCCGCTGGGGATATTCGTCTACCTCGTTTGCCATACGGATTTCTACCCGCTTCATCTGGTGATATTTTCAATTTTCATACTTTTTTTGTCCTTGTCGGCTCCTTTTGCGGGAAAATTTTTAAATTTTATTTTATTGAAAATAAAAAAGATATAAAAATTAAAAATTTTTTTTACAAAAACGGCTTGACAATAGATAGCGGTGTGGCAGTTTAGGCGGCCTTTTCCAAAACGCGTAGCCGCGTGAGCGGCGGGGCTGGAAGGGGAAGGGTTCATTGAGAGTTTGGTTAGGGAAGTTAGGAAAGCGTGGAA
>CALXLX010000052.1 GCA_944389315.1 uncultured Opitutales bacterium
TTCCACGCTTTCCTAACTTCCCTAACCAAACTCTCAATGAACCCTTCCCCTTCCAGCCCCGCCGCTCACGCGGCTACGCGTTTTGGAAAAGGCCGCCTAAACTGCCACACCGCTATCTATTGTCAAGAAACTTTTTCTAATTTTTTCCGAAAATTTGGATTCTTTCAGGAAAAGCCTCCTGGCGGGAGATGTGTAACAGCTTTTTATGCACATTCTTGCATCGACGGATAAATTTTATCGGAACAATGCGTTTTTATTAAATATTTTTTTACTTTTTTATTTTGAGGATAGAAAAACTGAGTTCCCCCCCGATGAAAAAACCGCCGGAAGGCCATCTGCGTGGCCCATTCTGCGGGCATCTTACCCTTCCCGAGAGATATTTAAGCGCTCTCCGCAGATAAACCGGGCGGCAGTTCAATGCAAAGAACCTCTTTGGACGGCCCATGCCTTAACTCATGGAAATCGTCACTTATCTTGCCCCTACCGCCAGAGGTTTTCCTTTATCTTCGCAGAATAAGCCATGTTCATATACGGACGCGATGTTCAAATGCGGGTTGACCTTGAGGAACGCTTCAAATACCATATTTGCAAAACTAAAAATCTTCGGCGCAACAAGCCCGACAAGGTGAGGATTAAAAAATATTTCTTAGAGATGAAAAATATATCGAGAAGAAATTTCATGTCTGCGGCCGTCATGGCAGCCTGCATATTCTGCGCAAGCCAGTCTGATGCAAAGCCGACGGAGTCCAGCCTGCGGCAGATAGACTCGGCCAGTCTCCCGCCCCACCCGCGGCTCTTTTTAAGGGACGCGGAAATCCCGGCCCTAAAGGCAAAGATAAGGGCCGACAAAAACCTCGAAAAGCTCCACTCAATAATAATTAAAAAATGCGATGAAATATTAAAGTTGCCCTTGCGCAAAACAAAGATGGACGACGACCGCCGCCGCCTTTCCACCTCCCGCGAGGTGCTGCGCAGGGTATTCTACCTCGCATACGCATACCGCATGACGGGGGAGGAAAAATATTTTTCAAAGTGCAAAGCTGAGCTCATGAATGCCGCAGGGCTTGAGACATGGAACCCTACGCATTTTCTCGATGTCGGCGAAATGGCCATGGCAATGTCCATAGGGTACGACTGGCTTTATGAAAAACTCTCTCCGGCCGAAAGGAAAAACATAGAGGAGGCATTGCTTAAAAAAGCTTTTGAAGTGTCCGATTTGCGCGGGCACACTTTCTTTTGGCGCGCGAAGAATAACTGGAACCAGGTCTGCTGCGGCTCTCTTGCATGCGCGGCCATGGCGGCTTACGAAACAGCTCCGGAGCGCTGCGCGGCCATGATAAAAAAGTGCGTAAGGAGCAACGCCGCAGCGCAGTCTATGTACGCCCAAGACGGCGCCTATCCCGAGGGGGTTACCTATTGGGACTACGGCAGCTCCTTCGAGGCTCTTTTCATAGAGGCCTTGAAGAACTGTTTCGGGGAGGATTTCGGGCTCTCGGAGGCCGACGGTTTTTTAGATTCCCCCCTGTTTGTGCTCTACTCCCGCTCCGGGCGCGGGGAGCTGTTCAACTTTGCCGACTGCGGCAATTCATACAGGCTCATGCCCGCCCTTTCATGGTTTGCAAGGGAGGCGCAAAACCCCGATATTCTGTTCGGGGCCGACAAGCAGATTGCCTCAAGTGCTGACGGCGGGATAGTTGCAAGGCTGCTGCCCATGTTTTTAATTTACGCGCCGGAGGCCGGAATAGGCAATATCCGCGCCCCCGCGGAGAATTTCAAGACTTTCGTCGGAGGAACTCCGCTTATGTTCATAAAGACAGACTGGCAGGGGGAAGGCGGCATTTATCTTGCGGCAAAGGGCGGACGCGCTTCGGAAAACCACGCGCATATGGACGCGGGAAGTTTTGTGTACGAGTCCCTCGGGGTAAGGTGGGCCATAGACCTCGGCGCCCACGAATACGCCACCCTTGAGAAGGCGGGTGTAAATATTTGGGACAAGCGCCAAAATTCGGACAGATGGAAGATTTTGCGATACTCAAATTTTCTCCACAATACCCTTACGGTAAACGACGCTCTCCACAACGTAAACGGATTTGCCGCCTTGAAGGACAAATTTGAAACGCCCCAAAAGACAGGAGCGCGCTTCGACCTGACGGAGGTCTTTGCGCCTGCGCTGGAATACGCCTCGAGGGAAATTGCTCTTGTGGAAGGCGGCAAAATAAGAATTCTCGACGAGGTTAAAACCCCGCAAAAAAGCGGGGCCAAAGTCTCTTGGAGAATGTGCACCAGGGCGAAGGTGCAAATCTGCGACGGCGCAAAAGGTTTCATACTCTCCCAGGATGGGAAAAAGTTAAGAATTTGGGCGAAGGACAATTTTGGTTTCAAGGCAAAGACATGGAGCGCGAAGCCGTCTTTGAAGTGCGAATACCAAAATAAGGGCGTTAGCGTGATAGGCTTTGAGGCCGACATTCCATCCGGGACATATGCCTCTTTGGAGGTATTTCTCGGGCCTGTTGGGGAATAAGAGCCGAGCCGCAATCATTGCCATGCCGCCATGCGGGGAAGGCCTATATTAAAGAAGCAAAGAAGCCTTTTGGCTCATTGCATGAAGGGTACATAAGGCAAGTACCCGTCCCCATGCGCGCCGGGCAAGCCTTTCGCGATTAAAAGGCTTGCAGGGAGAGAATCCCCAAGCTATTTTTGCGTAGTTGCATCGTATAACGTAAGGGTTTCCGCCATGAAAAAGAAATATTTTTTTGCATCATTCATATTTGCCGCCAGCCTCTGCGCCACTTTTGGCGCGTCTAAGGCGGAGGTTGTCAAAGCCGCGCAAGACGCCAGAAACTCAGCCGACCGTACTTGCGAGGTTTTAAACGGTAGATTAACCCCCAATCTATCGGCCATTGTAGGCATTATCAATTCCTTAAAGCCCAAGTTGGAAAACCTATCGAGCGATTTATCCGCCAAGGATTCCGAAGCGGATATACTCGAGCAGCGGCTCAGCGACCTTTCGCGCAGCTACGCCTTATTTAAGGCTGATTTTGAGCGGAACAAGGCATACCTTGAGGAGGGCAATAATATAGCCAAGAACACCGCCGACTTCCTGCCTTCCTGCGAGATTCAAATAAAGAGGGGCAAAGAGCTTGCCGAACACCTTGAGGGCTTCACCCCAAATCTGTCCCCGGCGGAGATTATAACCTTCAAGAAATATGTAAAGCAGGCGGTGGGAGAGTTTAATTCCGCCGTAGGAAATTTTAATGCGGCAAAGTCCGACCTTGAATATGAAATAGAGCGCGCGGACATCGTAAAACCCTTGATATCCGGAATGGAAAACAACATCTCCTCGACGGAGGAATTTCTGAAGAAGGCGGAGAAATCCATCTCCGAGACGAAAAAAACTCTGGCCGCTCTCGATGAGAAATCCGAAGGGCTCAAGCGCTTTTTCTCGGATCTTGGAAAGCATTTAACAAAGGAATGCGCGCGCTTTTCCGATTTGCTTAGCAAGACCAACGCCGACAATTTTGCCCTGGCGAAATTTTGCAACGACACGATATTATCTAACAGCGACTTTTCCGACATATATTTTAAGCCATCAAAATATTGGTTGACCACCCCGATATATGTATCGAGAGAATCCATGAGCTTGGCTGTCGCCGAAAGGAGCCTGGCCTGGGGCAGAGGCGTTGTAAGCAAATCGAAATCTGCCGACGCCAGATTATCTCTTTCGGAAGGTAAAAACGAGATCATGGGCCCAAATGCCCCCGCCGCGAATGATGCTCCCGAATTTAGGGAAATAACCGCATACACGAATCTTTTAAGGCTTTCGGGAGAGCTCAGGAACGCGGCCGGCAATATAAGGCGGCTTAATAACAATCTGTACAACAGGTATTCCTATTATGAATCCGCGCAAAAGGAAAATTTGGAGTTCCTGCAAAACGCAATAAAGCTCTATACCGACGCGGAACTTCTCAGCGGAGGAACAAGCGTTCTTGCCAGCTCCATAGACATAATTTCCGAGAGGAACAAGTCGGACAAATCCTCATTTGAAAAATTCTCAAAAGAGTTCGACTCCGCCGCAAAGGAGGCCGACACGCTTATCGGCGAGCAAAGAAAAGCCCTCGAAGCCGCGAAAAAGGCCTTTGCGGAATATTCAAAATAGAGGATTGAATATTCCTTAGAGGGTAGAAAGCGCAGGTAGGGAAAAATTGCGGCTGCCTCAATTTGCGCGCGGATATTTTGGATGCGCGGGCTTATAATGGCACCCCCCGCACGGAGGCGCCGGAAAATTCCCCTGCCGTGAAAGAGAAAATTACCGCGGATAGATAAAAATAAATTATATTAAAAATAATTCTTATTATAATTTATTATCAGGGGTTTCCCGCGCCCGCGGGCCGGCGCAGCGCGGCGCGCGTCACAGGTATTCCGCGCGAGCGGGAAGCTATGCCTTAAGCGCAAATGAGGCCATTCCCCGCGAGCCATTGCGCCAGAGCATTTATCCGCCGCCTTTCCTGCTGCAAAGCGCGCCATAGATGGAAAGCGCGGAAAAATAAAACGCGGCGCAGGTTGACCGCAGAAAAATGCCTGCAGCCAACCGCGCCGCGCAAAGAAAACCGAACGGCAAGAAAACGGCCTACTGCCGCTTTTTTGCCTCGGAGCCGAACTTCAAGGTTATCGGGCCTACGAGGCCCGCATCGCGGGTTTCCTCCGTGCCGTCAAAATGCTTCCATATAGCCCATGTTTTGCGCTCGCGCGCGGCGGTTTTCTCCGCGTCGCCGTACCACTCGGGGAACTCGTCGAGCCTGCCTATGGTAAACTTGCTGCCCTTCATGTTGTATTTGGTGTCGGGCTTGAGGCGCTCGTCTCCTATCATTCGGTTTTGCCAGTTGTTGGTGACGTCTATCTCAAGTTCATTCGCGCCGGCCTTGAGAAATTCTGTTATGTCGGCGGCGTAGGGGTATGTCCACAAGGTGCACACCTTTTTGCCGTTTAGACGGATGGTTGCCAAGTCCCACACCTCGCCCAAATCGAGCACGACTCGCGAGCCTTTGGAGATTTCCTCGGCGGAAATTTCCAGCGGTATATAATATGTTCCCGTACCCGAGAAATACTTTATCTTCGGGTTGGAGAATACCCCCCAGGACTTGAGCACGGGGAAGGAAAGAGTGAAGGTCTCGTCGAAGGGCGAGACAAACTTCACCTTCCAGGAATCGAGCTTTATCTGCCTGCTATTTGCGATATTCCCCGCGGGCTCAAGCGGAGTTTTTGCCCCGTCTTTGGACACCGCGCAAAGACCGCTCCTAAAAAGGGTGATGTTTCCGTCCGAGTTTGTTTTGTACGTTTGAAAAGATTCTGCGACCCGCGCGGCGGACGACGCCTCCTCGACCCTTGCCGGAGAATTTGCGCCCTGCCCGCCCGCGTCGAATACGACAAACACCGAGCCGTTTCTGGCAAGGCGCAAATCCAAGCTTGTGGTTTTTCCGTCGTCCTCGAACGCGGCGGCGGGAGCTATGGTTCCGCTTACGGCGTCCCATATCTGCGGAGCCTTGCCGGATACCGCAAAGCTTGCCGTAAACGACGCTTCCTTCTCGGAATCCTGGTTTGCAACAAAATATATGTCTGCGTTCCCGTAGCGGCGGTGGGTGAAATTCAAATACAGCTTGTCGCCGCCATTGTGCGGAACGGCGTTGAAGTCTTTTATAATTCCCTTCTTCTCGAGGGCGGACTGCATGTCCATCCACGACGGGCAGGGCTTGTCCTCCGCGCCGAACACCTGGGCGGACAAGGCCTTCCACTTCGCGTAATTTTTTGTGGCGTCGAGAAGATTGTCGGGAGCGGACGGCTTGGCGCCGAAAATCGGGACACCTGCGGCCTTGGCCTCGGCGAGTTTTTCGAGGGTGCCAAGATCCGTGGAATAGTCGCTCTCAGTCGCGATTGCGTCGAATGCAATGCCGTGTGGCGAGACTATTTTGTCGCCCTTTACGGAGAAATTCTTAAAGAACGCCGACGCGCAATTTTCAAAACGGTATCCCGACGGAAGCAAAAGCATGGAGGGCTGGTGGTACTGGTTTATGTCGTCCATACGAAGAACCAGAATTTGCGCCGTCGGCAGGCCGCTTTGGAGCAGGAACTGCGAGCGGGAAAGATAGTCCGTCCAGGCCTTTGCGTCCTTCCACCAGGTGCTGGCTCTGCCGAAATGCGTACCGTAGCGGCCAAGGGAAAATCCCGGCTTTAAATCGTTGGGCTGGTGTGCGGTAGTGTGGAATATGAACCTGTTTATGCCCATATTGTACGCGGCGTCCCCCCATACTTTCAGGCGCTTCGGAGTGCCAGACCACATGCCGTCCTCGTCAACGGCCGTGAAGGATTCCGCCCCAAAGATTTTTCTGCCCGTAATATGCGAGTTCGAGCCGTGGTTGCTCGCGGCTCTGTAAAACCCTTTATTCTTATCCGCCTCAGCCCCGCCGAATGGTATTGTGGACTGTATGGCTATTTTCCCGACCCAGAACTCCGACATGACGAAGTCGAGATTGTCCGCGGCGACCATCTCGTTGAAGCACGCCCCGCCGTAGGGTTCACCATAAAGGACAAGCCCGTTTGCATGGGAAAATTTTCTCACCCCGCCGAAGTAATTTTCCGCGACGCACTCGGATACCGAAGGCCGAAA
>CALXLX010000053.1 GCA_944389315.1 uncultured Opitutales bacterium
AAGTATCGCAGATAAAGAAGCTAAACGGCCTGTCCGGAGACATGGTCAGAATAGGCCAGAAGCTCAAGATTCCCGAAGGCGCAAAGGCGGCTGCTTCCCAACCCGCAAGCGGCGCAAAGGCGGCGGCAGGCGAGACGGTGCACGTAGTCACCAAGGGAGAGACTCTCGGCGCGATAGCCAGAAAGTACGGCACAACCGTGAGCAAAATTTCCACACGCAATTCCATAAAGGATCCGCGCAAGATAAGAATAGGCCAGAAGATAATAGTGCCTTCCGCCCAGGGTGCGGCGAAGCCCGCCGCAGAAGCCTCGGCGGCACCCGCAGCTCCGGCGGCTCAGCAGAAGGCGGAGAGCGCCCCGGCACAGCCGCAGGCGCCGGCCGAAGGGCAGCCTTCCGGCGCACAGCAGCCGGCCTCCTCGACTGGAATAAATGTCCAGGCCGATTCGGCAGCAACAGTCCCTGTCGCTCCGGCGGCGGAGGCGGCGCAGCCCCAGCAGGTCGAGACTGTGGAAGTGATAAAGGCCGATCAACCCGCCGCCCCGGCGGACGCTCAGGGAGTGAAAACCGAAGGCGGCACAGAAGTAATAGACCTCTAAAGCGCGGCATGTCCATAGATGAATGCGGACGACGAAGCGGGAAAGCCCTCCGCTTTGAATCGCGGAAGTTTTCCGGGTTCATTGATACTGCTTGTTGCGCCCGTTATATTTCTTAGCGTGCTCGGCCTGCTCGTGCTGACGAGCGCTGGCGCGAGCAATGCGGACCAGATGGCCCTGGTGAAGAAGCAGTCGGCATGGATGGTTTTGGCGGCCTGCGTCTGTGTGGTCGCCGTTTTTATAGACCTTTCAAAGCTGCGCAAATACGCGATGCCCCTTGCGGCAATCTCCCTGTTTCTGCTGGTGCTTGTGCTGATTCCGCAGATAGGCAGGGAGGTAAACGGGGCGCGCCGCTGGATAGCCTTGGGCCCCGTGGTCTTCCAGCCCAGCGACATTGCAAAGTTTGCGCTTGTCATAATGCTGTCCAGCTACGTCTACGAGTACCAGCGCTTTTCAAAGACGTTCCTTTTCGGGTTTTTGATTCCGTTCATGATACTGTCCTGCTTTTGCGGGCTGATAATATTGGAGCCGGACTTCGGGACTACGGCCCTCTGCGGCGGAGTGGGCCTGGCCATAATATTTCTTGCGGGAACGCGCCTGATATATCTGATACCGTCGTTTATACTCGGCGGGGCGGCGTTTTCGGTGTTGATATATTTCAATCCGAACAGATTCCAAAGGCTGGTGAGCTTTCTCGACTTCGAGGCGAATAAATCGGAGGGGACCTACCAGCTATACCAGGCCATACTCGCCTTCGGGGCGGGCGGGGCGGACGGTGTCGGACTCGGACAGGGCAGGCAGCAGCTCTCATTTCTGCCAGAAGCCCATACGGACTTCATTTTTGCGGTCATAGGGGAGGAACTTGGCCTTGTATTTACGCTGTTGGTGGCAGCGGCCTTCTTCGTGCTGTTTGCCGCCACTATGGTAAAGCTGCGCAAGGCGCCGAATATTTTTGAATTCAGCCTGGCGACCGGAGCCATGCTAATGATAGTCCTGCAGGCTCTTTTCAACATGTGCGTAGTCACGGGGCTGGTTCCCACTAAGGGCATATCTTTGCCATTCATCAGCTACGGAGGCTCCAACCTGGTGGTGATGTTCGCATTTGTGGGACTCCTTACAAACTGCGTGCGCTCCTGGGGCAAACGCACGGAAATTCAACCGACTTTCTACGAATAAATATGAGCAAATTTGTGATAGCATGCGGAGGAACCGGCGGCCATCTCTCGCCGGGAATAGCAATAGGACAGGCCCTCATGGAGGCCGGCAACGACGTCGTCTTTGTAATCAGCCAAAAGGAGATAGACTCAAAGCTCATGGCTAAATACGACGATCTGCGCGTGGTGAAAACCGCAGGAACGCCGTTTTCCCTATCGCCGGTAAAATTGGTCAAGTTTATTTTCACGCAAAGCAGGGCACTCATTCAGATGTTTTCGCTCCTGCGCAAGGAGAAGTGCGATGTCGCAATAAGTTTCGGGGGGTTTACCTCAATGGGGCTTTCCCTCGCGGCGGCAATACTGAAAGTGCCGCTTGTGCTGCACGAATCAAACCGCAAGCCCGGCAAGGCGATAAGGGTTCTCGGGAGATTTGCAAGAAGAGTATATGTTCCCCACGGTGTAAACATCAGCAGGGGAAAGTCCGGCATAATAAAGCACGCCGGCTACCCAATACGCCAGGAGATAAAGAAAATACCACAGCAGGCTGCGAAGGAATTTTTCGGGTTCGACGCCGACGCGGACATTCTGCTTGTTCTCGGAGGATCCCAAGGCGCCGTTGTGTTGAACTCATGGGCGGAGACTAACTTCCCCGTTCTTGCGGAGAACAATATAGACGTGCTCTGCGTATGCGGGCCGGGCAAAAACGAGAGGGCCGACACGTCTCTTCCCGGGACAGACGGCAAAATTCACCAGATAAAATATCTGGATTTTTGCGACAACATGAACGCGGCGCTCTCCTGCGCGCACCTCGCCGTGGCAAGGGCCGGCGCCGGAACCATAGCGGAATTTGCGCGCTGCGGGCTGCCGAGCATACTCGTGCCCTACCCCTATTCCGCGGACAACCACCAGCTCGAGAACGCCAAGTGCTTTGAAAAGCAGGGCGGCACGGTGCTCGTGCGCCAGCCGGACATAGGGACTCTTCTTGGGGAGGTTCTGTCCATGATGAAAAACGAGAACCTGCGCCGGACGATGCTCAAGAATTTGGAGCGGGTGGACTCCCTAAACGACATGGGCAAGATAGTCGAAGACCTAACCTTCATAGCCAACAACCCCCGTTAGACGACAGATGCCGGATAAGATATACATGGGTGGCGTCTGCGGAATGGGCATGGCGCCGCTTGCGCTTTTTTCAAAGGACTGCGGTATGGACGTCTGCGGTTTTGACGACCACGCCTCAGTGCGCGTGGCCGCCATGCTCGCAAGGAACGGGATACCGGTGGACGATTCTTTCGACGCCCAAAAGGCCGCCGAGGCAGACGCGTTTGTCATAAGTTCGGCTTTAAAATTAAGGGTTGGGTCCGACATATCCGCCGGGCTGAACCCCGTCAGGCGGGGAAGGTTTCTCGCCGATAGAATATGCCGGGACAGGAGGCTTACAGCGGTTGTGGGATCCCACGGCAAGAGCACTGTCACGGCTATGCTCGCGCATGCGGTTTTAAAGACGGGAGCCGAGGCCGGATACATAGTAGGCGCAGTGCCTACGGGGTTTTCCCCGTCGAAATACTGCCCGCAGGGGTATCCGTTATTTGCCGAGATAGACGAGAGCGACGGCACCATAGAGAATTTTTCGCCAGAAGTCACCCTGGCGCTCAATGCCGATTTGGACCACATAGACCAGTATGCGGACTCCTCCGAACTTGCAAAGATGTTTGAGAGGCTCTTTTCGCGCACAAGGAGGAGGGTAATAATACTCGCGGGGGACGAGATACTTCTCGAGGCTGCGCGACGGTCCGGCAAGCCCTACACTCTTGTGGAGGCCGCGGACGATTTTACCTCCACAAACGCGCGCCTTGCGGCGGCGGCCTTCCGTGAGACGATGTCTTTGAAAGAACCCCTCGGCTGCCAGATATTTTCGGATTTTCGCGGTGTGATAAGAAGGCAGGAGAGGCTTGGAAACATAGCCTCGCTCGAAGTTTACGCCGACTACGCGCACCACCCCAATGAGATAAAGGCGTTTTTGTCGTGGCTGAAGGCGCGTTTCCCGAACCGCATTGTGGTTTTCCAGCCGCACAGGTACACGCGCACAAAACGTTTTGCAAGGGAGTTTGCGGACATACTATCCGGGCAGGATTGCCCGGTTTACGTGGCTCCAGTGTACGCTGCCAGCGAGCCTTTCGATCCGGACGGCACTTCGGCGGAGATACTCAAGTTTTCAAAAGGAGTCAGGCAGCTAGAATCGTTTGAGGAGTTTGACGTTCTGACAAAGAAACTCGCCATGGAGGCCGCGGGCGGCGCCCCGAAGCGGGTGCTGGCGATAGTCGGCGCGGGAGACTTGTATTTTGAAACGAAGAAAATTCTGGAATTATGAGACCAAAGATTGCTGTATTTTGCGGGGGGATATCCTCCGAGAGGGAGATATCCCTGGTAAGCGGAAAATTCGTATTTGAAGCGCTGAAGAAGAACTTTGACGCCGAGCTCGTGCGGCTCGACGAGAACAAAGTGCCCGATTTCATAACCCCGCGGGAATACGTGGTATATCCGGCCATGCACGGGGGCTACGGGGAGAACGGTCAACTGCAGAGGGAGCTAGCCCTGCGCGGCATAGAATTTGCCGGGTGCGAGGAGCTTTCGAGCAGGGTATGCATGGTAAAACCCGCCGCAAAAGCCCTGTTGAAGTCCGCGGGGGTTCCGGTTCCCAAGGAGCTGGTTTTCGACGGAGGCAATCCGCCTACGGCCGAGGCCCTTCGCGCCATTTTAGGAGACAGCATAGTGGTAAAACCCGCCGCCGACGGAAGCAGCGTGGGGTTGCGCATAGCAAGGTGCGCAAGCCAGATACCCGCGGCGCTCGAAGATTTAAAAGACGGCCTCTGGCTTGCCGAGGAGATGTTCTCCGGGCGCGAACTTTCCGTCGGGGTCATAAACGGCAAGGCCGCGGGCGTAGTCGAGATAAAGCCCCAGGGCGGCGTCTACGACTTCAAGCGCAAATACACGGCCGGCAGCACGATATACGAGTTTCCCGCAAAGCTTACGGCCGAACAGACAGAGGCCGTGAGGCGCGACGCCGAAAAGGCCTACGAAGCCTGCTCGTGCAGGGACTTTGCCAGGGTTGATTTTCTAATAAAATCGGACTCTCTAGAGAGGGTCGCGCTGGAGCTCAACACCCTGCCGGGCATGACGCCCACAAGCCTGCTGCCAAAGAGCGCAAGCTGCATGGGAATAGATTACGACACCCTGTGCAAAAATCTTGTAATGCCGGCGCTGGAAAGGTACTCTGCTAAATATATGTAGTTTATGGCGGGAGGCGTAAGAGGACATAGGTCGTGGCGCGATCTTAAGAGGAAGGAGGATATTTCCCCCTCGTCGGGGAAACGGCGTCCGCTTTCCATGCGCGCGCGGCTGAAAAGCTGGAAGACGCACTTCCTTAGGATAATTGCCGCGGGCGTAGTTGCCCTTCTATGTTGGGGAGCGTATGAAGCCCTGTCGAGCGGGGCTTTGCAGGACATATTCTCCCCGAAAGCCGGAAAGATAAAACGCTTTGAGCTTAAGACAGACGGGGTCATATCGGCGGCGTGGATATTCAAGTATTTGGACATTCCCAAAGACGCGGCGCTTTCCGACGTAAACATATTCTTTCTGAAGGAGCTGCTCGATTCCGTCGGGCAGATAAAGAGCGTAAACATAAGCAGGAAATATCCGGACACCCTGCGGGTGACCATCTCGGAGCACGAGCCCATAGCCAAAATTGCCGTCAGGCCGGACTCAAAAATAGAATATTATCTCCTAAGCGGGGACGGAAAATTCTTCAAGCCGATTTGCATATCCGACGAGACCGTCGCGAAGCTTCCGTCCATCAGGGGCATAAGGCTTGTTCTGTCGGACTCGGGGCCACTCGACTACCCGCTGGCAAACGTCCTCGACGAATTCCTTAAACGCTCGCAGGAGAAGATGCCCGTGGAAAGCATGAAGTGGCGCACCATAGACTTAAGCGAACTGTCCAGCCTCACCGCGCCGCTGATAAGCGTAATATCCGAAAACGGGGCAAAATACGTATTCTCCGCAAAAGATTTTGAAAAGCAGCTCGACAGGCTCGATTACATCTTGAAATATTCTGCGAGAAAACCGTTAATAGGAATAACCCGCATAGACCTGTCCCTATCGGACAGGGCGGTTGTGGAACTGGCCAAATAAAATGAACGACTCAAAGACAATCGCGGCTCTCGACGTGGGCACGGGCAAGATGCAGGTGTTCATAGGGGAAATAATAGACGGCAAGCTTTTGAACATTGTGGGGCTCGGCCAGAACTCGGCTTCCGACGTCAAGAAGGGGGACATAATAGACGTCAGGAAGGCGGCGGCAAGCGCGCAGGCGGCGCTCTCCAACGCGGAAAAGACGTCGGGCGCGCGCATAGACGGGGTGTGCCTGGGAATAAGCGGCACGCACCTGAGGGGCTTCAGGAACGTCGGCAGCGCCAACGTAAGCGGCGCGGACGGCGTAGTCGGGGCGGATGACATACGCAGGGCCTGCCTAGACGCGCAGAGCAAGTCCATATCCGACGACAAAGTTTTCATACACAACATATGCTGCGGCTACTATCTTGACGGCGAATACACGACAGACCCGCTCGGCAAGAAGGCATCCCACATAGACGCAGAATTTTACATGCTCTACGGCGATTCCGAGCGCATAGCAGACGCCATACACATAGTGGAAAGCTTCGGGCTCGAGGTAAAATATCTCGTCGTAAATGCGCTGGCGTGCACGCGCATGGTCACAACGTTCAAGCAGAGGCAGGAGGGCGTGCTCGTATTGGACATAGGCTGCGGCACGACCGACTACGCCTTCATAAAGCACGACAGAACCTTTCAGGCCGGGACCATACCCGTAGGCGGGGACCACCTTACAAACGACATGTCCTTCGGGCTGAGAATGAGCCGCAAGAACGCCGAGAAGCTAAAGCGCAGATTCGGCAAGTTAATACTGACGCAGGAGGAGGCGGAAAGCTCCGTATGGACGGAGGGCGACAAGCAGATTGGTGACCGTTCCATCCCGCTGATGTCCATAACAAAAATTTTGCGCGCGCGCATGGGCGAGCTGTACGGCATAGTCAGGGGGGAGCTCGAGGATTTCTTCATAGACGGGGACGTTAAGGAGATAGTAATAGTAGGCGGAACGTCGCGCATGCAGGGGATACGCGCCTTCACGGAGGAGTTTTTCGGCGTGCCCTGTTTCGAGACAAAATTCAGCGCGAGGGTAAAGCCCACGCTCTGCCACCCCGAATACGCCGCAGCGCTTGGGCTTTTGGATTACAGCCTCGCGCGGGCCGAATCGGACGCGGTAGGCAAGAAGCAGTCGCCTTTGCGCTCGATCATATCCAAAATTTTTAAGATATAGCAAATGGAAGTGTCATCTGCATCTAACGGGCAAAGGTCGCACGGCTTGAAAATCAAGGTTGTGGGCATAGGCGGCGCGGGTATAAACGCGCTGTACAAACTCTGCATGGAGAACATCCCCGCTGTGGAGTTTTGCGCGATGGACTGCGACGCCGACATACTCTCGCAATGCGCCATAGCAGAGAAGATACTTCTGGGGAAAAAGAGCACCCGCTCCATGAGCGCGGGGGGGGATTCCGCCGCAGGCGAGGCCTCCGCGATGGAGGACTTGGACTCCATAAAAAATGCCGTAGCCGCAGTAGATTTGCTTTTCATCATAGCGGGTCTCGGAGGGGGCACCGGGGGCGGGGCCGCGCCAATCGTGGCGCGCTGCGCCGCGGAGGGCGGGGCGAAAGTCATATCGTTTTGCACAATGCCCTTCGAGGTGGAGGGCGCGCAGAAAAAGGCCGAGGCGCTCGAGGCGCTGAGGAGGCTAGAGCTTGAAAGCGACGCCACAATACCGCTGCCCAACGACATACTCCTAAAAAACGCCCCCGCCGACGCCGGTTTGCTCGACGCTTTTCTGAAGGCCGACACATGCATGAGCATGGCGGTAAAAAGCGTGTGCAAGATGCTCCTTTGCACGGGGCTGATAAATATAGACTTTGCGGTTGTAAAGTCCCTGTTTGCAAAAAA
The DNA here is from genome assembly GCA_944389315.1 of uncultured Opitutales bacterium. GTDB lineage: Bacteria > Verrucomicrobiota > Verrucomicrobiia > Opitutales > Intestinicryptomonadaceae > CALXQW01. The sequence continues at coordinate 7,814 of CALXLX010000053.1, forward strand.
GAGCAGGAAGACGATTTTCGGCATAGGCTGCGGAAGCGGGGCTGACTGTGTAAATTCCGCCCTTGCGGACCTTTCAAACTGTCCGCTGCTGAACCTGCCAAAGGCTCCGGAGAAGGCGGACAATGTCCTTATAAACGTAATCTGCGGGGCCGACATGGGCATGAATAAGCTCCAGTACATACTTGAGAGCGTCTCCAACATGTTCTCGGCAAAGGAGAAGGTTCGGATAGGCGCCATAATCGACGAGGCGTACAGGGGCAGAGTCGAGATATGCGTGATAGGGGCAAGCGGCGTTTCCGACGGCACCCAAGCCGCCTTCGGTGGCGGAACGCCCGTCAGGAATGCGGAGCATTTCGAGGAGAAATCAAGGCACGGGGAGCGCATAAAGGCCAGGATTAAGAAAAAAATCTTCAAACCCAAGCCAGAGACGGAAACCGAGCAAAGCGAGTTTTCATTCATGGAAATGAGCAAGCAGCGCGGGTTCTTCGAGGACACCGAGCCGAACATGTACAGGGGAGAAGACTTGGACGTGCCCACATTCATGCGCAAAAATATAAAAATCCCGCTCTGATATTGTTGCCTATCCGGCCTTGTGCGCATTTTCCGCAGCCGCGCGCATTTTTTAAGTTGGGCGCTGACGGCTCTTTGCACGCGCCATTTCAGCGGGGCCGCAGGCATTGCAGCAGCCCGACTTGCACCGGCGCGCGCCGCTCCGCACTCTTTCAAAGCTTGCGCGCCCCTGCGGGCGGCCTCGCAATTGGAGCGCAGCGGCAAAAAAAAAGAGCAACTGCTCTTTTTTTGTTGACGGTGGTGAGCAACTGCTCTTTTTTTTACCGAATATGAAAGACGACTCTTCTATAGACCTGAAAAGGGCCGTAAAGTATCTGCTGGATAAGCAATATCCGGACGGCTACTGGAACGCGCATTTGGAGACGAACTGCTGCATGGAGGCGCAATGGATTTTGGCGTCGGTCTTCTGCGGCATAGAGTACGACAAGAATCCCGAGATAGTCTCCTACATACTTTCACGGCAGCGCGGCGACGGAAGCTGGGAAGTCTACCACGGCGCCGAGAACGGGGACGTCAACACCACGCTCGAATGTTATTTTGCGCTCAGGCTCGCCGGGCACGCTCCAGACCTTCCACATATGAGCGCCGCGAGGAAGTGGCTTTTAGATAATCATTGGCACAGGCACATAAGGGTTTTTACAAAGTATTGGCTAGCATTGTTCGGAGAATGGCCTTGGGAGGACACCCCCGCCCTACCGCCCGAGATAATATATTTTCCGAAATGGTTTCCGTTTAACATATACCGTTTTGCGGCTTGGGCGAGGGCGACAATAGTTCCGCTTTGCATTGTGACATCCCAGAAGCCCGTAAAATGCATGACTAAAGATCTCCGCATGGACGAGCTCTTCCCCGAGGGGAGAAAAAAGGCCTTCGGGGAGGCTAAAAACATATGCCGGGAAAACCGCTTCTCCGTGAAGGCAATTTTCAATGCGGTGGACAAGGCGCTGCATTTTTACAACGGAAAATCCGGCAACTATAAGATACACAAGCTGGCCCGCAAAAAGGCCATGATGTGGATGCTCGAGCACCAGGACGACGACGGTTTCTGGGGCGGCATACAGCCGCCCTGGATTTACGGAATAATAGCCATGAAGCTTGAAGGATTCGATTTCGACCAGGAAAACATGGCAAAGGCAATAAACGCCCTCAATCTGCACTGGACAGAAACGACCCCAAGCGGAAGGCGGATAAAGGCGAGCGAATCTCCCGTGTGGGACACCATTCTGGCCCTCAACGCTCTTATGGACGCCGGCATGGACTCGAAAACACCCGGGGTTTTAAAAGCTGTCGACTATCTGCTCTCAAAGGAGAACAAATACTACGGGGACTGGGCGCAGACCGTAGGATACAACATAGAGCCGAGCGGATGGGCGTTTCAGAGGGAGAACAAATTCTACCCGGACATAGACGATACCGCCGTGGCCATAACCGCGCTTAAGAAGTTCAGGGATACGTTGCCGGCTAAAGACAGTACCGCCGCCAGAATAGACGCCTCTATAAGGCGCGCGGCAAAATGGCTTCTTGCGATGCAGTCGAAGAACGGCGGTTGGGGAGCCTTCGACAAGGACAACACAAGCTCGTTTGTCACGAAAATCCCGTTTTGCGATTTTGGGGAGGTATTGGACCCACCGAGCGTAGATGTGACCGCGCATGTTATAGAGGCGCTGTTGGCTGCGGGGATGTCCAAGAACGACGAGCCCGTTAGGCGCGCCTTGGCCTTTGTTTTTTCCGAGCAGGAGAACGACGGGTCGTGGTTTGGGCGTTGGGGAATAAATTATATATACGGTACATGGAGTGCGCTAACCGCGCTGGCGGCATGCGGATTTGGCCTGGAGGACAGCCGGATTAAAAAGGCTGCGGATTTTCTTGTATCCAGGCAAAATTCCGACGGCGGCTGGGGAGAAAACGCGGCGACATACATGCAGCCCAAGACAAAATGCGCCTCTACGGCCTCCCAGACCGCCTGGGCAATAATTGCGCTTTCCCCCTTTGAGGATGCACATATTAGGGAAGTAGTAGACAGGGGTTTGTCTTTCCTAAAAAGAACGCAGACGCCTGAAGGCACTTGGGAAGAGGAGGAATTCACCGGAACGGGCTTCCCCGGATACGGATTCGGTGCAAAAGCCGATTTGCGCGATGGCGCGCCCCTTCCCCAGGGGAAGGAATTATCCCGAGGATTTATGTTGAAATACGGACTGTATTGCCACTATTTTCCTATAGCCGCGCTTGCGAGGGAAAAGCGATGAAAGACACAAAAGAAAAAATTCTCGAAACGGCTTTCGTGCTGATGATAAGGCGCGGGATGTCCGCCGTGTCGACAGGGGACATAACAAAGGCAATAGGCGTTGCGCGCAGCCTTCCCTACAGGTACTTCCCGACAAAGAGGGACCTCGTCTATGAGACATTTAAGTTTTATTTCTGCGACAGGTTTTTTGACCCTGCACTGTTCGATGAGAATACGTCCCTTAAGAAATGCATAGACATTACGACAAAAAACCTGTCCGACTTGATAACCAACCTCGGCAAGGATCTGGGCGCAAGCATAGACGTATTCGATTATAACACCCTATATCTCGAGGCCCTCAAGCGCGAACCGAGATTTAAAAGGTATGCAGTAAGGCAAACCGGGTTGTTATGGGACATCGCCAAGCGGGCTATAAAAAACGGAGAGATAAAGCCATTCCCCGTGGATTTCATAGGCAGGGTATTCCTGGACATATGCGGAAGAGGCTCTGACATAACTTCAAAAGACGCCTCTCCTTCAAGGAACTTAGAGGATATACTCTCCGACATGAAAACCTTTTACCGGCTAATAAAAAAATAGGAGCCTTTAAGGCCAAATTTTAAGCGAATACTCCCCCCAAGGCACCATTCCAAACTACGGCTCTCATAGGGGAAGCTGCCCAAGAATAAGCGCGCCCTCAAATCTTGTAGAATTTGACATCATAAAAAGCGGCGGCTCTCGCGAGCCGCCGCTTTTTGCGAAGATTGGTTTTACTTCTATTTTCTTCTCCTTCTCAAGAAGGCAAACCCAAGCGCAAGCGCCCCGAATAGCGCTGCATACTCCGCCGGCTCGGGAACGGCCACAAAGTACAGCGAATTGTCCTGCATGACAAAGTGACCCTCCATCGCAGACCGCCCAGAATCGCCGTACGTATAGGCAAAATCGCTCTCGCTGAAGTTAACTTCGGAATCTTCCGCCCAGGAAAGTATCTTGTACATCGTCTCGCCAGCGGCAAAAGTTCCGTTGAATTCAAACGTATACGCGCCCTCGGCATCTCCCTCGGCCTTCAGGAAATTTCCGCTTAAGGAGATCAAGTCGCACGTGCCGTCGGCGGCTACGTCTACGGCTATCACAGACTCATTCGACCACGTCAAATCTTTCGCAAGTATCTTACCTATGTCTGCATCCGCCCCTATCGCGCCAAACTTGCCGCCGTTGAGAACAACCTGCCCAAGGCCCCAGTCGGCCCTTGCGTCCGCCCTTATATACAGCTCGCCCTCATTGAGAGTGGTTGTTCCGCGTATATACATATCTCCGCGCAGTATCTGAGTGCCGGCGCCGTCCTTCTGTATCGAAAAGTAATTGCGACCTACCATGCTATCCAATGAAGAATTTTGCCCCATATCGTGAATTCGCCCACTAAATTCAGAATCAAAATCTCCATTTATTACAAAGAGAGTCTCCACACCGTTGCTGGACGTATAGGTCGTTGTAAGCCTATTCAAATAGTTGTTCGCCCCGCCGCTGATTCCGCCTACGGTGACTTTCACCGAACCAGACGTCGCTGCGATGTCAAAATTCATTGCCCCCGTCGGAACAATATTACCCAATATGGTAAGAGTCTTTCCCGAGGTAATTGCAACATTCGTCGCGACGGTTGAATCCGACGCATTTACATAAGACGATACAAAGTCGTTCTGCACCAGAACATCTGTGGTCATAGAAATCCTTCTGACGGCAATATCAATAGACCCCACAGTTATCGTTACGTTTCCAGTCGAAGACCCATTCAAAGCAATGCCCTGGAATGAGTTGTCTCCGCCGTTATTTGCGGAAACTATCTTTTCTATATACGCATTTGCGTTGGTGTAGAAATCCAAACGGGACAGATCGTTTGAGGGATCCAACGAATCGAGCGTTATGGTGCCCACCTGCACGGGCGCGGAGCCGGGAGTGTCTCCCACCGTGGCGGTGGTATAGAAATTCATTCTGCTGCGGTCGTTATTGCTTAAACCTGTGCCATACACGTCTGAAGTGGTTCCCGAGACATTGACATCTCCCAGCTTTATCCAGCCAGACATGGAATTTCCATTTGCTCCGTAATTAAAGTACGCCGCTTTGCCCAAATTGATAACCGTTCCGGACAAATCCGCATTCTGGTTGCTAAGCGGTGTCGGGCTGTCTCCCTGCGTGGCTTTCTCAAATGAAAGAGTGCCCTTCTCTATGTTTATCAATTTCTCATAGGCCTGGTCGGCTCCTAAACCTTCTATTTCATTTGCGTAAATTACGATTTTAGGATCCTGAATGCTGGCATTAGCTCCGTTGATATTAAAGACCACCCCGTTTGAATCAGCTCCCAAAGTAAGTTTTGTAAGGAACTCTCCCTTATCTTTGTATCCCAAGCATAATCCGCCCGCCATTACAGATGCGCCTTCTCTCAACGTTAGATTTAAATTTGCATCCGCCTGGCGCTTACGGATTCTAAGATTCTGTCCCGAGCCAATATCGGCGGTCACCGAGATATTGCCGACAGACATATCGCAAGTACCTCCCCCTACATTGGTATAGAAAACCCAGTCATATCCCCCGCTGTCGCCTATAAATACATTGCTCTCATAAATTATGGACTTCAGGTAGACATTCGTCGCGTCTATCCCACTCATCTGATTTTTAATCAAGTAATTTATAGATTCCATCCTGCGCAGGACAGTCTCCGCCCCGCCGATTTCATCAATCGGGATAGGGCCTGTTGCAGGCTCATAATCACCTAAAGCTTCGTTGTAAGTCGACCAGCTCGTATAGGTATTATTTAACGAGTCGCCAACCTGCCCCCCAGTGAAATAATATGTCTCCGCAAACAATGCAGACACCGCTGAAGAAAGCATAATACAAAATAAATTGGGAACTATAAATTTCTTCATATTACTGACTTCTAAATACAAAAAACCCCAATTTCAAGAAAATTCTGCATTATTTTTTCAGTATATTGTACAGATTATGATTCAAAAGACTCATGCCTCAGCTATCTTAACAAAAAAGCGGCGGCTCTTGCGAGCCGCCGCTTTTTGCAAAATGGGTTTTACTTCTATTTTCTTCTCCTTCTTAGGAAGGCAATCCCAAACGCAAGCGCCCCGAATAGCGCTGCATACTCCGCCGGCTCGGGAACGGCCACAAAGTACAGCGAATTG
>CALXLX010000054.1 GCA_944389315.1 uncultured Opitutales bacterium
TAAAGGTTTATTTCTTGCTTCATTAGAAAAACGACTAACAGGGTCTAAAGTGAGGATATTATCAATTTGTATCATGAATCCCTTGCCACTAAATAAGAAGTATCCCAACATATGAACCTATCTCCCATCAAATTTTTCTATTATAAGCCTACTTGATCTATTTTACTTCCTCTCGGAAGAATTCCATATCCATTAAACGGTTGGCCAATATCATTTGTACATTTGCAAAGCTTGCAACCTATATATAGGGCGTATTTATATTTTATTTTACAATAAGACGATACAACCAGTAAGACTTTTCTCCTAGCTCATAACTCGATACATAAATTACATTATTTTTTAAATTATAATAATTTCTAATCTCAATACGCTCAAAATCTCCCATTTTTGTTCTTATTTTAAGTTTGTTTTTCCCTCCGTCTTCATAGATAACAATTTCCATGCTTATATCGGTAAATTGAATCATTGTAGTCGGTTGAACCTTAGCAATATCCGATATTATTGTTTTTCCATTTTCTTTGGTCATCAAAACCCAATAATGTCCAGAATATTTACTTGGAAGCCTGCTGGACCATTGCAAGAGAAGCTTTTCTTTGCATAAAATATCCTCAACGGACTTTTGTTGCTCTTGCGATATATCCGATTTATTATTTACCGCAAGTTGTATTGAGGGTATATAATTTAGCGTCTTTGTATCTATTTTTCTAAAAGATTCTATATTATTGTTGAAATTATCCAATAAAAAATCTTCATTTGCGTATATTAATGATACAATGCCAAAAAGACAAACATATTGCATTATTATTTTTTTCATTTCTCAATTATCCGTAATATAACAGATTTAGTTATAAATGTCAATTCCACTAAATCTAGCCGATTATCTATAAAGATGTTTTTACAAACATAGAAACTATTTAGCTATTTTTTTTCGGACTAGATGACCTATTTTTTTAGAAAAAATAGCCCATTAAAACCGTTAATTTTACCACATTTTAAGTCTCTGGGATATATAGGTAGTATAATCTCACTTCATTTTCACAGGGAATTACCCCGCCACGCATACCTGTTTACGCAAAAAGTATCCGAACTCTCAGAGACAATTTTTTATTTCGGGAACCCGACAGAATTGCAAATCATGGGAGTTTGGCCGTCTTTCAAACCGAGTCCGCTCTTCAGCTGCCCTACATTCATTGTTGTGTGAGGATAAGTCCCAAGCCCTGCTCCTGCGCAAAATATTGAGATGTTCTGCGAGACTATCCCTGCGTCAAGCCCGCTCCAACGGTCATTATAATCCGACACAAGCACAAGGCATATAGGCGCTTCCGACTGCCGCAAGTCCGACTTCGAGACAAGTTCGAGCGCGTGCGATTTGGGATTGTAAATATATGCTCCGTCAGCCAAACATACATATATTTTTATATCCTGGCGGTTCAGGGCGGACGGCGCCGTGCGCTTGCCAGAATCGGGACGATTTATGCCGTTGGCCGCAAAAAGCAAATCCGACAAGTCCTGCATGGAGGGAACTCTTCTCGAAAATGACTTTGTGGAAGAGCGTTTGGCAAAAGCCTGCATAACACAATCCCCGCGGGTTAAATTCGGCGGGCTAAGCTTTATTTGCCCTTCGGCATAAGATAACGATGCTATCGACAAGAATGCAAGCATGGCAAAATATATTCTCATTCCGCTCATAGTATACGCAGGAACTCTATAAGTCAATAAATTCCACCAATTAGGCTTTATATTTGGCCTAATGCATCTTTTTTATCTCAATATTTGCCTTGAACAATATGCCCCACATTATATCAGCAATGATATTTCCCTTTTTTTGAAAAACTTTTAAACAAATCATATCGAAATTTGTCTAATGGATATAAGGTAATTTTCTTTTGCAGGTTAATTTAATTACAATGCATTTATGAATATAATAGATGGACCACATTCAAAATACGTCATACTTTATTCTTTTCGCCATACGCCGGCCTGATTCGAGACATTAGAGGCCGCGGGACTTCCGATAAAAGCTTTTAAATATTTAGAAGCGATTACCCTTCTAAAACACCTTGAGAAAAATCCGAGAACGAGTATACATTCGTATGGTAATGAAAATTTCAAAATATAAACCTTTAAAAAGAGCCCTCAAACTGATTTCCTTCCCCACCCTACTGCTTGTTATGCCGGCCTGCGCGTCTAATGATACCGATAGCCAATCTGGCGCAATTTTGCCGTTGGAGACCAACATCCATGACAAATCAGAAGAATTTGCAAAGAAAAAGTCGGATATGGCTCTCGAAATAGAAAAATATCCCCTGGGCATAATCGGAGAAGTTGAAACCGTGCGCCTGCCGGATTTTAACTCCAGCTTTGAAGCCAGAGTGGACACAGGTGCTACAACTTGCTCCATCGACGCTTCCGACATAAAGAATTTTGAACGGGACGGGCGCAAATGGGTTTCATTCAAGATAAAATCGAGAACCTCCGGAGAACAAAAAACTTTCGAGCTCCCCGTGGTCAGGGTTGTTCCCATAAAACGCCACGGGATGCCGGACCAACAGCGCTTCTCGGTAATGCTGAACATAAAAATCGGGCATCTGACGCTCGAGAGGGAGTTCACCCTTGCGGACAGAAGCGCGTTCGACTATCAGGTCCTCCTCGGAAGAAATCTCCTAAGCGGCATTGCGGTCGTAGATGTAACCCGTAAAAATTCCATTTAGCCATATGCAAGAGAGCAGACAACGCCGACTAACGGTATATTGGCTTGCGGCACTTCTTTGCCTTGTAGCTGCGGCAATTACATTTATCAAGGTAAAATATCTGGATTTCAGCTTCAACGATAAGACCTCATTTTACTACCAGGCTGACGCCACCCTTGCCTTTGAGGCAAAAAAGGGTGCCGATGTAAAACTCAGCATCTCGCTTCCGGAAAAAACTTCCCTGTATTATTTCGGAAGAGACCCCTCTGGGGATCCGCGCTTCAAAATTGTCCACAAGGACGGCTTGGCTAGAGCGGCCGCAGAATTTGTCTGCACAGACTCCGGCTGGCAAAATATATCCTACAGGTTTAAGATAATCCCAAAGTCCGGCGCGGAGGAAAGCAACGATATCAATCCTCCGGGAAATAACGTGAAAGCGCCACAAGTATCGGATGCCATAAAAATAGCCGCAAACAAGCTCGTTAAAAAAATAGATCCTGAATCCGGAATGACCCCGCGCGAGTTTGCTCCGGCTCTATTAAAAGAGCTTGCGGCAATGCCTCCGGAACAGAAGAAGCTATTTTCTCCATTAAGCGGGTCTTCCGGCACTCTCGAGGCGGCAAACTTGATCTTATCCTTAAAAGGGATTCACGCCAGAATCGTGAGGGGAATATTTCTCAACGAACAGGCGCGCAGCGCCCAGGCGTCGCAATTTTTGGAGGTTTGGTGCAAAGACGCATGGATTATGTTCAAGCCAAGTTCGGGCGAAATTCAATCGACCAAAGATTTCCTCGTTTTGCAGCGCTCGGGAAAATCCCTCTACGAAATAGCCGGAGCGTCAAACTCATCTTTGAGGTTCTCCGTCACTAAAGTGCCTCAAGGCGCGGCGTCCCTCAACAGAATTAGAGCCGACGTAATCGGAAACCAAAAACTCTCAGACTTTTCCTTGTTCTCGCTCCCGGCATCTGAACAGAATGTATTTAAGCGCCTGACACTCTTGCCTCTGGCTATTCTTTTTATAGTAATAGCCCGCAACATCATAGGCATACAGACAATGGGAACATTTATGCCGGTTCTGATTGCAATGGCATTCCTGGAGATGAATTTGGTATCGGGGCTGCTGTGTTTCGGAATCATTCTGACGGTGGGCTTATCTATAAGGTTCTGGTTATCAAAGCTTAATTTATTGATGGTTCCAAGAATATCGGCTGTTGTGGTGGTCGTAATTTTGATTATGCAGGCCATAAGCATTGCGGGAAACATTCTAAAGCTTCCCGATTTCATGAGTGTGACGTTTTTCCCTCTGATTATAATTGCATGGACCATAGAGAGGGCCTCCACCACTTGGGAGGAAGACGGGGCAAGCCACACGATAAAGCAACTTACCGCAAGCCTTGTAACGGCTGTCTTCAGCTATCTAGTATTGTCAAATTCCTATTTACAGTACCTGTTATACACCTTTGCGGAGCTTAATTTGGCGATACTCGGCATAATCTTGCTCTTGGGCACATACACTGGATATAGGCTGACTGAATTGTTAAGGTTTAAATCTTTAGCGGACAAATGAGATTGACTTTTAATTTGCCGAAATTTGCGAGCCCCAAAACTCTCCGTGAAAACGGAGTTTTGGGAATGAATCAACGCAACCATGCGTATATAATGCGCTACAACAACCGCAAGGACTATCCCGATGTGGACGATAAATTGCGCACAAAAAAACTCGCCATAGCGCACGGAGTATCTACTGCCGAGCTCTTGGGATCCATAGATTGCCAGTTTCAAGTTAGGAATTTTTTTAATATAGTTAAAAATGTCCCAGATTTTGTCATAAAGCCGGGGCATGGCAGCGGAGGCCGCGGAATACTTGTCATAACCAGGCACGACGGGGAAACCTTCTATAAGCCAAACGGCACATCTTGCGATTTCAATTTCATATACGAACATATATCAAACATATTGAGCGGGCTTTACAGTTTGGGAGGGAATCCGGACTATGCGCTATTTGAGCGGTGCATAGATTTTTCCGATGTATACAGCCGTTTCAGCTACCAGGGAGTTCCCGACGTTAGATTGATAGTCTTCAAAGGCTATCCCGTAATGTCCATGATCCGCCTTGCGACGAAACTTTCAGACGGCCGCGCGAACTTGCACCAGGGAGCCATAGGAGTGGGCATTAGCATAAAGACGGGGCTTCCCCTTTTTGCCGCCCAGCATAACCGCCGGATTGAAGTGCATCCCGACACAAATGCCAATCTTTCCGAATTGAGGATTCCATTTTGGCAGGAGCATCTGCGCCTTGCGGCGCTGTGCGCAACGTTCACGCCCTTGGGGTATTTCGGAGCGGACATATCGACAGACAGCAAGCGCGGCCCGCTGCTTTTGGAGCTGAATGCCCGCCCAGGCCTTGCCATACAAATAGCCAATGGCTGCGGGCTTTTAAAACGCTTGCGCCTGATAGAATCCCTGCCAGAAAACGCGCACGCTTCTATCGAGGAAAAGATAGAATTTGCAAAGGAGAACTTCGATTAGAACTCCTTTTATAGACGGAATAATCCGGCGCTCCGCATATATAACATTTCCCTTGGCAAAGTCTAAGGCTTGGGCGTTTGCCCATTTAAAAACGGCTTTATTAAAAAATTGGGACATCCGCTTCCAGGTTTAAACTTGTATGCGTCGATAGAAACGTCGTGGCATTTTGCGCAAGAATCAGACGCAGCGTTCGAGTGGGCGTCATGGCAGACAAGGCAACTCATGCCTTCGTGGACGCCTACGGGGGTTCTGTCGTCCGAAGTTCTGGCCTGGCGTTGCCAATTCGGCGAATGGCAATTATAGCACAGTTTCGCATTCGGATCCTGGGATACTTTTATCTGCTTATACCCAAGATAACGCTTTACGTCGGCAAGCTCGTCCGTCCGGAAGTGCGCCTTGTCCGCGCGGGAATAAAATGCGGTTTTGGGTATCGATGGGCTTGCTATCTTCGATTCCGACGAGTTTTTAAAATTCGGGATCTTCCCCTTTTCCATGTGGATTTGATGGCATGCCATGCAGGGAATCGCAGGCAATTTGCGCTGCCGGGGATCTTTTATCCTCCAGCTTTCGCATTCGCCTTCAAGAGACATCAAGTCGTGTATATTACCGTCGTAAAACATGCCGTGGCAGCGCAGGCAGTCCCAATAAGGCTTCTCCTCCCGGTTATGCACTTTATCTTCGAATATATTGCCGTATATTGTAGAATGCGCCCCGCCTTGCCATTTTGCGTATTCGGCTTTATGGCACGTTTGGCAACGTTCCATGATGTCCAGACGCTGCTTTTCGGTGAGTTTTATATCGGAATTGCCTACATCTTTCGTGAAATGGGACACAACCATTCCGATTTTCTCTTTTAGGCTGTGGAACCCGTTTGAAACGGCAGTTCCGTGGCATTCTACACAGGAGACTTCCGAATGCACGGAATTCTTCCATCTCTCATGCGTTGGCCTTATCTCATGGCACTGCGCGCAGGTGTATTGAGGATCGGCCATGTTCCATGCGGAGTATCTGGCGAAGGATATTACACACAAAGCAAGCGCCGCTAACAGGTATATTGCCGCCAATCTTTTCACGCTATCCCACTCCCAAAAGTTTTTGCAATATGCGCGCCCGTTCTGAACGCGAGAGCCATTATTGTAAGCGCCGGATTAAAGCCCCCGTTGTTTACATGCACGGCGGCGTCGCCTATAAATACGTTTTCTGTACCCCAAACTCTGCAATTCGGATCTACGACAGAATATTTAGGATCGTCTCCCATTCTGCAGGAACACGACTGGTGCTGGCCTCCGGCGTTGCAGTATTTGAGGTTTGGCTTGTCGTTTATCCGCCATGTCTGTTTTGCCCCGGCCTCCTTCAGGACGGCCTCTGCCGCGCTGGACATAATGCGCGCCTGTTCCGCCGTCAAAGGATGTTTGCCCCCTCGGAAGTAAGCATCGGTATGCCAAAGGCGTCCTTCCTCGTCTTATGCAGCACAACCCTGGCTTCGTACATCGGAATCTCCTGCACCGGCCGAAAAGCCTCAATATCCTCCTGTAATTCTCGCGCTGAAACCGCTTGTGCTCCGCACCCCACATCGGAGATTTCGGCGGCCTTATTTGCGTCCTCATCCACGGCAGGGCGTAGAACTCCGAGCACAGCACACCTGTAAAGATTTTCTTCTCCGGGATATGGTTTAAATCCGAAAAGGCGACCGTGGCCCCCGGCCCCTGCTCCGCCGATACGTCTCTGTCAAACAGCCCGAAAGCTCCTGTGTAGTGGTGGGAATTTACGCACCTGCCCACCATGTCGGAATTGTTGCCCAACCCGTTGGGGAACATGTCCGATTTAGACATCAACAGCAGCTTTGCGCTTCCCGACGATCCCGCCGCAGAAACGACTATGGACGCAGGCTGATAATGCAGCCTCTGCTCGAGATCGTAATATCTTACGCCCACAGCAAGCCTTCCCTGCATAGCTATCTGCACGGCGATGGCGCCCGTGCGGATCTCGCAGTTGCCGGTTTTCATCGCAACGGGGATAACCGTATTTTGCGTTCCGTTTTTAGCGTCGCACGGGCATATGTAGCCGCAGCAGGTATGGTTTCTAAGGCATGCGGCCCTGCCGTTGTACCTTACGGAATTGCGGAGCATGGGAATCGGATAGGGATGAAAGCCCATGCGCTTTATTGCCGGTATCAATACATCTTTATCCTCCCTGTTGTACTCGAACGCAGGCATGGGGAAGTCCTTTTTCCGCGGAGGCGCATACGGGTTGTCACGCTGGTCTCCCGCGACGCCTATCTCATATTCGGCCTGCTCGTAAAAGGGCTCGAGTTCGTCGTAGGTTATGGGCCAATCTGCAAGAGCCGAACCGGATATATGCGGATAAAGCGTATGCAGTTTGAAGTCTTGCGGCATGAACCTCCACGCCATCGCCCCGTATGTAACCGTGCCCGACTCCACGCATGCGGCATTCAAGAACGGATCCGTCAGCCAAGGCTTATCGGGGTTGACGAACTTGCGCCTGTCCATGTAGTGCAAAGGCCTTATCGCGTGCGTGCGCTGGTTGATCAATTCGTCGTTGGGGGAATCCTCGTAATCGGGCCATTGCCCCCGCTCAAGAACCACGCATTTGATGCCTGCCGTGGCAAGTTGCTTTGCAACCACCCCGCCTCCGGCACCCGCGCCTATTATGACAGCGTCAACCTATTCGTGCTTAATTTCCATCTTTAACAAATTAATATCTATTTTGTCCGAGCAAATGCGGCATTTCCAAGCCGCACATTTTATACGACATATAGTTTTTGTTGCCGCCGTGCCTGGGCGGACCGTAGAACCCCTGCATGCTCCTGACGCGTATCTCCTCGAAAAAGTATTTCTGGGCAATTTCCGTCCAATCCTGCCCGTCGAGCAGGCCGGCTTCCATCTTTTTTAGAAACTCCGTCTGCGCCGCGAACTCCACGTCCTGAAAGTTCTTAGAATACAGCCTGTTGGAGGCTTTTTGAACGGCGGCAATACCCCTCTTGTATATAGGAGACATTTCCGGATAGTATTTCCCCACCCAGTTTTCGATATAGTTTATGACTTCGGCATCGGTTGCCCCGCCCCATTGGTCGTCGGCCGGAATTATCTGCTCGGAAGGGCGATCAAGCACGCCCGCTCAGAATCATCAAACGTTTTTGCCGTTTTCTCTTTAGACTAACATCCGCAGACCGCTATGCCCACCGATGCCGCAAACGAAATTTTTATAAACTCCCTTCAGCTCTTCATAATACAACAAAATACAAATCTGATATGGATAATATGCTTATTTGCTATATTTTCAACTTTTTTTAAACAAATACCACATAAATCTGCGTTAATAATTTGCCGGATAAAGCTCTTAACGTCTTTACTGGTTCTAAGAGCGTTAAATGCAAAACAAAAAGCGCTCCGCAACATGCGAGGCGCTTTGCCGAAAAAATTAAGACATATTACGAATTTTTCTTTACCATATCGTAGAATATGTCGAACGGATAGCCGCCGCCGAGGGCTCCGGGAGCAGCCTCCGGGACATACTGTACCGAGTAAAGCGGCAAATCTTTATGCCGCAGCCCCTCTACGGTGTTGTCTTCTATATTTACCTCGCTTATTATCGCTCCGGCTTTTTCGAGAGATTCCCCGTCGGAGACAAAAACGTGGTTCTGCGAGGTTATCTTTACTTTCCCCGTCTCCACATCCCTAACCGGATAATTTCCGCCGTGGTGGCCGAACTTAAGCTTGTACGTCTTTGCGCCGAGGGCGTGCGTTATCACCTGGTGGCCGAACCCTACACCGAATACGGGATATTTTCCCATTAGCTTCGCCACGACGTCCGCTTCTTGCGGAGCAGCCGACGGGTCTCCGGCCCCGTCGGATAAAAATACGCACTGCGGGGCCGACTCTATAATCTCCTCCGCGGAAACCGTCGCCGGGTACACCGTCACATCGAAACCGCTATACGCAAGGCTGCTTAAAAGAGACTTGTTCGCCCCGTAATCTATCGCCGCGCATTTGAACAAAGGCAAAGTTCTGGGCCTTGTGCTTATGTGCACGCCGCCCAGCGCAAACGGCTTGATATTCTCCGCAGAATCGTCAAAATGATACGCGGCCTTGCAGGTGATGTCCTTAAGGAAGTTGGAGCCCTCTATACCGCTCCAAGATTTGGCAAGCTTCACGGCTTCCTCGTCGGAAATATCCTCGGTAGACAGGCATGCCTTCAAAGAGCCGTTCAACCTTATCTTGCGTGTTATCGTCCTGGTATCCACGCCGCTTATGCCTGGAACCCCGTTTTTCTCCAGATATTCCCCAAGGCTCGTGCGGCTTCTCCAGTTGCTCGGAACTTCGCAGTCCTGCGCGACGACCAATCCGGATGCCATCACCCTTGGGCTTTCAGAGTCTTCATTGTTTATCCCGTAGCAGCCTATTTCCACGAAGGTCATCACGAGAATGTTCTTGTAGTTCGACGGCTCAGTCAGAAGCTCCTGATACCCCATCATCGAGGTGTTGAAAACCGCCTCGCCTAAAACCGTCTTTTTTGCGCCAAAGGGTTTGCCCCTGAAAATGGTGCCGTCTTCAAATGCCAATATCGCGCTGTTCATTGTACTAGTGTTTTTCGTTTAACATTGCCATATATTCCTGGAGGGACTTTACCCCCAGCTCCTTTTTGCCCATAGCCTCTATGCCCTTTATTGCCGCGTACGCTCCCATTATGGTGGTTATCATGCATACTTTCTTAAGCAGGGCCTCCTGGCGTATGCGGTTCTCGTCCAAACGCGGATACATTCCCGACGGTGTATTTATTATGAGGGCCATCTCGTCGTTCTTAATCATATCCACGACATTCGGGCGCGCGCCCTCGTTGAGCTTATATGTGCGCGTTACTGGTATGCCGTGCGCCTGCAGAACTTTTGCCGTTCCCGCGGTTGAGAATATCTTAAAGCCGAGCCTGTCGAGCGACTTCGCAATATCCACAGCCATCTCCTTGTCGTGGTCTTTTACAGACAAGAACACATTGCCCGAAGTCGGCAGCCCGGGCTGCGCGGCTATCTGGCTTTTTGCGAACGCCGTGCCGAGGTCCTTGTCTATTCCCATAACCTCGCCCGTAGAACGCATCTCGGGGCTGAGCATTATAGCCGTTCCACTGAAACGCACAAATGGAAGCACGCTTTCCTTTACCGCGATGTATGGAATCTTTACCTCCTTCGTAAATCCCAAATCCTTGAGCTTTTCGCCCGCCATAACCCTCGCTGCCAACTTCGCCAAAGGAACCCCTATCGCCTTTGATATAAACGGCACAGTCCTCGAAGCCCTTGGGTTTACCTCGAGTATGTAAACCTCCCCGTTCTTTATTGCAAACTGTATGTTCATCAGCCCGACTACCTTCAACTCTTTTGCCAGGTCGAACGTAGCCTTGCGAACTTCGTTTAACACGTTTTCCGAAAGCGTATGCGGAGGCAGCACCATAGCCGCGTCTCCGGAATGCACGCCCGCGTATTCTATATGCTCGAGCATGCCGCCTATCACCGTGGTTTCGCCGTCGGAGATTGCGTCCACGTCAAGCTCTATGGCGTCCTCAAGGAATTTATCGAGCAGCACGGGCTTGCCCGGAGCCGCCTCAAAAGCATCGCGGACAACCTTTTTCATGTCGTCCATATTGTAGACTATAAACATTCCCCTGCCACCCAATACAAAGCTGGGGCGCAGAAGTATCGGGAAGCCGATTTGGCCAGCAAGCTTGTACGCGTCTTCGGGCGTAGTGGCCGTCGCGTTGACAGGCTGGCGCAGATTCAGCTTTTCTATTATGTGCTTGAATATCTCCCTGTCCTCAGCCGCGTCTATGGATTCGGGAGAAGTGCCTATTATATTTACGCCGTTTTCCTTAAGCTCGCTTGCCAAATTCAGCGGAGTCTGCCCGCCGAACTGGACTATCGCGCCGTCACAATTATTCTGCTTGTAAACCTCCAAAACGTCCTCGAGCGTGAGCGGCTCGAAGAACAGCTTGTCCGAAGTGTCGTAATCCGTCGAAACCGTCTCCGGGTTTGAATTTACCATTATCGTCTCGTACCCGGCCTCGCGCAGCGCAAAAGACGCGTGCACGCAGCAATAGTCGAACTCTATTCCCTGCCCTATCCTGTTCGGCCCGCCGCCTATTATCATTATCTTTTTCCTGTCGCTCGGCTTAAGCTCGTTTTCCGAACCGTACGTGGAATAGTAGTAAGGCGTGTAGGCCTCAAACTCCGCGGCGCAGGTGTCCACCAGCCTGTATATGGTGTTTATCCCAAAATCTTCGCGAAGTTTTTTGATGTTCCTTATCTTGGTATTGCATATTGTGGCTATCTGCAAATCGGTAAAGCCGGCCTTCTTTGCCCTTTCGAGAAGATCTGCAGAGATATTTAATATGCCCGATGCGGCAAGCTCCTTTTCTATCCCGACAATTCCCGCAACCTCGCGCACAAACCAAGGATCTATCTTCGTGTATTCGCTTATCTGCTCCTGGCTCATTCCCGCCAAAAGTGCGTAGCGCATGTAGAATATTCTCTCCGCCGTCGGGCGGACGAGGCCGCTGCTGATCTCGGAAATATCCGTAACTTCCTTTCCGCCGAACTTTCCGCCGCCGCCGAGGCCCCTTGCGCCAATCTCGAGGGAGCGAAGCGCCTTTTGCAGGCATTCCTTGAAGCTCCTGCCTATGGACATCACCTCGCCGACGCTCTTCATCGAACTTGTAAGAGTGCTGTCGGAACCCGCAAATTTCTCGAACGCAAAGCGGGGAACCTTCGCGACAACATAGTCGATTGCCGGCTCGAAGCACGCCGGCGTCTTTTTTGTAATGTCGTTTTTAAGCTCGTCGAGCGAATATCCCACAGCAAGTTTTGCCGCCACTTTTGCAATCGGAAAACCTGTTGCTTTCGATGCGAGCGCCGAAGATCGAGAGACCCTCGGGTTCATCTCTATGATTATCATTCTGCCGTCCACGGGATTGAGCGCAAACTGTATGTTTGAGCCGCCGCACTTGACGCCTATCTCCCTGATGATTGCAAAAGACGCCTCGCGCATAAGCTGGTATTCCTTATTCGTAAGGGTCAGCGCCGGGGCTATCGTGATGGAATCTCCTGTGTGGACGCCCATCGGGTCGAAATTCTCTATGGAGCAGATTGCTATGCACTGGTCTTTGCAGTCGCGCATAACCTCCATCTCAAGCTCCTTCCAGCCCAGGAGAGACTCCTCTATGAGTATTTCCCCCGCTGGAGACGCGCTGAGGCCGAAAGCCGCCATTCTTTCAAACTCGTCCCTATTGTACGCTATGCCGCCGCCCGTTCCGCCGAGGGTGAAGCTCGGGCGTATTATCAGCGGGTATTTCTTATGCCAGTCCGCCCAATCGAGCGCTTCCTTGAGCGAATGCACCACTACGCTAAGCGGCACATCAAGGCCGATTTTTACCATGGCCTCCCTGAACTTCTCCCTGTCCTCGCCCTTTTCTATCGCTTCGGCGTCGGCTCCTATCATCTCCACATTATATTTTTGGAGTATGCCTCTCTTATAGAGCTCTACGGACAAATTCAGTCCCGTCTGGCCGCCCAATGTAGGCAACAATGCGTCTGGGCGCTCTTTTGCGATTATCTTTTCCAAAATTTCGGGCACAAGGGGCTCTATGTAGGTAACGTCGGCCATCTGAGGATCCGTCATGATTGTGGCGGGATTGGAGTTGACCAATATTACCTTGTATCCCTCTTCCCTTAGCGCTTTGCAGGCTTGGCTGCCCGAGTAGTCGAACTCGCAGGCCTGGCCTATCACAATAGGCCCCGAACCCACGATTAAAATGGATTTAATATCTGTGCGTTTTGGCATGGTTAATTGAAATATGAAAAACAGTTTTTCGCCTCCCGTCAATTTCTATTATTCCCATACGCATCAAAAAGTCTTTGCGGCGCAGAGAATAATTTACCGGAACAAACACAGGGATATTCTCAGCAAGCGGAATTTATTGTATCCTTTATAGGGGACAAATTTCTGCCTATAAAACAAAGTAGTTCATAAGTTCGACTATGAAAGCATACATTCCATATATTACGGCAATATTTGCGTTTGCCATTCTTCCATTTACCGCAAATGCCCAAAGCGACAAATTGATTCCAAAAGCCACCCCAGTTTCTTCTTCGCTATTCGGCGCGATGAAACAAAACGGTGTCGTATCGATAAGAACAACCCTTACCCAAAGTTCCCCAAACGGAAAGTCAGAGACAAGTCTCGACGTTTGGACGGCCGACGATACCGTGGAACTTTCCATAAAGCCAGCCGGCAGCAAGGACTTCTCCAGCCGTTATATCTATTCAAAGAGGTTCGGGTTGTTGTCTATGGGAGATGCCGTGGTGAACCCCGCGCTGAACCTTTCGCCCGGGCAAAATCCACAAGCTTTAGGTTATACAAGAATCAGTTTCAATGAAAACTTCACATATCCGGATATTTATTTAAGGCTGTTGCATGCACCTTCGCTTACGCGCGATACGCTGTTATATTCTACAGACCTGCCCGCCGATGCGCTTAGCATATGTACTGTCTCAAACCGAGAGAATCCTGAGGCCCAAGGCAGGGATAAACTCAAAGCGCAACTGCCGGAGGCTTGCGCCAGAATATCCAAGGCAGATTTGGATAAACTCGAGGAGCAAATGAAGGAGGTTGCCGCTTTTCTCGCGCAAAATAGCGAGTCGGAGAAGGATTTTAATTTGTCGGTCGGGCGCTTATACATAAAGAAGCGCGGAGATCTTATAGAAGCCATAAATTTTGAAGGCAAAGGTTCAAGCATGACGCTTAAGGCCGAATTTATCACTTCAAAAGACGCCGCCTCATATAAATATCCCCAGGAGGTAAAAGAGTACGACCTGGCTGCAAGGCGGTAAGGCGGCTCCTGCTTAATATTAAATTTCTTCCGCAAAAAAGCTTTAAAAAACGGCGGAGATAAATAGCGTAAATTCCCATGAGAATTGCGCTATTATTTTTTTGTGTTTTTTTTACCGGCCTGCTTTCTTACGGAAACGGCTTTAGCTACTCAGGTAACCCAATTCTCCCCGACAACTTTGCAGACCATGCCCTACTTATAGATGACGGGGTTTTTTACATCTATTCCACCAGCGATTGCGGCACCGTATGGTATTCCAAAGATTTTGTAAACT